>DATAOP010000033.1:0-7996 GCA_036265675.1 Solirubrobacterales bacterium
AGCAGCGCCTCCCCTCTCACCAAAATACCTTTCGCGCTTCGCTCACTCGCGCTCACCATCCCCGGAAATCTCCCTCGCTCCCTCCGCGCTCATCACCTTTCGCGCTTCGCTCACTCGCGCTCACCATCCCCGGAAATCTCCCTCGCTCCCTCCGCGCTCATCGGCCTCTCGGTCGCACTGTGCTCGTCCACCTCGGCCGCCGGCGAGCCGAGGAACTCCGAGATGATCTCGATCGAGAGGACGCCGGCGATCCTGCCGCGGGAGTCGATCACCGCCGCGTACTGGGACTGCCCCTGGAGCAGGTCGGCGAGGGCGTCTCGCATGATGTCGTCGCCTTCGAGCAGCGGCCCGAGCGGCGTGTCCGGGCGCGCCGGGACGTACTCGGATTCAAGGTCGCGCTGCGTGAGCCACCCGATCGGCCGCCGCTCCTCGTCGACGAGCAGCGGGTAGGGGATTTCGGCGTCGGCGAGCTTGGCCCTCACCTCGGCGGTCGGCTGGCCGACGTAGGCGAGCGGCGCCTCCCAGAGGTCGATGTCGGAGACCCTCATCAGCGCCAGCCGCTTCAGCGCCCGATCGGCGCCGACGAAGTCCTCGACGAACTCGTCCGCCGGCGACATCAAAAGCTCGGCCGGTGTCGCGAACTGGGCCACGCGGCCGCCGACCCGCATGATCGCGATCCGGTCGCCCATCTTGATCGCCTCGTCGATGTCGTGGGTGACGAAGAGGACCGTCTTCTTGACCTCGGCCTGGAGGCGGAGGAACTCGTTCTGGAGACGCTCGCGGTTGATCGGGTCGATCGCCCCGAACGGCTCGTCCATCAGCATCACCAGGGGGTCGGCGGCGAGCGCCCGCGCGACCCCGACCCGCTGCTGCTGGCCGCCCGAGAGCTGCCCCGGATAGCGGTCGCCGAGGGCGGGGTCGAGCCCGATCAGCTCGAGCAGCTCGGTGATGCGCGCGGCGACCCGCCGCTTGTCCCAGCCGACGAGCTGAGGCACCGTGCCGATGTTCTGGGCGATCGTCCGGTGCGGGAAGAGGCCGACCTCCTGGATCACGTAGCCGATCTCGCGCCGGAGCCGTGCCGGCTCGATGTCACGCACGGACCGCTCGCCGACCAGGACGTCGCCGCTGGTCAGCTCGACGGTGCGGTTGACGAGGCGCATCGCTGTCGTCTTGCCGCAGCCAGAGGGGCCGACCAGGACGCAGATCTCGCCCGCGGGGACGGTCAGCGAGAGGTCGTCGACCGCGAGCGTGTCCGAGCCCGGGTAACGCTTGCTCGCGTTCTCGTACCGCACTGCCGAGGCGTCGGCGGCGGGCCCTGCGTCCGTGACCTCTTCAGTCGACAACGGCCGCCTGAGCCTATACCCCGCCCGCCGCCCGAATCCACGTCTTTCTCAGCCGATCCCGAGCCGCGCCGCCCGCTCGGAGGCCCTCGCGATCGTCTCCTCGGCCCCGCCGACGTGGCCGCCTCTCATCAGCACCCGGCCGGCGACCACGGTCGTGTCGACCACCGAGCCGCTCGCCGCGTAGACGATGTCCGAGGCGAGGTCGCCGAGCCCGATCTCGTAGGCATCGCCGCGCAGCAGCAGGAAGTCGGCGGGGGCGCCGACCGTGAGCGGCTCGCCGGCGCCGAGAATCGGGGCACGGGCCCCGGTCGCGATCTCGAGCGCCTCGGGGGCGGGGAGCACGGTCGGGTCGCCGGCCGCGTGGCGCTGCATCAGGGCGAAGGTCTTGAGGTCGCTGAACAGGTCAAGGGAGTCGTTCGAGCCGGCGCCGTCGGTCCCCAGCGCGACCGCGACTCCCGCATCGCGCGCGGCCGGGTAGGGGAAGGGCCCGCCGGAGGCCAGCTTCAGGTTCGCGACCGGGTTGGTGACGATGGTCGCGCCGCGCTCGGCGATCAGCTCGAGCTCGCCTTGGTCGAGCCAGACGCCGTGGGCGAGCATCGTCCGCTCGCCGAGGAGGCCGAGCCGGTCGAGGTACTGGGCGGGCCGTTCGCCGTGGGTTGCGAGGCAGTCCTCGACCTCGCTCTCGGTCTCCGAGAGGTGGATGTGGACGGGGATCCCCCGGTCGGCCGCGACCTCTCCGGTCCACCGCAGCAGGTCTTCGCTGACGGTGTAGATCGAGTGCGGCGCCAGGGCGCGCCCGACCACGGGCTCGAAGGGCTCGAGCTCCTCGAGCGCCGCGAGCGCGGTCGCCTTCATCGACTCGGTCTGCCCGTCGGCGTCGAAGATCGGCCCCCCGATCGTCGCCCCGAGGCCGCTGTCGGCGACGGCCCGGGCCGTCGCCGCCGGCTGCCAGTACATGTCCCAGAAGCGGGCGGTGCCGGTCCGGATCATCTCCAGACAAGCGAGCCGCGCCCCCCAGTAGACGTCCTCTGCATCGAGCCGCGCCTCCACTGGCCAGACCTTCTCCTGGAGCCAGCGCATCAGCGGAAGGTCGCCGCCGTAGCCGCGGAAGAGAGTCATCGCCGCGTGTGTGTGCCCGTTGGCGAAGGCGGGGATCAGCGGCGCGCCGCCGGCGTCGATCGTCTCGTCGCCGTCCTCCGGCACCACATCGGGGCCCAGCGCCTCGATAACCCCCTCGCTGCAGCGGATCGCGACCGTCGCCCCGTCGAGCCGGGCGCCGGTCACCGTCAGCGCGCTCATGCACTCACTCCGCGCTCATTGCTCCAGCTCCGGGAGCAGTCGCTGGAGGGCGTCGCGGAGCGCGGCCGCATTGCGCTCGCGGTGGGCCTCGAGCTCCTCGGTCGCGATCGGCTCGGCCTCGATCCCGTTCGCCATGTTGTCGACGACGCAGACGGCGGCGTAGGCGAGGCCGAGCTCGGCCGCGACCACGCACTCGGCGGCGAGGGTCATCCCGACGAGATGGGCGTGGGCCGCCATCAGCCGGATCTCGGCCGGAGTCTCGAAGCGGGGGCCGGTGGTGTGCCAGTAGACGCCGCCGTCCTGGATCGCGCCCGCCCCGCTCGACTCCCAGCCGTCGAGGACTTCGCCCCGCCAGCGCGGGTCGAAGCCCGGAGCGATGTGGCCGCGCGCGTCGTCGAACGTCGTCACCGAGAGCTGGAGGGCGATGAAATCGTCGGGGCAGACGAAGCTGCCGACGGCGATCTCCGGGCGCAGCGACCCGACCGACCCGACCGCGAGCACCCTGTCGCAGCCCGCCTCGGCGAGCCGCCGGAGGTTGGCCTCGTGGTCGATCAGGTGGGGAGGGGTGTAGCGGTCGCCGCCGTGGCGCTGGACGACGGCATCGGCGCTGTCCTCGCTGACGGCGATGACCTCGGCGCCCGCGCGGCCGATCGCGTGGCTTCCCAGGATCGTTCCGACGCGTCGCATCCGCCCTGATCCTATGGCGAGCCTGATCTATCGTGGTCCGCGTGAGCGCGGAGCGGAGAAGCGATCGCCCCTCGGGCAGGGATGAGACCGAGGCCGAACGACTCGACCGCAACCTCGCCGAGCTCCTGCAGGAGCTGCGGGTCGCGCTGCCCGGGGTCCAGGTGCTGTTCGCCTTCCTGCTCGCGGTCCCGTTCCAGAAACGCTTCGACGAGATCACGTCGTTTCAGGAATCGATCTACTTCGTGATCCTGCTCGCCACGGCAATCTCTGCTGCCCTCCTGATCGCTCCCACCGCCTATCACCGGCTGACGTTCCGGCTTCAGCGCAAGAAGGAGCTGGTCAGGCTCTCGAACCGGCTTGCCATCATCGGCCTCGGCTTCCTGGCGCTGGCGATGACCGGCGCGATCGTCCTGATCACGAACTTCCTCTACGGGACCGTGCTGACCGTCGTCGCCGGCGTCCTCGCCGCGGCGATGTTCATCGGACTCTGGTACGTGCTCCCAGTCTGGGAGAGGAGCAGGCTCAGCGACTAGGGATGGCGGTTTTTGGCACGGCCTCGGCCGCCCCGGTCCGCGGCGCGATCTCGTACTCGGCTCCCTCGACGCCGAGCTCGATCTTCGCCGGGTCGCGGCCGCGCCGGCTCCAGATCTCGCGCGCTTCCTCGCCGAGCAGGTCGAGCCTTTCGTCGGAGTGGCCCGGGTCGTGGTGAAAGAGGATCGTGCGATCGGCGCCGGAGCGGTCGGCGAACGAGAGAGCATGGGAGAGCGCGGAGTGACCCCAGCCGACGTGGTTCGGGTACTCGGCGTCCGCGTACTGGCCGTCGTGGATCAGCATCGAGGCGCCGCGGGCAAGCGAGAAGCCGGAGATCCATTCCTCCTCGAGTGAGTCGAGGTCGGCGCCGAGCGCCGGCTCGTGGTCGGGAATGTAGGCGAGCGACTGATCGCCGTCGTCGATCCGGTAGCCGAGGGTCGGGCCGCGATGTGCGACCGAGGCGGCTCGGATCCGCGCCGGGCCGATCTCCCAGTCGATCTCGGGGCAGTGCCGGAAGGAGACGTCGCACGGCAGCTCCTTGACCTCGACCGGGGAGAGGGGGGCGGAGATGTAGCGGGCGATCCGCTCGCGCAGCGAGGCCTCTGGCGAGGCCGGCCCCCAGATCACGATCTCGGTCTGCGGTTGGAACGCGGGCGCGAAGAAGACGAGGCCCTGGATGTGGTCGAGGTGGAGATGGGTGAGAAGGATGTGGAGGCGGGCCGGCTCCGCGGCGAGGGCGAGGCCGAGGTTGCGGATCCCGGTGCCCGCATCCAGGGCCAGCAGCGATCCGTCCGAAAGGGTGACGCCGACGCAGGAGGTGTTGCCGCCGTAGAGGATCGTGTCGGGCCCCGGGGACGGGATCGAGCCTCGCGTGCCCCAGAGCCTGAGCCTCATCTCAGGCCCCGGACCCGTTCGACGAGGTCGGCCAGAAGACGGCTATCGCCCCGTGCGTCCCGTGCGGGGTCAGGATCGGGAAGGCCGAGGCTTCGACGTTGTGGAGGTGGCCGTCGGTCGAGCGGATCTCGAACGTCGCGTGCGCGGGGCGGTCGTTCCGCACCGCGACGACCAGGGGCAGCTCGTCGTAGGGGACCGGGTTGCCGTCGGCGTCGAACGGGCCGAACATCGACCCCCACTCTTCGGGACCGACCACGCCGAGCTCCTCGAAGCGCTTTCCGAGCAGCGTCCCGGCTGCCTCGTTGTAGAAGACGAGCAGCCCGCCCTCGTCGACCAAGAAGGCCGGCGTCGAGAGCGCCGACATCAGGTTGCGGGCGAGGATCAGCTCGAGGGGCTTCTGCGGGACCTCCTGCTCTTTCGGACGATTTGACAAGTGGCTTCTATCGGCAGTTTGCCGCGGACGGGCCGCGTCCGCGCCCAACCCTAGACCTGGAGATTCAAGCCCAGGCCGCAAACGCTACGTGAAATCCGTCACTTAGTCCGCATAGGATCGTTCCGGCGTGGCTCGTCGCGGTCCTGATCGCCTCAGCTCTGCTCGATCCCGCCTTCGACCGATTCGCGGAAGGTCCGGTCCCCGACCCGAATCCCGATCGCCCTGGTACGGGCCAGGTCGAGGCCGGAGCTGAGGGTGGCCTGCGACTCGTCGCCCCAGCGGTAGCGGAACGAGCCGGCCGAGTATTCGGTGCCGTTCTTGGCTTCGAGGAAGACGCGGCAGAGTTCGCCGGAGCGCACCCCGCTGACGTAGACCCGCACCTCGGTCCCGAACGGCTGCGGTTCGAGCGAGGCTCCGATCTTCATCTTCGGCGGCAGGGAGGCGAAGCTGACGTGCTGGGAGGGGGCCTCCTCGCCGCCTCCCGAGAGCACGAAGATCGCCAGTATCGCCGCCGCGGCGACCGCCGCGGTCGCACCACTCAACGCGAAGCCGAAGCGGAACCGGCGCCGCCTCGAGCGCCGCCGCTCGCTGCCGATCGAGGCCATCACCCGGTCGCCGAGTCCGCGCGGGAGCGAGGGCGGCGTGTCGAGCTGCTCCGGATCGGCCAGCGGCAGCAGCCGCGCGACCGAGCTGAGCGACTCGAGCTCCGCCCGGCACTCGGGGCAGCCGTCGAGGTGGGCCTCGAGCCCGGCGCGCTCATCGTCGGATAGGTGACCGAGCGCGTAGGCGCCGAGTGACTCACGCCATTCTCTGCTGTGGTCAGCCGTCATATCCGGTCTCCTCCAGTGCTACCCGGAGCGCCCTCAGGCCGTAGTAGACGCGGCTCTTCACCGTGCCCTCCGGTACCCCGAGTTCCTCGGCGATCTCGGCATAGGGACGGCCACGGTAGAAGGTCTCGACGATCACCCGCCGGTGGTCCTCGCCGATCCGGCGCAACGCCTCCTCGACCTGCCAGGAGAGGAGGACCTCACCGAGCGGCTCGACCGAGGGCTCGATCCCTCCCTCGGCGACCCCGGGCCGCGCCGCGCGGGCCCGGCCGAGGTCGATGACGACGTTGCGGAGGATCGCGAACAGCCAAGTCCGGAGCGACCCGATCTGGGGGTCGAACCTCTCGCCCGCACGCCAGGCCCGCAGGAAGGTCTCCTGGACAGCCTCTTCGGCGAGGCCGGCGTCGCCCAGCGAGCGGACCGCGAACCCGTACAGCTCCGGTCCGTGAGCCGAATAGGCCTCGCGGACGTCCTGCTCCTTGGTCAGAGCCCCGGAAGCCATCTCGGGCAGAATCTAGGTGAAGCGAGTTCCACGGCAGTCCGGAATACGGCCCGCCCGGCGCCGGAGTTCAGCCGGCTCTGGACTTGGCGACGCCCCCGACAGCGCCGCCCAGCCCGCCTAGAGTTTGCCGATCTTGAAGATTTTGGTGCCGCAGTCGGGGCACACACCCTGGATCGCGGGACGACCGTTTTTCATGGTCACCTGTTTCGGATCCTTGATCTCGACCTTCTTGCGCTCTTTGACGCAGTAGCCCTCGGGCATCTGGGGGCCTCCTTTCATTGCCGATCTCGGCAAGCTCGCGGTGTGCGCGAGGTGGATTGCGGGCGACTGTAGCCGAGGCGGGGGACGAGAACGCCCTATATCGTGCGGATCGGCACAAGCAGCGCTACGGTTTCGCGCTTTGCGGGGATTTTTCTTTTTCGCCCGCGGACCCCTTGGCGCCTGAGGATTCGAGTTTTTCGACCCTGGTCTTGAGCGCTTCGAGTTCCGATTTGAGCGCGCTGACTTCGGCGCCGCCGCTGACGGTGTCGATCTTCTGTTCGAGGCTCTCCTGCAGTGACTTGACGTCGCCCTCGCTGACCGCCTTTTCGCGGGTGTCGATCGCGAGGTAGATGCCGGCGCCCGCGATCGCGATCGCGATCACCGCCAGGGCCAGCATCACTCTGGTCCTGAGTTTGAGCTTTCGCTCGACCTCTCCTATCCAGGCGCGCAGCCCATCGAGCCCCACGGGCGGAAAGTTAGTCGAGAAGCAGCTTCGGAGGGTCGTCAACTACGCTCCGCACGCACCTCTTCATCCCCGGAAGCCAAGGAGAACGCCGTATGCCCGATGCTGTGATCGTCGATACCGTCCGCACGCCGATCGGCCGTGCTTTCAAGGGCTCGCTCGCCTCGCTGCGCCCGGAGGAGACCGGCGCCTACGTCGTCGACCAGCTGCTCGAGCGCAATCCCGAGGTCGACCCGGCCCTCGTCGAGGACGTCTTCTGCGGGGTCGGCATGCCGCAGGGCCTCCAGGCCTTCAACATCGGCCGCATCATCTCGCTGCTCTCCGAGAAGCTGCCCCAGGAGGTGAACGGCGTCACCGTGTCCCGCTACTGCTCCTCGAGCCTCGACGCGATTCGCCACGCGGGCAACGCAATCAAGGCCGGCGAGGGCGACGTCTACATCGCCGCCGGGGTCGAGTGGGTGAGCAGGTTCAACGAGCGCACCGAGCCTGCCGGTGTCGACGATCGCAACCCGAACCTGATCGGCGAGAACGGCCAGCCCAACGCCTACATAGACATGGGCCTGACCGCCGTCAACGTCGCCGAAAAATACGAGGTGAGCCGCGCCGACATGGACAAGTACGCGCAGCGCTCGCAGGAACTGGCGGTGAGGTCGCAGGAGGACGGGTTCTTCGACCGCGAAATCGTCCCGGTCAAGCTCGAGGACGGGACCGAGGTGTCGAAGGACGACGGCCCGCGCCCCTCCTCGACGCTGGAGA
>DATAOP010000034.1:0-14086 GCA_036265675.1 Solirubrobacterales bacterium
CCCGAGCCGTGTTCGGCCGCCGTCCATCGCTCGCGGCGGCCGACGTGGACACGGGCACGATCGAGACCTCGCTGCCGGTGATCCTCGGCGGCCACCACGACTTGGCGCCGCTTTCGGACCGGACCTACCGCGAGGTTGCGCGCAACCATCGCACCTACCTGCTCGAGGACCTCTGGGAGGAGTTCCGCGGGCGAGCCGGCGCGGTCGACATCTCGCTGCTCGAGTCGGAGACGACGAAGGGCGCGATCGAGCGGGTCAAGCAGGAGGCCGTGAAGAAGGTCCGCGACGGGGCCGAGCTCCTGGTCCTCACTGACCGCACCGTCTACGACGCCGAGCGCCGCTACCTCGACCCGCACCTCGCGACCTCGGCGATCGACCAGGCGCTGAAGCAGTTCAAGGTCGAGCCAGGCGAGGAGAACCTCCGCCGCCGCTGCTCGATCGTCCTCCGCGCCGCCTCGATCCGAAACGTCCACGACGTGATGCTCGCCCTCGGGCTCGGAGCGAACGGCGTCTGCCCGTACACGATGGTCGAGGTGATCTGCGTCGAGGACTACGAGTCCGACATCGGCAACCTCTGCGCGGCGCTGACCAAGGGGATCGAGAAAGTGATCTCGACGATCGGGATCCACGAGGTGCGCGGCTACGCCCGCCAGTTCTCCTCGATCGGGATCAAACCGGAGCTGGCGGAGATCTTCCAGACCGAGGCGTTCGCCGCCTCGGAGGGCGGCGGCACCGGGTTCGCCGACCTCGACGAGGACACCAACGAGCGCGCCCGGATCCTCTCCCAGGACGACGACGCGAAACCGGCGAAGACGTTCCGCTTCTACCCGAAGGTCTACAAGGCGGCGATCGCGACCGCCAACGGGTCGGGCAGCTACCAGGAATACTCGGAGAAGGTCCGCGATCTCGAGTCGAAGAACCCGATCTCGATGCGCCACATCATGGGGCTGAAGGGCGATCGCGACCCGGTCGACCCGGCCGGCGTCGACGCCGGGATCGGCCACCACGACTCCCCGGTCGTGATCTCCTCGATGAGCTTCGGCTCGCAGTCGGAGCCGGCCTTCCGCGCCTACGCCGAGGCGGCGAAGGCGATCAACATCCTCTGCGTCAACGGCGAGGGCGGCGAGATCCGCGACATGTACGGCCAGTACCGGAAGTGGCGCGGCCAGCAGGTCGCCTCAGGCCGGTTCGGCGTCTCGGCCGAGATGATCAACTCCTCCTACGTCGCCGAGATCAAGATCGGGCAGGGCGCGAAGCCAGGCGAGGGCGGCCACCTGCCCGGCAAGAAGGTCTCCGAGAAGGTCGCCGCCGCGCGTAACGCGGCGCCCGGCACCGACCTGATCTCGCCCTCCAACAACCACGACCTCTACTCGATCGAGGACCTGGCCGAGCTGATCGACGAGCTGAAGACCGTCAACCCCGACGTGCGGGTCTCGGTCAAGGTCCCGGTGGTGCCGAACATCGGCACGATCGGACTCGGGATCGCCAAGGCCGGCGCCGACATCATCACCCTGTCCGGATTCGAGGGCGGGACCGGCGCCGCCCGCCAGCACGCGCTGCGCCACGTCGGGCTGCCCTCCGACATCGGCACCCGCGCGGTCCACCGGGCGCTGATGGAGGCCGGGATCCGCAACCGGGTCGAGATCTGGGCCGACGGCGGCTACCGGACCGGCCACGACATCGTCAAGCTCCACTGCCTCGGCGCCAACCGGGTCGGGTTCGGGACGCTGGCGATGGTCAGCCTCGGCTGCACGATCTGCCGCGGCTGCCAGCTCGACACCTGTCACGTCGGGATCGCGACCCAGATCGAGACCGTCGAGCAGGCCCAGGAGCACGGCCTGAAGAAGTTCACCCCGCAGGAGGTCGACCTCGCCGCCGAGAGCTGCGCCCGGTTCTTCGCCGCGATGGGCGAGGAGGTGAAGGAGGTCGTCGCCTCGCTCGGCTACGAGCGCGCCCAGGACCTGGTCGGCCGCTACGACCTGCTCGAGCAGATATCCCACCACGACCGGATCGACCTCGCCGAGCTGATCACCCCGCTGGAGGAGTTCCTCGACCTCGAGCCGATCGACCTCCCTGTCGCCGAGGAGGTCGCCGATCAGCGGGCTGAGGCCGGGCTCGTCGTCGCCCGCCCGATCCGAATGGAGGCGAAGGAGGCCTCGAGCCAGATCGCGGCGCTTGCCCCCGAGGTCTGCTCGGGCCGGACCGTCAGCAGCGAGTTCCCGCGTGCGACCGACGCCCACGACCGGGTGCTCGGAACGGAGCTTTCGGGGGCGATCTCCCGCGCACGGATCTTCGAAGACGGGCCCGAGTCCGATGACGAGGTGCTCGCCAACCTCTCCTTCAACGGCGGCTCGGTCGCCGGCCAGGGGTTCGGCGCCTTCAACGCCTACGGCGTCTCGATCAGGGTCGAGGGCGGTGCCCAGGACGGCGTCGGCAAGACGATGCTGGGCGGAACCGTGTCGGTCCTGAAGGGCAGGGGGGCCAAGGGACGGCGACTCAACGGCTCAGTCGGTAAGTCGTTCGCCTACGGCGCCCAGCGCGGCCGCCTCTTCGTCCAGGGCTCGGCCGACTCGCGCTTCTGCATCCGCCTCTCCGGCGCCGACGTCGTTCTCGGCGGCGAGCCCGAGGGGGACATCGACGACAGCCGCGGCTGCCTCGTCGACCGCGCCAACGCCAAGGGCTTCGCCTTCGAGTACATGACCTCGGGGCGGGCGATCGTCCTCGGTGACCTCGGGCCCTGGGCGTGCGCGGGGATGACCGGCGGCCGCGTCTACGTCCGCCAGAACTCCTTCGGGCTCGACCGCGACGCAATCCAGCGCCGCCTCGGCGAGGGGGCGAAAGTCGAGCTCAAGGCGCTGGACTCGGACGGCCTCCTCGACATCGACGACCTGCTCTCGCACTACGCCGCCGAGCTGCGCGCGACCGACCAGGACGAGGAGGCGGATCGGATCATGGCGCTGGCCGCCGATGCCGCGTCGAATTTCCTGATGGTTGTGCCGCACCGCGTCCAGGCCGACCCGAGCATCTCCACGGAGTAGAGGACGACGGACGCCCCCTCCTCGGAACCCGCGTCGGAAGGGTGGCCAGGGTTGTTGCGTCAGCGGCTCACAAGTTCCCAGGAGGGGACATCCGTCGACCCCCACCGCCTTCACGAGGCTGTCGGAATGCTCGGGTAGGTCAAGCTCGCGGCGCGCGTGGGGGTGCGCGACCGTGTGCATGATGCGCGTATGCAGGATTTCGGCGCGTGGGGGGCGAAAAATGCCGGGTGATGGCCGACGGCGATCCGCCCATCCCTGGCGAGCCCACCCCACTGTCCGAGGCGCCGGCGATCTCGGAGGCGGCGGAGCGGGCGCGAGAGCGCCTGCACGAGGAGATCGAGCGGGTCCGGGTCGGGGTCGAGGAGATGATGGCCGAGCAGGCGGGCGGCGGCGACGCGCGGGTGCAGCGCGAGCTCGAGTCGATCCGGGAAGAGACGCGCGAATACGTCAAGCGGCGCGTGCGCAAGAGCGAGAAGCGGCTCGACAAGGCGATCGACCGGATCGAGAGGCGGCTGCGGGAGCTCGAGGAGCGGGTCGATGGGGCCGAACAGGATCGGCGCCTCGCGGAATGGCGCATCCACACCAACACCGAGGCGATGCTCGACGGGGTGCTGCGCGAGGTCCGCGCGATCGCCGACCTCTTCGCCCGGGCGCGCTAGACGCCGGGATCAGGCCTCGAGCACGAAGAGCTGGAAGCGCCCGATCCGGAGCTCGTCGCCGTCCTCGAGCTTGCCCCACTCGATCTCGTCGCCGTTGACGAGGACACCGTTGAGGCTGCGGTCGTCGAGGACCCGCAGCGAGGTGTCGGGTTCGGAGATGATCAGCGCGTGGCGGCGGGAGACGCTGGGGTGGTCGAGGCGGATGTCGGCGGCGACGCTGCGGCCGATCCGGGTCCAGCCCTCCTCGATCCGGAACACCTGGACCGTGTCGTCGCTGCGCCTGACCAGATAGCGGCCCTCGCCGGGCAGCTCCGCCCGCGCTTCGTCCAGCCAGCCGGACGGGAGCGACTGCGACGGAGCCGGGAACTCGACAGTCGTCGTCGCGTGATCCTGCATCGGCTCGAAGATCGAGTCGCGGCGGAAGCTCATGCCTCGACAGCGTGGACAATGCGGGAGGGCGTCATCCTCCTGCAGGCACAACTGGGTTCCGCACTTGAGACAGAAGAATGTTCCGGCGCCGGGCATCGCGCCCGTGGACAGGCTTTCGGACGTCCTTCTGGCAGTGCTGAAGATGGACCCTCCTTCGCCGCGCTTGAGGTGATCCTACCGGGCCTCTGGTGAGCTTGCATAGAATCGCGCCGCGATGCAGCACGGAGCGCACACATGGGTCCGGTAAGCGCCGCGGTCGAGATCGACGTCCCCCGCTCGGTGGCCTTTGCCGAGCTCAGCGACCTCAGCCGCAGGCCCTCCTTCACGGACCACTTCATCACCGATCTGCGCTTGACCAGGATCGACCCGGTCGGCCTCGGAGCCGGCGCCCGCTTCCGTTTCGAGACGCCCCCGCGGCACCTCTGGATGGACACGACGATCACCGAGATCGCGGAGCCGCAGCGGATCGTCGAGCAGGGCCGGGGAGGCCGCGCGAACAGGATCCCGGCGACGACGGTGTGGGAGCTGCTCGAGGGCCCGGGGTCGCTGATCACGGCCAGGGTCTCGTTCTGGACCGAGCCCTCGAGCCACGTCGACCGGGCGATCGACTCGCTCGGGATGGCCTCGGTCTGGCTCGAGCGCGGTTGGCGCGAGGCGATGCACCGACTGCGCGACAACCTCGAGGCCGGAACGGGGGACGAGACCCCGCTGGCGGTCGCCGGCGGCAACCCCCACGCCACCGGCATTCCCTGATCCTCTCTCTATAGACTCACCGCCGCCCATGGAGCGCCGAGCGAGCAAGCGTCCATATCTGACCCTTCGCGCAGCGAGCGAGGCGCGACCATTTATTTGATGGCCCGTTCCAGCCCCCGAAAGCTTCTGCCGACGCTGCTCGCCGCGATCGTCCTCGGCGTGGTCGCGGCGACCGTCTCCGCCTGCGGCTACTCGAGCGAAGGCGAGACGAGCGTCGTCGAGGGTCAGTCGGTCAAGCTCGGCGACCTCAAGTACAACGTCGTCTTCTCCCGCTACCTCAACCCGAATGACAACGAGGACTCCGCCTACCTCGTCGGCCAGCCGCCGCCGCCCGAGGGCTCGACCTATTTCGGGGTCTTCTTCCAGGTCCAGAACGAAGGCGAAGATGCGCAGACGCTCGCCGACTCGTTCACGATCGAAGACTCCGACGAGCAGAAATACGAAGCGCTGGAAAGCGAAAGCCTCTACGCGCTGCCGATCGGCGGCGAAATCGAACCGCAGGAACAGATCCCGGTCCTCGACTCGACCGCGCAGCAGGGGACTATCGAGGGCTCGGTCGTCCTCTTCAAACTGCCGACCGCGGCCTCCGAGAACCGGCCGCTGACGCTCGAAATCCCGGGCCCCGGCGGGCCGGCCGAAGTCAAACTCGACCTCTAGAGGCCCGCAGAGAGAACCTGGGAGGCGATCGGCGCCGCGACTTCGCCGCCCGCCGCTTCCGCTTCGATCAGCAGCACCCCGACGACGAGCTTCGGGTCTTCGGCGGGCGCGAAGGCGGCGAACCAGGCGTCCTTGATCTGCTCCGGTTCCGGCGAGTTCTCCTGGCCCGGCACCGGCCCGAGCTCGGCGGTCCCTGTCTTGCCGGCGACCTGGCCCTCGGGGATCGCCCCGGCGTATCCGGTCCCTTCGGTGACGACGCCGATCATCAGTTCGGTCAGCTCGTCGGCGATCTTCTTCGACATCACCCTGACCGGCTTCCTTTCCGGCCGCAGCTTCTTGTTCCTGACCAGCGATGTCGGCTCGAGAACACCGTCGTTGGCGATCGCCTGGGCGATGCTCGCCATCATCAGCGGCGTCGCCAGGACTTCGCCCTGGCCGATCGCCGTGACGCCGAGGTCGACTTCTTCGCCGATGTCGGTCGGGATCGACGGTTCCGCGGGTTCGATTTCGGCGAGGACTTCGTCGTTGTAGAGGCTCGGCGGGGAGTTGAAGCCGAACCGTTCCGCCGCGGCGACGAAATCGTCGTTGCCGATCTTCGGCCCGAGCGGGGCGAAGTCGGCGTTGCACGACTCGGCGAACGCTTCGCGGAAGGTGCCGCCGCAGTACTCGCCGTTGGCGTTGCTGATGAAGCGGCCGCCGACGTTGACGCCATTTGTGATTTCGAAGGTGTCGTCGAGCGAGACGACACCCTTCTGGAGGGCGGCGATCGTCGTCAGCATCTTGAAGGTCGATCCCGGCGGCTGGGGAGCTGAGAAGGCCTGGCCCGCGAGGGCGCGGATGTCGCCGTCGTCGGGGTCGAGGACCGCGACTCCGCCGGCGCGTCCGGCGAGGGCGGAGACCGCTTCGTCCTGGAGGTCGGGATCGATCGTCGTCTTGACCGGGGCGCCGGGCTTCGGCGCCGCTTTGGCGATCACCCGCGCCGAGCCGCCGCCGACCGCGAGCAGGGTCCCGCCGGGGTGGCCCGCGAGCCGGGCGTTGAAGGCCTGCTCGACGCCGCTGATGCCGACCGGCGTGCCGGGTGGGAATCCGCGCCGGGCCAGTGCCGCGAGTTCGTCTTCTTCGGCCATCCCGATTTCGCCGGTGACGTCGATCATCGCGCTCCCGAGCGGGTGTTCGCGGGCTTCGGCCGGGCCTTCGGCCAGCGGTTCGCCGTCGGCGGCGAGGATCGGTGCCCGCGGGGCCATTTCGATCCTGCTTTCAAGATGCTCACGCCTGCGCAGGCCGGGGAAGACGAGGCTAGGGTCCCAGGCGATGCCGCCGTCCTCATAGGGGACCTCGAGGTCCGCTTCGACCGGGCCGAAGGCCATCGTCTGAGCGGTGACGGATACCGGGACGACCTTCGTCGAGTCGCGCTCCTCGGCATCGCCGGCATCGCCGGCGCTCAGCCCCCGAAGGGTCGCCGTCTCAGCCGCTTCGCGATACGCCTGCGCGAATTCCTTCCGCGGCAGCTTCTGGCGCGATTCCTCGTTCAACTCCCGGTACATCGCGGTGAAGTCCTTGTCGGCCCAGGCTTCGACGAAGCGCGTCGCGGCGTCCTGCTCCGGTGAACCCGGCACGCCGGCGATCGCCCCGAAGACGAAGGCGACGGCGGCGACCAGACAGAGCGGGACCATGCGGGTCACCACTCGGCGGCGCCGCGCCACCTCGGACGGATGGTTGCTCACTGTGCCGGGAATGTACTTCCTGGCTCAGCTATCCCGTGCAGGGTCCGGTGTCGACCGCGGTCGAGGTGTCGCCGAGGGCTGCTCGCACGACGTCGTCGGGGATCGCGAAGCCGCCCGCCGGGGCGGTGGTGGTCGACGCGAACACCGTCGCCAGCACCCGGCCGGCGGGGTCGACCATCGGCCCGCCCGAGTTGCCGCTGCGGATGCTGCCGCGGAGGAACGCGATCCGGCGCTGGAACGGGCCGCGGCCGTAGGAATCCTCGCTGAGCACGGCGCTGGTGTCGCCGAGGCGCGCCGGCGTCGCGGTGTAGGGGCCGTTTTCGGGATACCCGAGCACGGCGCCGGCCGTACCCCGTCGCGGCTCGGCCGCGATCTCGAGCGGGGGAATCGGAGCATCGATGCCGAGGATCGCGAGGTCGTTGCCTGGGTCGTAGTGGACCGGCGTCGCGTCGAGCGTGGCGCCGGCCTCGGTCGTGACCGTCGTGTCGCTCTCGCCGGCGACGACATGGGCGTTGGTGACAACGAGGTCCGGGGCCGCGACCCAGCCCGAGCCCTCGACGCCGAGACCGCAGGCGGTGCCGAGGACACGCACCACCGAGCGCCGCGCGGCGATCACGTCGGGATCGCGGACGACGCCGCCGTCGGGCCGGGCCACCGGCGCCGTCGGGCCGCTGATCGACGGGGCCGGGTCGACACGGCTGAGCGCGTGCAGGACCGGGCCGGAGGGGGGAAGGAGGTCGTTGAGGCTGCGCAGAATCACCGAGCGCTGGACGTCGACCCGCAGCTGCGCCGTCCCGGGGGTATGGAGTGCAGCGGCGCCGAAGACCCAGGCGAGGCCGAGGGCGACGGCGACGATCAGGGCCGCGCCGCCGACTCCGTCGAGCGCGTTCAGCGCCCGGCCGCGGATCAACCGCTCGCGGAGGTCGAGGGCGATTCCCTCGAGCGTGACCGCGACCAGGGCCCCGACGAGCAGCGCCCCGATCGCCGCGAACAGCGGCGCGTACGGCGACTCCGACCCGCCGCTCAACAGCAGCGGCCCGACCCGGCTGCCGGCGACGGCGCCGGCGACGAAGCCGATCAGGGTCAGGGCGCCGACCACCAGTCCCTGCCGGTAGCCCCAGATTCCCATCGCCAGGGCGAAGGCGACGATCCCCCAGTCCAGCACTGTCATGGCCAAATCCAACCAGGCCGTCGACCGCTAGCCGCGCATCGCGAGGGCGACGATGCGATCGCCAAGGCGATCGGGGAGCAGCCGCCGGATCAGGACCTGGCTGCGGGCATCGAGACCAATCAGGTAGCGCGTTCTGGGCCGTCGCGAGGTCAGGGCGTGCACGATCGCATCGGCGACCTTCTCGGGACGGGTGGCCCGCTCGTCCCCCTTCGCGACTGCGTCGAGAAAGCCCGCGATCGCCTTCCCGTAGAGCCGTTCTTGATCGGCGCTCATCGCCTCGACAATCCGGTCGCCGGCCCCCCTTGCCTTGACTCGCATCGGGGTGTCGATCGCCCCCGGCTCGACCACGGAAACCTCAACCCCATGTGGTCGCACCTCGCCGCGTAGCGAGTCGGCCAGCGCCTCAATTGCGTACTTGGAAGCCGAGTACGGATAGAGGAATGGCAGCGCCAGGCGCCCGTTGACCGAGCCGACGAAGACGACCCGCCCCCGGGCCACCCGCAGGTACGGAAGAAGCGCCTTGGTCACCGCGGCCTGGCCGATGAAGTTCACCTCCAGCTGGTGACGCAGGTCCTCGATCTCGACCGCCTCCACGGCCCCCCCGATGGCGATCCCGGCATTGTTGACGAGGCCGTCGAGGCCGGCCTCGACGGCACCGCTCGCGACCAGGTCCGCTGCGGCCGCCACCTGAGCCGGATCGGTGACGTCGAGGAACATCGGCACCAGAGCGTCGGATGCTGCAGCCGCGAGAGCGTCGGCGTCCTCGCCCCGGCGAACTCCGGCGAAAACCCGCCATCCGGCTCGATCGAGGCGGAGCGCCGTAGCGCGACCAATACCGGTGGATGCGCCGGTGACGACGACAGATCTCATCTGGGCCAGCCTATGCGAGACCGAAAACCCCGTCACTTACGTTCAGTAAGCTGGTGCGAGGTGGAGGCGACACGAGCCACAGAGCGGCCCGCCGGGGTCTGTCCGCACTTCCATGCCGCGATCGAGCTGATCGGCAAGCGATGGACCGGGGCGATCGTCTGCGTCCTCGCCGAGCGGCCGCGCCGCTTCGGGGAGCTCGCCAAGGCCGTCCCGGGGCTCTCCGACCGGCTGCTGTCCCGGCGTCTGCGCGAGCTCGAGGAAGAGGGGCTGGTCGAGCGCGACGTCGAGCCGGGCACCCCGGTGCGCGTCACCTACTCGCTGACCGCGGCCGGCGCCGAGCTCGGGCCGGCGATCGACGAGATCCGCGTCTGGGCGCGCCGCTGGAAACGGGCCGGATGACGGACGCGGGCGCGCCCGCCCCGCGGAAATCGGAGGTCGAGGAGCCCGAGCTTCCGGGCCCGTTCGCGGTCGGGCGCTACGCCCGCAAGCTCCAGGAGGAGCTGCGCCGCCGGGCGCGGGTGCGGCTGGTCGGCGAGGTGACCGGCGTCAGCCGCAGCAAGGTCCAGGCCTATTTCGAGCTGCGCGACGCCGAGGGTGCGGTCCCGTGTGCGATCTGGCTCGACGACCTCGAGCGCGCCGGTCTCCCTGAGGGCGGTCTCCGCGACGGCGCCGAAGTGGTGATCGCCGGCGGTCCCGACTACTACCCTGGCGGGGCCCAGGCCTCGCCGAGCTTCGCCTTCCGCGCCACCCACGTGCGGCTGGCGGGGGAGGGGGATCTCCTCGCCCGGCTCGAGGTCCTGCGCAAGCAGCTGCGCGCCGAGGGCCTGTTCGAGCTTCAGAAGCAGCTGGCGAGGCCGCTGCTGCCGCAGACGATCGGCGTCGTCACCGCCGAGCGCGGCGCCGCCCGCCGCGACCTCCTCGCCGGCCTCCGCCGCCGCGGCTGGGGCGGCACCGTCGTCTGGGCCTTCGCGCCGGTCCAGGACCGCCGCGCTGCGCCGGCGATCGGCGCCGCGATCCAGGACCTCGCCGCCCGGCCCGAGGTCGAGGCGATCGTCGTCACCAGGGGCGGCGGCAGCCTCGCCGACCTCTGGGCCTTCTGCGACGAGACCCTCTGCCGCACGGTCGCGATGCTGCGCGTGCCCGTGGTCAGCGCCGTCGGACACGAGCGGGACTCGACCCTGATCGACGACGTCGCCGCCGTCGCCTGCTCCACCCCGACCCACGCCGCCGAAGCCGCCGTGCCGCTCGACTGCGTCGAGGCGCGCCGGGGCCTGGTCCGCTGCGCGGCGTCGCTGCGACGCGGCGCCGACGGCGCGGTCGGCGCCCGCGCCAGGCACCTGGCGGCGCTCGCCCGCGGCCCCGCCCGTGCCCTGCGCCGCGAGCGGGCGGCGCTGAACCAGATGACGCGGGAGATCCGTGCCTCCTCCGAACGCCGCCTGGCCGAGCGCGGCGCCTTCCAGCGCCGGATCGCGGTCGTCGTCCTCGACCGCGCCCGCCGCCGCGCCGGCGGGGCCGAACTGGGCAGCCGGCGCGAGGCCCTGAGGCGGTTCGAGATGGCGCTGCGGGCGCACGAGCCCGAGCGGACGCTCGAGCGCGGCTATGCCTTGGCCGAGAGCTCCGAGGGGGAGCCGCTGACCAGCGCCGAGGCCGCACGCGCCGAGGATCGGATTAACCTCCGCTTCGCCGATGGCCGAGTCGACGTCCGAAAAGCCTGAGTCGTACGAGGGGGCGGTCGAGCGCCTCGAGGAGATCATCGACCGGCTCGACTCCGGCCAGGCGGGGCTGCGGGAGACGCTCGAGCTGTGTCGCGAGGGCCGCGAGCTGGTCGCCTACTGCGCCGAGGAGCTCGACGCGGTCGGCGAGGGCCTGAAGGAGCTCCGCCTCGACGAGCTCGCCGCCCGCCTCGAGCCGCCGGCCGAGGCCGACTAGCCTCCGTCGCCGCCGCCGAGACCGGGATGGACACCTCTGCCGATCCCCTGCTCGTCGACGACCCTGCGCAGGAATGACGCGAACCTCCTGCGGTCGGCGGCGCTGAATCCCTTCATCAGCTCCGCTTCGTGCTCGGCAGCGATCCTGCGGCCCGCGGCGAGGGTCTCGCGGCCGGCCGCGGTCAGGTGGAGGGCGCGCACGCGGCGGTCGCTCGGGTGGGGCCGGCGCTCGACCAGCCCCTGCTCTTCGAGCTCGTCGACGATCGCCACCATCCGGCTCGGCGGCGCGCCGATCGCCTCGGCGATCGCCTGCTGCGAGCAGCCCTCAGCGGCGTCGATCATGTTCATCACCCTGAACTGGGGCGGATGCAGCCCCGCCTCGGCGATCCGTTGGGCAAAGCGCTGCGAGGCGAGGATCCCGACCTGGGAGAGGAGGAAGGCGATCGAGGAGGGAGCCCGATCGCCCTCGAGCGGCTGTTTGCCCATGACGGGAAGATTACACCGAGTTAATTACATCTGGCAATGATTATTGCTATACATCATTGCTCGCAGTAAGGACTTCCTGTCACATTCTTCCGTCGCGACGCGTCTTCCGTGTGACCGACTCATCGAAAGGACCGAGCGAATGACCCGTCACCTTACCCGTCTCGCAGACTTCTCCTATCGCCGACGCGGCACCGTGGTGCTGGCCTGGATCGGGGCGCTGATCGTCCTGATCGGGCTCGGCTCCTCGCTCAAGGGCGAGTACGAAGCCGACTACAACACCCCCGGCTCGGAGTCGAAGGCGGCCAGCGACCTGACCGAAAGCAGGTTCGGCGGCTACAGCGGCCAGGAAGTGTACGTCGTCTGGAAGGACCCGAACGGCGCCCAGAGCCCGGCCGCGAAGAGGCGCGTCGACCGCTTCCTCTCCGAAGCCGAACGGGTTGAGAACATCGGCTCGGCCGGGGCGACCCGCGTCTCCAAGGACGGCACGATCGCGACGACGACGCTGCCGATGACCGTCCCGGGCTGGGAGATGACGAAGGAACAGGGCGAACAGCTGGTCGAGGCCGCCGAAAAGCAGACGGGTGGCGATCTCGAAATCCAGCTCGGGGGCGACCCGATCTACCGCGCCCAGGAAGGGGCGAGCCCGGAGGGAATCGGGTTCCTCGGCGCGGCGATCGTCCTCCTGATCGCGTTCGGATCGCTGGTCGCAGTCGGCCTGCCGCTGGTCATCGCGCTGGTCGGCCTCGGCATCACCTCCGGCGGCCTGATCCTGCTGCTCGCCAACGTCGTCGACGTTCCCGACTGGACGACCGCGGTCTCGGGGCTGATCGGGATCGGGGTCGGGATCGACTACTCGCTGCTGGTGCTGACCCGGTTCCGCGCAGCCCTTCACGCCGGCCGGAGCCGGCATGACGCGGTCGTCGAGGCGGTCACGACCGCCGGCCGCAGCGTGATCATCGCCGGCTCCACAGTGGTCATTGCCGTCCTCGGCCTGTTCCTGACCGGCCTCTCCTACATGTACGGGGTCGCTCTGGCGGCGTCGCTGGCAGTCCTCGTCGTGATGCTCGCCTCGATCTCGCTGCTGCCGGCCCTGCTCTCCTACCTCGGCCCGCGCGTCGACCGGCTGCGGATCCCGTTCCTCGGCCGCTCACGGCGCGCGGAAGGCAGCGAGGGCTCGCTGGCGTGGCGCTGGAGCCATGCCGTCCAGAGGCGGCCCTGGACGGCCGCGATCGCCTCGACGATTTTGCTGCTGGCGCTCGCCGCGCCGGCGCTCGGCATGCGGCTCGGCTTCCCCGACGCCGGCAACGACCCGCCGAGCACGATGACGCGCAAAGCCTACGACCTGATCTCCGAGGGCTTCGGCCCGGGCACCAACGGCCCGCTCGTGATCGCGGCCGAAATGCCGGGACCGAGCGCGAGGGGCGACATCGAGTCGCTCGTCACCCAGCTGCGCGGAGAAGAAGGCGTCGCCTACGTCCCGGCTCCCCGCTTCAACGAAGCCGGCGACGCGGCCCTGATCACCGTCATCCCGACGACATCGCCCCAGGACGCGGCGACCCGCGACCTGGTCAAGCACCTGCGTGGGGTGGTCGTCCCGGAAACGCTGAACGGGACCGGCGTCCGCGCCGAGATCGGCGGCGTGACGGCGGCGCTCGAGGACCAGAGCGTCTACATGGTCGACCGCATGCCGCTGTTCATCGCCGGCGTCGTCGGCCTCTCGTTCCTGCTCCTGCTGCTCGCGTTCCACTCGCCCCTGATCTCGCTCAAGGCCGCGGTCATGAACCTGCTCTCGGTCAGCGCCGCCTACGGCGTGATGACCCTCGTCGCCCAGGGCGGGACCGTCGGCGAACTGATCGGGATCGACCACGAGGTGCCGATCGCGCCGTTCATGCCGGTGATGATGTTCGCGATCCTGTTCGGGCTCTCGATGGACTACGAGGTGTTCCTGATCTCGCGGATCCGCGAGGAGTACCTCAAGCACCGCGACACGCGGCGGGCGGTCGCCGACGGCCTGGCGAAGACGGCGCGGGTGATCACCGCGGCGGCGGCGATCATGGTCGTCGTCTTCCTCGCCTTCCTGGCCGCGCCCGACGTGTTCCTGAAGCTGTTCGGGATCGGGCTCGCGTCGGCGATCCTGCTCGACGCGACGCTGGTGCGGATGGTGCTCGTCCCCGCCGTGATGCAGCTGCTCGGCGACCGCAACTGGTGGATCCCGAACTGGCTCGAGCGGATCCTGCCGCGGCTGGACGTCGACCGGGGCGCGGTCAGCCCCGCCGGCGGGCGGCCATAGCGGCGTCCCGGACATAGCGGCGTCCCGGGCCCCACACGGCCGGCCCGGGACGCCGGTTTACTGGCCAGTCAGCCAGCTATG
>DATAOP010000035.1:0-18105 GCA_036265675.1 Solirubrobacterales bacterium
GCAGGACGAGCAACGCTGCGGCGACCGCTCCGGTCAACCGCGCGTTTCCGGAAACGCCGCCGGCGACCCGGCTCTCGTCCTGACGGAACACCGGCGGATCGTGCTGCGGGAGACTTCGCCGCGGCTAAGCGTTCGCTGAGACATCTCTCATCGAAGGGGCGAAGCCCGGCAGGGCGAAGGCGACGCGGGCCCCGCCCAGCGGAGACTCCTCGACCCAGATCCGCCCCCCGTGCGCCTCGACGATCGAGCGCGAGATCGCGAGGCCGAGGCCGCTTCCACCGGAGCCTCGATCACGCGAGCGCTCGCTGCGATGGAAGCGGTCGAACACCCGCTCCCGCTCGGCCGGCGGGATGCCCGGCCCGTCATCGTCGACGGCGACGATCAGCTCGCCCGCCCCGGCCGTCGAGGAGAGGCGGACATGGCCTCCCGGCCCGGCGTGACGGCGGGCGTTGGCGAGAAGATTGCGGACCACCTGGGCGATCAGGTCGGGGTCCGCCCGCACCGTGCCGTCGGCCCGGAGGTCGACCGCCACAGCCTCACCGCCACCGTCGACAAGGCCGCTGAGGAACGCCGCGGCCTCGATCTCGCCGAGGGCCGGTCCCACCCCCTCGTCCAACCGGGCGAGCGCGAGGAGATCTTCGACCAGGCGCTCGACCCGCCGGATCTCGGTCACGGTAACCCGCTCCACCCGGCGCACCTCCGCGGCGCTCGGGCTGTCCTGGCGAGCGAGAACCTCGAGCTGGCCGCGGATCGCGGTCAGTGGGCTGCGGAGCTCGTGCGACGCGTCGGAGACGAACTCCCGCTGCCTGGCGAAGGCATCGTCGAGGCGATCGAGCATGTGGTTGAAGGCCTCGGCGAGCGTCCTGAGCTCAGAGGCATCCGACGGGCTCGCCTCGAGCCGGGGCGTCAGGTCACCGGCGTCGACCCTCGTCGCCGTGTCGGCGAATTGCCGCAGCGGGCCGGCCGTGCGGGCCGCCAGCAGGTAGCCGCCGATCAGCGCCGCGACCAGCGAGGCTCCGCCGACCAGCAGAAAGGTCTTTTCCACATCCGAGCGGGCGTCCTCGATCGGCGTGATCGACGAATGCTCACCGGACTCGCCCGGCCTCACGGCCCGCTTCTCCTTCGCCTCCTCGCGCTTGATCACGCTGGACTCCTGGTCCATCTGGGCCTTGACCGCGACGAACACCACGGCGAAGGCAATCGTGACGATCGCCCCGATCGAGAGGGCGAGCCTGCCCCGCAGACCGAGCCCGGAGGGGCGTCTCACTCGGCCTCTCTGAGCCTGTAGCCAACCGACCGAACCGTCTCGATCGGGGCCGGAGACCCAGGCCGGTCGAGCTTGCGGCGGAGGTAGCCGACATAGACCTGGACCACGTTCGTCCCCGGGTCGTGGTCGTAACCCCAGACGGCGCCGAGGATCTCCACGTAGGTGCAGACCCGGCCCGCATGCCGGATCAGATAGGCGAGCAAGTCGGCCTCCCGCTCGGGCAGCCGGACCGAGGTGCCGTCGCGGGTGGCCTCGCGCTCGATCAGGTCGAGCCTGATCCCGCCGGCCTCGATGCCGGTCTCCGCCCGCCCTCCGGAATCGCGCAGCCGGGCGCGTATCCGGGCCAGCAGCTCCTCGAAGGCGAACGGCTTGGTGACGTAGTCGGTCGCCCCGAGGTCAAGGCCCTCGACCCGGTCGGCGACCGCCGCCCGCGCGGTCAGCAGGATCACCGGGAGCGACGGCTTCGCCCGACGGATCGCGCTCAGCACCTCGAGGCCGTCTCGTCCGGGCAGCATCCGGTCGAGAACGACGATGTCGACGGCAGCGTCGAGAGCGAGCCGCTGTCCGGTCGTCCCATCGGCGGCGACCGTGACCCCGAAGCCCTCCGATTCGAGGCCGCGCGCCAAGAAGTCGGCGATCCCCGCCTCGTCCTCGACGACCAGGATCTCCATTGACCCGATGCTACGTCACCGAATCGTCCGGTGAAGGGCCTCGAGGCTAGGTGTGGTTCGGGCCGTCGTCGTTGTGATGGCGATGGTGGTGGTGATGATGTCTGCCATGGTGCTCTCCGACCGCACCAGGGCCGAGGTTCGAATCAGTTCTCCTGATCGGCGGCGGCGGCGCGATACTCCTCGTCGGTCACCTGGTCGCCCCAGCTGACGGCATTGCCCTCCTCGTCGACCTGGTGCATCGCGAGGTGGGTCATGAAGCGGTCCGGGTCGGCTCCGTGCCAGTGATCCTCGCCGGGCTCGAAGAAGACGCGGTCCCCGGGGCGGATGACGGCGATCGGGCCGCCCCGCCGTTGGCACCTGCCGACGCCCTCGGTCACGAACAGCGTCTGCCCGTTCGGGTGGGAATGCCAGGCGGTGCGGGAGCCCGGGGTGAAGTGGACGCTGGCGGCTGCCAGCCGCGACGGCTCGGACGGGGTCGCGACGGTGTCGATGAAGACCGCTCCGCTGAACCACTCATCCGGTCCCGGCGTCGTCTCGTTCGAGTTCCTGGTGATCTCCATTGAGGGCTCCTTTCGCGATATCGACCCATGGGATCATGGCGGCGATGACGATCCGTGAATACCCCGCGATTCTCCTCCCGGCGCTCGGCTGCGCCGTCCTCCTCATCCTGCCCGCAGCCGCGAAGGCGGGGACGCTGACCCCATCCCCGTCCCCGCTCGAATTCAGGTCGGTGCCGGTGGGGACCACCGAGGTCGAAGCGGTGACGTTCGCCAACACCGAATCGACCACCACCATCGCCGCGGTATCGCTCGAAGAAGAGGAACCGACCGGACAGTTCGCCATCGAACCAGGTGGCGAAAACGGGTGCGAACCCGGCGAACTCCCAGCTGGAGAAAGCTGTGTCGTCGAAGTCGCCTTCCACCCGACCGCAGCCGGCGAAATGAAGGCGACGCTCGTGGTCGAAAGCGATGCGATGACCGATCCGCTCGAGGTCGAACTCATCGGCCTCACCGCGCCGGAATTCGCGATCTCGCCGTTCACGTTCGACTTCGGCTCGGTGAAAACCGGCTCGAAATCGGCCGCGAAGCACATCTCGGTCGAAAACCGCGGCTTCGACACCGGGGTGATCGACGCGATCACCCTCTCGGGCGCCGGTGCGGATCAATTCGAGATCACCGCCAACGAATGCACCGAAGGCCTGGAACCGGGAGGCAGTTGCGGCTTCGCCGTGCTCTTCGCTCCTACCTCGGCGGGCTCGAGGTCCGCGTCGGTGGAGGTGACGAGCAATGCGCCCGAATCCCCGCAGGTCCTCACGGTCTCCGGCACGGGCGTCTCGCCGTCGCCACCACCTCCGCTTCCTCCGCCGCCGGCCCTGGCCGTCGCCCCGGCGAAGCCGTCGAACGCGTTCGGCCTCGGCAAGGTGATCCGCAACAGGCGTCGCGGCACCGCGATCCTCCCGATCCATGTCCCCGGGCCCGGCAGCGTGCTGCTCCGCGGGAAGGGGTTGATCGCGCGGAAGGGCCCGGGCTCGGCGCTCGTCCTCGGCGGTGCCGGGACGGCGCGGCTGGCGATCGTCCCGACCGGCCGCAAGGAGCGTTCGCTCATCCGTACCGGCCGGGCGAAGATCGTCGCCAGGGTCACCTACCTCCCCGCCGGCGGCGACCCGCTGATGAAGACGAAAAAGATCCGCCTGGTCAAGCGCCACCGCTGAGGGCCCCCGCCCTCCGCTAAGGCAGCTTGTCCTTGAAAACCTTCGCCGGGCAGCTGCGTCCCGAGGCCTCGTGTTGCTCCCAGCAGCGGCGGCTGTAGCGGCGGACCTGAAGTCTGAGGTTGTAGATCGACCCTTCGCGCGGCACCGCCGTGTAGACCGTCGTCGCGCCGCGGTATTGGTCGGCTCCGCGCACCCACTCGACGCGGCACTTGAGCCGGGTCCGGCTGTGCCTCCTGCAATCGATCCGCTGGTGCTTGCCGCCGGTGAACTTCGAGCCGAACTCGACCGACAGCCCGAGATAGGCCACGTATTCGGCGACGGGGCGGCTGAGCGAGGGCAGCTTGACGGACGGGGCAACCACCCGCGGTCGCGGCGCGCCGAGTTCGATCGCGTCGATCCACTGCCGGACCCAGGCCGAGACCCGGTCGACCCGGGCGAGGACCTGGGGGTGTCTGGCGCCGCAATTGGAGGCGCCGAGGCTGATGATCCCGATCTGCACCGGCGTCCCGTCCGGCCGCCGCGCGAACGCCGGCCCGCCGCTGTCGCCGTGGCAGAGGCTGGCGAAGAACGGGCCCGGGAGCGACTTGATGCAGAGCTGGCTCGTCTCCGAGAAGAACGGAAGGATGCGCCGCAGCTGCTGATGGCAGAAGTCGTCACTCTTGATCACCGAGTCGGCCTCGTGCAGGACGGTGGTCTCCTTCGGGGGTTCGGCGCTGGTCAGGCCCCATCCGGCGATCGAGACGGAGACGCCGGGTGCTCGGAGCGCCGTGTCCTCAGGCGCGGCCAGGGCCAGGGCCGGAGCGGCGACCGGGGCCCTGAGGATCAGCAGGGCTGCGTCAAAGGAGACCCGGGACGGCTCAAACCTGGGGAAGACGAGGACCTGGGAGACCTTCGATCGATTGGCGGCGCGGGCGTCACGGAGGTCGGCCACTCCGGTCAGGATCGTGTAGTTGGCGGCGAGGGCGACGTGGCCGGTTCCGGTCAGCGCGCAGTGGGCCGCGGTCATCACGACGCGCGGCGCGACGACCGTCCCGGTGCAGTCGAACTTGTCGACGTCGCCGTTGTAGTCGACGTGGGCGAGCCACGGGAACGAGGCGATCGCCGCCGGCCTGCCGCGGACGATCGACGCCTGCGCCGTCCCCGAGCCGGCCACGCGGTGCGACGGCGCGGCGGCAGCCCGCTCGGACGTCGCGGCGAGGGTCAGGAACAGGACGGCGAGGAGCGCCGCGAGGGGCCGTGGCATATGGGTCAAGCTGATCCTGGTCCTTTCGGGGCGAACCGCACCCAATCACGAAACCCGGCGCGGGGATGAAAGCTGCGCGCAGCCTACGCTACGAAACCCCGCCCCAACGTTCGTCCTCAACGTCAGCCCAGCCCAAGGACCGACATCGTCTGGGCCGCCATCCCGGACTCGCCGAGAGCGTTGGGATGGACGATCACCGGGTTCGTCCCCTGCAGGACCGGCTCGATCCAGCGGACGCCGAGCGGCTTGCAGGCATCGTGGCCGTTCGACACCTGGCTGAGGTCCACGTAGGTGGCGCCGGTCGCGGCCGCGGCGCGGCTCACCGCGTCGTTGAGCGTCGCCTGGATGCCGCGCACGTAGGGGACGTCGCCTTCGGCCACCGGCATTTTGTCGAAGCAGCCGCCGGAGGCGGGCATCACCCAGGGATATCCGAGGATCGCGACCGTCGCCGACGGGGCCCGCGCCCGGACCGCCGTCAGCGCCCGCACCAGCGACGGATAGGTGGAGTTCCTGATCGTTTCTTCGAACGAGGATCCGTAGCGGTCGCTGCAGGGGCTGCCGTGGCCGAGGCTGAGGACGCCGAGCGTCCCGCAGTCGAGGATGGTGTCGATGAAGACGCCGCCGTCGTTGCCGCCGATCGTCATCGTCACCAGCTGGGTGTCGCTCCTCAGGGCATCGAGCTGGGGCGGCACGCCGAAGTACTGCGATTCGAAGAAGTCGCCCGTCTCCGCCGCTCCGCAGGTGACGTCGCGCAGCCGGGCCCCGGTGGCCCGCGCGATGTCGTGCGGGTAGTTGCGGGTCGAGCGCAGGCACTCGGGCGGGGCGAGGAGATCGGGGGGCAGGACACCGGAGGCGGCGCTGTAGGAGTCGCCGAGCGCCACGTACCGGGTGGCTGCGCCAGCCCCCGGGGCCGCCGCCGCGAGGACGACGGCTGCTGCGAGGATGGCGAGGATGAGCCGGCCGAGCTTGATCATTCTTCCTCTCGAGGAGGCAACGTCCCCGGGGATCCGGCCGGCTAAACCTCGCGCCGGCGCGCCCGGGTCAGCCGACGATTTCGGCCGGCACCTGCGAGAGCTTCTCGGCGAGGGCGTCGATCGACTGCGCGAGCCTGCGCGTGTCGGCCGAGGTGAGGGTGGTGTAGGAGACGAAGCCGTCGCCGCGGCGATAGGGCTTGAGGTCCGCGTCGACCTTTGCGAAGTGGGCTTCGATCTCCTTCGCCGCCTCTGGGTCGTCGGCGCTCACCAGCGGCTTCAACGATTCGAACGCGGCGCCGATTCCGGCCGAGCGCAGGAGGCTGCGGCGGGTGATCGAGCCCATCGTTCGGTCTTGACAGGGGCCTAGGCCGGATTCTCCGCCGGTGCGCCGGCGCGACGGCGCTGACGGATGCGCGGGCGCCGGCGCAGCTGGTCCGGCCAGAGCACGTAGAGCGCCATCGGAACCGCGTAGGCGACGTAGGCGATGACCTCGATCACGACCGGGGTCGGCTGCAGGCCGAGCATGCCGGTCAGGAGCGAGCCGCTGACCGTCCCGGGCTTGACCAGCCAGGTCAGGTCGAGGGCCTGGCCCTGGAGGCCGTTGATCCAACCGGCCTCGTGAGCGGTGTGGACGGCGGAGGCGAGCAGGCCGGCGGCGACGAGGACCAGCACCAGGCCGGTGATACGGAAGAAGCGGGTCAGGTTGATGCGGACGCCGCCGCGATAGAGGCCGAGACCGATCCCGATCGCCGCGATCAGGCCGAGAACCGCGCCGGCGCCGGCCGCCGCCGTGTCGGTGGAGTCCTGGAAGGCGGCGAGGAGGAAGACAGAGGTCTCGAATCCCTCGCGGAGGACGGCGAGGAAGGCCATCCCGACCAGCGCCATCGCCGATCCGGCGGCGAGCGCGCTCGCAGCCTCACCCTCGAGGGCTACCTTGATGCCGCGCGCGTTGCGGCGCATCCAGACGATCATGTAGCTGACGGCCGCGACGGCGATCACCGCGATCACGGTCTCCAGCCCCTCCTGCTGCTTCTGCGGCAGCTCCTGCCCGATCAGGTCGAGGGTGATGCCGACACCGGCGCAGAGCGCGGCCGCGATCGCCACCCCGATCCACATCTGGCGCATCGCGTCGCTGCGGCCCTCCTTGGCGAGGAAGGCGGCGATGATGCCGACGATCAGGGCGGCCTCGACGCCCTCTCGAAGGGTGATGACGAATGTGGGGATCATCGAATTAGGTTCGCCTAATTAGGATGACCGAAAACCTAGCACGTCACTAGGTATTTGGGTCTGGCGGCCCGACTCAGTCGGCCTGGGCGCTCTCCGCGTGGCGCCGAAGGCCGTCATCCGGGATCTCCTCCCAGGAGGCGGCATAGGCGATGAACTGGCGCACGCTCGGGCGGATGCCCGGGTCCGCGTCGAAGGTCCCCATCCGGATGCTCATCCGCTCGTGGTCGCCAGGATCACGACTCATCACCGCCGACCCGCATTCGGCGCAGAAGTGCTTTTCCCAACCCCCACCCTGCGGCCGCCAGGCCCTCAGCGCCTCCTCGCCCGAGACGAGCCGGAACGTGCCCGGCTCCGGCCGCGCGTTGGCGGAGGCGGCGGTGCCGCTGCGTCGCTGGCAGCGGGTGCAGTGGCAGTAGTTCGCGGCGACGAGCGGCGCGGTCACCTCGTATCGGACCGTGCCGCAGGCGCAGCCCCCCGTGATCGGAAGCACCGGTTCCGCCATCCATCGAGGGTAGCCGCATTGCGGCGGATAGATTGATGCGATGAGCGACGAGCGCTCGACCGTCGTCTTCTTCCCCGAGGGTGCCTACGGGCCGACCAACAACTGCGTCGGGATCGGCGACGTCCTCCGGCAGCGCGGCCATCGCGTCGTCTTCATCATCGAGGAGTCGTTCGAGGGGACGCTGGAGAAGCAGGGCTTCGAGGAGCGGCTGATGCGGCTGACCCCGCCGCCGGAGGTCGAGGAGGTCCCGGGCCAATTCTGGAAGGACTTCATCCGCGACACCGCACCGGTCTTCCGGCGGCCGACGATCGACCAGCTCGCGGAGTTCATCGCGCCGACCTTCCAGGCCCTGATCGACGGCGCCCGCTACGTCGACGACCGCCTGCTCGAGATCATCGACGAGCTCGACCCCGACCTCGTCGTCGAGGACAACGTCGTCACCTTCCCGGCCCTGCTCACGAACGGCCGGCCGTGGGCGCGGATTGTGTCCTGCAACCCGACCGAGATCAAGGACCCCGACGTGCCGACGCCGTTCTGCGGCCTGCCGGTCGCCGATCGCTCGGCCTGGGCCGAGCACTGGGACGCCTACCGGGCCGCGCTCGGCGAGATGCACGGGTCGTTCAGCGAGTACTGCGGCGAGCGCGGCGCCCCGCCGCTGCCGGCCGACAACTTCATCCACGAGAGCCCGCTGCTGAACCTCTACCTCTACCCGGAGGAGATCGACTACCGGCGCGCGAACCCGCTCGGCGCGAGCTGGCACAACCTCCAGGCGAGCGTCCGCGCCACCGACCCCGACTGGGCCCTGCCGCAGGGCCTGGCGGAGCGCGAGGGGCCGCTGCTCTACCTCAGCCTCGGCTCGCTCGGCTCGGCCGACGTCTCGCTGATGGAGAAGCTGGTCGGCGAGCTGGCGGATGCTCCCTACCGGGTCATCGTCTCGAAGGGGCCGCAGGCGGCCGAGTACGAGCTCGCCGACAACATGGTCGGCGAGGAGTTCCTCCCCCAGACCGCGGTATTGCCGCAGGTCGACCTCGTGATCACCCACGGCGGCAACAACACCGTCACCGAGTCGCTCCACTTCGGCAAGCCGATGATCGCCCTGCCGCTGTTCTGGGACCAATATGACAACGCCCAGCGCCTTGACGAGACCGGGTTCGGGATCAGGCTCGACACCTACCGCCACGACGGGGCGGAGCTGACCGGCGCGATCGACCGCCTGCTCGGCGACGCGGAGCTCGGAGGCCGCCTGGCGTCACTGGCGAAGGGCCTGCGGGACTTCGAGGGGACGAGGCGCGCCGCCGACCTGATCGAGGAGGCGATCGCCGCGGACGCCGGGGGGAAATGAGCCACCGCGTAATCGTCATCGGCGGCGGCTTCGGCGGCCTGATGGCGGCCAAGCACCTCGCCCGGGCCCCGGTCGAGCTGACCCTGATCGACCGCCGCAACTTCCATCTGTTCCAGCCGCTGACCTACCAGCTGGCGACGGGAGCCCTCTCGCCGGCGGAAGTCTGTTATCCGCTGCGGGAGATCTTCAAGCGCCAGAGGAACGTCGAGGTGATGCTGGGCGAGGTGACGGGGTTCGATCTCGACCAGCGCTGCGTCGCCGTCACCCCCGGCGCCGGCGACCCGCGGCCGACGTCGCTCGCCTACGACACCCTGATCGCCGCCGGCGGCTCCCGCTACTCCTACTTCGGCCACGACGAGTGGCGGGCGACGGCGCCCGAGGTGAAGTCGCTGGAGAGCGCGCTCGCCGCCCGCGCCCGGCTGCTGAGCGCGTTCGAGGCGGCCGAGATGGAGCCCGACGAGGAGCGGCGGCGGGCCCTTCTAACCTTCGTCGTCGTCGGAGCGGGGCCGACCGGCGTCGAGATGGCGGGGCAGATCGCCGAGCTCGCCAACAGCACCCTCCCGAGCAACTTCCGATCGATCGACGCGAGGGAGGGGCGGGTCCTGCTGATCGAGGCCGGCGACCGGGTCCTCGCGACCTTTCCCCCCTCGCTCTCGCGCAGCGCCGCCCGCTCACTCGAGCGGCTCGGAGTGACGCCGGTCCTGAACCGGACCGTGACCGGCATCGACGGGGATTCGGTGACGGTCGAGGATCCGGACGGGAGCTCGGAGACGATCCCCGCCGGGAACGTGATCTGGGCCGCGGGCGTGACGGCATCGTCGCTCGCCGCCCGGCTCGCGGAGAGCTCAGGTGCCGAGCTCGACCGTGCCGGCCGGGTCCTGGTCGAACCCGACCTGACCCTGCCCGGCCACCCCGAGGTCTTCGCCCTCGGCGACATGGTCCGCGTCCGCGATGCCGACGGCGCCCCCCAGGCCTTGCCCGGAGTCGCACCCGTCGCGATGCAGCAGGGCCGCCACGCGGCCGGCGCCGTTCGCGCGAGGCTGGCCGGGAAGGCCGCCGGCGCCTTCCACTACCGCGACAAGGGCAACCTCGCCACGATCGGTCGCGCCGCCGCGGTCGCCGACCTCCACCTCCTGCGCCTCAGCGGCTTCCCGGCCTGGGTGACCTGGCTCGTCGTCCACCTCTGGTACCTGATCGGCTTCCAGAACCGCCTGCTGGTGATGATCCGCTGGTCGGTCAGCTTCTTCACCCGCGGCCGCGGGGCGCGGCTGATCACGAGCGCCGAGGCCGACCCGCCCGGGTAGGCACCGGCGGCGTCAGCTCGCGGCCTCGTCCAGGGCGCGTTCGAAAGCGGCGAGCTCGCGGTCGCCGAAGAGGCAGAAGCGGACGAGCCCGATCCCGGGAGCCCTGTCGAGCGCCTCGGACGTCGAGGAGACCGCGATCGGTGCCGCCTCCTCGAACGGGTAGCCGTAGATGCCGCACGAGATCGCCGGGAACGCGATCGAGGACAGGCCCAATTCAGCGGCCACCGCGACCGCGGACCGGTGCGCCGAGGCCAGCAACTCCGCCTCCTTGCCCGCGTGCCGGCCGTAGACGGGCCCGACCGCGTGGATCACCCGGCGGGCGCGCAGCCCGAATCCGTCGGTCGCCACCGCCTCGCCGGTGGCGAGCCGGCCGCGGGCGGCGACCAGCTGATCCGAGGCCCGCTGCAGCTCCGGCCCCGCCGCCCTCGCGATTGCGCCGGCCACTCCGCCGCCGTGCGCGAGCGCCGAGTTCGCGGCGTTGACGATCGCGTCCAGATCCTGCTCGGTGATGTCGGCCTGGACTACCTCGATCCGCTGGCCGGAAAGGCTTGGGCTAATGACCGTGGCCGCGCGCGTGGGCCGCTTCGACCACGCAGCGCGAGAAGGGGGTGCCCTTCTCGCCGGGCACGTGTTTCTTGCTTTCGCCCTTGCACACCTGCCCCGGCGCAGATCCAGTGCCGCTCGAGTCAACCGCAAACTGGTAGTTGCCGGTGCCTGGCCCGTTCTTTCCCAGAGACACTGCAGCGGCGATGAGAACGACCCCCAGCGCGATCAGCAGGATGGCTGAGGTCCTAAGTGAACGGCGGCGCTTCGGCTTTTCACCGGAAGATCCCATTTCCCTCGACCGGAACCTACCCGGAACGAGGACCGTGTAACGGCAAGCTGGCCGGATGATCGAGGCGGGATCGAGCCGATGTCACGGGAACGGACGCGGTAGAGGATCACCCCCCCGGTCTCGTGGATCCGTTGCAGGGTCGGGTCCCGCGCGAGGGCGCGAAAGTCGGTCGGGAAATAGGACCCGCCAAGGTTCACGTACGGCCGCCCCGCCGCCACGTACGTGGCGGCGCCCGGAACGGCGGACGACGCGGGATGCCGGAAGAAGGCGCGCGACCGGCTGAGGAGGTGGATCGCTTCGGACCGCCAGGGATCGGGCTGGGCGAAGGGCGTCCGGCCGTCGAGCAGGCCCATGCGTCGAGTCAGCATTCCGAGCGCGCCCTCCGTGTATCCGTTGGCCAGGATCCGTGCGCTGGGGGGCAGGTTCCGGTCGATCCATCGATAGGTGTCGATCGCGCCCGGGGAGAGACCGCCGGCGCGTGGCGACGCGATTTCGAAGGGCGGCACCCCACGATCCTGACTTGCGGTGACCGTCGTGAAGGTCCAGATCGTCGCGACCGACAGGATCACCGCGGGGACGAGGCCGACCCCGTGCCCGAGCCAACCTGCTCGTCCGCGGAAGTCCAATCGGTCGAAACGGGCAAAGTGCGGCGCCCTGAGCTGCGAGAGGAGGCGGGACCCGCCCCAGGCCACCCCTGCGATCAGGATCGGAAAGATCAGCGCCCAGTACGGCATCAGCCTCATTGGGCCGACCCGTTGCGGCACCCAAGTCGAGTAGTAGACGCAGATCAGGACAGCGAGCAGGTAGACGCCGACCGCGTATGAGCTCCACGTGATGACGGCCCTCTTCGCCGAGTCCGGCCATCGCGCCAGCCTCGGGGGCGCCTGGAGCAGGATGGCCCCGACGAGGAGGATCAGGGCGCCGAGCATGAGGAGGACGCTCGACCGGGCATGAATGTCGAAGAAGAACCACGACGCGTTGGAAGAGAAGAACGGCCTGATGGTCGAATAGACCCCGAAGGGGTGGTTGCACTCCGGCACGTTCGGACGTGCGAACGGGTTCGCGGACACGTAGGCGAGGTTGTAGACGACGCGTGTCTCGTCGATCCCGTTCTTCGGGCTCTGAGCCAGGTCCTGGCCGGTGGAGCCGATGACGAGGCGGAGGCTGCCGAAGAGCACCACGAACACGACGACCGCGGCCAGGACCGGCCGCCAGGGGAGGGCGGAGGGACGACGCCGCCAAAGCGGTGGAGCCGCGTGGCCGAGGATGATTCCTCCCCAGAGCGGAGCGACCAGCAACGAGCTCACGGGATGGGCCAGGAAGGAGGAGGCCAGAACGAGACCGGCCAGGGCCCCCCATAGCCTCGAGCGTCGACCGATCGCCCGGTCGAGGAGCCATGCGGACCAGATCAGCAGGATGAACGCGAATGCCTCCGGCTTGTAGACCAGCAGCCGTGTCTCGACGCGGCTCACATTCAGCGTCAGGACGGCCGCGATCCAGGCCCACCACGAGGGCAGCCAGCAGCGCCACAGAGCGAAGGCGGCGAACAGTGCCGTGATGACCATGGCGATCCGATAGCGCTCCTCGAGGACAAAGCCCGAGTTTCCGGCCAGGCTCGAGGTCGCGGCTCCGTGGCTCACCGAGAACGCGTACTCGTACGGAAACTCACGCTGTCGCCCCCACTCCGGGAGCGTCGGTGGGATTCCGCCGGCTTCGACAACTCTGCCGACGATCCCCCAGTGGTAGTAGACGATGGTGCCGTTGGGATGCCCGCTGCCGGTGTCCTCGATCCCCTCCGGCACCAGCACGGTGAACCACGTCAGCGCGGCGGCGCAGACAATCAGCGCAACCGGGACAGCCTGCGGCCTGGGGAGATGGAACTCCGGCCGGCGGACCCGGCCCCAGAGGCCACGGAGAGCTGCCTTCGCACGCCAGGCCGCGCCCGCCGCAAGCGCCGTGATTCCGAGGGCCACGTTCCAGGCCGCGAGCGAATGCGTCGCAAGGCCGACTGCCCCGGCCAGCAGCGTTGCGGGGACCGCGAGGGCGAGCGAGAGGAAGAACCGGTCCCATCGGCCCAGTGCGGTCGGAAGCACTATCCAGCCGGCGAAGAACCCAGCTAGGAAGAACGTCACCAGCAGCGAAAGCAGTTCTCTGACCATCTCCGGGGGCGGCAGGTTGACAGGTGAGCCCTATGGCTCTGCCCAAGGCTGATACCCGGGCGCTGGGCTCTGCTTCAGCGACGCTGCCGGCGGCGGATCAGCCGTTGAGCCGAAGCTGGGCGACCACGCCGGCGTGATCGGACGGCCAGAGCGGTGGCGTCGCCTCGAACGGGGAGTCGCCGATCAGCTGAGCCCCATCGGATTTGGCCGCGCCGCGGGTGAGGATCAGGTCGATCCGGGTCCGCAGGGTGGAGACGGGGTTGTTCAGCGCGCCGGGCGCGAGTGGCGGAGTGTTCGACTCCTGGCAGCAGGAGAGGCCGGGACCGAGCTGGTCCTCGTCCCAGGCGTCCCGGAATTTCCCGGGAGCCGTCACCTGCGCGTAGGAGTTGGTCGTCGACCCGTCAGCGGCGGAGTTGAAGTCGCCGGTGGCGATGACCGTCCCGCCCCTGGCGGGCCCCTTGAGGAATTCGCCCGCCTGCGTCTGCTGCACGGTCGGGAATTCCTCGGTCTCGAGGTGGGTGGTGACGAACCGGAACGGCTGCTGCTTCAGCCTCGCGTCGATGCTCGCCCAGCCGCGGTCGAACGAAAGCGACCCGACCGGCGAGTTGACGACCTCCTGCGCTGCGTAGCGCCCGCTCTGCGGGTTGCTCCAGGTCAGTCCGGGCGTGTCGTCGTTGACCAGGATCACGTCGCGATCCTGGAGCCGGACCGTGCAGTTGATGGTCGCGGGCGGTTCGAAGCATTCACCGAGGGCAAGCGGCGCCGGACCGATGTCGGCATTGTCCGAGACGGCCGCCACCGAGTAGTCGAGGCCGCGGGCTTCGAGGTCGCTCTGCAGAATGGCGAGGAAGTCGAATCCGAGAGGCGCTTTTTCGCCTTCGGTCGTCCATTTGGTGACCTCCTGGAGGCCGATCAGGTCCGGGCCCTGGGCCTCGACCTCGTCGGCGATCGCTTCCGCGCGGGCTGGGAAGTTCGTGTACAGCACTGTGCCGTAGATCTGCGCGACGGCCGCGACGAACGAGGCCGCATCGGTCGCGGTGAGGGCAGGTGTGAGGCTCGAGCCCAGATACAGGTTCTGGGTCATCACGGTCAGGTCGCGCTTGCCGGGACCGGAGCCGGCGGCGCCGCTGACGGCGTGGGCATGGCCGATGGCCGGGCTCTGGGGCTTCGCCGTCGCGGATGAGGCGAGGAGGCCGAGCGCAACGAGGAGCACGGCCATGGGGGCGGCGAAACGGAGGCGATGGAGGCTGATCATTTTTCTCCTTGCTGTGGGAACGAATCGGCGTCGTTGCTTCTTGCGCGCCCGGCCCCGCAGCCACCGCGGCCTCAATCCTACCCCCAGCCGCTAGTACTCATCGTGGCGCCGGATCCACAACGGCTCCGAGGCGCTCTCGTCGCGCCCCTTCGGCGTGCGGTCGAGCAGGCCGTAGAAGGCCATCGCCGGCTCGAGGCCGCGGGCGGTGGTCACGTAGGTCCGGTAGACGGTCCCGTCCGACAGCGCATACACGCTCAGGCCCGGGCCCTCGGTGACATACCCCAGGACGTCGGTACCGCATGAGCGCGCGTTCTCCTCGACGGTCGGCGGGGCCGGCCCGTCGAGGAGCGGCTTCAGCTCCTCCTCCGTGTTGAGGAAGCCGAGATCGCGATTGAAGTCGCTGCCGCCGCTCGAGACCCAGCCGATCTTCCAGCCCATCCGCTCCCTGAAGGCGAGGAGCTTCTCGAGCGGCGCGCGGGAGGTGAGGAGCAGGGTGGCATCCCTTGCCTTCAGGTGCGGGACCTGGGGATCGAGCGTGTCGGCGATCGAGGAGCAGACCGGGCAGCCGGCCTCGTAGGGCGGCCCGAACATGAAGTGGTATACGAGCAGCTGGGAGCGGCCGTCGAAGAGATCGGCGAGACCCTTCGGCCCGTCCTCGGTCTCGAACCGGTAGTCGGTCTCGACCGGAACCCAGGGCAGTTCGCGCCTCCTTCTGGTCAGCTCGTCGCCGCGCCGTGTGAGCTCCTTCTCCTCGCTGAGCAGCTCATCGCGCTCTGCCTTCCACTCCTCCTGTGTGCCGATCCGGTGCTCGCTCATCCTCACCACTCCTCGTGTTCGGGTCCGCCCCAATGGCCAACGATACGTTCAATTAGCCTTCTGTCGATGCCCCAGGACACCCCCTCTGAGCTGATCGACGCGAGGATCGTCGAGCTCGGCGATTGGCGTGGCGAGACGCTCGCCAGGATCCGCGACCTCATCAGGGAGGCCGATCCCGAGGTGGTGGAGGAGTGGAAATGGAAAGGGACCCCGGTCTGGGAGCACGACGGGATCATCTGCACCGGCGAGACCTACAAGAAGGTCGTCAAGACCACCTTCGCCAAGGGCGCCTCGCTCGATGACCCCTCCGGCCTCTTCAACTCCAGCCTCGAGGGCAACACCAGGCGGGCGATCGACTTCCGCGAGGGCGAGGAGATCGATGGCGAGGCGTTCAAGGCGCTGATCCGAGAAGCCATTGCGCTCAATACGTCCTGAGCGATGGCCAAACGCAAGGGGCGAGAGGTATTCACCAAAGAGGAGCGCGCCGCCATGCGGGAGCGCGCCCAGGAGCAGCGGACGGCCGCTCGCCGGGGCGGCAAGGCCGATGGGGAAAGCGACCTGCTCGCCAAGATCGCCGAGATGCCGGAGCCGGACCGGGGCATGGCCGAACGGGTGCACGCCCTCGTCAAGGACAACGCGCCGGACCTGTCGCCGAGGACCTGGTACGGGATGCCCGCGTACTCCAAGGACGGAGACGTCGTCTGCTTCTTCCAAGGTGCCGACAAGTTCAAGGCCAGGTACTCGACCCTCGGCTTCAGCGACAAGGCGAATCTCGACAGGGGCGCGATGTGGCCGACCGCATTCGCGCTCAGCCGGCTGACACCGGCGGAGGAGAAGAAGATCGTCGCGCTGCTGAAGAGAGCCGCCGGCTGAGCCCTAACGAGCGACGAGCGCCGAGGCGATGGCGGCGCCGCCCCCTTTGCGCCGCATCCAGTCGCGGAAGGTCGTGCTCCAAGCGGCTTCCGCCAGCATCGCCTGGCCCTGGATCGACGGGTGGAAGTAGTCGGCCGTCGAGTTTTCGTTCCCCGGGCCGAAGATTGGAATCGCGTTGAACGGCGGGATGTTGATGCCGCTCGTGTTGACGACGTTCGCGACGTCGGCCGTCGTGAATGAGGAGTTGAAGATGGCGTATTCGTCCCAGCGGCAACGCTTGAATTCACCGCACACTTCGGCCAGCGCTTCGTTGTCGGCGATCACCTGCTGGCGGAAGGCCGCGCGGCGTTCTTCATCTGCCTGTTCGGTGGAGAGCGGGTTCGCGAGCAGCCCCTGGCAGGTGTTGAACGCGGACCAGCGCGTCAGCGCGTTCTGATCCGGCGGTTCGGTGAAGATCGTGCGCAGGTTGTTGATGTCGGGAATGCTCATCAGCTGTATGTAGACCTTCGGGTTCGCCGCGACCAGGACTTCGAGCGCGGCCCTGACCTGGCTGCGGAAGGTCGCGGTAGGGGTCGGCGGCAGCGCGCAGGCGTCGTTTGCGCCGATCTCGATCAGGACGAAGTCCGGATCCTGGCTCGCCGCGACCTGTGCCTGCCCGAGCAGGTTGACCGCGCGAGCGCCGGAGACCGAATCGTTGTGGGCTTCGATCGTGCCCGGGGTGACGGCATCGAGCCGTTCTCTGAAGCTGTCGACAAGAGGGTTCGTTCCGGTCGCCCATGAGTTCTTCGGGCAGTCGAGCGCGGGCCCGGTCGGACAGCCGGGGCCGTCGGAGTTGAAGGCACGGGTTATCGAATCGCCCATGGCGGCCATCACCGACGGCGGCTTGGTCGCGGACGCCGACCCCGCGAGCAGCGCGAGCCCGATCGAGAAAACTGTGAGCGCAATCCCCAAGCGCCTGAGCATCGAAGTACGACTCATCCCGTGGTTCCTCCTACCCGGATTTACGCGCTCGATTCCGGCACGGTTCAATGGCGTTGTCGAATCCGCGTGCCCTCATTCGTCGCATGGGTGGAGGGGCTCGGAGCGAGCTCCCGTAACGAAAGGGGATCCGAGATGGGAAAGCTGATCGCGACAACACAGGCCACCATCGACGGCGTCGTCGACCCGGTCGCCGATTGGGTGCAGCCGGACGGGGATCACGGCGAGTACTCGTTCGAGCGCCAGGAGAGGTCCGGCGGGCTCGTGCTGGGCCGAAGGACCTACGAGGGGTTGGCGGGGTATTGGCCGAGCCAGACCGGCCGCTGGGCCGACATGGTCAACGCGCTGCCGAAGTACGTCGGGTCGAGGACACTGTCCGGAGATCTCGAATGGAATGCGACTCTGCTCGCGGGCGACCTCGAGGACTCGATCCCGAAGCTGAGGGACGCGGTCGAGAACGACCTCTTTATGCATGGGAGCGGCGAGTTCGCGTACAGCCTCGCCGAGAAGGGCCTGATCGACGAGTACGAGGTCTACCTGAACCCGCTCGTCTGGGGCGAGGGCAACGTCCACGTGCTCGGCGACAGGGGAACGATCCGGATGGAGCTCGAGGACGTCCGGCGGTTCGACTCCGGAGTGGTCCTCCTCACCTACCTCCCGGCGTCCTGACCTGAGGCGGCTCAGGGCCGGAGGTGGCGCAGCTTGTCCGGGTTGCGGACGATGCGGATCGCGCGGATCCGGCCGCCGGCGATCTCGACCGTGAGTGCGTCGGTGACCTCGCCGTCGGGCCCGATCATCATCTGGCCCGGCTGGCCGTTGAAGCTGCTGCGCCGGACGCTGAACCCGCGCCGCCGCAACCGCCCGCTGATGATTTTCACCAGGAAGCGGGCGATCCGGTCGACGCCGGAGAACGGCCGTCGCGCCGCCGTCACCCTGCCGCCGCCGTCG
>DATAOP010000036.1:0-6455 GCA_036265675.1 Solirubrobacterales bacterium
GAGCGCCTCGAGCACCGCCAGGTTGATCAGAAGCGCCGCGACGCTGACCGTGAAGAACCGCGCGGCCTGAAACCCGGCGTGGCCGTGGCGGGCGTCGAAGGTCCAGTGACGGTTGAGGAGGAAGTTGTTCGTGACCGCGACGCAGAACGAGCCGACGGCGGCGATCGCGTAGTGGAGATCGAGTGCCCCCGCCAGGAAGGCGAAGACGACCAGATTGACCAGATAGCCCGAGCCGCCGACGACGCCGAACTTGAGCAGCTGGACCCAGTTCGACGGGCGACGGGCGGCGGCCCCGATGCGGTATGCGAACTCGGCTGGCGGTCCCATGGGGAAGGAAGACTATGTAGCAGCTAGGCGTAAAGTTCTGCGCCGGATGCGGGGCAGACTCTTGACAATCGCGGCCGTCGCCGTGGCCGCGGTCGGCTGCGGGGTGGCCGGCGCCCTCGCCGGCGACAAACCCCCGGCCCAGGAGGTCGAGCCGTTCCTGCCGACGGTCGAAATCATCTCGCCCCGCAACGGCGCGGTGCAGACCGCGAGGGCGGTCGTCGTCAAGTCCAAGGTGGGCAATTTTCAGCTCGCCCCGCGGCACTTCGGCAAGGAGCCCGAATTGGGAATGGGGAACCTCCGTTTCAGCCTCAACCGCGTTCCCGACTGCGTCGACCCGGCCAAACTGCAGATCGCCGAGGAAAGCCCGATCGGCCGCGGCCGGCTGGTCGGAGCCTCCTTCGACTTTCCCCACTACTCGGGCCCGAACGGCCTCCTCGCGTCGAAAATCGGATCGACCGGCAGCTACTCCCCCGCGACCCGGCCCGAGATCTACTACCACCACCTCCGCCCCGGCCTCTACCGCCTGGTCGTGACCCTGGCCGAGAACAACGGCGCCACCACGCCCTACCACGACGTCACCAACTTCCAGATCCTGCCCCGGCCGGGCAGCCCCGGGCCGAAACCCTGCCCCAAGGGCAAGATCTCCAGCGCCAAGGCCAGCGGCCTGATCCGGTAGCCGCGCTGCGACCGTTACTTCACTTTGTATAGTGGATCGGTGCGGACCTATCGCCGTCTGATGGGCTTTCTGCGCCCGTATCGCCGCGAACTGTGGGGTTCGTTGGTCTTCGCCTGGGCGGCGATGGGAATGACAGTCCTCATCCCCTACCTGATCGGGCAGGCGATCAACGCGATCGAGGAAGGCCAGCAGCCCGACCTTCTGCCGCTGGCGGCCGCGATAACCGGCGCCGGCATCCTCCGGATCGGCTTCACCTCGGTCCGCCGGGTGGTCGCCGGTAGGGTCTCGCTCGCGGTCGAATTCGACCTCCGCCAGCGCTTCTACGCCCATCTGCAGCGGCTCGAGCTCGGCTTCTTCGACACCCAGCAGACCGGTCAGCTGATGTCGCGGGCGACGGTCGACCTCCAATCGATCCGGTTCTTTCTCGGCTATGGCCTGATCTTCATCACCCAGAACCTGCTGACGATCGTGCTGGCGGCCGCGGTGATGTTCTTCATAGACCCGTGGCTGGCGCTGATCGCGCTCGCTCCGACCCCGCTCGTCGTCTACGCGGCGACCCGCTACAACCGCGTCTCGCGGCCGGCGGTCCAGGAGGTCGCGCAGCGGATCGCGGAACTGACGGCAGAGGCGGAGGAGAACGTTTCCGGAATCCGGATCGTGAAGGCGTTCGCCCGCGAGGAGCACCAGCTGGCGAGGTTCCGACGCGCGGTGGCACGGGTCTTCGACCAGAGCATCTACTCGACCCGGCTGCAGGCCTTCTTCTCGCCGCTGCTCGGGTTCCTGCCCCAGCTCGGGGTCGCGCTGGTCCTCCTCGTCGGCGGCCGCCAGGTGATCGCCGGCAACCTCAGCCTCGGCGACTTCGCCGCCTTCTACACCTACCTCGCGATGCTCGCCGGGCCGATGCGGATGCTCGGAATGGCGATGGGGATGGCGCAGCGCGCGATCGCCTCCGGCAATCGCCTGTTCGAAATCCTCGACCGCGAGCCGCGGATCGAAAGCCCGCCCGACGCGACACCTCTGCCCGCCGGCGACGGAGGCGTCGAGCTGCGCGGGGTCAGCCTGCGCTACGGGGCCGGCGGCGACGGTCACCCGGACGCCCTCTCCGAGATCGAGCTCGAGGTGCCCGCCGGCCGCACGGTGGCGTTGGTCGGGCCCTCCGGCTCGGGAAAGTCGAGCCTGGTCGCGCTCGTCGCCCGCCTCTATGACCCGAGCGAAGGCGCGGTACTCGTTGACGGCGCCGACGTTCGCACCGTCGAGCTCAACTCGCTGCGCTCCGAGGTCGCCTTCGTCGGCGACGATAGCTTCCTGTTCTCGGCCGGCGTCGCCGAGAACATCGCCTACGCGCACCCGGGCGCGACTCGCGAGGAGATCGAAGCGGCCGCGGTCCGCGCCCAGGCCGACGGCTTCATCCGCGCCCTCCCGGACGGTTACGACACCCTCGTCGGCGAGCGCGGGCTGACGCTCTCGGGCGGCCAGCGGCAGCGCGTCGCGATCGCCAGGGCGCTGCTCGCCGACCCGCGGATCCTGATCCTCGACGACGCCACGTCCTCGGTCGACGCGACGACCGAGGCGGCGATCAGGGAGGGACTGGCCGAGGTGATGGCGGGGCGCACGACCTTCGTCATCGCCCACCGGCTCTCGACGGTCTCGCTCGCCGACGAGGTCGTGGTCATGGACGCGGGCAGGATCGTCGACCGCGGAACCCACGAGGAGCTGCTCGAAGGCTGCAGCTTCTACCGCGAGATCGCCGAGCACGGCCTCGCCGACTCGGTCTTCCTCCAGCGCGACCTCGAACAGCGCGAGGAGCTGGCGAAACTATGAGCGCGGAGCGACCAAGCGTCCATATCTGGTATTTCGCGCCGGGAGCGAAGCGCGAGGTATTTGCATGAGCCGCCCCAGAGACGTCTGGCAGCTGATCCGAGGCGACGACCAGCGCGGCCGCAAGCTGCGCTGGATGATCGGCCTGCTCCGGCCCTATCGGGGCCGCGTCGCGATCACCGCCGTCGCGATCGTCGCCGCGACGGCCGCCGGCCTCGCCCCGCCCTACCTCGCGGGTCGGGCGATCGACGCCGGGATCGTCACCGGCGACACCGGCGCGCTGACGATGGTCGTGATCGCCTTCCTCGGCGTCACGATCGTCTACGCGGTCGCGACCTACACCCAGACCTACCTGGTCGGATGGGTCGGCACGCGCGCCCTCCAGGACCTCCGCGAGCGCGTGTTCTCGCACCTCCAGTCGATGTCGATCGGGTTCTTCACCAGGAACAGCCCCGGCGTCCTGATCAGCCGGATGACGAACGACATCGAGGCCCTCAACCAGCTCGTGACGAGCGGCGTCGTCACCCTGCTCTCGAGCGTGATGACGCTGATCGGCGTCGTCGTGATCCTGCTCTTCCTCGACCTCAAACTGGCGCTCGTCACCTTCCTCACGTTTCCGCTTCTGCTCGTCGCCAGCGTCATCTTCCGGATCGCCTCGCACGGGGCCTATCGCCTGACGCGGGAGCGGATCGCGGCGGTCACGGCGTACCTGCAGGAGACGCTGAGCGGCGTCCGGATCGTCCGCAGCTTCGGCCAGGAGCCGCGACACGCGGCGGAGATGGAGGCGCTGAACGAGTCCAACCGCGAAGCCAACATGCGCACCGTCTATCTCAACGCGACCTACTTCCCGGCGGTCGAGCTGCTCTCGGCGGTTGCGACCGCGGCGATCATCCTCTATGGCGGCACCCAGGCGATCGACGGCGCGATCCGGATCGGCGTCGTCGTCGCCTTCATCGGCTACCTCCAGGTCTTCTTCGAACCGATCCAGCAGCTCTCCCAGCTCTACACGACCTACCAGCAGGGGATGGCCGCCCTCGACAAGATCTTCGAGCTGCTCGACACCCGGCCGGACATGGTCGACGCGCCCGAAGCGACCGACCCGGGGCCGCTGCGGGGGGAGATCGACCTCGACCGGGTCTGGTTCTCCTACGGCGGCGATGAGGACTGGGCGGTGCAGGACATCGACCTCCATGTCCCGCCGGGGCAGACGCTCGCCCTCGTCGGCGCCACCGGCGCCGGCAAGTCGACGCTGGCGAAGCTCGTCGCCCGCTTCTACGACCCGCAGCGCGGCAGCGTCCGCGTCGACGGTCACGACCTCCGCGATCTGCAACAGCAGGCGCTGCGGCGCCAGCTCGGGATCGTCCCGCAGGAGGGGTACCTGTTCTCGGGCAGCGTCCGCGAGAACATCGCCTTCGGCCGCCCCGACGCGGACCTCGAGGAGATCGAAAGGGCTGCCGCGGCGGTCGGCGCCACTCAGTTCATCGAGAGCCTGCCCGACGGGATCGAGACCGAGGTCGGCGAGCGCGGCGTCCATCTCTCGGCCGGCCAGCGTCAGCTCGTCGCCTTCGCCCGAGCGCTGCTGGCCGAGCCGCGGATTCTGATCCTCGACGAGGCGACCTCCAACGTCGACGTCCGGACCGAGAAAACGATCGAGCGCGGGCTCGAGCGCCTGCTCGCCGGCCGCACGGCGATTGTCATCGCCCACCGGCTCTCGACGATCCGCCGCGCCGGCAAGATCGTCGTCCTCGAGGGCGGTCGGATCGCCGAGGCGGGCACCCACGAGGAGCTGATCGCCGCCGGCGGCGCCTACGCGCGCCTCTACGGCGCCTGGGAAGAGTCCTCGGCCGCCTAGCCGCCCCGGACGCGCTTATCTAGCCGGGGCCAACCCCCCCGGAGCTCGAGCCGCCGCCGGCTTCTTCGCCCCCGCCTCCGCCGGTTCCACCGCCGGCTTCGGTGCTGCCGGCGCCGCCCGTTTCGGTTTCCGGCGCCGCTTCCTCGACTTCTTCCGGCGCCGCTTCTTCGACTTCTTCGGGCGCCGCTTCTTCGACGCCACCCGTTTCGGCTTCGGATTCTGGTTCTTCGGATGGCGCCTGTGCCCCCGAGGTCGGCACCGGCGCGCTGGGCGCTTCCGAGCAGTCTTCGAACCCGTATTCCGAGGCAGCCGATTGGAATGAGGAGAGCGCGGTCGAGGCTTCGGTCTCCGCAGTTTCGAGCCCTTCCGATTCGCCTCGGGCGGCGGCCAGCGCCGCGTCGCTCTGGGCCTGAGCGAGTTCGTCGGCGGCACCGATGAACTCTTCGTAGCCTTCCGCTTCTTCCGGCATGCCGAGCCCTTTCAGCCGTTCGACCATGCCTTTGTAGATGTCGGCTTCCTGGGCGACACGGCTCGCCCCTTCGGTCGAGCTCTCCCCCAGGGTCCCGACCGCGGCGTTGACCTCGGCGCAGATCGCGTCGCCCTGTTTCAGCAGGTCGGCCTTGGTCAGCGTCGGTGTGGTTTCAACCGGCGCCGCGGCCGTCGTGTCGGTCGTTTCGTCGCCGCCGCCGCCGCAGCCCGCGATCACGAGCGCGGCAATCGGCACCACCGCGGCAAAAAGGGGACTCCTCCTCATCGAGCGCCCGAAGGTAGCAGAGCGCCCAGATAGTCTGAGTGCAGGGCATTTGCAATTTGCTCGGAGGCTCAAGACGCCCGAAGGGGCTGACCCTTAAAGAGCCAAATTCAAGAGCTGCGGCCCAGGGACTCGAACCCCGACTACCTCGTCCAGAGCGAGGCGTGCTGCCATTACACCAGGCCGCAAGGGAGGAACCGCAGGATACCCGGCGCCGGTCGCTACCGGCTCAGGCGCCGATCGCCGAGAGGTCGGAATCGGCGTCTTCGAGCGCCTCGATCGAGCCCGAGACGTCGACGCCGTCGGCGAGCATCCGCCGCGCCTCGGCGAGGTCTTCGGGGCGATCGACGCTTAGCGCGCCCGCCACCTTCCCGTCCTTCAGGTACCAGACCGAGAACTTGCCGGCATCACGGTCACCGCGCCAGACCTCGCGTTCCCATTCCTGGGCGGGGCCGATGTACTCGAGGCTCGCCCAATCCGCGAGGTCGCTGAAGAAGTAGGGGACGACGTCGTAGTCGGCGCCCTCGCCGAGCATGTTCTTGGCGACGTGCATCCCCTGCTGCATCGCGACGTCCCAGTGCTCGACGCGCAGGCGGCGATCGTGGACGACGCTCCCGTACGAGCAGCAGTCGCCGGCCGCGTAGACGCCCTGCAGGGTGGTCTGCAATTTGGAGTCGCAGGTGATCCCGTTTTCGACCGCGAGCCCGGCCCGTTCGGCGAGCATCGTGTCGGGGCGGACGCCGGCGCCGACGATCACCGTGTCGCACTCGATCGCGAGGCCGCTCTTGGTGACGACTGAGCGGACCCGGCCGTCGCCCTCGAAGGCCTCCAGCTCCTCGCCACCGTGGACCGTGATCCCGTGGCCCTCGATCGTCTCCTGGAACCAGCGGCCGGCGTCCTCGCCGAAGGTCCGTGAGAGGGTGACGTCCTCCATCATCAGGATCGTGCACTTGACGCCCTTCGCGGTCAGCGACGCCGCGACCTCGGTCCCGATGTAGCTGCCGCCGATCAGCACCACGTGCTCGGCCGCC
>DATAOP010000037.1:0-3988 GCA_036265675.1 Solirubrobacterales bacterium
TCAGCGGCTCGAGCTCGGCCCGCGTGGTGGCCGTGTAGGCGGCATCGATGCGGTCGACCAGCTCCTCGACGTCGAGGCGCCCTTCGGCCGCGGCCTCGCGCAGGTGCGCCACCGTGGCCTCGCGCTCGGAGTCAGACGCGCGCGTCACGAACGGAACGCCGACCGTCCCGGGAAGCTCGCATCGGCGCCGAGCTGCTCCTCGATGCGCAGGAGCTGGTTGTACTTCGCCACCCGGTCCGAACGCGAGGGCGCACCGGTCTTGATCTGCCCGCAGCCGGTGGCCACGGCGAGGTCGGCGATGGTCACGTCCTCGGTCTCCCCCGAGCGGTGCGACATCACGGCGCTGTAGCCGGCCTCGCGCGCCATCGCGATCGCCGCGAGCGTCTCGGTCAGCGTGCCGATCTGGTTGACCTTGACCAGGATCGAATTGCCCACGCCGGAGTCGATGCCGCGGCGCAGGCGCTCGGTGTTGGTGACGAAGACGTCGTCCCCCACGAGCTGCAGGCCCGCGCCGAGGCGCTCGGTCAGCGCCGCCCAGCCATCCCAGTCCTCCTCGGCCATCCCGTCCTCGAGCGAGACGATCGGGTAGCGGCCCGCCAGGTCGGCCCAGTAGTCGGTCAGCTCCGCGGCGCTCAGCGTGCGGTTCTCGTGCTCGAGGACGTAGGCGCCGTCGGTGAAGATCTCGCTCACAGCCGGGTCCAGCGCGATGGCGACGTCCTCGCCGGGCGTATAGCCCGCCGCCTCGATGCCGGCGACCAGCATCTGCAGCGCCTCCTCGTTGGAGCCGAGGTTCGGCGCGAATCCGCCCTCGTCGCCCACTCCGCCGCCCAGGCCGCGGTCGTGCAGCGTCTTCTTCAGTGCGTGGAAGACCTCGGCGCCCATGCGCAGGCACTCCGTGAAGCTCGCCGCCCCCAGCGGAACGACCATGAACTCCTGGAAGTCGACCGAGTTGTCGGCGTGGGCGCCGCCGTTGAGCACGTTCATCATCGGCACGGGCAGCACCGCGGGCTCACCGCCCCCGTAGAGCTCCGCCAGGTAGCGGTAGAGCGGCTGCCCCGAGTCCGTGGCGGCGGCCTTCGCCGCCGCCAGCGAGACGCCGAGCAGCGCATTGGCGCCGAGCCGGCCCTTGTTCGAGGTGCCGTCGAGCTCGATCATCGTCTCGTCGAGGGCGCCCTGCTCGGCGGCACGGGCCCCGCTCAGCGCCGCGGCGATCTCGCCGTTGACGTTCGCGACCGCGCCGGTGACGCCCTTGCCGGCCCAGGCGTCGCCACCGTCGCGAAGCTCAACCGCCTCGAACTCGCCGGTCGAGGCGCCGGAGGGGACCGCCGCCAGGCCACGCGCCCCGGACTCGAGCACGACCTCGACCTCGACCGTCGGGTTGCCGCGCGAGTCGAGGATCTGGCGCGCGTGGATCGTGGCTATTGCGCTCACGGATCGGGCAGTCTATTTGCGCGCGGCGCTACGGGGTCGGCGGCGGCACCGAGGTCCCCGGCGGCAGCGCCGGCGCTGCTTCTTCTTCGCCGGCTGCCGGGATCGGGCGCTGGGCCAGGGGCGTTCCGCGCGGTTCGACCGGGCTGACCGTGCCCGGCATCGCCGGGACCAGCTGGAACACCGGCGCGGGACAGGCTTTCGGCGGCGTTTTCGGGTTGGCTTCGTAGCAGGCCGGTTCGGCGGTGGCCGGGTGTGCGGACGCTTCGAAGTTGGCACAGCGTTCGATCACGAAGCCGTCGGCGCAGAAGGTCCTGCTCTTCCACTTGCTCGAGTAGGCGGCGACGAATTCGGTGAATGCTTCCTGTTCGCCCTGCTGTTCGAGCTGAGATTTGATCTGCGATTCGACCGTTTTCAGTTCCTGGGTCGTTTCCGGGGTCGAGCTGTCGACTTCGAAGACGTTGTAGCCGCGTTCGGTTTTGATCAGCCCCCCGACCTTGTTTTCGGCGGCGCCGAACACCTCTTCGTTCAGCGGTTCTTCGAGCACGCCTTCGGCGATCCCTTTCTGGAAACCGCCTTTCGACTTGCTCAGTTCGTCTTCGGAGTATTTGCTGGCGACTTTTTTCCAGTTTTTCGGCGAGTTGTCCGATTTGAGGTCGGACAGCGCTGATTCCGCTTTGCCCTTGTCTTTGTTGACGACGAGGCGGATGTCGCGGGTTTCCGGCTGCGTGAACTGGGTCGCGAGCGCGGCGTCGTAGTAGTTCTGGATTTCGCTCTGGCTCGGGGTCGAGGCGCCTTCGGTGATGCCTGTCTGGATTTCCTGGCTCAGCATCTGAAGTTCGACCCGCTGGTCGACGTCCTTCTGGGTGAAGCCGGATTCTTTGAGGAATTTCTGGTAGTCGGCTTCGGTTTTGAAGTTTTCTTTTTTCAGTTTTTGGAATTCTTTTTCGACTTCGGCCTTGGTCACCGAGATGCCCTGCTCGTCGGCCTCGGCCCGCAGCCAGGCGGAGTCGAGAAGCGCCCCCATCGCCGCTTCCATCAGTTCTTCGTATTTCGGGTCACCGGGTTTCGGGACTTTTTTTTCCGAGCTCTGGGCGGCGGCCTGTTCGAGCGAGCGTTCGAATTCTTCTTCGCTGATGTGGCCGATGTCGCCGGGCGCGTCCTGGATCAGGGCGACGTCGCCGGTCGGGACGCTCGGGTCGCCGATGCCCTCGGCGATGGCCACGACGACGAAGAGGACGACGAATACCGCGCCGAAGGCGAGCAGCGCAAGCCGGCGCAGGGCAGCGGGATCCTTGGCGCGCTGCGGCGCGCCGCCTTTTTTCCCGCCTTTCCCAGAGGCGGGTCTCCTGCCCCGATTCGGACTCACGAGGCGGGGAGCATATCCGTTCCGGCTAAATTTGCGCTCAAAGCGTCGCGCAGCCCGGCGGCCATCGCCAGGACGGCGTCGAGGCGCTCGCGCGGGTCGTCCGGGACGCGGACGGAGGCGGTTTTCTCACGCCACTCGTAGAGCGATCCCTCGACCGCTTCGCCGAGGGCCGTCGCCTGCTCGGAGTCGAGCTCGACACCGACGATGCTGAGGCGGCCGCCGCGCAGCTCGACGTTGCGGGCGCCGGCGAGGCGGAGTTCGATCCGCGCCCGCTGCAGCGCCAGCAGGTTCCCGGCCTCGGCCGGGAGGGGCCCGAAGCGGTCGCCGAGCTCGTCGCGGATCGCCCGCAGCTCCCCCGGCTCGCGGGCGGCGACGACGCGGCGGTGGACGTCGATCTTCGCCGCCTCGAACGGAATGTAGTCGGCCGGCAGGTAGGCGTCGACCGGGACGTCGAAGCGCAGCGGCTCGGGCTCCTCCCCCGCCTCGCGGTCGCCGGCGGCGGCCACCGCCTCGTCGATCATCTGGCAGTAGAGCTCGAAGCCGACCGCGGCGACGTGGCCGGACTGCTCCTCGCCGAGCAGGTCGCCGGCGCCGCGGATGTCGAGGTCGCGCATCGCGATCTTGAAGCCCGAGCCGAGCTCGGTGTGATCGGCGAGCGTCGCCAGCCGCGCCGAGGCCTCCTCGGTCAGCGCCTCCGCCGAGGGGTAGAGCAGGTAGGCGAAGGCCCGCTCCCGGGATCGCCCGACCCGGCCGCGGATCTGGTAGGCCTGGGCGAGGCCGAGCCGGTCGGCGCGCTCGACGATCAGCGTGTTCGCGGTCGGGATGTCGAGGCCGGACTCGATGATCGTCGTCGTCACCAGGCAGTCGGCGTCGCCGCGGAGGAATCCGAGCATCGTCTGCTCCAGCTGCGACTCCTCCATCTGACCGTGCGCTTCGGCGACCCGAGCCTTCGGCACCAGCCCGCGCAGGCGCTCGGCTACCTCGGGCAGGCTGTCGACCCGGTTGTGGAGGAAGAAGGCCTGGCCCTCGCGCTCGAGCTCGCGCTCGATCGCCCGCCGGACCAGGTCCTCGTCGTAGGGGCCGACGTAGGTCCGGATCGGCCTGCGACCCTCCGGCGGCGTCTCGATCACCGAGATGTCGCGCAGCCCGGCGAGGCTCATCTGCAGGGTGCGCGGGATCGGCGTCGCCGAG
>DATAOP010000038.1:0-7643 GCA_036265675.1 Solirubrobacterales bacterium
GGGGATCGGGACGATCTCCCCCGCGGCGTAGGAGAGCCTGGTCGGGATCGGCGACGCGACGGCGAGCGGCGCGGCCATGACCCCCAGCGCGGGCAGCGCCAGGGCGAGGCCCAACGCGACACGCAATGCCTTGCTCCTGCCCATAACCCTGCATATCGGCCACTCTGCGGGGCCGGCTTGAGTCCCGCAATCTCCCTGTAGGGTTGCGATCGCCCATGCCCACCGTCCTCGGCGCCAGCTTCGACCTCTTCCGCGCCAACGAGATGACGACGATCTTCGGCAATCCGGGGTCGACCGAGCTGCCGATGCTCGCCGACTTCCCCTCCGACTTCCGTTATGTGCTCGGGCTCCAGGAGGCGGTCGTGGTCGGGATGGCCGACGGCTACGCCCAGGCCTCGGGGCGCACGACCGTCGCCAACCTCCACACCGCGCCGGGCGTCGGCAACGCGATGGGGGCGATCTTCAACGCGCAGGCGAACCACTCGCCGCTGCTGATCACCGCCGGTCAGCAGGTCCGCGCCCAGATGACCCTGCAGGCGAATCTCACCAACCGCGACGCGATCCGGATGCCGCACCCGCTGGTCAAGTGGGCCTACGAGCCCGCCCGGGCCGAGGACGTGCCGCTGGCGCTGGCCCACGGCCTGCACCTAGCCTCGATGCCTCCGCGCGGCCCGGTCTTCGTCTCGCTGCCGATGGACGACTGGGGGGTCGAGGTGGATGACGGCGACGCCCGCGAGGTGATCGCGCGCCGGGTCAGCGGTCGGGCCGTCGCCGACCCCGACTCGATCCGCGCCCTCGCCGAGCGCCTCGACGGCGCCTCCAACCCGGTCCTCGTCGCCGGGCCGGACATCGACGCCGCCGCCGGCTGGGAGGCCGCGATCGGGCTCGCCGAGCGCCAGCGGCTGCCGGTCTGGGCGACGCCGGCCCCGGGCGGCGGCCGGATCGGTTTCCCGGAGGACCACCCCAACTACCGCGGCGTCCTGCCGCCGGCGATCGGCCCCGTCGCCCAGACCCTCGAGGGCCACGACCTGATCCTCGTCGTCGGCAGCTCGGTCTTCCCCTACTACCCCCACATCCCTGGACCGCTGCTGCCCGACGGCGCGGAGCTGGTCGCGATCACGAGCGATCCCGACGAGGCGGCGCGGGCGCCGATGGGCGACGCGATCGTCGCCGACGTCGGCCTCAGTCTCGCGGCGCTGCTCGAGGCGGTGCCCGAGTCCTCGCGTCCGGCGCCGGAGGAGAATGAGGGCCCGCAGGAGCTGCCGGCGAGCGACCCCCTCAACTCCTCCACCGTCCACTCGGCACTGGCCGAGGTCTTCCCGGAGGACGGGATCATCGTCCTCGAGTCGCCCGCAAGCACCCTCGCGCTCCGCAACCAGCTGCGGCTCTCGCGGCCCGGCAGCTACTACTTCAGCTCCGGTGGTGGGCTCGGGTTCGGCCTCGCCGCCTCGATCGGAGTCCAGCTCGCGCAGCCGGACCGGCCGGTCGTCTGCGTCCTCGGCGAGGGCTCGGCGCAGTACGCGATCACCGCCTTCTGGAGCGCGGTCGCCCACGACGCGCCGGTCACCTTCCTCGTCCTCAACAACGCCGAGTACGCGATCCTCAAGTGGTTCGCCGACGTCGAGGGGGTGACGGGGGCCCCGGGGCTCGACCTGCCGGAGCTGAACGTCGCCGCCGTCGCGGCCGGCTACGGGGTCAGCAGCCGGCGCGCGAGCGGCCGCGACGAGGTCAGGGATGCGCTCGCCACCGCCCTCGCCTCCTCGAGGCCGGAGCTGGTCGAAGTCCCGGTCGAGCCCGGAATGTCGCTGTTCTGAGGACGGCGATGGCGCTGCTCGAGAGAACTCTCGCGCCTCCCGCCTCGGAGCCCGCCGCCGACCGCGCCCCCGACGACCTCGCGGCGGGGACCGCGCAGCCCCTGCGCGGTGAGCTCGAGGCGCTGCTCGGCCCCGACCGCGTCCTCGCCCGCGCCAGCGACATCGTCCGTTACGCGTCTGACGCCAGCCCGTACCGGTTGTTGCCGCGGGCGGTGGTGATGGCGCACGACGCCGGCGACGTCGCCAGGGTCCTCGAGTACGGGCGCCGCAGCGGGATCCCGGTCGTCCTCCGAGCCGGCGGCACCAGCCTCAACGGCCAGGGCCAGACCGACGGGATCCTCGTCGACGTCCGCCGCCACTTCGGCGGCGTCTCGGTCGAGGACGGGGGAGCGCTCGCCCGAGTCGGCCCCGGAACCGTCCTCGGCCACGCCAATCGCGTTCTCGCTCCGCACGGGCGCAAGCTCGGCCCCGACCCGGCCAGCACCGACATCGCCACGGTCGGCGGGGTGGTCGCCAACAACTCCGGCGGGATGCGGTGCGGCGTCGTCCATGACTCCTACTCGACGGTCCGCTCGCTGACCTTCGTCCTGCCCTCGGGGACGAGGATCGAGACCGCGGCGCCGGCAGCGGCGGCGGAGTTCGCGGCGGCAGAGCCGGAGCTGGTCGCCGGCCTCGAGGCGATCCGCGATGAGATCCGAGCCGACAACGAGCTCAGCGATCGAATCCGGCGCAAGTTCGAAATCAAGAACACAACCGGCTACCGGCTCTGCGCCTTCCTCGACGCCGACGAGCCGCTGGAGATCTTCCGCCGCCTCCTGGTCGGGTCCGAGGGGACGCTCGCGTTCATCGCCGAGGCGGTGTTCGAGACGGTGCCGCTGCCGGCCCGGACTACGACCGCCTGGATCCACTTCCCTGGCATCGACGAGGCGATCGCCCCGGTCCGCGACCTCGTCGAGAGCGGCGCCACCGCGGTCGAGCTGATGGTCGCCCCGGCCCTGATCACCGCCAGCTACAACATGGTCGGCGCGCCCGAGGAGTGGCGCGAGCTGCCGCCGGAGTCGGCGGTGCTGCTGGTCGAGTACGGCGCCGCGACCGATGCCGAGCTCGATCCCCAGGTCGCCCGGGCTGGGGAGATACTTGCCTCGCAGACGACGATCCGCCCGATCGAGTTCACCCGCGACCCGGAGGAGATCGAGCTCGCCTGGCGGGTCCGCGAGGGGCTGCACGGGCTGATCGGGCGGCTCCGCCCTCCCGGCACCGCGCTGATCGTCGAGGACGTCTGCGTGCCCCCGGAGCGGATCGCCGAGGGGGCGCGCGACCTCCAGGCTCTGCTCGGCGAGCACGGCTTCCTGCCCGGCGTCGCCGGCCACGCCTCGGCCGGGAACCTCCATTTCATGCTGACCCCGGATTTCGCCAAGCAGGAGGACCTCGAGCGCTACGAGGCGTTCATGGCGAAGCTGGTCGAGCTCGTCGTCGGCAAGTACGACGGCTCGCTCAAGGCCGAGCACGGGACCGGGATCAACATGGCCCCCTACGTCGAGCGCGAGTGGGGCGAGAAGGCGACCGAGCTGATGTGGCGGGTGAAGCGGCTCGCCGATCCCGACGGAGTCCTCGGCCCGGGCGTCATCCTCAATCGCGATCGCGGCGCCCACCTCCGCAACCTGAAAACGACCCCCGCGATCGAGGAGTCGGCGACCACCTGCGTCGAGTGCGGCTTCTGCGAGCCGGTCTGCCCGAGCCGGCATCTGACGACGACGCCGCGGCAGCGGATCGTCCTGCGGCGCGAGATGGCGCGCCAGCCCGCCGGCTCGCCGCTGCAGCGGGCGCTGCTCGAGGAGTACGAGTACGACTCGCTCGACACCTGCGCCACCGACGGTTCCTGCCAGCTCGCCTGCCCGCTCGGGATCGACACCGGGAAGCTGGTCAAGGAATTGCGCGGCGGGCGGCGGACCGAGCGGGCGGAATCGCTGGCGCTGCGGGCGGCGGCGCGCTGGAGTGCGGTCGAAGCCGCGTCTCGGGCCGGGCTGCGGATCGGCGGGCCGCTGGCGCGGCGGACAAGGCGCGGCCGGGCGCTTCCCCCGCCGGCGCGGTCGGAGCTGCCGAAGACCGCCCGTTCCGGCGCCGCGGCCGTCTACATGCCCTCCTGCACGAATCGGATCTTCGGCGGCGGCCGCGCCCGAACCAGCCTGCCCGAGGCGCTGGTCGCGGTCTCGGCCCGCGCCGGCCTGCCGCTCTGGATCCCGCCCGATGTCGAGGGGACCTGCTGCGGGCTCCCCTGGAGCTCGAAAGGGTTCGGCCGGGCACACCGCCACAAGGCGAACGAGCTGGTAGAGCGCCTTTGGGAATGGAGCGGAGAGGGGGAGCTGCCGGTGGTGATCGACGCCGCCTCCTGCACCCAGGCGGCCGCGACCCCCGGCGAGGGAGTGCTGACCGACGAGAACGCGGACCGGCTCGACCGGGTCGAGATCGTCGACTCGGTCGCCTGGGCACACGATCGGCTCCTCCCCGAGCTCGAGGTCAGCCGCAGGGTCGGCTCGGCCACCGTTCACCCGACCTGCGCGACCCGCCTGATGGGCCTCGCCCCGCGCCTCCGAGCCCTCGCCGGGGCTCTCGCCGACGACGTCTTCGTCGCCCCCTCGGCGACCTGCTGCGGATTCGCCGGCGATCGCGGGATCTCCCACCCCGAGCTGACCGCGGCGGCGACCGCGCCGCAGGCGGCGGAGCTCGCCGGCCGCTCCTTCGACGCCCATCTCTCCAGCAACCGCACCTGCGAGATCGGCCTCAGCCGCGCCACCGGCGAGCGCTACGAGTCGTTCGTCTTCCTGCTCGAGGAGCTGACCCGCTGAGAGCTAGCGGCGGGCGGCCTCGACCGCGGCAGCACCGCGCTCGTCGGCGGCTGCCTCGATGTCGCGGGTGATCGAGGCCGGATCGGGATGCTCCCCGAGACGGCGGTCGAGCAGGGGGTTGAGAATGCCGCGGAAGGCGGAGACGATCCGCCACCAGCGCGGCGCGAAGATCCGCGGCGAGCGCTCTTCGATCCCGCGCACCACCGCCGCGGCGGCCTCGGCCGGCTCGATCCGGCGTTTCATGAAGGCCGGGAGCTGGTTCTGGAGGCGGTCGAAGTGCTGCTGCTCGGCCGCATCCTGGACCATCCGCGTGTCCACCCAGCCGAAGTAGGCGACGCTTGCGCTCGACCCGAGCGGGGTCAGCTCCGCACGCAGCGCCCGGCCGAGCGACTCGACCCCGGCCTTGGCGGCCGCATAGGGGCTGTTGAGGAAGCCGTTGACGAAGGCGTAGACGGAGGAGACGACGACGACGTGGCCGTGACGCTCGACGATCTGCGGTAGCGCGGCGCGGACGGTGCGCCAGACGCCGAGCATGTCGACCTCGAAGACCCGTTCCCATTCCTCGCCGGCCATCCCGCGCACGGTCGCCATTCTCCGCGGTGCGATCCCAGCGTTGGCGACGACAATGTCGAGCCCGCCGAAGCGCTCGACCGTCTCTGCGACGGCGCTTCTCATCGCCCCCTCGTCGGTGACGTCGGCGCCGATCCCGATCGTCGCCTCGCCGATCCTCTCGGCCGCGTCGCTTGCCTCACCTGCGTCGAGATCGACGACCGCGACCGAGGCGCCGCGCAGCTGCATCTGGCGCGCGGTCTCGTATCCGATTCCACGCGCGGCGCCGGTAACCAGGGCGACCTTCCCGTTCAAGTCGAGGCTCGGCATCAGCTTGCTCGCTCCGCGCTCATCGGGCGCGCAGCCTACCCGCTCCTAGAATCCTCGCGATGAGCGAGCAAAGCGGCGGCTTTCGGCCCGTCGACCCGAAACAGTCCTTCCCCGAGCTCGAGGAGCGGATCCTCGCGCGCTGGGCCGAGCGCGACGTCTTCCACCGCTCGCTCGCCAATCGCGAGGGCGCCGAGGTCTGGAGCTTCTACGAGGGGCCGCCGACCGCCAATGGCCGTCCCGGCTCCCACCACGTCCTCGCCCGCGTCTTCAAGGACATCTACCCCCGGTACCGGGCAATGCGCGGCTACCGCGTCCCCCGCAAGGCGGGCTGGGACTGTCACGGCCTCCCGGTCGAGCTCGAGGTCGAAAAGGAGCTCGGGATCTCCTCCAAGCAGGAGGTCGAGGAATACGGGATCGCCGAGTTCAACCGGCGCTGCCGCGAGTCGGTGTTCGAGTACGTCGAGGAGTGGAACCGGCTGACCGAGCGGATCGGGTTCTGGATCGACCTCGACGATCCCTACGTCACGCTCGACGACTCCTACATCGAGTCGGTCTGGTGGTCGCTTCGCAAACTCTGGGACGCCGAGCTCCTCTACGAGGGGCACAAGGTCGTCCCCTACTGCCCGCGCTGCGGGACCGCGCTCTCCTCGCACGAGGTCGCGCTCGGCTACGAGGACGTCGAGGACCCGAGCGTCTACGTCAGGTTCCCGATCACCGGCGTGCCGCCCAACGACGAGATCCCGGAGTCGCCGCTGCGGCCGGGGGACAGCCTGGTGATCTGGACGACGACGCCGTGGACGCTGATCTCGAACGCGGCGGTGGCCGCCGGTCCGGAGATCGAGTACGTCCGGGCCCGGCTCGGCGACGAGGTGCTCGTCCTCGCCCGCGACCTCGTTGAGCGCGTCCTCGGCGAGGAGGCGGAGATCCTCGCCCACTTCCCGGGCTCGGCCCTCGCCGGCGTCTCCTACGAGCCGCCGTTCTCCTACGTCACCGACTTCGGGCCGCGCGGCCACACCGTCCTCGAGGCCGACTTCGTCACCGTCGAGGACGGGACCGGGCTCGTCCACACCGCGATCGCCTTCGGCGAGGACGACTTCCAGCTCGGGCAGCGCTACGGGATCAAGCTCCAGAACCCGGTCCTGCCGGATGGCACCTTCGAGGACCGGGTGACCGACTTCGCCGGGATGTTCGTCAAGGACGCCGACCCCGAGATCGTGGCCGCGCTCGAGCGCTCCGGCCGGCTGCTGCGCGCCGAGGTCTACGAGCACGCCTACCCGCACTGCTGGCGCTGCGGGACGCCGCTCCTCTACTACGCGAAGGCGAGCTGGTACGTCGCGACCTCGCGCCGGCGCGAGGAGCTGCTCGCCAACAACGAGGAGATCGGCTGGCACCCCGAGCACATCAAGCACGGCCGGTTCGGCAAATGGCTCGAGAACAACGTCGACTGGGCGCTCTCGCGCGACCGCTACTGGGGGACGCCGCTGCCGATCTGGGAGTGCGGTGGCGAGGGCTGCGAGCAGCGCGCCTGCATCGGCTCGGTCGCCGAGCTGCGCGAGCGGGCGATCGGCGAGGTGCCGGACGACCTCCACCGCCCCTACATCGACGAGGTCGCGCTGCGCTGCGAGAGCTGCGGCGGCGAGATGCGCCGGGTCGAGTCGGTGATCGACACCTGGTACGACAGCGGCGCGATGCCGTTCGCCCAGTTCCACTATCCGTTCGAGAACGAGGAGCAGTTCGAGCAGCGCTTCCCGGCCGACTTCATCTGCGAGGCGATCGACCAGACCCGCGGCTGGTTCTACACCCTGCTGGCCGAGTCGACCCTCCTCTTCGACACCTCCAGCTACCGCAACTGCGTCTGCCTCGGCCTGATCCTCGACCCCGAGGGCCAGAAGATGTCGAAGAGCCGCGGCAACGTCGTCGAGCCCTGGGACGTGATCGCGGCCCACGGCGCCGACGCCTTCCGCTGGTACTACCTGACCTCGCAGCAGCCATGGTCGGGGTACCGCTTCTCGCTCGAGACCGTCGGGGAATCGGTCCGCCAGTTCCTCCTCACCCTTTGGAACACGTACTCCTTCTGGGTGCTGTACGCGAACGCGGAGGGGCT
>DATAOP010000039.1:0-12239 GCA_036265675.1 Solirubrobacterales bacterium
GTGCTTTCTGTCCTTCTTGCAGGTGCATTTGTCCGACCTAGGTTCGGGACGCCGAGGTACTCGCTGATCGCGGTACGGAGGACGTGCTGCACCGACACGGCTTCGGCCTCAGCTCTCTGCCCGAGGGCGAAGCGCTGAAGCTCGGTGATGCGCAGCGCGTGCTGGTGGAGACGCTGCTCTGGCGTGGCTGGTGGGGGTCCGTGTCTGCGTTGTGCCATGTATCAATTTTGCGTCGAACTGATGTATCGGGGGAACTTTTTCGGCTTGCTAGAGCCAAAACTCATGCCGCCACCGCCACCCTGAGTGGGGGTAGCTGGAACCCGACAATCGGTTGGGAGCCCTGGCACTACGGCTACGCGCGGCCACCGGCGCCCTGCTCTCGGGAAGGGAACGCGCTTGCGCCGTCCGCTGACGGGACATTGGCGGCCGCCGGAGGCCTGCCGGGCTTCGTCCCCGCTCGATTCCGGGCGCCGCTGACCCGGGCCGCCGCGCAATGGAATGTCTCCGCAGCCCTGCTCGCGGCGCAGTTGATGGCGGAGTCGAACTTCAACCCGTTCGCCTCTTCCCCCGCCGGAGCGCAGGGCATCGCTCAGTTCATCCCCTCGACCGCGGCGGCCTACGGCCTCGACGATCCCTTCGACCCGGTCGCCGCGATCGACGCCCAGGCCCACCTGATGTCGGACCTGCTGCGGCAGTTCGGTTCCCCGCAGCTCGCCCTCGCCGCCTACAACGCCGGGCCCGGCGCGGTCGAGGACTGTGGCTGCGTGCCCTCAATTCCCGAGACCCGGGCCTACGTCAGCCGCATCATCGGGCTGCTCGGCGGTTCCGGCGCGCTGATGCTGCCGATCTTCGAAGTGCGACTCGTCGCGTGAGCGAGATGCATGTGAATGCTAGAATGCACTAGATGAGGACGACGATCGAGCTCAGCACCCGTACCCACACTCGGCTCCGAGCAAGGGCGGCCGAAGAGGGCATGCGCGGCTTCTCGGCGATCGTCGAGGAGGCCCTCGAGCGTCATCTCGATCGCGTCGGGGACACTGAGCTCGGACCCGAGTTCGCAGCGGCCGAGGGAGCCTGGACCTCGGATGAGGTCGAGGAGTGGGAACGCGCGCGCGAGGAGGCGTGGGCGACATGGCAGCCGGACCGGTCCTCGACTCCGACGTCCTGATCGACTTCCTACGCGGTGCCGGGCCCGGTCGCGACCTGGTTGCGACCCTGGTCCGGGGTGGGGGCTACCGGGTGACCGCCGTCACCGCTTTCGAGCTGGCGCTGGGGCGGGCGTACCGCGAGAACCCCCGGCCTGTCCACACGCTTCTCTCCGCACCGCTGCTGACGTTGACCCGCAGAGCGGGTCTTCGCGGGGGAGCGCTGCTGGCCGAGCTGCGGCGAAGCGGCACGCCGATCGATGTCCGCGACGCGTTGCAGGCCGGAATCTGTCTCGAGGCGGGCGCGATCCTCGTCACCCGGAACGTCTCTCACCTCGAACGTGTCTCCGACCTGCGCGTATCCCATCCGGAGGAGCTGCGGTAGCCTGCGCCCCGATGGCGTCCGTCGAGATACAGGGAGTCGAGGGGATGCATTCGATGCTTGGCCGCGAGATCGGGCCGAGCGATTGGCGGACCGTCACCCAGGAGGACATCGACACCTTCGCCGAGCTCTCCGGCGATGACCAGTGGATCCACGTCGACGTCGAGCGGGCGAAGAACGAGAGCCCGTTCGGGACGACGATCGCCCACGGCAACCTGACGCTCTCGCTCGTCGACGGGTTCCGCAAAGAGCTGATCTCCTCGACCGGGTTCGCTCTCGGTGTCAACTACGGCTGGGACAAGATCCGGTTCCCCGCCCCTGTCCCGGCCGGTGCCCGGGTTCGGGCGCGGGCGGAGGTCGTCTCGGTTGACGAGGTCGGCGCCGGTTGGTGGCAGGTCGTCACCCGGTTCACGCTCGAGGTCGAGGGCAACCAGAAGCCCTGCTTCGTCGGCGACAGCGTCACCAGGGTGATGGCGCCCGAGGGCTGAGGGCGCGATCAACGACCGCTCCCCGGTCCTGATCCTCACCGGCCCCCCGGGGGCTGGAAAGACGACCGTCGCCGGGATCCTCGCCGCGCGCTCGCAGCGCAGCGTCCACCTCGAGGCCGACCAGTTCTTCCGCTTCGTCAGATCCGGCTACGTCGAGCCGTGGAAGCCGGAGTCCCAGGAGCAGAACGAGGTGGTCATGCGTGTCATCGCCGCGGCCGCGGCCGGCTACGCGGAAGCCCGCTACTTCACGATCGTCGAGGGGATCGTGATCCCGGCCTGGTTCCTGGAGCCCCTGCGGCGGGCGCTCGCCGACGCCGGCCACCCGGTCGACTACGCCGTCCTCCGCGTCCCGCTCAAGACCTGCATCGAGCGGGCTGAGACGCGCGAAGGCCCGTTCCTCGCCGAACCCGAGGTCATCAGGCAGCTCTGGGAGAGCTTCGCCGACCTCGGCGAGTTCGAGACGAATGGGGTCGAGCTCGAGGAAGAGGGCCCCGAGGCGGCGGCGGACATCGTCGCCGCCCGCCTCGGGGCAGGCGAGCTCAGGATCTGAGCCGCGCCCTATTCGACGACCAGCGTGCCTTCCATCCCCGCTTCGCGGTGGCCGGGGACCGAGCAGAAGAACGTGTATTTGCCGGGTTTGATCCCTTTCACCGAGGCCGTCGCGCTGCTTTCGGTGATGATTTCGGTCCCGCCGAGTTCTTCGCCGCCTTCGGATTCGATTTTGACGTCATGTCCGACCGGTGAGGCGTTTTTGAAGTCGATCGTCAGGTTGCCGGCTTTCGCCGTCACTTCTTCCTTCGTGAAGGAGAGGCCGCCGCTCGGGTCGGCTTCGATTGCAACCGAGGAGCTGGCGCCGCCGGCTTCGCTGCCTTCTTCTTCGGCTTCGCCGCCGGCTTCTTCGCCTCCCGCTTCCGATTCTCCGGCCGCCGCCCCGCTCGGCGCTTCGGTTTCGGCTTCTGTCGTGGTGCCGTTGTCGCTGCCGCAGGCGGTGAGCGCGAGGGCAGCTAGCACGAGGACGAGCACGGGTGGAGCCTTCTTCATCGGCGAAATCCTTTCCTCGGGAGACTGGCCTCAGGGACTCTATCTGCGTTCACCTGCCGGTGAACCGCGGCTGCTCGCCGCTGAAGAACGCGGTGGCGCCGGTTCGCAGGTCCTCTGTCGCCATGCTGTCGGCGATCCCGTGGCGCTCGAGCTGGAGGTGCTCAACGAGCCGGTTCTCGATGCTCTGCCCGCACAGCACTTTCACCATCCGGACGTAGTGCGGGGCCTTGGCGGCGAGCTTCTCGGCCTTCGCCCGAGCGCGTTCCATCAGCTCCTCGGGCTCCACGACCTCGGAGACGATCTTTTCGGTGCGCGCGTCCTCGGCCGTCATGTTCGGGTCGTTGAGGAGGATCTCCATCGCCCGGCTCGGGCCGACCACCCGCGGCAGGAAGTAGGTCATCCCGCCGTCCGGCGAGGCACCGATCCGGCCGTAGGCGCAGGCGAAGAAGGCCGAGCTGGAGGAGATCCTGATGTCGCAGGCGAGCGCCAGTGAGAAGCCGGCGCCCGCGGCGGGCCCGTTGACGGCGGCGATCACCGGATAGGGGATCCGGCGCAGGTCGATGATCGCGGTGTGCAGGGCCTCGGCGCCGCGGCGGACCTGGGCGGGGAGGTCGATCGAGTCGTCCTCGACCCCTTCCTTGAACCCGTTGATGTCGCCGCCGGAGGAGAACGCCTTGCCGCTGCCGGTGAGGATCAGCGCCCGCAGCGGTGCCTGGTCGGCGAGCCAGGCGAAGGCGACCATCATCTCCCCGATCATCTCCGGGCTCATCGCGTTGAAGCTGTCGGGACGGTCGAGGGTGAGGGTCCCGATCTCGCCGTCGATCTCGATTCGAATCGTGTTCAGCTCGGGTGGGCTCAGGGTCCGGGTGGGGGTCATCATTCGCTCTCCATGTCGGGCGTTGTCTTGGCCGGCTGGCCAGGAGCCTACTCTTTGAAATGTGAGTCCAGATGACGAAACCGACCGCGCCGCGCGGATCGCGGAGCAGCGCCGCGAGCTGCCCGATTCACCCGGTGTCTACCTCTTCCACGGCGCCGACGACGAGCTCCTTTACGTCGGCAAGGCTCGCTCGATCCGCAAACGGGTCGGTTCGCATTTCTCCGGCGGCGAGACGCAGCTGACGTCGCGGGTCGACCGGATCGAGTTCCTGGCGACCGCCACCGAGGCCGAGGCTCTGCTGGCCGAGCAGAGCTTCATCAAGCGGCATCGGCCGCGATTCAACATCCGGCTCCGCGACGACAAGTCCTACCCCTATGTCTGCGTCAGCCTCGACGAGGAGTACCCGCGGGTCTACTTCACTCGCGAGAAGCACCGCGCCGGGCGCGCCTACTTCGGCCCGTTCTCCAGTGCCAAGCGGGTCCGCGAGACGCTCGACCTGCTCGGCAAGCTGTTCCAGTTCCGGACCTGCGAGGGGGCCGAGCCCGGACGCCGCTCCGGCAGTCCCTGCCTCGACTACTTCATCAAGCGCTGTGGGGCGCCGTGTGTCGGATACATCAGCAGCGATGAGTACCGTCGCAACATCGACGCGATCGTCGACTTCCTCTCGGGTCGCTACCGCCAGGTGGAGGCGCACGAGGAGGCGAAGATGGACGCCGCCGCCGCCGCCCGCGAGTTCGAGCGCGCCGCGGTCCACCGTGACCGGCTGAAGGCGATCCGCTCGCTGTTCGAGCGCCAGCGGATCGCCGGCGGATCGGTCGGGACCGCAGACCTGATCGGGGTCGCCGCCGAGGGGGCGGACGCCAACGCCCAGGTGTTCCAGGTCCGCGACGGGATCCTCGCCGAGCGCCAGAGCTTCTATCTCGACAACCAGGCGGAACGCGAGCCGGCCGAGGTTGCCGAGGAGTTCCTCGGCCAGTACTACTCGGCCTCGCCGGCGGTGCCGCGGACGATCATCGTCGGGCCCTACCTGGCCGACCGTGCCGAGCTGCTCGCCGCGGCGCTGAGCGAGCAGCGCGGGGCCCCGGTCGAGGTCAGGGTCGCCGAGCGCGGCGACAAACGGCGGCTGCGCGAGCTTGCCGAGCGCAATGCGCGCCTCGCGCTCGACCAGGACCGCCTCCGGCGCGAGCATCGGCGCCAGCGCCGGGTCGACTCCCTCGCCGACCTCAGTGAGGCGCTCGGAATGGACGAGCTGCCGGTTCGGATCGAGGGCTACGACATCTCGAACCTCGGGGCGGAGCACACCGTCGCCTCGATGGTCGTCTTCGAGGGCGGCGCGACCAAGAAGTCCGACTATCGCCGCTTCCGGATCAGGAAGGGCGTCGAGGACCCGACCGTCGACGACTTCGGGGCGATGGAGGAGGTGCTGAGCAGGCGCGTCAACCGCTATCTCGAGCAGGTCGACCTCTCGCCGCACGACGGCAAACGCGACGAGAGCTTCGCTTCGCTGCCCTCGCTGGTCGTCGTCGACGGCGGCAAGGGGCAGCTAGCCGCCGCGCTGCGCGTGCTCGGCCCGTTCGTCGAGCGCGGCGTCACCGTCGCCTCGCTCGCCAAGCGCGAGGAGGAGGTCTTCATGCCCGGACGGGCGGCGCCGATCGACCTCGCCGCCGACTCGGAGGCCTCGAAGCTGCTGCAGCGGGTGCGCGACGAGGCGCACCGGTTCGCGATCGAACACCACCGCGGCCGCCGCGACAAGGCGATGACCGGCTCCGTCCTCGACGAGCTGGCGGGCATCGGCCCCGCCCGCAAGCGTGCCCTGTTGCAGCATTTCGGCTCTCCGGAGCGGCTGCTCGCCGCCAGTCGCGAGGAACTCGAGGCGGTTCCGGGGGTCCCCGGCAAAGTCGCCCGTGACATCCACGAGCAGCTCAACCGGACGGGATAGGCAGATGGGGGAGCGGGCGGAGCCCGAGGTGACGCTGGTCGTCATCACCGGCCACTCGGGGGCCGGCAAGTCGGAGGCGATCGCGGTCTTCGAGGACGGCGGCTACTTCTGCGTCGACAACCTGCCGCCGCGGATGATCGGCAGCCTCGGCGAGCTCTTCCGCCACCGCGGCAGCGGCGTCGAACGCGCGGCGGTCGTCTCCGACGTCCGCGGCGGCGAGTACTTCGACGAGCTGATCCAGGTCCTCGACGACCTCGACGCCGACGGGCTGAGGCCGCGGGTCCTTTTCCTCGAGGCCGGCGAGGAGACCCTCCTCGACCGCTACAAGGAGACCCGGCGGCGCCACCCCCTCGCCCCCGACGGCAGGATCGTCGATGGGATCCGCGCCGAGCGCGAGCTGCTGGCTCCGCTCCGCGCCCGGGCCGACGTCGTGATGGACACCAGCGACCTCAGCAGCGGCGCCCTGCGCTCGAGGATCGCCGAGGAGATGCTCGGCACCGACGGCGGCGGCAAGCTCGCGCTGACGCTGCTCACCTTCGGCTTCAAGAACGGGCCGCCGCGCGACGCCGACCTCACCCTCGACGTGCGCTTCCTGCCCAACCCGCACTACGTCGACGAGCTGCGGCCGCTGACCGGCCTCGACCAGGAGGTGCGCGAGTACGTCGAGTCCGGGACCCAGGCGGGCGAGTTCTACGGGCGCCTGCTGCCGCTGCTCGACTTCCTCGTGCCGTCCTACGTCGCCGAGGGCAAGAGCCACCTCACGATCGCGATCGGCTGCACCGGCGGCCGCCACCGCTCGGTCACCGTCGCCGATCGGATCCGGCGCGACCTCGACGGCCGCGACGACGTGACCCTGCGGGTCAAGCACCGCGACGTCGATCTCGACTCGTAGAAGCCCCACCGAGGGCGACTCGTAAGAATCAGGGTTGTGTCTGAACCTGTGATCAGCGTGCGCGCCCTGCGCAAGAGCTACGGCGACCTCGAGGCCGTCCGCGGCATCGACATCGAGGTCGGCGCCGGCGAGGTGTTCGCCTTCCTCGGTCCCAACGGCGCCGGGAAGACGACGACGGTGGAGATCCTCGAGGGCTATCGCCGGCGCGACGCCGGCGAGGTCAGCGTCCTCGGCGAGGACCCGAACCACGCCGGCCGTTCCTGGCGGCAGCGGATCGGGATCGTGCTCCAGAGCTGCAAACTCGAGCCCTACCTGACCGTGCGCGAGTCGCTGGCGCTGTTCGCCGGCTACTACGACTCGCCGCGCCCGATCGAGGAAACGATCGACCTCGTCGGCCTCGCCGACAAGGCGGATGCCCGCGCCGGCAGCCTCTCCGGCGGCCAGCAGCGCCGGCTCGACGTCGGGATGGCGCTGATCGGCGACCCCGACCTCCTCTTCCTCGACGAGCCGACGACCGGGTTCGACCCACAGGCGCGGCGTCAGGCCTGGGACCTGATCGCCGGCCTCCGCGACCTCGGCAAGACCGTTTTCCTCACCACCCACTACATGGACGAGGCCCAGCGGCTGGCCGACCGGGTCGCGATTATCGCCGGCGGTGAGATCGTCGCCCGCGGCGCCCCGCAGGAGCTCGGCGAACGCAACGGCAGCGCCGCCACGATCCGCTACCGCCGCGCGGGCGAGGCCTTCTCGATCGAGACCGACGATCCGGTCAGGGCGCTGCACGAGTTGACCGGGCGAGCGCTCGAGGAGGGGTTCGAGCTCGAGGGACTCGAGGTGTCGCGGCCGAGCCTCGAGGACGTCTACCTCTCCCTCACGAGGCAGGACTAGCGATGGCGCTCGTGCTGCACCAGCTCCGCTACGACCAGAAGGTCTTCTGGCGCAACCCGGCCGCGGTCTTCTTCACGGTCGCGTTCCCGGTCATCCTGCTGCTGATCTTCGCCGTCGTCTTCGGCGACGCCAAGATCAAGGACGAGGGTGGGATCGAGGCGACGACGTACTACGTCCCGGCGATCATCACCCTGGCGGTGATCTCGGCGACGGTGCAGACGCTGGCGATGACGATCGTGATCGCCCGCGAGGATGGCCGCCTCAAGCGCGGCCGCGGGACTCCGATGCCCGCCTGGGTCTTCATCGCCGGCCGGATCGGCAATTCCGTCGTCCTCTCGGTGCTGATGTTCGCGATCGTCGTCGCGCTCGGACGGATCCTCTACGGGGTCTCGATCCCCTGGTCGCAGCTGCCCGAGCTTCTGGTAATTCTCGCGATCGGCGCTGCCTGCTTCTGCTGCCTCGGCATCGCCCTGACCGCGGCGATCCCATCCCAGGATGCCGCCGCGCCGATCGTCAACGCGCTGTTGCTGCCGCTCTACTTCCTCTCGGGGGTCTTCATACCCGACGGCGAGCTGCCGAACGGCGTGCTCACCTTCGCCGACAACTTTCCGGTGCGGCACTTCTTCGAGGCCTTCTTCGACGTCTACGTGAAGGGATCGGGGATCCCCTGGCACCACCTCGTCGTGGTCGGGATCTGGGGCGTGGCGGGACTGCTGCTGGCGATCCGCTACTTCCGCTGGGTCCCGCGCGAGGGGTAGCCCTCGCGTCACCGGGCCGGTCGCCCGTATAGCCTCCGGGCTAGATGCTGCATCACGTCCTGCTCGAGGTCTCGGATCTGCCGCGAAGCGCGAAGTTCTACGACGCGTTGCTGGCGCCGCTCGGTTGGCGCCGCCATTTCGATGAGGACGAAACGATCGGTTGGGGGATCGCAAAACCGGTCTTCTTCATCTCCGGTCACCGCGCCCCGCAGCCCGGTTTCGGGCTGCTCAGCTTCACCGGGCTCGGGATCGTCGCGGTCAAGGCGGCATGGGAAGGGGGCATCGGAGCCGGCGGCACCAGCACCGGCGAGCCGGGCGATCACCGCTCGCACGGCTCCGGCTCCTACTCGGCCTTCCTTCAGGACCCCGACGGGTATGAAATCGAGGTGACGGTGGGCAGTGACTGAGGAAACGACTCGAGGAGGAACCGGTTCATGGCAGTGAAGGTCGGCATCAATGGCTTCGGGCGCATCGGGCGCAACGTCTTCCGCGCAGCCCATGCGGCGGGGACGGACCTCGAGTTCGTCGCGGTCAACGACCTGATCGACCCGGGGACGATCGCGCATCTGCTCAAGTACGACTCGATCCTCGGCCGCTTCCCGGGCGAGGTCGAGGCGGGCGAGTCGTCGATCACGGTCGACGGCAGGGAGGTGAAGGTCTTCAACGAGCGTGAGCCGGCCGCGCTGCCCTGGGGAGATCTCGGCGTCGAGGTCGTGATCGAGTCGACCGGCCTGTTCACCGGCCGCGAGGACGCCGCCAAGCACCTCGAGGCGGGGGCGAAGAAGGTGATCATCTCGGCCCCGGCCAAGGAGCCCGACGTCACCGTCGCGCTCGGCGTCAACTTCGACAGCTACGACCCCGAGAGCCACCACATCATCTCCAATGCCTCCTGCACCACCAACTGCCTGGCGCCGCTGGCGAAGGCGATCAACGATTCGATCGGGATCGAGCTGGGGCTGATGACCACGATCCACGCCTACACCGCCGACCAGCGGCTTCAGGACATGCCGCACCGGGACCCGCGCCGGGCGCGGGCGGCGGCGATCAACCTGATCCCGACGACGACCGGCGCCGCCAAGGCGGTCGGCCTCGTCCTGCCGGAGCTGAACGGGAAGCTGAACGGGCTGTCGATCAGGGCGCCGGTCGCGACCGGCTCCGTCGTCGACCTCGTCTTCACGCCGAAGCAGCCGGCCGACGTCGAATCCGTCAACGCCGCCGTCAAGGCGGCGGCCGAGGGGCCGCTCGAGGGGATCCTCTCCTACACCGAGGACCCGATCGTCTCGACCGACATTGTCGGCGACCCGCACTCCTCGATTTTCGACTCCGAGCAGACGATGGCTATCGGCGACGGCGGGATGATCAAGGTCGTCGCCTGGTATGACAACGAGTGGGGCTACTCCAACCGCTGCGTCGACCTCGCCGCCAAGGTCCTCTGACCCCGCGGGTTCGGTGAGTTTCTCGAAGGCCAGCGTCCGCGACGCCCCGGTCGCGGGCGAGCGGGTGCTGCTCCGGGTCGACCTGAACGTACCTCTGGAGAGGCGACCCGCCGCCCCCGGACGCGAGAGGGACCCCGGATCCATATCTGATTCCCGCGGGGTCCCGGGGGCAGAGGAGGCGGCGGAATATGTCGTCGCCGACGACATGCGGATCGAGGCGGCGCTGCCGACGATCGGGCTGCTGCGCGAGCGCGGAGCTTCGCTCGTCGTCTGCTCGCACCTCGGCCGCCCCGGCGGCAGGCCGGACCCCGCGCTCTCGATGCGGCCGGTCGGCGAGCGGCTCGGCGAGCGGCTCGGCGCGGACGTCGTCCAGGCCCCTGCGGTGGTCGGGGTCGAGGTCGAGGAGCTCGCCCGCGGCCTCGAGCCGGGCGGGATGCTGCTGCTCGAGAACCTCCGCTTCGAGCCGGGTGAGACCGAGAACGACCCCGAGCTGGCGGTCGCGCTCGGAGCGCTCGCTCGCCTCTATGTCAACGACGCCTTCGGCGCCGCCCACCGCGCCCATGCCAGCACCGAGGGCGTCGCCCACGTCCTCCCCGGCTATGCCGGGCTGCTGCTCGAGCGCGAGGTGACCGAGCTGACCGCCGTCGTCGAGTCGCCGGAGCGGCCGCTCGTCGTCGTGCTCGGCGGGGCCAAGGTCTCCGACAAGGTCGGCGTGATCGACCGCTTCCTCGAGATCGCCGACCGGATCCTGATCGGCGGCGCCATGTGCTTCAGCTTCTTCCGTGCCCAGGGGATCGCGACCGGGGACTCTCTGGTTGAGGAGGAGGGCGTGGAGCTCGCGGCCGAGGCCCTCGAGCGGGCCGAGCGCTCCGACTGCGAGCTGTCTCTCCCGGTCGACCTCGTCCTCGCCGACCGCTTCGACGCCGCGGCCGAGCGCCGCGAGAGCGGCGGGGTCGAGGTGCCGGACGGCTGGATGGGGCTCGACGTCGGGCCTCGGACCGCCGCCGCCTACGCTGAGGCGATCGCCGGTGCCGGGACGGTGCTCTGGAATGGACCGATGGGCGCCTTCGAGCTCGAGCCGTTCGCGGCCGCGACCCGAACCGTCGCCGAGGCGGTCGCGGCGTCGCCCGGAACGACCGTGGTCGGGGGCGGCGACTCGGTCGCCGCCGTGCGCCAGTTCGGGCTCGCCGACCGAATCGACTGGATCTCAACCGGAGGAGGAGCATCGTTGGAGCTGCTGGAGGGAAGGAAACTGCCTGGAGTGGAGGCGCTGAGCGATGCCTGAGCGGACCCCTTTACTCGCGGCCAACTGGAAGATGCACAAGACCGTCGCCGAGGCGGCGCAGTTCGTCGACGCGCTGCTGCCGCGGATCGCGGCGACCGAGCACGACGTCGTCATCTGCCCGTCGTTCCTCGCCCTGCGCGAGGTCGTCGAGCGCTCGCGCGGCAGCGCCGTCCGGGTCGCCGCCCAGAACATGCACGAGGCGGAGAAGGGGGCCTTCACCGGCGAGGTGTCGGCCCCGATGCTGGTCGAGGCCGAGGTCGACGCGGTGATCCTCGGCCACTCCGAGCGGCGCCAGCTCTTCGGCGAGACCGACGAGGCGCTCGCCCGCAAGGTCCCCGCGGCCCTCGCGGCCGGCCTCGAGCCGATCCTCTGCGTCGGCGAGACCGAGGAGGCCCGCGACGGAGGCCAGACCGAGGCGGTCCTCGAGCGCCAGCTGCGGGCCGACCTCGCCGGCGTCGAGCCGACCCGCCTCGCCGAGGTCACGATCGCCTACGAGCCGGTCTGGGCGATCGGTACGGGACGGACCGCGACGCCGGAGCAGGCCCAGGAGGCGATCGCGTTCATTCGCGACGTGCTGCGCGAGGCCGGCGCCGAAGCGGATCGGACGCGGATCATCTACGGCGGATCGGTCAAGCCCGGCAACGCGGCCGAGCTGATGGCCCAGGAAGACATCGACGGGGCCCTGGTCGGGGGCGCCAGTCTCGACCCGGCCGATTTCGCGGCGATCGTCGAGGCGGCGGGCTAGCTTGGCGGCCTCGACCGTACCCTCGGTCGCACTCGTCATCCTCGACGGCTGGGGCATCGCCGAGCCGGGGCCCGGCAACGCCATCTCGCTCGCCGAGACCCCCGTCTTCGACCGGCTCTGGTCGGGCTTTCCCCACACCCGACTCTCGGCCCAGGGACGGGACGTCGGCCTCCCCGAGGGCCAGATGGGGAACTCCGAGGTCGGTCACCTCAACCTCGGCGCCGGCGCCGTCGTCAAACAGGATCTCGCCCGGATCGACGACGCGATCGCCGACGGCAGCTTCTTCGAAAACGAGGCACTTCGAGCCGCCTGCGATCGTGCCCGCAAGAGCCCACGCGGAAGGCTCCACCTCCTCGGCCTCGT
>DATAOP010000040.1:0-3174 GCA_036265675.1 Solirubrobacterales bacterium
GCACCTGCAGCCAGGGGTAGTCCTCGCGGCGCACGAGGTGCAGGGTCCCGCGGTTGAGCCAGGTGATCAGAAGGGTCCGGTCCTCCGTCAGGGCCCGGTCGACATCCGCGACGGTCAGGGCCTCGGTCCGTGCCCGCACCGCAAGGCGCGCTCCGCGAGCGTCCTGGCCCTGGATCGCGAGCAGCCGCTCGGCGACCGCGACCGGCCCGGCAAGGGGGGCGCTCAGGCCCTGGGAGGAGAGGCGCTCGGCGAGGGCTCGGCGGCTCAGCCGACTTCGCGAAGGTCGACGACGAAGATCAGGGTTTCGTTCGGCGGGATCACCGGCGGGCTGCCGGTTTTCCCGTACGCCAGTTCCGGGGGGATGATCAGTTCGCGGCGGCCGCCGACCTTCATCCCTTCCACGCCCTGGTCCCAGCCGGGAATGACTTCGCCGGCCCCGAGGGTGAAGGTGAACGGTTCGTTCCGGCTCCAGGAGGAGTCGAATTCCTTGCCGCTCTTGTAGTTGACCCCGACGTAGTCGACACTCACGCGGTCTCCGGACGCCGCTTCTTCGCCGCTCCCTTCGACCAGGTCTTTCACCTCCAGCTGCTTCGGCGCAGCGCCCTTCGGCGGTTTGACGACCGGTTTGGTCTGGGTTGCCGGCGATTCGCCGGTTTCCGAGCCGGTGGTCGAGTCGCCGCCGCCGCAGCCGGCGATCGCGATCGCGGCGCAGGCCGCCACTGTCAGCATCAGCGCTCTCACGGCGGCGGATCCTAGAGAAACCGGCTCCGGTGCGTCAGTAGTTGCCCGAGATCCGATCCCAGGCGCGGCGCAATTTGTCGCCGAGATCTTCGGGAAGAACGTCGTCCGGGGCGGCCTCGAGCGAGCCGGGATTCGCGCTCGGCTCCGGCAGCCCCTTCGCCTCGTCGGCGGTGATCCGCAGCACGACTCCGCGGTCGTAGACCGCCTCCACCTGGGGCGCGTCGGCAAACCGGTGGCCGCCCGGGAGAACGCTGGTGTCGAGGACGATGCCGTCGAAGACGTCGACCTCGGGATCGGCGAGGACGTGCTCGACAGACCCCAGCGCCTCGCCGTCGCTCGAGTAGACCGACACCCCCGGTTTGAGCGCCAGGTAGGAGCTCGGCTCGCCCAGATCTTCCATCGACGGCGACCCTATCGGACCGACCGACTCCGAATCGCAGCGGAATCCGACTCGATCAGCAGCGGAATGGGCGGCGCGTAGACTCTCTGGCGGGAGCGATGGGGCAGAACCTGGCATCGATCGTGACGGCCGGCGCCGAGCGGGCGCCGGACGACGCGGCGATCCGGCTCGGCGAGGTCGAGCTCAGCTACGGCAGCCTCGACGACCGCAGCGCGCGGCTGGCGACCCTGCTCCGCGAGCGCGGGCTCGAGCCCGGCGACCGGGTCGGGGTGATGCTGCCGAACGTCCCCGAGTTCCCGATCGCCTACTACGGGGTGCTGCGGTCGGGCGGAATCGTCGTCCCTATGAACGTCCTCCTCAAGCGGCGCGAGATCGCCTACTACCTCGAGGACTCCGGCGCGAAGCTGTTGCTCGCCTGGCAGGGGTTCTGCGGTGAGGCCGGTGACGGCTGCGGCGACGCCGGCGCCGAGCTGATCGAGGTCGAGCCGGCGAGCTTCGCGGCGGCGCTCGAGGCCCGCGCGCCCGCGCAGGGCCTGGCCGAGGTCGCCGACGACGACACCGCGGTGATCCTCTACACCTCCGGGACCACCGGCAGCCCGAAGGGCGCCGAGCTCACCCATGCCAATCTCTGGCGCAACGCCGAGGTCTCCTCACGGACGACCTGCGAGATCGCGGCCGGCAACGTCGTCCTCGGGGCCCTGCCGCTGTTTCACTCATTCGGCCAGACGGTGGCGATGAACGCCTCGCTCAGCGTCGGCGCCTGCCTCACCCTGGTCCCGAAATTCGAGCCCGGCGACGCGCTGGCGACGATGCAGCGGGACCGGGTCACCCACTTCTACGGCGTGCCGACGATGTACGGCGCTCTTCTCCACCACCCCGAGCGCGATAGCTACGACACCTCGGCGCTCTGCACCTGCATCACCGGCGGCGCCTCGATGCCGGTCGAGGTCCTGCGCGGGTTCGAGGAGGCGTTCGGGGCAATCATCCTCGAGGGATACGGGCTCTCGGAGACCTCGCCCGTCGCCTGCTCCAACCATCCTGGACGCGAGCGCAAGCCGGGCTCGATCGGGGAGCCGATCGAGGGCGTCGAGATGATGCTCGTCGACGAGAACGACAACCCGGTCGAGCAGGGCGAGGTCGGCGAGATCGTGATCCGCGGCCACAACATCATGAAGGGCTACTGGCAGCGGCCGGACGCGACGGCGGAGGCGATGCGCGGCGGCTGGTTCCACAGCGGCGACATGGGTCGGACCGATGAGGACGGCTACTTCTACATCGTCGATCGAAAGAAGGACCTGATCATCCGCGGCGGCTACAACGTCTACCCGCGCGAGGTCGAGGAGGTCCTCTACGAGCACCCGAAGATCCGCGAAGCCGCCGTCGTCGGCATCCCGCACGACGAGTGGGGCGAGGAGATCGGCGCGGCAATCGTCCTCCACGAGGGCGAGGAGCTGAGCGCCGAGGAGGTCAGCTCCCACGTCAAGGAGCGAATCGCCGCCTACAAGTACCCGCGCGTCGTCTGGTTCATCGACGAGCTGCCCAAGGGCCCGACCGGCAAGATCCTCAAGCGCGAGATCGAGAAGCCAGGAGCCCGGCTTCCTCTGCGATCTGGGTGACCGGGACCCCTCGCCGCTTTCCGCACGCGGCGGATCTCCGCCTCTCGATCGTCCATTCCCCATCTGCCGCTGATCCTCGACACGGGAGGCCAAGTGTGACGGACGTCACACTTATCCCTTCTCTGTAGAAGCGAGGGCCGCAGTGCTCGGGCCTGCCTCATCCTCGGCGTCGAGGACTCGATGGGGGCGATGGAGCCACAAAATCCTCGACCGGAACACAGATAAAAGCCGCCCTCCGCCGGGAAGTCGAAAACGGCGGAGGGCGGCAGATGCTTTACGGCTCGCGGCGCGCAAGCTACCGATTCCGTCCGACACGACGACGATCCTCGACTCAATCCGCACAGACGCCACGGCTCGCACCTGGCGCGTCCAAGGCGGGAAAAGTCGAACGAAAGGAAGTTATGCCTCGGAGAGCTC
>DATAOP010000041.1:0-14305 GCA_036265675.1 Solirubrobacterales bacterium
CGAGGCCGAGGAGCACGCCGGCGCGATCCTCGGAATGGACATCCGCGGGCCACGCGGCGAGGGGCCGTTCCGCGTCAACCAGGTCTGGGTCGAGGGCGGCTCCGACATCGCCGCCGAGTACTACGCCTCGGTGATTCTCGACCGCTCCGAGAAGAAGCTGCTGGCGATGTTTTCGACGCAGGGCGGGATGGACATCGAGGCGGTCGCCGAGGAAAACCCCGAGGCGCTCGTCAAGGAGCACATCGACCCGACCCGGCCGTTCACCGCCGCCGCGGCGCAGCCGATCGTCGATGCCGCAGGGCTCGACGAGGACGTCCGCGAGGCCGCGGCCGAGGTGCTCGCCAAGCTCGCCGGCGTCGCCTCCGCCGAGGACGCGACACTGATCGAGGTCAACCCGCTGATCGTCACCAGCGGTCGCGACGTCGTCGCGCTCGACGCCAAGGTCACGATCGACAACAACGCGGTCTTCCGCCACGAGGACCTCGCCGCCGAGGCCGAGGAGGACGACGACCCGCAGGAGGCGATGGCGAAGGAGAAGGGCCTCACCTACGTCAAGCTCGACGGCGACGTCGGGATCCTCGCCAACGGCGCCGGGCTCTGCATGTCGACCCTCGACGTCGTCGCCCAGGCCGGCGGCCGCCCGGCGAACTTCCTCGATGCCGGCGGCGGCTCGAAAGCCGAGGCGATCGTCGACGCGCTGACCGTGATCACCTCCGACGAGAAGGTCAGCGCGATCCTCTTCAACATCTTCGGCGGCATCACCCGCTGCGACGAGATCGCCAAGGGGATCGTCACCGCCTCGGGCCAGATCGACCTCCAGGTGCCGCTCGTCGTCCGCCTCGACGGCACCAACTCCGAGGAGGGCCTGGCGATCCTCGCCGAGGCCGACCTCCCGAACCTGCACCAGGAGACGACGATGCTCGACGCCGCCCGCAAGGTCGTCGAGCTGGCCGGAAACCCGCCTGTCGCGGACGCGGGAGCGAGCGAGTGAGATCGCCGGTGGTCAATAGCACGAGCGAGCGAGAGCAGAGCAGACAGGCGGAATTTTCATGAGCATCATCGTCGGCGAGGACACGAAGCTGGTCGTCTCCGGCCTGACCGGCCGCGAGGGCTCCTTCCACGGCCTGCGCAACAGGGCCTACGGGACCTACCTGGCGGCCGGCGTGACGCCGGGCAAGGGCGGCCAGGACGTCGAGGGAGTGCCGGTCTTCGACTCGATCGAGGAGTCGGTGCGGGAGGCCGGCGCCAACACCTCGATGATCTTCGTCCCGGCCAAGTTCGCGGCGGCGGCGATCGAGGAGGCGATCGAGTCGGGCGTCCACACGGTGATCGCGATCACCGAGGGGATCCCGGTCCTCGACATGCTGCGGATCTACTGGCAGGCGAAGGAGGCCGGGGTGAGGCTGATCGGGCCCAACTGCCCCGGCGTGCTCTCGCCCGGCAAGGCGAACGTCGGGATCATCCCGGCCCAGTTCTTCGATCCCGGCAAGATCGGCGTCGTCTCGAAGTCGGGCACCCTCACCTACCAGATCGGCAACGAGCTGAAGCAGGCCGGCGAGGGCAACTCCTCGATCGTCGGCATCGGCGGCGACCCGATCGTCGGCTCGGACTTCATCGACATCCTGACCCTGTTCGAGGCCGACCCGGAGACCGAGCTGATCGTGATGGTCGGCGAGATCGGCGGCGACGCCGAGGAGCGGGCGGCCGAGTTCATCGAGTCCGAGGTCTCGAAGCCGGTCGTCGCCTACATCGCGGGCTTCACCGCGCCCCCCGGCAAGCAGATGGGCCACGCGGGGGCGATCATCTCCGGCTCCTCCGGGACCGCCCAGGCCAAGAAGGAGGCACTCGAGGCGAAGGGCGTCAGGGTCGGGGAAAGCCCGACCGAGACGGCCCAGCTCGCGGTCGAGGCGCTGAGGGGGCTCGGGAACGGCTCCGGGTGAGCCCGCCGCCCAGACTGCAACTCTTGGCAGCCTTCCGTGTCTCGGAAGGGGAAGGCTGATGATCCGCTCCAGACCCATCAACCTGGCGTGTCTCTCCGTGCTCGCCCTGCTCGTGTTCTGCGCGAGCGCGTCGGCGCGCGACGTCTACGTCGCGAACTCCGCCGACGGCACGGTCTCGGTCCTCGACTACCCGAGCAACCGCCCCGTCTGGACCGTCGGCGTCGGCGGCGAACCGGTCGACGTCGCGATCACCCCAGACGGGCGCTACGCCTGGGTCGTCGACCAGGCCGGGAACTCGGTGACCGTGATCGACACCAGGAGCCGCGGGATCGCCGTCGGGCCGATCATGGTCGGCAAAGCGCCGCGGGGGATCGCGATCACCCCCAACGGCACCCGCGCCTACGTCGCCAACTCCGGCGACGACACGGTCACCGTCCTCGACACGGCGACCTTCGGGCCGGTCGGCGAGCCGATCCCGGTCGGCAAAGAACCCGATGGCGTTGCGATCTCGCCCGACGGCGGCTCGGCGTTCGTCGCGCAGCGGGGCGGCGGCATCGCGGTGATCGACACCAGCACGTCGCAGGTGGTCGAGACGATCGACGACTCCTTCGGCCCGTCGCGGATCACGATGACGCCCGACGGCCGCCGCGGTTTCGTCACCAACCACGACGCGGAAACCGTCACCGCCTTCAGCCCCGGCGCGCGGACGGCGGTCGGCCAGCCGATCCACGTCGGTGCCGAACCGACCGGGATCGCGACGCTCCCCAACGGCTCCTTCGCCTACGCGGCGAGCGCCACCGACGACAACCTGATCCAGATCGACACCTCGATCGACCTCCAGATCGGGGCGCCGATCGAATTCCCCGGGGCGACGGGCATTGCCTTCACCCCGGATGGCCGCCAGGGATACGTCACCGCCGGCGACGGCTCCACCGTCTCGGTCCTCGACCCCAGCCGGAACGCCGGGGTGGGCTCGATCCAGGTCGGGTCAAAACCGGTCGCGGTCGCCGTCGTCCCCAACCAGGGGCCGACCGCCGCGTTCTGGGTCTCGCCGACCTCGCGGCGGGCCCAGAAACGCCTCACCTTCCACGGCAGTAACTCGACCGACCCCGACGGGAAAGTCCTCAACTACTCCTGGGACTTCGGCGACCGCGGCAAAGCCGACGGGCCGCAGCCGACCAGATCCCACAGCTACCGGCGCCGCGGGACCTACTTCGTCACCCTCAAGGTCACCGACGAAGAGGGCTGCTCGACCGAAACCGTGTTCACCGGCCAGACGGCCTCCTGCAAGGGCAACCCGCTGGCCTCGGTCACGGTCCCGATCAAAGTCCTCAACCCGACCGGGCCGAAGCTCCAGGTCAGCGGCCGCAAGCGCCAGCGCCTGCGCAAGGTCGTCGTCCGGGCGCGCTGCCCGCAGGTGGCGTGCTCGCTGCGGGCCGGGGGAGTCGTCGTCACCTCCGCCGAAGAAGGCGGGCGCAAGGTCCGCCACACGCGCCGGCTGGGCTCGGACAGGGCCCCGGCGGCGACCCGGAGCTGGCGCCGCCTCGTCGTCCGGATTCCCGGCTCGACCCGGTCCGGCGCCGAACACGCGATTCTCGAGGGCGGAACCGCCAAGGCCCGGGTTGCCGTCACCGCCCGCGACAGGGAAAACGAACTCACCGTGGAAACGAAGGTCGTCAAGCTCGGCTTCTGAGGCGCCAGGGCGTTGCTAAGGTCGAAGCCCATGGCCGGCGAGATGATCTCTTTTGCGCGTGGCGCGCCGAGCGCCGACATCCTGCCCCGCGAGGCGGTTCAGGAGGCGGCTGCGCGGGCGCTGGCCGATGACTGGGAGCGGGCGCTCTCCTACGGGACCGGGGTCGGCCATCCCGGCCTCGCCGAGTGGATCGCCGAGCGCCACGGCGACCTCGACGCCTCGCAGGTGATGATCGCCAACGGCTCCCTCGAGGCGGGGGCGATGCTGTTCGAGCACCTGGTCGGGCCCGGCGACCGTGTGATCGTCGAGCAGCCGACCTATGACCGCACGCTGCTGCTCTTGCAGCGGCTCGGGGTCGAGCTGGTGCCGGTGCCGCTCGAGGCCGACGGCGTCGACCTCGGCGCGTTCGAAACGGCGCTCGAGGCGGGCCCCGTCAAGCTCGCCCACATCATCCCCAACTTCCACAACCCGGCCGGCTGCACCCTCTCCGCCGCGAAGCGCGTGCGCCTGGTCGAGCTCGCCGCCGAGCACAACTTCTGGATCTTCGAGGACGACCCATACCGCGAGCTACCGTTCGAGGGCGACCCGCTGGAGACGATGCTCGGGGTCGATCGGGCCGAACGGGTGGTCTTCGCCTCTTCGTTCTCGAAGACGGTCAGCCCCGGCGTCCGGGTCGGCTACCTGGCGGGGCCGGCGGCGGAGGTCGCGAAGCTCGCCAAACGGGCGAACGAGACCTACATCTCGCCGAACATGCTGGCCGAGTCGATCGTCCTCGAGCTCTGCCGCTCCGGCGGCCTCGACCGCAACATCGAGTTCGTCAAGGGGGCGCTGCAGGCGCGTCGCGACGCGCTCGTCACCGCCCTCCGCGAGCAGATCCCCGAGGCCGAGTTCGTGGTTCCCGCCGGCGGCTACTTCCTCTGGCTCGATCTCGCCGCCGGCGCCGACACCCGGACGCTGCTGACCGAGGCGAAGGCCGGGGACGTCTCCTTCGTCGCCGGCCCCGACTTCATGATCGAGGGCGGCGAGAACAGCCTCCGCCTCTCCTTCGCGAGCGTTCCGCCGGAGCGGATCCCGGAGGGCGTCGCGCGGATCGCGACCGCACTTGAGCGGCTGCGCGCGGCCGCGGCGGCCTAGCTAGCGCCCGTAGCGGTCAGAGGAGAGGACCAGCTGCTCGGGAATCGCCGCCCGCGGCGGCGGCGCCGGGTCGGCGCGAACCGAGACGGTCTCGGCGACGCTGCGCGAGACCTCGTGGCTGCCCTCCTCGGAGACGATCGTCACCGAGTCCTCGTCGGAGATCTCGACCGTCCCCTCGAGCCCGGGCTCGAGCCCGGCGGCCTTCAGGTAGTGGAGGAGCTCCTCGGCCTCGTTCTCGAAGCGCAGGATGTGGACCCGGGCGCCGACCTCGACGTCGGCCAGCAGCGAGCCGCGCTCGCGCGCGCCCTCGACGATCGGGTGGCCGTGCGGACAGGTCGTCGCGTCGCCGATAGCCGCCCGCATCCGTTCCTCGAGCACCGGCGACATCGCGTGCTCGATCCGCTCCGCCTCCTCGTGGACCTCGTCCCAGGGGATCCCGAGGACGTCGGTCAGGAAGCGCTCGATCATCCGGTGACGGCGGACGATGTAGCTGGCGTGCTCGCGGCCCGAGTCGGTGAAGACGAGCGATTTATCGGCCTCGCGCTCGACGTAGCCGTCCTCGACCAGGCGCCCGATCATCTCGTGGACGGTCGGCGGCGAGAGCTGCATCGCGCGGGCGACGTTCGCCCCCGTCATCGGCAGCCCGGCCTCCTCCAGCCAGAACATGATCTCCAGGTACTCCTGCTCGGCGACCGTCGCCTGTTCCTGCGACAAGGACCGCTCCCTTCCTCGCACTCGTTGGGCGTCCGATACTAGTGGCTGCTCTATGGCGCCTAGCGTCGTACGAGGGTCGAGACGATCGCCTCGTAGAAGCCGTCGCCCATCGCCCCCTCGGTGACGGTCGCGTTGTCCCAGCCGGCCAGCGCCGCCCGCACGCCGGGATCGCGCTCGGGCCCGTTGGCGACGACGAAGAAGCGGCCGACCGCGGCGGCGACCTCGAGATCCTCAACCGAGTCGCCGACGCCGATGCAGTCCGCCGGGTCGTAGCCGCGGGCGCGGGCATGGGCGGCGACCGCGTTCGCCTTGCTGACGAGGATCGGGACGAGGTGGTAGGCGTGGGTCGGCCCTTCGACAGCCGGCATCTCGCGGCCGATCGCGCCGTTGTCGAGCAGGCGCAGGTCGTCGTGCCCCTCCTCGGCCAGCAGCCGGTTCGCGTCCTCGACGTCGACCTTGCCGCGGAAGAGATGCGAGAGGACGCGGCCGTGGTGCCAGGGTGCGTGGTACTCGAGCCGTCCCTCGTAGTGCTCGAACAGCATCTTCGGGATGCCCCGCTGCTCGATCTTCTCGTAGACGGTGCCGTTCTCATCCGGGACGAGGTCGCCGGTGAGGAGGGTGGTCTCGCCCTCGATCGCGAACGCGCAGCCGGCCTCGTAGATGTAGGAGGACTGGCCCATCAGCCGCGCCGCCTCGGCGACCTGGGGCTCGCGCCGGCCGGACATGATCACGACCTCGACCCCGGCCCGATTCGCGGCCTCGAGCCCGCGTGCCTGGGCGAGCGTGAAGCCGCCCTCGGAGTCGGTGAACAGCGAGCTCCCCTTCCCGAGCAGGGTTCCGTCGAGGTCGGTGTAGACGCATCTCAATGCCATCGGCGCGGTCGCTACGGTAGCTGGCCGTGGGATGGAAGCTGACGGACACCGAGCTCGACCTCTCGCGGCCGCTCGCGGCCGGGATCGTCAACGTCACCACCGACTCGATGTTCGAGGGATCGCGGAGCGGGACGCCGAAGCAGGCGGCCGCCGACGGGACGGCGCTGGCCGAGGCGGGCTTCGACATGCTCGACGTCGGTGCGGTGGCGGCGCGGAGCGGGCCGCCGGTGCCCGCCGAGAATGAGGCGGCGGCACTGGTGCCGGCGATCGAGGGTCTGGTCGGGACCGGCGTGCCGGTCTCGGCCGACACCTTCTCGGTCGAGGTCGCGAGGCGGGCGCTCGCGGCCGGTGCGGCGGCCGTCAACGACATCTCCGGCGGCTCCGAGGAGATGTTCGAGCTCGTCGCCGAGAGCGGCTGCGGCTACGTCCTGATGCACGTCGAGGGCCCGCCGCGGGTCGCCCGCGACCCCCGCGGCTACGGCGATGTCGTCGAGCACCTCAAGGACTGGTTCGGGGGGCGAGTCGAGCGCGCCGTGGCGCTTGGTGTCGGCGAGGAGCAGATCGCGATCGACCCGGGCCTCGACTTCGACCTCAGCACCGAGCAGGATCTCGAGATCCTGCGCCGGCTCGGCGAGCTCCGCGAGCTGGGGCCGGCGCTCTACGTCTCGCTCTCGCGCAAGGACTTCATCGGCGCCGTCCTCGCCGGCTCCTGGGAGCGACGGCTGCCGGCCGCCGAGCGGGAGTGGGGCACCGTCGCCGCCGTTGCCCTCGCCGTTTGCGCCGGCGCCGACATCCTCCGGATCCACGACCGGTCCTCCCTGCAGGCGATCAGAGTCGCCGGCGCGATCCGAGCCGGGGTCCCGGCATGATGGCTCCCCGATCGTTGCTGGAGACGCCGTGGGCGATCGCGATCGACCCCGCCCGCCGCGATGGGCGGATCGTCGCCGAGAGCGATGAGCCCGAGAGCCCCTCGAGGACGGTGCCGATGCCGGAGGGGCTCGACCCCGGCCTGGTCGAGGCGCTCGGCCGAACCGGGATCGAGCGCCTCTACTCACACCAGGCCGAGGCGCTCGAGGCGGCTGCCGACTCGAACCTCGTGATCACCAGCGGCACCGCGTCGGGCAAGAGCCTCGCCTTCAACCTCCCGGTCCTCGACGGGATCGCCCGCGACCCGAAGCGGCGCGCGCTCTACCTCTACCCGACCAAGGCGCTGGCCCAGGACCAGGCGCGAAAGCTCGCCGAGCTGCGGCCGCCGGGGCTGCGCGAGGCGATCTACGACGGCGACACCCCGCGCGAGGAGCGCCCGGCCATCCGCCGCCGCAACAACCTCGTCCTCACCAACCCGGACATGCTGCACGTCGGCCTGCTGCCGAACCACCGCAGCTGGGGCGACTTCCTGGCCAACCTCGAGTGGGTGGTCGTCGACGAGGCCCACACCTACCGCGGCGTCTTCGGCTCGCACGTCGCCAATGTCCTGCGCCGGCTACGGCGGGTGGCGCGGGCCTATGGGTCGGAGCCGCGGTTCCTGCTCGCCTCGGCGACGATCGCCAACCCGGTCGAGCTCGCTGAGCGCCTCGTCGGCGAGCCATTCATGCCGATCGCCGACGACGGCGCGCCGCGGACCGGCCGCGAGATCGCGATGTGGAACCCGCCGCTGATCGACCGCGCCACCGGGACCCGGCGCTCGCCGCTCTCCGAGGCCGCCGAGATGCTGGTCGAGCTCGTCTCCCAGGGGGTGCGGACGATCTGCTTCCTCAAGAGCAGGCGCGGGATCGAGCTGATCCAGCGCTTCGCGCGCGAGGGGCTCGAGGCCCGCGGCAAGCCGGAGCTGGCTGAGCGGATCGCGCCCTACCGCGGCGGCTATACGCCGCAGCAGCGGCGCGAGATCGAGGCCCGGCTGAGCGCCGGCGAGCTGCTGGCCGTGGTCGCGACCGACGCGCTCGAGCTCGGGATCGACATCGGCGAGCTCGACGCCGCGATCTGCGTCACCTTCCCCGGGACCGTCGCGAGCCTGCGGCAGATGTGGGGACGCGCGGGCCGGCGCCGGCGTGGGCTCGCCGTCTACGTCGCCGGCCAGGACGCGCTCGACCAGTTCTTCTGCCGCCACCCCGACGAGTTCATCGACCGCCCGGTCGAGGCCGCGATCCTCGATCACGAGAGCGAGCAGATCGCCTCCCGCCATCTCCTCGCCGCGGCTTACGAGCTGCCGCTGTCGAGCGAGGACGACGAGATCTTCGGCCCCGGCTGGCGCGAGCGCGCCGAGGGGCTTGCGGGCGCGGGGGAGCTGCGCAAGGCCGGGAACCGGATCCTGCCGCGCCGCAGCGAGTTCGTCGCCGCAAAGATCCCGCTGCGCTCGGCCTCGGCTGACTCGGTCGCGGTGATCGAGCGCGACTCCGGCGAGATGCTGGGGCTGGTCGAGGCCGAGCGGGCGTTCACGACGATCCACCCGGGCGCGGTCTACCTCCACCTCGGCCGTTCCTACGAGGTCGAGCGGCTCGACATCGACGGGCGGCGGGCGATGGTCTCGAGCTTCGACGGCGACTGGTACACGCGGCCGAAGAAGGAGACCGAGATCTATATCGAGCGCGTTCGCGAGCAGCGGACGACGGCCGGCGTCGAGCTCCACTTCGGCGAGGTGTCGGTCAGCGAGCAGGTGATCGCGTTTCAGCGGGTCTCGATCTCCGAGCAGGAACCGATCGACGTCGTCGCGCTCGAGCTGCCCGAGCAGCACTTCCTGACGCAGGCGCTCTGGTATGTGCTGCCCGACCGGCTCAGCCGGTCGCTGCCGCCCGACGTCCTGCTCGGCGCCCTGCACGCGACCGAGCACGGACAGATCGCGGTGCTGCCACTGATCGCGATGTGCGACCGCTGGGATATCGGCGGCCTCTCGACCAACGTCCACTTTCAGACCGGCCGCTCGACGATCTTCATCTACGACGGCCACCCCGGCGGGGTCGGGATCACGCTCCGCGGCTATGAGCAGTTCGAGCGCCTGCTCGACGACGCCGAGCGCCTGATCGGCGAGTGTCCCTGCGACTCGGGCTGCCCCTCCTGCGTCCAGAGCCCGAAGTGCGGCAACCTCAACGAACCCCTCCACAAGGAGGGCGCGCTCGAGCTGATGAGGACGATGCAGGGGGCTGAGGGTGCACGCGTCCGCCGCGGACGCGGGAGCGAGCGAGCAAGATAGCCGGTCATCATGGGTGCGAGCGAGCGGGAGCAGAGCAGGCGGACCCAAATATCCGTCATCGGCTCCAGCCTTTGTGCCGAAGATTCCGAGCTTTGGCGGCTTGCGGAGGAGGTCGGGCGGCTGCTGGCGGAGGCGGGTGCGACCTTGGTCTGCGGCGGTCGCGGCGGCGTGATGGAGGCGGCGGCCCGCGGCGCGGCCCGGGCCGGCGGCATCGTGATCGGAATCGTCCCCGGGACCTCGATCGACGAAGCGAACCCCGACTGCACCCATGTCGTCGCCAGCGGGATCGGGTTCGCCCGCAACCTCGCGGTGGTCGCCAGCGGCGACGCGGTGATCGCCGTCGGCGGCGCCTGGGGGACGCTCTCGGAGATCGGTCACGCCCGGGTCTTCGAGCGCACCGTAGTCGCCCTCGACAGCTGGGACCTGGCCAGCGAGGAGATGGACGGGGCGCCGGGCGTCGTCGTCGTCGCGAGCCCGGCGGAGGCGGTCGCCGCCGCCCTCAAAAAAGCCGGGCCATGAGCAGTGTCGAGCGCAGCGAGCCGTCTTCGCGGCGGTAGTGGTCGCGTCGCACCCCCTCCTGCTCGAAGCCGAGCGAGCGGTAGAGGCCGACCGCCGCGTCGTTCTCGGTGAAGACCTCGAGCTCGATCTTGTGGACGTCGGCGGGCCGGGCGGCGATCGCGGCCTCGGCGAGCATCCTGCCGCCGCCACGGCCGCGCCACTCCGGCAGGACCCACATCCCGAGCGCGAGGACCCCGCGGGCGGCGGTCGGGTTCATCCCCAGCCCTCCGACGACCTCTCCCTCCGCGATCAGGACGAACGGGTGGTGCTCGTCGCTTTCGACCGAGAACCGGAACCGCTGCTCGAGGTCCTCGACCGGGATCGCGGGCTCGGTCGCGAGCCAGATGCCCTCGTCGACCACGAGCTTCATCCCGCGCGCGAGCGCGGCGCAGTCCTCGAGTGTCGCCGGCCGCACCTCCATCGCGACGAGCATAGGGGCGTGCGGGCCAATGTCGGACTCGCTACCAGAGCTCGCGGAGGGCGAGGATCGCGAAGGCGTGCGACCAGGCGAGCGGGGTGGTCGAGCGCGGGATGCCGGTGCGGGCGTCTACGCGCTCCGGTAGGAGGTCGAGCGGGGTGGCGGCGCGCCGCAGCTCCCCCATCAGGCGCAATGCTCCACGGCGCTCCCCGAGCGCGGCGAGGCTCCACGCGCACCAGGCGGTCGGCGCCGTCCAGGGATCTGTGTCGGGCCAGTCTTCGGAGGGGGTGATTCCGAACCGACCGCTGGCGGCGACGATGCGCAGCAGGGTGCGGCGCGCGGCCGGGAACAGCCCGGGATGGGGGAACGGTCGTACCGCCCAGGCCGCCGCGGAATCGAGGCCGGACCCCGGGTCGCCCGCTTCCCGCACCAGCACCCGCCCACCCCGCCGATGGGCCGAAAACCGACGCCATGCGTCGGTTTCAGGCCCATCGGCGTCGGCGAGTGCGTTGCCGAGGTAGTCGCCGAGGCCTTTCTCCTGGTAGTCGGCCCTGTTGCGCCAGGGAGCGCGCAGGCTCGGGACGGGACCTTCGACGGCGCGCGCCGCGGCCCGGACCCAACCGGCGGCGTCCCCCTGCGGGGCACGGCCGTCGACCGGCGTCCCGGTCACCTCGAATCGCGCTGCGGCGCCGAGGTCGAGGCGCTCGAGGAAGGCGACGACGCGGCGCGCCTCGGCCAGATGGCCGGCAGCGGCGAGCGCCATCGCCACCGCCGCCGAGTCGCGCGGCCAGACGTAGGCCCAGCCGTCGCGGGCGCCGGCGATTGCAGCGCCGGTGCGGCGGTCGGTGAGGGCGCGGAGGACGAGCAGCGAGCGCCGGTACAGTCGCCGCGCCCACCGCGGGGCTCCCGGGGCGAGCGGGCGCGAGGCGGCGAGCCAGCGCCGATCGGCTCGCACCGCTGCGGGCCCGCCGACCCGGCGCACCACGGTCCTCGTGCGGCCGCCGAACCGGGCGACCGTCCGCAGCACATTGGTGCCCGGCACGTATGCCTGGCGAACGCTCTCGGCGCGCCAGAGCGGAGGGCTCCCGCGTCCAACGTCCGCGCGGGCGACGACGCCGGAGCTCGCTGGCACGGTTCCCGCCACCTGCAGCTCGGACGGGATCTGCACCAGCGCCCGTCCCGGCGGGCCGAGCCGGCGAAGGTCGACTAGATCGCCGTAGGAGTCGACCGCGCCGACGGTCGCGCCGTCGCCGATAACCGCCGTCCCAAGGAACGGCGCCGGCATCCCGGGGATCGCGGGCGGCGTCGCCGGATCCGCCCGCGACCCGCCGGAGACAGCGAGCGCCGCGAGCAGGAGCGCGGCGCAGGCCACGGCTGCCGCATGGGTGCTGCGCATCCACCCCATGCAATCAGCCGCTCGGGCCGCCGGTCGCTAGCCTTCCCATTCGCCGTACCGCGGCGCCCGGGCGAGGTAGCTCAGTTGGTAGAGCACACGACTGAAAATCGTGGTGTCGCCGGTTCGATTCCGGCCCTCGCCATCGCATAACCAAGCGATCGCGGCTCCCACGGGGAGTCGCTTCGCTTAGGTGGGCAACCCAAACGGCAGAGGGCGAGGGCCGTCCCATTCCTAAGAGACGGCCCCCAGTTCATGACCGCACCATCAATGCGGTCCCGGGCAATGGGGCTGATCGTTCGGCCCCTGGCAGGGCGGGCTGTTCGGATGGAAATGACCCGAGTTGCCGGCCTCGTTCGGCCCGCCGAACGCGTATGCAGGCCCAACCGCCATCAGGGCGATGGCTCCCGAAAGTGCCGCGACCTTGCGGATGCGGTTCTTCATCAACTCCACCTCCTCAGCGCTCTCCAGCGCCGACTGGGGCTCCTCGATGCTCCTTCCCAGCGCGCCACCCCTCCTCACTGGGCCATCACCTTTTTGAACGAATTACTTCCTCGAATGTCAGGCCCTTCCTGAATCACGATGCCCAGGCTAGGCGTCCGCGCCCGTGGCCATCATTTGCACACGATGGAAACCGACATCAATCCCCTCGGCCTCGTCGAAGAAGCCATCTGGGAGTCGCGGGCCCGGGCGGATGCGGCGACGGCCTATCGAAATCGGGTCGAGGCGGCGCTGGAGCAGGCGAAGCAAAGGGCCGCCGCCGTCGAGGAGAAGACCGAACGGTTCGATGCCCTGGAGCAGGTCGTGCTTGAGATCGCCGAGGGCAGCCTCGAGCAGGATCGCCGCCTGAACGAGCTCGAAGAGCGCCATATGGTCGTTCTCCAGGCCGTCATCACGATGCTCGAACAGCACTAGTCGACGAGGCTCAGGAACTCCTGCCGGGTCCGAGGGTCGTCCTTCACCGCCCCGCGCAGCGCCGACGTCACCGTCCGTGAGCCGGCTTTCTGCACTCCGCGCAGCGACATGCACAGATGCTCGGCTTCGATGATCACCCCAACCCCCCGAGGGGCGAGATGATCGACGAGCCAGTCGGCGACCTGGGTCGTCAGCCGCTCCTGGACCTGGAGGTCGCGGGCGAAGAGGTCGACGACCCGGCCCAGCTTCGAGAGGCCGACGATCCGATCGGCCGGCAAGTACGCGACATGCGCCGTGCCGTGGAACGGAAGCAGGTGGTGCATGCACAGCGACTGGAACGGAATGTCGCGGACGACCACGAGCTCGTCATAGCCCTCGTCGTTGGGGAAGGTCGTGACGTTGAACGGAACCGGGGTCAGCAGCTCGGCGTAGGCGCGGGCGATCCGCCCGGGCGTCTCCCGCAGTCCATCGGCCTCGACGTCGGCGCCGAGAGCGAGGAGCAGATCCCGTGCGGCCCCCTCCGCCGCATCGAGATCGATCGGCTCCCGGGCGCCCTCGCTCAGGAGGCGCGGTCCGGCGAGCGTGGCGACCGACGGCCGGTGGCCGTTCCCGTTCGAGACGCTCATCGAGCCACCCCCGAGCCCGACTTCGCCTCGAGCATCTGTGACAGCGGCACCTGCGGGTCGGCGAGATCGTCCCGAGCGATTTCCTGCCGCGAGCGGATCAACTCGCGGATCTCGTCATGGACGTCCCAGATGTTCATGTTCATGCCGGCGACGACGCGCTTCCCCTTCAGCCAGAAGGCGAGGAACTCACGCCCGGCCCGGTCGCCGCGGAACACCACCTCGTCCCACTCGGTCGCGTAGCCGCTGTACTCGATCCCGACGTCGTACTGGTCGGAGAAGAAGTACGGAATCGTGTCGTAGCCGCTGCTCTTGCCGAGCATCGACCTCGCTGCGATCTGGCCCTGATCGGACGCGTTGGCCCAGTGCTCGACCCGGAGGCGATGCCCGTAGAAGCCGTTGAGGGCGTTGGCAACGTCGCCCGCCGCGAAGACGTCCTCGGCCGAGGTCTGGAGATGCTCGTCGACGAGGAGCCCGTTGTCGGTCGCCAGGCCCGCCGCCTCGAACACCTCGGTGCGAGGTGCGACGCCGATCCCGACGATGACGAAGTCGGTCTCGACGACCGCGCGGTTGCTCATCACGACCCGCTCGACCGACCCGTCGCCCTCGAACCGCTCGACGACGGTTTCGGCCAGGAAGTCGATGCCATTGTCCTGATGGAGGTGGAGGAAGACCTGGGCCAGCTCGGTGCCGAGCACGTTCTCCAGGGGCAGCGAGCCCATCTCGAGCATTGTCACCTCGCACCCCTTCTGGCGCGCCGACGCGGTGATCTCGGACCCGATCCAACCCGCGCCGACCATCACCAGCCGCCCGCCCTCCTGCAGCCGCTCGCCGATCCGCTCGGAGTCGGCGACGGTG
>DATAOP010000042.1:0-10233 GCA_036265675.1 Solirubrobacterales bacterium
CCGTGGTGCTGGTGCTCCTGAAGGTCACGCTCCCGCCGAGGCCGATCGACGCCGTCGAAGGTTTCCAGAAGTAGCCGTTGCTGCCGGGGCCGGCGGATTCGATCGTCGGCCCCTCAGCCGAGCCGCCGGCGGCAGGGACCAGGGCAGCGACGCTCCCGAGGAGCAGCGCCACGAGGATCCCTCCCTTCCTTCGCGCACCCATTCGCCTCTCAATACGGAACCCAGGGCCGGTCGGTTCAATCCGACCGCAAACTCCTCCCGGTACGCTCCACGCATGGCTTCTAAGCGCCAGATATTCGTCGGCGGAGTCCCGATCGGCGGCGGTGCCCCGGTCGCCGTCCAGACGATGACGAAGACCGAGACCGCCAACCTCGCGGCGACGATGGAGCAGATCCGCAAGGTCGCCGACGCGGGCGCCGACCTGGTCCGGGTAGCGGTCCCGCGCGACAAGGACGCGGCGGCGCTGCGGACGATCGTCGCCGAGTCGCCGATCCCGGTGATCGCCGACATCCACTTCAACCACACCCTGGCGCTGAAGGCGATCGACGCCGGCGCCCACTGCATCCGCCTCAACCCCGGCAACATCGGCGGCCGCGAGAAGGTGGCCGAGGTCGCCGAGCGCGCGAACGCCGCCGGGATCCCGATGAGGATCGGGGTCAACTCCGGCTCGCTGCCCAAGCACCTCCACGAGCTCGAGCGCCAGAGCCCGGTCGAGGCCCTGGTCGCGGCCGCGGTCGGGTTCGTCGAGCTGATGGAGAGCCTCGATTTCACCAACTTCAAGGTCTCGATCAAGTCGACCAACGTGCCGAACACGATCGCCGCCAACCGCCTGCTCTCCGAGAAGATCCCGTACCCGCTCCATCTCGGGATCACCGAGGCCGGCACGAAATGGTCGGGCTCGCTGAAGTCTGCGGTCGGGCTCGGCACCCTGCTCGCCGACGGAGTGGGCGACACGATCCGGATCAGCCTCTCGACCTTCCACGCCGAGGAGGAGGTCAAGGTCGCCTGGGAGATCCTCAAGGCGCTCCACCTCCGCCAGCGAGGCCCGGTGCTGATCGCCTGCCCGACCTGCGGCAGGCTCCAGTTCGACATGGACTCCGTCGTCGCCGAAATCGAGCGGCGCCTGGAGCGCTACACCGAGCCGATCGAGGTCGCGGTCCTCGGCTGCGCCGTCAACGGGATCGGCGAGGCGAGCCACGCCGACTTCGGAATCGCCGGAGCCAAGAACGAGGGGTTGATCTACGCCCACGGCAAGCCGCTCCGCAAGGTGCCGCAGGCGACCCTGGTCGACAGCCTGTTCGAGGAGATCGACAAGTCGCTCCATCGCGGCGAGGTCGAGTTCGACGAGGCCGAGTCCCGCGAGGGAGCCGAGTGGCTGGCGAAGATCGAGGAGGAAAACGCCGGCGACCTGACCCCGGAGCGGATCGCGATGCTCGAGCACCAGGCGGCCGAAAAGGGCGAGTCCGACCGGGTCCTGCTCGACGAGGACGCGTCCCCGACCGCCGGTCGCCGGTTCACTCGCGCCTGAGATGGCGACCGAGGCCACCAGCACGAGCGAGAGGCCGAAGGGCCTGGCGGCGGCGACGATGGCCGAGGCGTTCCAGCTGACGGCCGCCGAGAACGCCGACCGCACCGCGCTCCGCACCAAGGACGACGAGTTCTCGATCACCTGGGGCGGCTACGCCGAACGCGTCCGCGACCTCGCGGCGGCACTCTCGGCCGCCGGCATCGCCCGCGGCGACACGGTCGGGATCATGCTCACCAACCGGCCCGAGTTCCACTTCGCCGACACCGCGTCGATACACCTCGGCGCGACGCCGTTCTCCGTCTACAACACCTCGACCCCGGAGCAGATCGCCTACCTGCTCGAGGACGCCGAAAACCGGGTCCTCGTCACCGAGCAGGCATTCCTCGACACCGTGCTCGCGGCGCGCGACGCGGGCTCCTCCGCGGTCGAGACGATCGTCGTCGTCGACGGCGACGCTCGCGACGGCGCGATCACCCTCGATGAGTTCGAGGCCGGCGGGGCCGAGGACTTCGACCTCGAGGCCGCCTGGCGCGCGGTCGGGCCCGACGATCTGCTGACCCTGATCTACACCTCGGGGACGACCGGGCCACCGAAGGGCGTGCAGCTGACCCACGCAAACCTGCTGGCGACGATGAACTCCTTCGACCAACTGCTGCGGCTGGCCCCCGAGGGGCGCCTCGTCTCCTGGCTGCCGATGGCCCACATCGCCGAGCGCAACTGCACCCAGTACCTGCCGATGACCCATGGCCTGACCACGACCTGCTGCCCCGACCCACGCCAGGTGGTCGCCTACCTGGTCGACGTCCGGCCGTCCTGGTTCTTCGCGGTGCCTCGGATCTGGGAGAAATTGAAGGCGGCGATGGAGATCGCCTTCGACGCCGAGCCCGACGTCGCCCGCAAGGAGGCGGTCGTCCGGGCGCTCGAAGTCGGGATGAAAAAGGTCCGCGCCGAGCAGGCGTTCGGCGCGGTGCCGCCGGAGCTGGCGCTCGAATACGCCAAAGCCGACGAGGAGGTGCTCTCCGACCTGCGGGCGCGGATCGGCCTCGACCAGGTGGAGGCCGTCAATGTCGGCGCCGCTCCGACGCCGCGGCAGGTGATCGAGTTCTTCCACGCGCTCGGGATCGAACTGGCGGAGCTCTGGGGGATGTCGGAGACGAGCGGCGCCGGCACCACCAACCGGCCCGGGGAAGTCAAGATCGGCACGGTCGGCCCGGCCGCTCCGGGAATCGAGCTGAAGCTGGCCGACGACGGCGAGGTGCTGCTCCGCGGTCCGGTGGTGATGCCCGGCTACCGCAACGACGCCGAGAAGACCGCCGAGACGATCGACGCCGAGGGCTGGATCCACACCGGCGACGTCGGCGAACTCGACGACGACGGCTACCTGACGATCATCGACCGCAAGAAGGAGATCATCATCAACTCGGCCGGCAAGAACATGTCGCCGGCCAACATCGAGGCGAAGCTGAAGGCGGCCAGCCCGCTGATCGGCCAGGCATGCGCGGTCGGCGACGACCGCCCATACAACGTCGCCATGATCGTCCTCGACCCCGATGCTGCCCCGGCCTTCGCCGCCCAGGAGGGAATCGAGGACGTCTCGCTCGAGTCGCTGGCGAGCGAGCCGGCGATCCTCGAGGAGGTCGCGGCCGCGGTCGAGCGCGGCAACGGCGACCTCGCCCGGGTCGAGCAGATCAAGCGATTCAAGCTGGTGCCGGCCGATTGGCAGCCCGGCGGCGACGAGCTGACGCCGACGATGAAGCTGAAACGGCGCCCGATCGAACGCAAGTACGCGGCCGAGATCGAGGAGATGTACGCCGGAAGATAGTTTTCCCGCGTGGCGCAGTTCAGCCAGATCCTCCTGCCGACGTTGAGGGACCCTCCGGCCGACGCCGAGGCCGTCTCCCACAAGCTGATGGTGCGGGCCGGGCTGATCCGCCAGCTCGGGGCCGGGCTCTGGACCTACCTCCCGGCCGGCTGGCGCTCGATCCACAAGGTCGAAGCGGTCCTGCGTGAGGAGATGGAGGCGATCGGGTGCCAGGAGATGCTGATGCCCGTGCTCCAGCCGGCCCAGACCTGGGAGGAAACCGGCCGCTACGCGATCGACGAGCTGTTCAAGCTCGAGGACCGCAGGGAGGCGCCGATGGTCCTAGCGCTGTCGCACGAGGAGTGCCTGACCTACCACATGGCGCGCGAGATCCGTTCCTACCGCGACCTGCCGCTGATGCTGTTCCACATCCAGACCAAGGAGCGCGACGAGCCGCGCCCCCGGGCCGGGGTCCTGCGGACGCGGGAGTTCACGATGAAGGACGCCTACTCCTTCGACCGCGACGAGGAGGGCCTCGCCCGCTCCTACGAGCTGCAGAGCGAGGCCTACGGGAGGATCTTCGACCGCTCCGGCCTGCGCTGGTACCGGGTCGAGTCCGACGTCGGGATGATGGGCGGCACCGGCGCCCACGAGTACATGGCGCCGTGCGCGGCCGGAGAGAACGAGGTCGCGCTGGCGCCGGGCTACGCGGCCAACGTCGAGATCGCCTCGGCCGAGCCGCAGCCGGTCGAGCTCCCGGCGCCGCTCGCCGCTCCCGAGGATGTCGAGACCCCGGGGCTGACCACGATCGACGAGGTCGCTCCCCACCTCAAGCTTCCGTCCGGCGCCCTGATCAAGGCTCTGCCGGTGATCGTCGAGGGGCGGGGGATGGTGATGGTCCTGATCCGCGGTGATCACCGCCTCGCCGAGATCAAGCTGGGCAACGCGCTCGGTGCCGAATTCAGGCCCGCCGCGAGCGAGGAGATCGAGGCCGAAATCGGGCCGGTCGGCTACATCGGGCCGGTCGGCGCGAAGGTCCCGATCCTCAAGGACGCGGCAATCGCGCCCGGCTCCTATGTCACCGGCGCAAACCGCCCCGTCACCCACCTGCGCGGGGTCGAGCCCGGCCGCGACTTCGAGTTCGAGGAGGTCGACGTGCGCACGGTCGAGGCCGGCGACACCGCCCCCGGCGGCGGGGCGATCGAGATCGAGACCGCAATCGAGATCGGCAACATCTTCAAGCTCGGGACCCGCTACACGGTCCCGCTCGGGGCGAACTTCCTCGACGAGAGCGGGACCGAGCGCCCGATCGTGATGGGGAGCTACGGGATCGGCCCGGCGCGGATCGTCGCCGCCTCGATCGAGCAGCGCGCGGACGAGCAGGGGATCGTCTGGCCGGCTTCGATCGCCCCCTGGCGGGTCCACCTCGTCGCCCTCGGAAGGGAGGGAGACGCGGAGCGCGAGGCCGCCGACCGCATCTATGAGGAGCTCCGGGCCGAGCTCGGCGCCGACGTCATCTATGACGACCGCGACGCCGGCCCCGGCGAGAAGCTGACCGACGCCGAGCTCCTCGGCTGCCCCGTGCGGCTCCTGGTCGGCCGCCGCGGCCTCGCCGACGGAATCGTCGAGGCGACCACCCGGGCAGACGGCGCCGAGCATCGGCTGCCGCTCGAGAGCGCGGTCGAGGGCACGCTCGGCCTGCTCGATGGCTGAGCGGGCGCCCTTTGGACGCGGCCGGTTGCGGCGGCTCTTCGGCCTCGACCGCAGCGGGCCGCCGCCGCGCCAGACCGAGAAGGGCGAGCCGCTCAATCCCTGGACCCTGCCGAACCTGGTCGGCTACCTGCGGATCGCAGCGATCCCGCTCTTCCTCTACCTCGCCTTCGACTCGGGAGACGGGCGCAGCCCCGGCGCCGCGATCGTCTTCTGCCTGATCGCAGGCGGCGACTACGTCGACGGGCTGCTCGCCCGGATCACGGGCCAGTACAGCCGCCTCGGCGCCCTCCTCGACCCGTTGATCGACCGCCTCACGATCCTCGCCGGGGCGATCGTCTGCTGGCACTTCGAGCTGCTGCCGCGGTGGGCGCTGGCGCTGCTGGTCGCGCGGGAAATCGCGATGCTGCTCCTCGCCCAGCAGGCGCTGAGGCGGGGAGTCGAGATCAAGGTCAACTGGCCGGGGCGGATCTCGGTCTTCCCGATCATGGGCGGGATCTTCCTCGCCCTGCTCGTCGACGGCTGGGTGCCGGCTGCGCTGCTGATCGCCGGCGTCGTCCTGGCCCTGGTCGCGATCGCGCTCTACGCCCGCACCGGCATCGAGGCGGTGCGGGCGCAAGACCGTGCCCAGCCGGGCTAAAACCTTCAACCTGGAGTTGAACCTTTGGTGCCCGCCGACCTATAATCGCCGTCCAGCGGCCGACGGACAAGGATGGCCGCCCGACCAAGGAGCAAGATGGAGGACACCTTCCCGGACCTCGGTTCCCTCAACGACGAGGAACTCAAGGAGCTGATCGACAACCTGACCGAGGAGGAGAACGAGATCTCCTACCGGCGTCGTGTCCTGCACGGCAAGATCGACATCCTCCGCGCCGAGCTGGTCAACCGGCTGCGCCAGAAGCGCGAAAGCGGCGACTCGCTGATCTCCGGCGACGATGTCACCCAGCTGACCGAGATCCTCGCCGGCAAGGCCCAGCCGCAACCGCCGGAGGACAATCCGGCCGCCTGACCGGCCCCGGGAGGCGAAATGGCAGTCCACTGCACCGAGTGCGGCTTCGTCAACCCCGAGGGGGCCAACTACTGCCAGAAATGCGGTGCCTATCTGGGTGGCCCGGGGGACGGTGGCGACGAGCCGACAACGATGACCTATACGGTCGACGACACCGGCGACATGCAGCCGATCGACATCGACCAGGTTCTCGAGAAGAGCGGCGCCGCGCTGGTGATCCGCAGCGGCGGCGGCCGCGCCGGCGAGAGCTTCACGGTCGACGAGGACCGGGTGAGTATCGGCCGCAGCCCCGACGCCGGCGTCTTCCTCGACGACGTCACCGTCTCCCGCAACCACGCCCTCCTCGTCCGCCGTCGTGACGGCCTCTACATCGACGATCTCGGCTCCCTCAATGGGACCTACGTCAACCGTCGCCGGATCGAGTCTCACCGGCTCGCCGACGGCGACGAGATCCAGGTCGGCAAGTACAAGCTGAGCTTCCTGGAGAAATAGATGGCGACCGTCGACAAGACCCCGCGCGCCCGCGACTCCGCCACCCGCCCGCGCAAGGCGCTGACGATCGGCGCCGTCTGCAAAATCCTCCAGAGTGAGTTCGACGACATCTCGATCTCGAAGATTCGCTACCTCGAGGACCAGAAGCTGCTGAGCCCTCGCCGCACCGACGGCGGCTACCGCCTCTACAGCCAGGCCGATGTCGAAAGGCTGCGGACGATCCTCCGGCTCCAGCGTGACGAGTTCCTGCCGCTGCGGGTGATCCGCCAGGAGCTCGCAGCAGGCGGCGATCTCGAGTTCGCCGGCGGGGCCGACCGGAGGCCGCAGGGCGGGGCCGTTCGGCGGGCGATCCTCGTCAACACCTCGAGCGCCTACCTGACGCTGGACGAGCTGCTCGAGGAGACCGGTGCCCGGGCCGAGCTCGTCTCCGAACTCGAGAACTTCGGCATCGTCCAGTCCGAGAAGCGCGAGGGCCGGACCGTCTACGACGAGACCGACCGCGAGGTCGTCCGCTCCGCCAACGAGCTCTCGCGGGTCGGGGTCGCGGCGCGCAACCTGCGGATCTTCCGCTCCTCGGCCGATCGCGAGGCGAACCTGCTGGAAACGCTGCTGGGGCCGTCACTGCGGTCCCGCAACCCCGAGCGCCGCAAGGAGGCGCTCGAGAGCCTCGAGAGCCTCGCCGCGACGGTCAGCCACCTCAAGCACCTGCTCCTCGTCAGGGACCTGCGGCGGCTCACCGGGGACTGATCCCTCCGGTGCCCAAGGTCACCCGCCGCCGACACGTGCCCGCCGCCCCGGACGAGGTCTGGGCACTGGTCTCCGACCCCTACAGCCTGCCCCGGTGGTGGCCGCGCACGAGCAGGGTCGAGAGCGTCGACCTCAAGCCCGGCGGCAGGCGCAGCCAGTGGACCCAGGTCCTCGAGACGGCCGAAGGGCGGGGCGTCCGCGCCGACTTCCGCTGCATCAGCTCGGCCGAGGGGGAGCGCTATGCCTGGGAGCAGCAGGTCGAGGGCACCCCGTTCGCAAAGCACCTCAACAGCTCGAAGCTCGAGATCAGGCTGCGGGCCGATGACGGCGGGACCGAGGTCGCTCTCTGCTCCGAGCAGACGCTGCGCGGGCTCTCCCGACTCGGATCGCCGATGATGCGCGGCGGCCAGGGCCGGATCCTCGACGAGGCGCTGAACGGGCTCGAGCGGGCCTTCGGCGCCGGCGGGTAGCGATGGCGCCGGCGCCGCGGCGCGACTCGAAGTGGTGGGGCTGGGGGGACCCCGCGATCGCGCCGGAGCTCGACGTCGAGGCCCGGCGGACGCTCAGCGAGTGGGTCGGCGAGCTCGAGCCGGCTCCGCTCACGGCCGCGATCGAGGAGTTCGAGCTGCCCGACCCCGAGCCCCTGCCGCAGGCCCTGATCGACGCCGTCGGCGCCGAGCGCGTCTTCAGCTCGACCGAGGACCGGGTCCGGCACGCGACCGGCTGCGGCTACCGCGACCTCGCGCGGCTGCGACGGGGAAGCCTCGACGCTGCGCCCGACGCGGTGCTGCTGCCCGCAGACGCCGCGGCCGTTGCCAGCGTGATCGAGGCATGCGCGAGGGAGGACGTCGCGGTCATCCCATTCGGCGGCGGCACCAGCGTCGTCGGCGGGATCGAGCCGGTACGCGGCGCCCACACCCGGCTCGTTTCGCTCGACCTCGCCGAGCTCCGCGAGGTCGAGGTCGACGGCCGCTCGCTCACCGCCCGCCTCGGCGCCGGCCTGCGCGGTCCCGAGGCCGAGGCCGGCCTCGGCGCCCACGGGCTGACCCTCGGCCACTATCCGCAGTCCTTCCAGTACGCGACGATCGGCGGCTTCGCGGCGACCCGCTCGGCGGGCCAGGCCTCGAGCGGATACGGGCGCTTCGACGCGCTCGTCAGCTCGGTCCGCCTGCTCGCCCCGATCGGGGAGATGCGCACGCTCGAGACCCCGCACACGGCGGCGGGCCCGGCGCTACGCGAGCTCGCGATCGGGTCCGAGGGAGTGCTCGGCGTGATCCCCGACGTCACCGTCCGGGTCCGGCCGGCGCCGCCGATCCGGCGCTACGAGGCGTGGATCGCCGAGAGCTTCGAGGCCGGCGCCGAGATCGTCCGCGCGCTGGCCCAGGGGCCCGGTCTGCCGGACGTGATCCGGGTCTCCGACGAGGACGAGACGCGGGTATCGCTCGCGCTCTCCGGCCCGCGCGGGGTCGCCGGCCGCCTCTTCGACCGCTACCTGGGGATCAGAAAGCGCCGCGACGGCTGTCTGGTCGTGATCGGAATCGATGGCGACGAGGAGAGTGTCGCCCGGCGCCGGGCGCTCACGGTCCGGGCGCTGCGCGCCGGCGGCGCCGCGTACCTCGGGCAGTCGGCCGGGCGCAGCTGGGAGCACGGACGATTCGACGGCCCCTACCTCCGCGACACCCTGATGGACATGGGGGCGATCGTCGAGACGCTCGAGACCTCCCACACCTGGTCCCGCCTCCCCCAGCTGCACGCGGCCGTGGCCGAGGCGATCCGCGGCACGCTGGCGGCCGAGGGCACGCCCGGGCTGGCCTTCTGCCACCTCTCGCACGCCTACCCCGACGGCGCCTCGCTCTACTTCACCTTCGTCGCCCGCGCTCGCCACGGGGCCGAGCTCGAGCAGTGGAGCGCCGTCAAGCGCGCCGCCTCGGAGGCGATCGTCGCCGCCGGGGCGACGATCACCCACCACCACGCGATCGGACGCGACCACCTCCCCTACATGGAGGCGGAGGTCGGCCCCGTCGGGATCGAGGCGCTCCGAGCGGCCAAGGAGCGGCTGGACCCGGCCGGGATCATGAACCCCGGCAAGCTGATCCCGTAGGGCCTAGCCTTCTTCTTTGGCGTTTTCGACGACCGGGCCGGTCACCGGTCCGCGGAGGACGTCGGTGCCTCCGAACCGCGGCGTCTTCTTCTGTTTCTGCGCTTCGGTCACCGCGACCCGCAGTTCGTCGTTGGGGACGAGCGAAACTTCCATTTCGTCGAAGCCGCTCGCGAGCAGTCCCAGCGCCGTCGCCGGCACCTGGAACTGGCCGCTGATCACACCCGCTTTGCCGACCTTGGTCGCCGCGATCGGGATTCGTTCGCTCGGTGACCGGGCGAGCGAGATCGCGTACGAGCTCCCGCTCGGGCTCGGCGCGAGGCCTTTCGCGGCGACCACGAGCAGCACCTGCGATTTGAGCCGCCCGAAGATCGCCCGCCCTTCCGCTTCGCTTCCTTCGACTCCGTTGAGAACCGCCTGGGTCGGGACTTTCGAGCTCGACGTCGGGGTGGGTACTTCCGCTCCCGCTTCCCCGCCGTTGGCCGTGTTCGCCGTTTCGGCGGCACTCGAGCTCGAGCCGTCATCGCCGCCGCCGATGTCGATCGCCCCGGTTGCGAACAGGATCAGCAGGATCAGGATCAGCGCGCAGCCGCCGACTTGGGCCATCAGGCGCCGGTTGCCGAACAGCGACCCGGCGGAAATCTGATCCCGGGCGGCGCGCGGCGCGGCTCTCGCCGGCTCCCGCCGCGGCATCGGCGCGACCGGCGGCGGAGGCGCGGGCTCCTCGCCGGAGCGCTCGAGCTCGGCCAGCGCATCCCTGACCTTGGCGCGAACCTCGTTCACGCTCAGGCCCATCAGCGCGCCGATGTCCTCGTAGCCGTCCTCGCGCTGAGCGAGCAGCCGCAGCA
>DATAOP010000043.1:0-8554 GCA_036265675.1 Solirubrobacterales bacterium
GTCGACGCACTCGAGGCCCAGGCTGCCGCGCTGCCCGGCGAGGACCACAACGCCCTGCCCGCCGACCTCGCCCAGCCCGGCGCCGCCGAGGCGCTGGCGGCGGCTGCGGAGGGCATCGACGTCCTCGTGGCGAATGCCGGCCTCCCCGCCGCCGGCTGGCCCGACGACTTCAGCTCCGAGGAGGTGAGCCGGGCGATCCGCGTCAACCTCGAGGCGCCGATGCTGATGGCGCGGGCGCTCTACCCGGGGATGGTCGAGCGCGGGTCGGGCCATCTCGTCTTCATCGCCTCGCTCTCAGGCAAGGCCGCAAGCCCCCGCACCTCGATCTACAGCGCGACCAAGTTCGGCATCCGCGGGTTCGCGCTCGGCCTCCGCGCCGACCTCGCACCGAAGGGGGTCGGCGTCTCCCTCGTCAGCCCCGGGTTCATCCGCGACGCCGGGATGTTCGCCGACTCAGGGGCCTCGCCGATGGGGCTCGGCACCGGCCGCCCGGAGCAGGTCGGCGCCGCGGTCGTCAAGGCGATCGAGCGCGACCGGACCGAGGTCGGCGTCGGGCCGCTGCGCCAGCGCGCGCTCACTCACCTCGCCCTTTCGACGCCGGCGCTCTCGGTGAGGACCCAGAGCGGCGCCGCCGGCCAGCGCATCGCCGACGGGGTGGCGGCCGGTCACCCGACCGACAAGCGCTGACGAGGCGCCGGCTTGCCTAGGATGGAGGGGTGAGCAATCTCGACTCGTTCGGCGCCCGTTCCACGCTCGATGTGGGGGGCCGCACGTACGAGATCTTCAGGCTCGACGCGCTGCAGGAGAAGTTCGACGTCGCCCGGCTGCCCTACTCGCTGAAGGTTCTGCTCGAGAACGTGCTGCGGCTCGAGGACGGGGTCTCCGCGAGCGCCGAGACGATCGAGGCGATCGCGAGCTGGGACGCCGCCGCCGAGCCCAGCGCCGAGATCCCGTTCCAGCCGGCGCGGGTGCTGATGCAGGACTTCACCGGGGTCCCGGCGGTCGTCGATCTCGCGGCGATGCGGGACGCGATGGCCGAGATCGGCGGCGACCCGGAGAAGATCAACCCGCTCGTCGACGTCGATCTGGTCATCGACCACTCGGTCCAGGTCGACGCCTTCGGCAACGAGCGCGCCTTCGCCCTCAACGCCGAGCGCGATTTCGAGCGCAACCTCGAGCGCTACTCGTTCCTGAAATGGGGGAAGGAGTCGTTCGACAACTTCTCGGTGGTGCCGCCGGCGACCGGGATCTGCCACCAGGTCAACCTCGAGTACATCTCGCAGGTCGTCTACGCCGACAGCCGCCAGGAGACGCCGCAGGCCTACCCCGACACCCTCGTCGGGACCGACTCGCACACGACGATGGTCAACGGCCTCGGCGTCCTCGGCTGGGGCGTCGGCGGGATCGAGGCCGAGGCGGCGATGCTCGGGCAGGCGATCTCGATGCTGCTGCCGCAGGTCGTCGGCTTCAAGCTCCACGGCGAGCTGCCCGAGGGCGGGACCGCGACCGACCTGGTCCTGACCGTCACCGAGATGCTGCGCGAGCACGGCGTCGTCTCCAAATTCGTCGAGTTCTTCGGCCCCGGGCTGGCGACCCTCGGCCTCGCCGACCGGGCGACGATCGGCAACATGTCGCCCGAGTTCGGCTCGACCTGCGCGATCTTCCCGGTCGACGCCGAGACGCTTCGCTACCTCGAGCTGACCGGCCGCTCGACCGAGGCGATCGAGCTGGTCGACGCCTACTCCCGCGAGCAGGGGATGTTCGCCGGGCCGGACTACGAAGACCCCGTCTTCAGCGCGACCCTCGAGCTCGACCTCGGCGACGTCGAACCGAGCATCGCCGGCCCGAAACGGCCGCAGGACCGGGTGCCTCTCGCCCAGGCCAAGGAGGCCTTCCTCGAGGCGATGGAGGAGTTCGACCCGGAGGCGGCCGAACAGCTGAGCGACCTCGACGAGGCCGGGCAGGAGTCCTTCCCCGCCTCAGACCCGCCGGCCGAGGACCACGACCTCGAGGGCGACCGCCCACGTCCCGCGGTGACCGGAGGCACGACCGCGACCAAATGGCGCTGTAGCACCGACGCGGTCGAGGTCACGCTCGAGGACGGGACCCTCGTCGAGCTCGACCACGGCCGGGTCGTGATCGCGGCGATCACGAGCTGCACCAACACCTCCAATCCCTCGGTGATGGTCGGCGCCGGCCTGCTCGCCCGCAACGCGGTCGAACGCGGCCTGACCCGGCGGCCGTGGGTGAAGACGTCGCTCGCCCCGGGGTCGACCGTCGTCACCGATTACCTCCAGAACGCGGGCCTGACCGAGTACCTCGACCAGCTCCAGTTCAACCTCGTCGGGTACGGCTGCACCACCTGCATCGGCAACTCGGGCCCGCTGCCGGCGGAGATCTCCGCCGCGGTCGAAGAGAAGGACCTCGTCGTCTGCTCGGTCCTCTCGGGGAACCGGAACTTCGAGGGCCGGATCAACCAGGACGTCAAGGCCAACTACCTCGCCAGCCCGCCGCTGGTCGTCGCCTACGCGCTCGCCGGCCGGATGGACATCGACCTCGGCAGCGAGCCGCTCGGCGAGGGCTCCGACGGCGAGCCGGTCTACCTCCACGACATCTGGCCGAGCGCCGAGGAGATCAAGCAGGTCGTCGGCAGCTCGATCGCGTCGGAGATGTTCACCCGCAACTACGCCGAGGTGATGGCGGGGGACGAGAACTGGAACGCGGTCGAGGTGCCCGAGGGCGATCGCTACACCTGGCCCGACTCCACCTACGTGCGCCGGCCCTCCTTCTTCGAGGCGATGCCGGCCGAGGCTCCCGGCATCGAGCCGATCGAGGAGGCGCGCGTGCTCGCCCTGCTCGGCGACTCGATCACCACCGACCACATCTCGCCCGCCGGGGCGATCAAGAAGGAAAGCCCGGCCGGCCGCTGGCTGATGGACGAAGGCATCGAGCCCCGTGACTTCAACTCCTACGGGTCGCGGCGCGGCAATCACGAGGTGATGGTTCGCGGCACCTTCGCCAACATCCGCCTCCGCAATCTGCTGGTCGAGCGTGCCGGCGGCTTCACCCGGCACTTCCCCGACGGCGAAGAGACCACCATCTTCGACGCCGCGATGCAATACGCGTCCGATCACGTGCCGCTGATCGTCCTCGCCGGCAAGGAGTACGGGTCCGGGTCGTCACGCGACTGGGCGGCGAAGGGGACGCGGCTGCTCGGGGTGCGGGCGGTGATCGCCGAGAGCTTCGAGCGCATCCACCGCTCGAACCTGATCGGGATGGGCGTGCTGCCGCTCCAGTTCGCCGCGGGCGAGAGCGCCGAGAGCCTCGGCCTCACAGGCGAGGAGCGCTACGACGTCGGCGACCTCGAGGACGGCGAGGCGAGGACCGTGAATGTTGCGGCTCGCAGCGACGAGGGCGGTCTGACCGAGTTCGAGGCGACCGTCCGCCTCGACACGCCGAACGAGGTGACCTACTTCCGCAACGGCGGGATCCTGCAGACCGTGCTGAGGAACCTCAGGGGCTGACGCCCGGCCGGCCTCCACCACGGTGGGTGAGGTCGCTGTCACAGAGTTGGCACATCGAGGTCTTGAGCCGTAGCAGGCCGGGGTGGAATCTCTGGCCATGGATTCCCTCGACGCGCAGTGCCTCCTGATCGACACGGTCGCGGGCGAGATACCGCCGCCGAGTCTCTGGCGGCACAGCCGGTCCGGCGAGCTCTCTTGCGCCTACGCGAGTGGCGAGCAGACATTCACGTGGAGCGCCGGCGACGTCGCCGAGATGGCCTCCAGGTGGCGCACGGAGTCAGACCGGGAGGTGCCGGAGCACGCGGGCCCGTATCTGGATGCGCACCGGCGGTTCGAGGAGATGCTCGCTCAGGGCGGGCTCGAATTGCCGGACCTGGTGGTCCACGACTTCGATCGGCGTGAGCTGCGGGCAGTGTGGGAGGACCGCAAAGCCGTCGTGGTCATCGACGAGATCGACGGGCCGGCCGCCGTTGATGGCGCCCCCACGGCGGGACGTCCTCTGGACGATTGACCCCCCGATGGAGGGGTCGATCGTCGATGCGGCGGGGGTCACATGTCCGCTGTCGCGGCCAGACGCTTCGTGGGTGGGCCGACCGGCGGCCCAGCAGAATAGGTACAGCAAGGGCCGCGGGAGGCAGGGGGGTCCGCGCGACCCTCACTGCACCTGAGCGTCGGTAGCCAGGGAGGGATGCCGACGCGGCCGTTCCCCCGGACGGGACTGCCCGGAAGAACAGTCAGAAGTAGCTATAGCGGCTCCGGCGGCCTCGGTCAAGGCGAGTCGTGCGTGCCTACGGTGAATTCGGGAGGTTTTGCGGCGCCTCCGCCACGCCCCAGCCCCTGCGCTCGATCAGCTCGATTCCGATCACACTTCCCACCGGGCCGACCGGTGTGAGGGTGGCCGCGAGCAGCGTGTAGGGGGCCTCCCGCCTCACGGCGGCGACCCAGATCACCACGCACAGCGCGATGAAGCCGAGCCCGTGCGCCCACCCGAACACCATCGTCTCCGTCTCGAACCCGGGCGCGACCCAGAACAGGATCAGTGCCGAGAAGATCACCAGCTCGACCCAGCTGAAGCGCTTCACCCAGCGGAACAGGGGCCCTGGCACAGGCTTGCGCATCAGCTTCCCGCGGTCAGCGCGGTGAGCACGATCCGCTCCTGCTCGCGAGCGTGGGCCGCCGCGTAGCCCTCGCCGGGGCTGGCGCGGGTCGGCCGCCCGACATAGCCGAGCTCGACGCCGTCCGGCAGTACCTCGGGCAGGCGCCGCGCCATCACCTTCGATGCGCCCATGTTTCGCGGCTCCTCCTGGGCCCAGACGACCTCCTTCAGGTTCGGGTAGGAGGCGATCAGGTCCCTGAGCTGTTCCTGGGCGAACGGATAGAGCAGCTCGACGCGGGCGATCGCGACGTCCTCCGCCGCCTCGCGGCGCTCGCTGGCGTCGAAGTCGTAGTAGACCTTGCCTGAGCAGAGGACCAGCCGCTCGACTCTGTCGCGGCGATCCGCCGCCTTCGGGTCGTCGAGGATCAGCTCGAAGTGGCCTTCGGTCAGCTGCTGCGGCGTCGCCGTGGCGCGATCGAGGCGCAGCAGCCCCTTCGGGGTGAAGACGACGAGCGGCCGCGCCTTGCGGATCAGCGCCTGGCGGCGCAGGAGGTGGAAGTACTGGGAGGCGGTGCTCGGGTTCGCGATCCGGATGTTGCCCTCGGCCGCCATCGCCAGGAAGCGCTCCATCCGCGCGCTCGAGTGCTCGGGGCCGGAGCCCTCGTAGCCGTGTGGCAGCAGCATCGTCAGGCGGCTCGTCTGGCCCCACTTCGCCTCGCCGGAGACGATGAAGCTGTCGATGATCACCTGGCCGGCGTTGGCGAAGTCCCCGTACTGCGCCTCCCAGAGCACCAGCGCGTTCGGGTCGGTGGCCGAGTAGCCGTACTCGAACCCGAGGCAGGCGACCTCGGAGAGGGGGCTGTTGTAGAGCTCGAACGGCGCCGTGGCATCGGCGAGGTTCTGCATCGGGCAGTACTTGAGGCCGGTGTTCTCGTCGTGGAGGACGAGGTGGCGGTGCGAGAACGTGCCCCGCTCGGTGTCCTGGCCGGTGAGGCGGATGTGGACACCGTCGGTCAGCAGGGACGAGAAGGCGAGCGCCTCGGCGTGGCCGAATTCGATCCCACCCTGCTCGAGCGCATCGATCCGCTTCGTCAGCGGTTTGCGCAGCTTGCGGTGGATCGAGAAGCTCTCCGGGACCTGGATCAGCGCCTCGTTCAGCTCGCGCAGGCGCTCGATCGGAACCGCGGTCTCGACCGGCGGGCTGGCGCTGCGGTCGAGCTCGCCCGTCCCCGTCGCGACGGTCGGGTCTTCGTACTCGCCGAGCTCCATCTTCGCGCGCAGGTCTTTGAGCGCCGCCGACATCTCCCCGCGCCGCTCCGTGCCCTCCCGCTCGACCTCCTCCTTCGACACCACGCCCTCGTCGATCAGCTTCCCGGCGTAGATCTCGGAGACCGGCGGGTGCGCCTTGATCTTCGCCGCGGTCGTCGGCTGGGTGTAGGCGGGCTCGTCGGTCTCGTTGTGGCCGAAGCGGCGGTAGCCGATGACGTCGATGACGATGTCTCGGCCCCAGCGCTCGCGATAGGCCATCGCCAGCCGGATCGCCGACGAGCAGGCCTCGACGTCGTCGGCGTTGACGTGGATGATCGGGACGTTGTAGCCCTTCGCCGGGTCGGCGGCGTAGGGAGTCGAGCGTGCCTCCTCGGGGTCGGTCGTGAACCCGACCTGGTTGTTCTGGATGATGTGGATCGTGCCGCCGGTCGTGTAGCCCCGGAGGCCCTGCAGGTTGAGCGTCTCGGAGACCACCCCCTGGCCGGGGAAGGCGGCGTCGCCGTGGAGCATGACCGGGACCGCGCGGCGCGGGTCGTGCTCGATCTTCGCCCCCTCGAACTCGGACTGCAGGAAGCGCGAGGCTCCGACCACAACCGGATCGACGAACTCGAGATGGCTCGGGTTCGGGTAGAGGCGGACGGCGATCTTCTCTCCCGAGTGCGTCTCATAGACGCCCTGGTGGCCGTAGTGGTACTTGACGTCGCCGGTGCCGTGGTGGGGGATCGCGGCGACGGCCTTGACCGCCTCGATCTTCTTCGACCCCTCGAACTCGGCCAGGATCGACTCGACCGAGCGCCCCACGTTGTGGGCGAGGACGGCGAGGCGGCCGCGATGGGCCATCCCCAGCACGACCTCCTCGGCGCCGGCGCGGCCGGAGAGCGTGATCAGCTCGTCGAGCATCGGCACGATCGCGTCGAGGCCCTCGATCGTGAAGATCTTCTGCCCCAAATAGGCCTTCTCGCAGAAGCGCTCGAACTCGAAGACGTCGATCAGGCGCTCCAGCAGGCGCCGTTTCTCGTCGTCGGCGAGCGGCTCGCGATGGGCGCCGGTCTCGACCATCTCTCGCAGCCAGGTCCGCTGCTGGTGCGAGGAGAGGTGCTCGAACTGGTAGGCGATCGTGCCGCAGTAGGCCTCGCGCATCCGCGGCAGCGCCTCGAGCAGGGTCTCGCCCGGAACGCCGATCCGCAGGATCGAGGCCGGGATCCGAGACATCAGCTCCGGCGTCAGGTTGAGGCTCTCGGGCTGGATCGCCGGGTCGCCTTTAGGCTCGCTGCCGAGCGGGTCCAGCCGGGCGGCGAGGTGGCCGTGGGTGCGGTATCCCTTCAGCAGCGAGGTCGCCGCCTGCACCGCCTGCAGCAGCTCCTCGTCGGGCTGAGTCGGCGTCGGCGCCGCCGGCGTCACACCCAGCGGCGGCGCTGAGGCGGCGACCGGATGGGCGGCCGTGACCGGGCCCGCGTCGATCCCGAGGTCGGCGGCGACCGACTCGTAGAAGCCGTCCTCACCTTGAAGCAGCTGCTCGATTCGGCCCAGGAAGAAGCCCGACTCGGCGCCCTGGATCACCCTGTGGTCGTAGGTCGAGGTCATCGTCATCACCTTCGACACACCGAGCTGCTTGATCCGCTCAGGGTTGGCATGCGCCCACTCGGGCGGGTAGGCGATCGAGCCGGTGGCGATGATCGCGCTCTGGCCGCTGAGCAGCCGTGGCACCGAGGAGATCGTCCCGATACCGCCCGGGTTGGTCAGCGAGATGTTCGTGCCCTGGAAGTCGTCGGCGGTGAGCTTGCTCTCACGGGTCTTCTTGATCAGTTCCTCGTAGTAGCTGTGGAAGGCGGCGAAGTCGAGCCCGTCGGAGCCCTTGATCGCCGGCACCATCAGGCTGCGCGACCCGTCCTTGCGCTCGACGTCGACCGCGATGCCGAGATTGACAGGCCCGCCCTCGATCGCGAACGGCTTCCCGTCGCGCCTCTCGAAGACGCGGGTCATCACCGGCCACTCCTTCGCCGCCTGGACGATCGCCCAGGCGATCAGGTGGGTGAAGGAGACCTTCATCCCACGCTCGTTGAGGATCCCATTCAGCGCCTTCCGCTTGGCGTCCAGCGTGTCGACGGAGATCGTCCGGAACGAGGTCGCGGTCGGCACCTCGCGGCTCTCGTCCATCGCCTGCGCGAGCATCGCCGCCGGGCCTCGCAGCGCCTTCGCCTCTCCGGCGGCCGGCGCCACTGCAGCCGCCCCGTTGCCGCCACCATCCGCGGCTGCCAGCACATCCTCTTTGGTGACCTTCTCGCCCGGCCCGCTTCCCTTCACCGCGCTGAGATCGACCCCATTGCCTTCAGCTACTCGACGCGCGACGGGGGTCGCCCTGACATCAGCCCCATTGGCCCCGTCGCCAGCTTGGCGATTGGTCCCGGCCTCTGCCGCCTTTTCTGCGGGTGGCGCGGACTTGACGCCCGATCCCTCCCCGGACCTGTCGCCCGGCTCCATCTCGGCCAACGGCGCCCCCACAGCAACCTCGTCGTCAACCTGGACGAGCAGCTTGGTGATGACGCCGGCCGCCGGCGCCGGAACCTCGGCGTCCACCTTGTCGGTGGAGACCTCGACGACGGTGTCGCCCTCGTTGACGAAATCGCCCTCGGCGACGTGCCACTCGAGGACGATGCCCTCGGTC
>DATAOP010000044.1:0-35858 GCA_036265675.1 Solirubrobacterales bacterium
GGCGATCGCCGAGACCGGGGTCGCGGTCGAGGTCTCGACCGCGGGGCTGCGCAAGCCGGTCGGCGAGCTCTATCCGGCGCCGGCCTTCGCCGAGATGTGCGTCGAAGCGGGCGCTGCCTTCGCCCTCTCCTCCGACGCCCACCTGCCGGAGCACGTTGGCTACGGCTACGACGCCGCGCTCGAGTTCCTCGACGGGCTCGGGGTGGGGGAGATCTGCGTATTCGAGCGCCGCAACCGCCGCCTGGAGGCCCTCGGATGAGCCCGGTCGGGATCGGCTACGACAGCCACCGGTTCGGCGCCGACCGGCCGCTGATCCTCGGCGGTGTCGAGCTCGAGCACGAAACCGGGCTCGAGGGCCACTCCGATGCCGACGTCCTCACCCACGCGGTGATCGACGCCCTGCTCGGCGCCGGCGGCCTCGGCGACATCGGCACCCTGTTCCCCGACGACGAGGATCGCTGGCGCGACGCCGACTCGGTCGACCTGCTCCGGACCGTCGTCGGGATGGTCGGCGGGCGGATCGTCAACATCGACGCGACCGTCGTCTGCGAGGCGCCGCGCCTGGCGCCGCACCGGGCGGAGATGGAGCGTCTCCTCGCCGAGGTGACCTCGGCCCGGGTCAGCGTCAAGGCGACGACCAACGAGGGCATGGGCTGGATCGGGCGTGGCGAGGGAATCGCCTGCATCGCCGTAGCTTCGGTGGAGAGCGAATAGTCTTCGAGGCGATGGCAAGCCTCAGCGAAATCGGCTCGAGCCTCCGCAAGACCGTCGCCGACAAAGCCTTCGTCGTCAAGGTGATGCACGACGCCGAAATTCTCGAGCTGATCCGGCCCGACGTCGCCGCGAAGATGGGCTACACCTTCGTGCGCTGGGGACCGTCGCCGGCGACGGGCGTCGCGATCGCCGCACTCCACCACCCGGACGCGCCGGCGATCATCGACGAACGCGGCACGCTCACCTGGGAGCAGCTGCACCTCCGCAGCAACTCCCTCGCCCACTCGCTGCGGGAAATGGGAATCGGCTACGGCGACGGGATCGGGGTGATGTGCCGCAACCACCGCGGCTTCATCGAGGCGACCGCCGCGGCGGCCAAGATCGGCGCCAGCGCGATCTACCTCAACACGATGTTCGCCGGCCCGCAGCTGGCCGAGGTGACCCATCGCGAGAAGGCCAAGGCGCTGATCCACGACGAGGAATTCTCCGGCCTGCTCGAGGAAGTCGACGACGGTGTCAAGCGCGTGATCGGCTGGTCCGACGGTGAGTGCGATGCGCCGACGCTCGACTCGCTGATCGCGGCCGGCGACGACTCGGACCTGAAGCCTCCGCCGGACCATCCGCGCTTCGTGATCCTCACCTCCGGCACCACCGGGACTCCGAAGGGGGCCCAGCGCAGCAACCCCGAGGGGCTTCACACAGTCGCCGCGATGATCGACAAGATCCCCTACCGCAGCCGCGAGACGATGATGATCGCGGCGCCCCTCTTCCATTCCTGGGGCTTCTTTCACTTCGCGATCAGCCTGCCGACCGCGGCGACGCTCGTGCTGCGGCGCCGCTTCGACCCCGAGGCCACCCTGCGGGCTATCCAGGACCACCGTGCCCAGACCCTCGCGGTCGTGCCGGTGATGATCCAGCGCATCCTGCAGCTGCCGGAGGAGACGCTCCGCTCCTACGACCTCTCCTCGCTGCGGATCACGGCGCTCTCGGGCTCGGCCCTCCCCGGCGAGCTCGCGCTCGAATGGATGGACCGCTTCGGCGACAACATCTACAACCTCTACGGCTCGACCGAGGTCGCGATGGCGACGGTCGCGACCCCCGAGGACCTGCGCGCCGCGCCGGGCACCGCCGGCCGGCCGCCGCGCGGAACCGTCGTCAAGATCCTCGACGAGGACGGGAGCGAGGTCCCGCGGGGCGAGGTCGGGCGGATCTTCGTCGGCAGCGAGATGTCGTTCGAGGGCTACACCGGCGGCGGCGGCAAAGAGGTGATCGACGGCCTGCTGAGCAGCGGTGACGTCGGCCACTTCGACGCCGACGGCCGGCTCTTCGTCGACGGCCGCGACGACGAGATGATCGTCTCCGGCGGCGAGAACGTCTTCCCGCGCGAGGTCGAGGACCTGCTCGCGGACCACGAGAGCGTCGTCGAGGTCGCGGTGATCGGGGTCGACGACGAGGAGTTCGGGCAGCGGCTGAAGGCATTCGTCGTCGTCGCAGAGGGGACCGGGGTCAATAGCGACGACCTGAAGAAGCACGTCAAGGCCCACCTCGCCTCATACAAGGCGCCGCGCGAGTTCGAGTTCCTCGACGAGCTGCCGCGCAACGCGACCGGCAAGATTCTCAAGCGCGAGCTGCACGAGCGGCAGCCGCAGCAGTCCGGCTAGCGCTGCTTCCGCCTCTGCTTCGCGAGCTTGAGGAGGACGGCGCGGGGTTCGACGCCGGTGCCGGTCAGCCGCGCCCTGAACCTGTGGTGCGGAGAGTTCCTCAGACGCGTCTTCGCGAGCCGCTCGAGCCTGACCGCCACCACGCCACGCTTGCCCGAGGTGATCGAGAAGCCTTCGCGACCGATCGGAGCCTGGGCAGCGGCCACCATCCCACCCTTGCGGTGGATGAACGAAAAAAGGAAGACCTTCCCGGTGCAGTTCGTGCCACCCGACGGGCAGCCCAGCCTGACACGCGCCCTGCCGCGTTTGACCCAGACGATCCGAGCGGCTTTCGCGATCGTCTGCGGGACCTGGCGACAGCAGACGAACTGGGCCCGGCTCGTCTGCGTGGTCGAGCCGCCGGCGTTGGTCGCGGTCACCTCGCAGACGTAGTCGCCGCCGCCGGTCCCTTCGACCCCGATGTTGGAGTGCGTCGCGCCGGGGATCGGCTGCCCGTCCTTGAGCCACCGGTAGCTGAAGCTGTGGGGGGCGCGGTAGAGCAGCGCCTCCGGCATGTCGGCCGCCCAGGTCCCTTCGTCGCAGGTCAGGAACCGAGGCCGCAGCGCAATCTGCGCCGTGACCTTCGGTGCGCCCGTTCCCAGGGGCGCCTCGAGGAGCGTCGGCAATCTCGCCGACTGCGAGGGCGCGCCGTCGAGGTCGAGGTCGTGGATGCTGCCGCCGTCAAGACCGGTAAATGAGATCGAGGGGGTGCCGAGGCCATGGGTGTTGTTGGCCCAGTAGGCGCGGTTTGCCCCCGGGTCGAGAGCGACTCCCCAGGGAAAGGCGCCGTTCGCGATCGTCGTCGAGACGTCGGCGCCACCGCTGCCGTCCAGCCTGGCGTAGGAGAGGTAGCCGGGATACGGAATCGCGATCCCGTAGGTCACCCAGTAGATCCGGCCGCCGGCGCGGTCGATTGCCACGCCCTCTGCATGGATGCCGCCGGTGGTGGCGCCGGTGGTATTGAGGTCGGCTCCGCCACTGCCGTCGAGGTTCGCGTAGGAGACCTTTCCGTTCTCGTTCGACCAGTAGATCCGCCCGACGTCGGGGTCGAGTGCGACACCGGTCGGGTTGCTGGCAGTCGCACCGGTGGTGTTGAGGAAGCCGCCGCCGCTTCCGTCGAGCTTTGCGAATCCGATCCGTTCGGTCGCCGTCCCCTGGTAGTTCGCCCAGTAGATCCGCCCGGCGTCGAGATCGAGGGCGACGCCGTACGGATTGTCGAGCGGCGCACCGGTGATCGGAAGGTCCATGCCGCCGCTGCCGTCGAGGTTGGCGACCGAGATCCGCGACTGCGCGCCGGCTCCACTCGCCCAGTAGATCTTTCCGGCGGCGGGGTCGATGGCCATCCCGGCCGGACCGGCCGTCGAGGCCCCCGCCGTGTTCAGCTGACCGCCGCCGCTTCCGTCGAGACCGACAAACGAGATGCCGTTGCTCGCGAAGTACACCCGGTCGGCCGCCGCAGGAGACGCCGCGGCAAACATCGCCGCCAGGATCAGCAGCGCAATCAGCGGCCTCCTCGTCCCCATCGCCGCCGATCGTAGCGCCGGCGCACAAGGTCGCCGCATTTTGCGGACTTTTTGGCGGCCGGACCGGTGGCCAGGTCGCCGAGTTGCATAGTAGGTTGCCTCGGGATGAGCGCGGAGCGAGCAAGCGTCCATATCTGGCTTTCCGCGCCGCGAGCGACGCGCGAGGGGATGTGATGGGTGAGCCCATGGTGCAGCTGGGGGCGATCGAGGATTCGACCGCCGAGATGCGGGGCATAGCCGAGCGGGCGCTCGGATGGGTGAGGGAGAGCGAGGAGCGCCTCTCCGTCGCCGAGAGAAAGCTCGCCGAGAACGGGACCAGGGCGAAGGAAGAGAGCGCTGAGCTGCGGCAGCGGGCGGAGGAGGAGAGCGCCGAGCTGCGGCAGCGGGCGAAGGCGACCTTGCAGAAGCTCGGGGAGGAGGGACGCGGTCGGATCGCCGCGGAACGCGCGAGACGGCGCGAGGCGGAGGCTCGCGCCGCCCGCGCGGAGGCGGCCCGCGACCATGCCGAGCAGGCCTTCGAGGAGGCCCGCGAGTCGGCCTCGGCCGAGCGCCAGAAGCTGATCGCGCACACGGAGGAGGCCGTCGCCGCCGCCGTCAAGCGGACCGAAGCCGAGGCATCGAAGCGGGTCCGGGAAGTGATCGAGGCCAACCAGGCCGATGCCGATCGCCGCATCGCCGCGGCCGAGCAGCGCGCGGCCGACGCCGAGGCCAAGGCCGAGGAGGCCCACGAGTCGATGGTCCGGATCGAGGCCGAGATCGAGGAACGGGTGATGAGGGACACCGAAGAGATCCGGCGCGAGTCCGAGGAACGGGTCCGCAAGCTCGTCGAGAAGGTCGAAGGACGGGCGACCGAGCAGGCTCGCAAGCGCGCCGACGAGCAGCTCGAGGCGGAGTCGGAGCGGATCCGGGTCCAGGCCGAGCAACGCGAAGCGCGGGTCCGGGAGGCTGCCGAAGAGGAGATCAAGGCCAGCGCCAAGCGCGCCCGCCGCGAGGCGCTTGCCGCCGCCGAGGAGACCGCGCCGACATGGTCGCGCGCCACCGAGGCCCCCGCCGGGCCCGGCTACCGGACGTTCTAGCCGTCAAGCAGAGCCGATCCTCGCCCCGGCCGGGGCATGGATCGCCAGTCCGTCGGGTATACACACACTCCTGATGGAGGCCGCGACCGTCCGGGCGGAGTCCCCTCCTGGCGAGCATCTGAGGGAATTCACGCGCGCGCACCCGGCGGCCGCCGCCTTTGCCGTGCTCGCCGTGATCGCGCTGGTGCTGCTGGTCTCCCATGGCCTCCATGCGCTGGCCCAGGCCACGGTCGACGGGATGACGCTGGGGACGATCTACGCTCTCGGCGCCGTCGGCCTCACCCTCGTCTACGGGATCCTGCGACTGGTCAACTTCGCCCACGGCGACTTCCTCACCTTCGGCGCCTACATGGCCTATCTGGTGAACGTCACCTGGGGCCTGCCGCTGGTCGCCGCGATCCTCTTCGCGATGGCGACGACGGCCCTGCTCGGTGTCGTCACCGAGCGGGTGATGTGGCGGCCGATGCGGCAGAAAGGCGCCGGGTTCCTGCAGCTGATCCTGATGTCGCTCGGCCTTGCCTTCCTGATCCGCTCGACCGTCCAGTGGTTCTGGGGATCGGAGATTCGGACCCTCGAAGTGAACATCACCAGCAGCGTCGAATTCCTCGGCCTGCGGATGGGGCGGACCGAGCTGATGGTCGTCATCGTCGGTCTTGCGGTTCTGATCGCGGTCGGGCTGATGATCCGCTACAGCCTGCTCGGCAAGCAGATGCGAGCGCTCTCGGACGACATCGACCTCGCCGAGACGGCCGGGATCGACACCCGCCGCGTGATCCTCTACACCTGGGTCTTCTCCGGCGCCCTCGCGGGCCTCGCCGGGGTTCTCGCCGGCGCCCTCACCAACCTTCAGCCGGGGTTCGGCTTCGATCTGCTGCTGCCGATCTTCGCCGCCGTCATCCTCGGCGGCATCGGCAATCCGTTCGGAGCGCTGACCGGCGGACTGGTGCTCGGCGCGGTGATCGAATGGTCGACGCTGGTCTTCGAGCCGCGCTGGAAGGTGACGTTCGGGTTCGTCGCCCTGATCGTCGCCCTGATCATCCGCCCGCAGGGAATCTTCGGCCAGGCGAGGGCGCCATGACCTCGGGCCTGCTGCCGTTCGCGATCAACTTCAACGCGCTGACCGACCTCGGGTTCTGGACCGGGGTGCTGACGATCGCCGGGATCTACGCGGTCGTCACCCTCGGCCTGCAGATGAACGTCGGCTTCACCGGCCTGACCAACTTCGGCCAGGCCGGGTTCATGGCGGTCGGCGGCTACTCGATGGCGATCCTCGTCCTCAGCGCCGGCTTCTCATTCTGGCTGGCGCTGCCGTGCGCGATGCTGATCACGATGGCCTTCGGCGCCCTGGTCGGGCTGCCGGCGCTGCGGCTGCGGAGCGACTACTTCGCGATCGTCACCCTGGCGATGGCCGAGGTGGTGCGGCTGGTCGCGCAGAATGCGCGCGGCATCACCGGCGGCAACGAGGGCCTCTTCTGCAACTTCGAAAACGGCGGCCAGACCTGCTTCGACGACAGCTGGCGCTCGGTCTCGAAATCGATCCTCGACTTCATCGAAAACTTCTGGTCGAACCCCGACTCGCTGGTGCCGCTCCTGCTGGTGGTCTGGATCACGGTCGCGGTCGGCACCTTCGCCCTGAGCCGGATCCAGGGAACGCCGTGGGGGAGGGTGCTGCGTGCCGTCCGCGAGGACGAGGACGCGGCCCGGGCGCTCGGCAAGAACACCCTCCTCTACAAGGTCCAGTCGCTCGCGATCTCGGCGCTGATGGGCGCCCTCGGCGGCTTCTTCCTCGCCCTCTTCCTGGCGACGATCCACCCCCACGACTACGAGCCGATCGTGACCTTCTACGCCTTCGGGGTCCTGATCCTCGGCGGCCTCGCCAACTACAGGGGCGTATTCATCGGCGCGATCCTGCTCTGGACCGTGCTCGAAGGGACACGGTTCGTCGAACTCCCGATCAGCGAGGAGAAGACAGCGGCGCTCCGCTATGCGATCGTCGGCCTGGTCCTGATCCTGCTGATGGCATTCCGCCCCCAGGGCCTGTTCGGCAAGCGTGAGGAGATGGTGCTCGGTGAGTAGCGATCGCGCCGCCGATCCGGGCCCGGCCGCAATCCTCGACGTCGACGACGTCGTCAAGCGCTTCGGCGGGATCCACGCCGTCGACGGCGCCAGCTTCGGTGTCGCCGAGGGCTCGATCACGGCGCTGATCGGGCCCAACGGGGCCGGCAAGACGACCCTCTTCAACGTCATCACCGGCTTCCATCGCGGCGACGCCGGCGCCGTCCGCTTCGCCGGCGAGAACGTGCTGCGCAAGCCCGCCTACGCGATCGCGCGGTGCGGAATGGTGCGGACATTCCAGATCACCAAGGCGCTGGCGGCGATGCCGGTGATTGACAACATGATGCTGGCGGCGCGCGACCAGCCCGGCGAGCAGTTCCGCAATCTCTTCTTTCGCCCGGGCGCGGTGCGGGCACGCGAGCGCGAGGTCCGCGAGCAGGCCGACGAGCTGCTCGACGTCTTCGACCTCGACAGGCTGGCCGACCACTACGCCGGAACGCTCTCCGGTGGCCAGCGCAAGCTGCTCGAGCTGGCACGGGCGCTGATGGCGCAGCCGCGGCTGCTGCTGCTCGACGAGCCGATGGCGGGAATCAACCCGACCCTCGGCCGGCGCCTGCTCGACCACATGCAGCGCCTGCGCCGCGAGGAGGGGATGACGTTCCTCTTCATCGAGCACGACATGGAGGTGGTGATGAACCACGCCGACCGCGTCATCGTGATGGCCGAGGGACGGGTGATCGCCGCCGGCGAGCCGCACCACGTCCGCGCCGACCAGGCCGTGATCGACGCCTACCTCGGAGGCTCAGCATGAGCGGTGACTCCAACGGGGCTCTGCTCGAGGCCGACGACCTCGTCGCCGGCTACCTGCCGGAAGTCGACATCCTCAGCGGCGTCTCGCTGACCGTCGGCGAGGGTGAGATCGCGACCGTCGTCGGCCCGAACGGGGCCGGCAAGTCGACCCTGATCAAGACGATCTTCGGGCTGCTGGCGCCGCGCCAGGGCCGGGTGACGCTCCGCGGCCAGGACCTGACCGGGCTCGAGCCGCACTCGATAACCCGGCGCGGGATGAGCTACGTGCCGCAGCTCGACAACGTCTTCGCCAGTCTCAGCGTCGAGGAGAACCTCGAGATGGGCTCGCTCGAGCGCAGCCGGACGCGCGAGCGGATCGACCGGATGTACGAGCTGTTCCCGCGGCTCGGCGAGCGCCGGACCCAGACGGCGGGGACGATGAGCGGCGGCGAGCGCCAGATGCTGGCGATGGCGCGGGCGCTGATGCCCGAGCCCCACGTCCTCCTCCTCGACGAGCCGTCGGCCGGGCTCGCCCCGGCCTTCGTCGAGCAGATCTTCGACAACGTCCGCGAGATCAACGAGGCCGGGGTGACCGTCGTGATGGTCGAGCAGAACGCGCGCCGGGCGCTGGCGATGTCGGACCGCGGCTACGTCCTCGACCTCGGCCGCAACCGGTTCCAGGGGGCCGGCAGCGACCTGCTCGAGGACCCGAAGGTGGCCGAGCTGTACCTGGGAGGCACAGCCCGGCTCGACTCCGAGTAGCGCCGCTCCGGCGCTATTCCTTCGCCTTCACTTCCACGGTTTCGATTTCGTCGAGCTTGCCGCCCTTGAATTCGGACACCGTGTAGATGTATTTCGAGAGGTCGCCGTTTTCGTCCCAATCGATCGGGCCGGAGGCACCTTCGTAGTTGATGTCTTCGCCGTTTTCGATCGCTTCGATCGCTTCCGGCAGCTGTTCGAACGTGACCTTCTTCCCGGGCGGGCCGGTCACGCCGACGATCGATTCGGCGATCGCCGGCCCTTCGCTCGATTCGGCCGCGAGCGCTCCCAGGTAGCAGAGGATCACGTTGTCGAAGACGCCGGAGTCGAACAGGTTCCGCGGCGGGCCGGGCGCTTCTTCGTACAGCTTGTTGAAGTCGTTCGGCGCTTCGCCTTTGAAGGTGCCGGGCGCGGTGCCCTGCAGCCCTTCGGTCGCCTGCGGCCCGACCAGTTCGGTCAGGTCGGTCGAGCTGAGGCCGTCGGTGATGAACGTGTCCTTCGGCGACCACTTGCCGGTGCGGACGAGCGCCGGCCCGACCTTCGCGAACGTTTCCGGGAAGTCGATGATCACGTAGTTGTCGGGGTTGCCGGCGACGATTTCGTTCGCCTCGGAGTTGTAGCTCGGCTGTTCGGGGTCGTAGATGACCTTGGCGCCGACCTTCGCTCCGCGGGCTTCGAGTTCTTCGGCGAGCGAGTCGGCGAAGCCGGTCCCGTAGAGGTCGTTGCGGGCGCCGATGTTGATCGTCTTGCCCTTGAGGTTGCCGAGCACCTTTTCCATCCGGTCGGCGAGTGCGACACCCTGGAGGCCGTCCGGCGGTGCGGTGCGGGCGAAGAGCCCTTCGTCTTCGATGTCGGACAGCGCGTCGGCGGTCGACGCCGGCGAGATCAGCATCACGCCTTCGGGGATGGTCACCGAGCGGGCGACGGCAACCGTTGCCGTCGACGCGTAGTCACCGGAGATGCAGGTCGCGCCGTCGGCGATCAGTTTGCGAGCGGCCTGGACGCCGCCCTGGTCTTCGGACTGGCCGTCTTCGGTCACCAATTTGACCTTGTCTTCATTGCCGACTTTTTTGATCGCGGCGTCGATCTGTTCGGACGCCAGGTTGCCGGCCTTTTCTCCGGCTTCGCCATAGGGCGCGAGGTCACCGGTGAGCGGGACCAGGTTGCCGACCGTCAGGTCGATCGGGCCCCCGCCGCCACCCCCTCCGGTGGTTTCGTCACTGCCGCCGCCGCATGCCTGCAGACCGAGACCAAGGGCGAGCGCGGCGACAGCCGCCGCCAATACAAGGGTTGATCGCTTCACGACACACTCCTCCTTTTGACGTTCGCCCCCCTTCTGCCCCAGGGGACGGCGAGACCGTTGCGCCGACCCTACCCTTTCGGCGCCTTCTCAACCACCGTGGGACTTTCGTTCATCTCTGCGCCACCGCTCTAGCATCCTCTTCCTTGATGCGGTGTTTGGGTTAGACGTGGCAGCTCGACTCCTGCGAAGAACCGCGACCATCGCCGTCCTCGGGCTGGCGCTGGCCTGCGTGGCCGCGGCTCCCGCCGGCGCCGCCGGCGAGATCGAGTCGTTCTCGGCCTCGGCGTCGGCGAGCCAGGCCGGCGGCCATCCCGACCTCGGCCTCTCGGTCTCGATCGCCGACCCCGGGGCGCCGGAGACCGCGAAAACGCTGACCCTGGAAATGCCGGCGGGGCTGACCGGCTACCTCAACTCGGTCCCCCAGTGCTCGCTGTCCGACCTCGCGCTCGGCGAATGCCCGTCCGACGCCCAGGTCGGGCTCGCCACCACCCGCGGCCTCGAGGAGAGCGACTCCGACTTCCTCTTCGGGACCGCGCCGCTGTACGCGGTCTCGCCGAGCGGCAGCGGCGGCTATGGGCGTCTGGCCTTCACGATCCCGACGCTCGACTTCACCCAGTCCCTGATCGGCGAGATCCGAACCGGCGACGACTACGGCCTGCGGCTGACGGCCCAGAACCTGCCCGGCGCGGCGTCGCTTCGGAGCCTCGACCTGACCGTCTGGGGGCTGCCGTTCGACCCGGCCCATGACGCGGCGCGCTTCCCGCCGGGGTCCGAGGGCTGCCCCGGGCTCGACGACGCGAGCTGCAACCACAGGCCGACCGCCACCGATGCGCCCGAGAAAGCGCTCCTCGGCTACCCGCCGACCTGCAACCAGCAGCTTCCGGTCGCGCTCGAGCTCCAGACCTACCAGGATCCCGAACACCTGACCGGGGCGGCGACGACCCTGCCGAGCGCGACCGGCTGCGACTTCGTCGGCTTCCTCCCGTCGGTCCTCGTCGAAGCGAGTACAAGCTCGCGGACGCGGAGCTTCCTCGACGTCGATTTCAAACTGCCGCAGGAAGCCGGCCCGCTGCCGACGGCATCGAGCGCCAAGTCACTCCTGATCTCCCTCGGCGGCGCCCTGCGGCTCGACCAGGCTGCGGTCGCCGCCCATGCCGTCTGCAGCGCGGCAGAAGCGAGGATCGGGACCGAGCAGCGGCCGGCCTGCTCGGCGCCGGCCAAGGTCGGATCGGTGAGGATCGAGACGCCGGTCGTGAGGGAAGCGACGGGCGACACTCCGTCCCCGGCCCGCTCGACCCGGGTCGCGGTTCCGCAGATCGCCGGCTCGGCCTACTTCGGCGGGCCCGACCCCGGCGGCGGCTACCGCATCTACCTGCTGCCGACCGGCTTCGGGATCGAGATGAAGCTGATGATGGTGCTGAAGACCGACCCGACCAGCGGCAACCTCGTCGCCAGCATGCCGGTTCTGCCGCCGTTCCCGATCTCCGAGATCGACCTCGGAATGCCGGCCGGGTCCGGGGTTGTCGGGACGGCGGTTCGCTGCGGGCCCTACGTCGGGTCGAGCACCGTCACCCCCTGGAACCAGTCGCTGAGCTCGGTCTTCCAGAGCCAGCCGCTGCCCCTCCTCACCGGTCCGGGCGGGACCCCGTGCCCGGGGGCGCCGACCGCGGCCCGGGTCGATCTGGAGCCGAGCCACATCGTCGCCGACGGGAGCTCGACCAGCACCGCGACCGTGCTGGTGACCGATCGGAAGGGGATCCCGGTCCCGGGGGAAACGGTCGAGCTCTCCTCGACCGATCCCGGCGAGCAGATCGGTCCCGTCGTCGACCACGAGGACGGCACCTACAGCGCCTCGATCCGCTCCTCGACCGCGGTCGGGACGCCGACGATCACAGCGACCGTGAGGTCCGCCGAACCGGAGGTCTCGGGCTCGGCGCTGCTGCGCCAGGACGCGGTCCCCTCACCACCCTCCCCGGCCCCACGCGCCGTGCCGCAGCCGGCTAAGAGGACGGTGATCCCGAGCGTGCGGATCGGGAAGCATCCACCGCGGCGCACGCACAGGCGCAGGGCCGTGATCAGCTTCAGCGCCGACGTCCCCGGCTCGACCTTCTTCTGCAAGCTCGACGGGGGCCGGTATCACCGCTGCCCGTCGCCGATCAGGCTCAAGGGGCTTCGCGTCGGCGGGCACCGATTCAACGTCTATGCGGTCAGCCCGTTCGGCAGCACCGGTGTGCCGGCCCGGGTCAGGTTCAGGGTCCTGCCGCTGAGGAGCCACGGCGTCTCCTAGAGGATCGGTTCCCACTCTGCGGTGTCGGGTGGCCCGGGGCAGAATTCGAACTTCAGCCGCGCCTCGGCGAGGGCGATGAGCGAGGCCGACACGGTGCCGAAGATCCCCTCGGCGCCGCCGTGGCGGACATTGAGCGCCCGCGGGTCGTCGTAGGGCCGGTCGACGTCGGCGAGGAGCTCGGGCCAGCCGCCCCAGGCGGCCGGTGCCTCGTCCCCGGGTCGCGGTGCCGGCGGCGGCGCGGCCTCGAACTCGGGCAGCCAGTAGCGCTGGCGCGGGTTGCTCATGTCGTCGAGGTCGGCGGCGGTGATGATGTGGAGGCCGGGATCGACCTCATGGCTCGTCAGCTCGGCGCCGTCGTAGCGCAGCCAGCTGACCCCTCCCGGCTCGGCGATCACGAGGTTGAAGGGGCGGACCATGCTGAGCTCCTCGGCGGCGACCGCGTCGCCACCCCGGGCAGCGGCGATCAGCGTCAGCGGGCCGCGGCTTCGCGCCGTCTCGTCGGTCAGCCCGGTCGGCTCGATCCGGTTGAGGATCACCGCGACCCGCCGCGCCTCGGGATCCACAGCCAGCCAGGTCCCGCCCGACTCGATGTCGATCCCCCCGACCAGGCCCGGGTACTGCTCGGGCCACCGTTCTCCCGGCGGCTCCCATCTGCGCGCCCGGAACTCGTCGCGGGTCGCGGCGAGCAGGATCGGCCACTCGGCCCCGGGGTCGAACGCGAAGATCAGGGTGCACATCGGCCCCAGGCAGGCTACGCGGGTGTCACTCCCGCGGCGGCGAATAGCATCAGCGGCCATGAGTGCGGAGCGAGCAAGCGTCCATATCTGTTTCCACGCGCCGCGAGCGAAGCCCGAAAAGTCATGAAGCGCGAGGTGCGGATCAGGGACACGTTGAGCGGCGAGCTGGTGAAGCTCGATCCGGGCCGGGAGGTCGGCATCTACGCCTGCGGGCCGACCGTCTACAGCCGCATCCACATCGGCAACGCCCGCCCCTTCGTCGTCTTCTCGCTGCTGGCGCGGTTCCTGCGCTCGGAGGGCTATGCGGCGCGTCTCGTCGTCAACGTCACCGACATCAACGACAAGATCTACGTCGCCGCGCGCGAGGCGGGGGAGGGCTCGGCGCAGTTCGCGGAGCGGATGACGGCCGCCTACTTCTCCGACACGGACCGGCTCGGGCTCGGTCGCCCCGATTCGGAGCCGCTCGCGAGCGAGACGATCGGAGAGATCGTGGAGCTGATCGCCGAGCTGATCGACGGCGGCCACGCCTACGAGTCGGGCGGCGACGTCTACTTCAAGGTGCGGAGCTTCGATCGCTACGGCAGGCTCTCCAATCGCCGCCCCGAGGACATGGACCAGGGCGAGGAGGCGGGGACGGCCTCGCTCAAGCAGGAACCGCTCGACTTTGCCCTCTGGAAAGCGCAGAAGCCCGACGAGGACACCGCCTGGGACTCGCCCTGGGGGCCGGGACGGCCCGGCTGGCACATCGAGTGCTCGGCGATGGCCGAGGCCGAGCTGGGGCCCGAGTTCGCGATCCACGGCGGCGGCTCCGACCTCGTCTTTCCCCACCACGAGAACGAGATGGCCCAGTCCGAGGCCGCGGGGCGCCCCTTCGCCCGGGCCTGGATGCACAACGGGATGATCGAGACCGACGCCGAGAAGATGTCGAAGTCGGAGGGCAACATCTTCCAGCTTCACGAGGCGCTCGACCGCTACGGGCGCGAGGCAGTCGTCGCGTATCTCATCTCAGGGCACTATCGACAACCGCTCGCGTTCAGCCCCATCCAGATGGAGGAGGCCGTCGCAAGGGTGGGGCGGTTGCGGAACTTCTTCCGAGAGCACCCTGTTGGGGTTTCGGGGGAGGGGCCCTCGGAGCAACAGCGGGGAGGCTCCTCAGACCCCTCCCCCGAATCCCCATCCGCGAGGCGGTCGGAGGCTTTCCGCGCCGCACTTGCCGACGACTTCAACACCTCGAAGGCCATGGCCGAGGTATTCGAACTGATCGGAGAAGCGAACCGGCAGCCGATTCCGGGGGCGCCCGAAGCGGTGCGGGAGATGCTCGAGCTTCTGGGGCTCGAGTCGGTGGCGGAGCCCGAGGGTGAGGGGGATGAGGAGGCGCAGCAGCTGCTCGACGAACGCGAGGAAGCGCGTGCTGCGAAGGACTTCGAGCGCGCCGATGAGATCCGCGACCGGCTCGGCGAGCTCGGCTGGGAGGTCCGCGACTCGGCCGACGGCGCCCGCCTGGTGCCGAGGGCCTGAGCATGGGCGAGAGCGGGCAGATCATCTACGGCCGCCGGCCGGTCGAGGAGGCCGCGCGGGGCAGGCGCGAGGTGCGGAGGGTCTGGCGGGCGCCGGAGACGCCGGCCGATGAGCTCGAGCGGATCTGCGGCTCGCCCGACCACCAGGGCGTCGTCGCCGAGGTCGACCCCTACCCCTACGTCGAGGGCGGTGCGCTGCTGGCCGAGGAAGACTCGCTTCTCGTCGCGCTCGATCAGGTCCAGGACCCGCGCAACCTCGGCGCCGTCTGCCGCTCGGCCGAGTTCGCGGGGGCCGCCGGCGTCGCGATCCCCGAGCGCCGCTCGGCCGAGGTGACCGCGGTCGCCTGCAAGGCCTCGGCGGGGGCGGTCGAGCATCTCGACATCGCCCGCGTCCGCAACCTCGCCGACTGGCTCGGTGAGGCGAAGTCGGGCGGCTACTGGATCTGGGGCGCCGACGCCGATGCCGAGGACCCGCCGTGGGCGGTCGACCTCTCGGGGCCGACAGTGATCGTCCTCGGCGGCGAGGGGAAGGGGATCCGGCCGCGGGTCGCCGCGGCCTGCGATGGCCTCGTCGCGCTGCCGCGCAGAGGCCGGGTCGAGTCGCTCAACGTCTCCGCCGCCGCGACCGCGCTGCTGGTCGAGGCGGTCCGCCAGCGCCGGTAGCACCTGCAACGGCGGTTGCAGAAATTCGCAATTTGGGTTGACAGAACTCCGCGCTGCGGTAAGACTACTGCGCCAATAGGGGTGAACCTCAGGTTGAGTCTGAGATTCTTCCCAGTCAATAGGGGCGCCTCAGGGGAGGTAACGGCGCCACGTCCCTTCATCTCAAAGGAGAAGGAACTGTGGCTCTATCGTCGCCTACGCAGGAATTGCGGCTCCCCCGCGGACGCCTCAACGGCTCCTCGCGGCAAGAAACTAACCCTCAACCTGAGCTTGATGATCACTACCTGGTCGCGCTCGCGAAGGATGGCCGCACCGACGCCTATGACGCGATCGTCCGCCGCTACCGCGGCTTCGTCCGCCTCAAGGCCTCCTCCTACTTCCTGCTCGGCGGCGAGAGCGACGACCTGATCCAGGAAGGCTTGCTTGGCCTCTACAAGGCGGTCCGTGACTACCGCAGCGACCGCGAGTCGAGCTTCCGCTCGTTCGCCGAGCTCTGCATCACCCGCCAGATCATCACCGCGGTGAAGACGGCGACCCGCAACAAGCACACGCCACTCAACCAGTACGTCTCCTTCAGCCAGACCCCGGCCGCCGCCGGCGACTCCGACACGACCCTCGACGAGATCCTGCCCGGGCCCTCGGTGACCGACCCGGTCAACCAGGTGATCGCCTCGGAAGAGCTCGAAAGCCTCGTCTCCTGCCTCTCCGGGACCACCGGCGTCCTCTCCGACCTCGAGAGCAGCGTCCTCTCCCTCTACCTCGACGGCCATTCCTATGAGGCCACCGCCGAGCGGCTGGAGTGCGACACGAAGACCGTCGACAACGCCCTGCAGCGGGTCAAGCGCAAGGTCGCGACCCACCTGGAGTCGCGCGAGGTCCAGGCGTAGCGCCGGGAAGCGCCCTGACGCCGCCGCAGCGACGCCAGGGGCTTCCGGCCTGCCTTACGGCGTCGGGACTTCGGTCACCCCGAAGGGCTCGAAGTCGTAGGTGGTGCCGTTGATGCGGAGGCCGTCGACCGCGCCCTGCCAGGCGAAGTCGCGACCCTTCGAGATGCCGGCGGTGAGGATTTCCGCGCCGGTTCCGGTGGCGAGGAACGCCTGCACTTCGGCGAACGAGCAGCGCGGCCCGTTGATGCCGCAATTGGCGGCCGTGGGCGGGCTGTTGAACTGACCGCCGGTCAGGCCCCAGAACCCTTCGGTGGTCGCATCGAGGTAGCCGCTCCACTGATTGGCGGGGCTGTTTGCGGCCGGAAGCCAGACGAGGGTCGAGTAGCCCGTCGTCGTCCCGCCGGCTCCGTTCGGGTCGATCTCGAACGAGATGCTCGGCATGTTGGGATTGGCTCGACCGGCGTCCTCCCCGGTCTCGTAGACCTGGTAGCCGACCGCGGTGAGGCCGGCGACCGGATCACCGAGGAAGTCGACCTCGTTGCCGAACTCGACCTTCGACGCGCCATCGGCGACGTTGAGGCCGAGGCTGCCGACGCCGAACGGCGGCGTGAAGGGCCCGGAACGCAGCGCCGAGGTGGCCGAGCCTTCCGTGTTGCGGTCGATCTGGCTCCAGTTGGGACCGACGTATTCGGCGTCTTTGCCGGCCGGGCCCTGGGGGCCGGTGGCACCCTGCGGGCCCTGAGCACCGGTCGCGCCGGTCGCACCCTGCGCGCCGGTCGCACCCTGCGGGCCGGTCGAGCCCTGGGGCCCGGTCGGTCCGGCAACGCCCTGGACGCCCTGCTGGCCCTGGACGCCCTGCGGGCCCTGGGCTCCCTGGGTGCCCTGCGGCCCCTGGGCTCCCTGCGGGCCCTGCGCGCCCTGCGCACCCTGGGGTCCCTGCTCACCCGCGGGGCCCTGGACGCCCTGCGGCCCCTGGGCGCCCGGGGCGCCTGGATTTCCCTGTGCCCCGGGAATCCCCTGAAGGCCCTGCACGCCCTGTTTGCCCTGGGGTCCTCGCGCCCCCCTCGGACCGGGCGCGTTGATCTTCTGCTTCACGCTGCCCTTCAGCTTTCCCATTCCGATCGAGTGCGGCTTGATCTGCGAGCCGTCGATCAGTCCGGTCGCGTAGCCGGTGCCGGCGAGGGCGAACGCGAGGCAAACTCCGCCGGCGATGATCAGCCGCGAGCGCAGACCGACCCAGTCGGCCACCGCCCGCAATGTTCCTATCTCCGGGCCAGGGCCCGGGTGATTCGAGTTCATGCGTCTCCTTTCCCGTCCCTCGGGGACGAGATCCTCTACTTGAGTTCAACTACAATATTGTGTTGGACTCTATGGACCAAGTCGGCCGGAATGGCAAGCGTCTGACACCCATGGCGCCTCGCACCGAGCCACAACCCGGCCTTGGCGGAGCAATCCGTCAGTTACGGACCGAGCGCGGAATGAGCCAGGAGGAGCTGGGCCACCGCTCGGGGGTCCACCCGACCTGGATCTCGCACCTCGAGTCAGGCCGCAACAATCCCGCCTGGGGAAGCGTGCGCCGGATCGCCGCCGCGCTCGAGGTGCCGCTGTGGCAGCTCGCGAAGCTGGCCGAAGAGCTGGAGCTCGGTCAGGCTTCCCAGAGTTCGTAGGCGCGGATCGCGGCGGGGGTGGGCCAGACCCGTCCCTCCGCCCGGTCGACCAGCCCCTCTTCCCGCAGGCGCTCGGCGGTGGCGGTCACCATCTCCGCATCCGAGCCGCCGGCGGCGAAATCCCCGATCAGCTCGGTCATCTCGAGCCTCTCCGGGTGAAGGACGATCAGGTGCAGGAGCATCGCCGAGGCGAGTGTTCGATCCTCGCTCCGATCCGCCTTCCGCTCTTCGACCCCAACCATCGACTGCTGCATCACTCCCCCTTTTCGTGTCCTTCAACAGCGGTTTCGAAGCTATTGGTGCGATCGGAGACGGCCAACCCAAATATTCGAAGAGTCGCGCGCATTGTCAGAGGTCTGACAGCCGGTGAACGACCGCATCTGGCGGCGACCGCAGGTGTTGTCCAAGTAGATGGATGAGTCGATCGAAACGGTCGCGGTGACGGAGTCCGCCGAGGCTCGGGAAACAAGAACGTTTGCGAACGCCACAGTCACAGACCATCGCAGCGGACTACCAACTCTTGGGGATGGCCGTGCGAGAGCGGCCATCGGTACCGCAACGGACCACTTGACAGCGACCGCCCCTCCGTCTAAGTTGCCGCGACTGGAAACAGGGATGTACCGGTAACCAAGCCGAGGATCATCGTCCCGCAGTATGGGACGCCGGTCTGAGGACGGGGGCAAACGACAGGGGAACAGGGACAGGGACTTTGCAGCACCGCATCTTGGAGTTCTGCGCAGGCACTTCGCGCACCGCCTTTCGCCGGTTGCGCCCGGGTCGCGCTGCCCTGCTCGCCGCCCTGCTCGCCGCCGGCCTGCTGATGTCGCTCGCAGCCGGCACGGCCTCGGCCGACACCCGCCACCCGACCCAGTCGCTCGAATTCGGCGTCGACGGCACCTCCGCCAGCAAGTTCAACGAAGAAATCAAATCCATCGCCTACGACCAAGTGCGCCATCGGCTCTGGGTGCTCACCTTCTTCCAGGGAGAACGCGGCAAGCTCTATAGCTTCGAAAACCCGTCTCCCGGCGTCTACACCCCGCGTCAGGGCTTCCCTGTCGTCGTCGAAGCCGAGATGTACTTCGACCCCTCGCTGGCGGTCGACGACAGCAACAGCCCGGTCTCCGGTCGCGTCTACGTCATCACCAACGCCCAGGGCGAGGAATCGGTTCACGCCTTCGAACCGGACGGCCAGGAGGTGACCGTCACCTGGCCGTACATCAGGCCGTTCGGCGGCAGCGGCGGAGTCGGGTTCGCCTCGCCGTGCGGTGGCGACGTCGACGCTAACGGCAACCTCTGGGTCACCCTGAGGGAGGAAGAGAAAGCGATCATCTTCAACCCCGGCGGCCTCCAGATTGGCGAAATGCCGTTCGACTACCTCCGCCCGTGCCAGATCGAATTCGATCCGAACAATGGCGACATGTTCGTCAGCCAGTGGGCCGGCGGCTCCTTCTACAGGCACACCGCGGCCAGCGAATTCACAGAAAAATTCGGCCCCTTCGGAAGCAGCATCTACGACATCGACTACGACGGGCAGACCTCGAGGCTGTACGCATCGCGCAGCATTTTCGAAGGCGGGCCGATGGCCTCGATCGCCGCCTATACGCGGGATGGGGAACTGGTCGAGGAATTCGGGAAAAGCCCGGGGGGTGGGTTCGGTGATTATCACTCGGTCGCAGTCAGCGAAGACTACGGCGATGTGATGATCGGCGATCGCACTGGTCCTGGGGTGATCAGGGTCTACCCGCCGGTCATCGTTCCCGACGTCACCACCGGCGAACAGCAGCGGAACGACGAAGTCACCGGAACCGTCGGTCGGGCCGGCGCTGGCGAAATCACCGAATGCTTCTTCGAATACGGCACGACCACCGAATACGGCGAACAGATCCCCTGCGAACCGCCGGCGCCTTTCGATGAAGATCGCGCGGTCACGGCCAAAATCCCGGGCCTCGTCAACGAGACCATCTACCACTACCGGCTCGTCGCCGGCAACGCGAACGGGAAGGGGAACGGCAAGGACCACCTGCTCGAACCGCACTCCGTCGACTCGCTGCGGACCGAACCGGCGACTGAAATCGATCGCACGACGGCGACGCTCAACGCCTCGTTCTTCGGCACCGGCGAAGAAATCACCTACCGCTTCGAATGGGGCCAGAACTCGGTCTCCGAAAACGAAACCGACCCGGTCACGCTGACCGCGCCGGTCGGCGCCACCCCGATCTCGGAACCGATCGAAGGGCTCATCGCCGGCCGCACCTACCGGGCGAGGATCGTCGCCGAAAAGGGGTTCGAAGTGTCGGTGGCGAACGCGATCACCTTCTCGACCCTGGCTGCCGTCAAGGACGTGGAAACCGGTCCGGCGACCGACATCGGAACGACCGAAGCGACCCTGAACGGCTCCCTGGACCCGGATGGGATCTCGACGACCTTCTACTTCGAATACGGGAAGACGAAAGGCTACGGGCACACGGTGCCGGTCGCTCCCGGTGATCCCGTCGGCACCACCACCCCGGGGGAGACGCCGGTCGAGACCCTGCTTTCCGACCTCGAGCCCGGTGCGACCTATCACTTCCGCCTGGTCGGCGTCAACTCGTTCGGGGAAACCAGGGGCGGAGACCAGATCTTCAGCACGTTCGAGCCGCCCTCGATCGATGCCTTCTCGAGCCGAAACGTGACCGAAACCTCGGCCGAACTCACCGGCCAGATCAACCCGAACGGCTTTGCGACCACCGCCTTCTTCGAATACGGCACGACGCTGAACTACGGGTTGAGGGCGGATGTGCCGGCCGACCAGCTGGACGAACTCGACAAGGCCCAGCCCGTCGTCGTCCCGATCGCCGGGCTCGAAGGCGTGACGTACCACTTCCGGCTCGTTGCCGAAAGCGAATGGGGTCGGACCGAAACCGAAGACCAGACCTTCGACTTCAATGCCCCGACCGGGTGTCCCAACCACACGGTCCGCCAGCAGACCCGGGCGGCCTACCTGCCCGACTGCCGCGCCTATGAGCTGGTCTCGCCGCGTCGCGCCGCGGGAGCGGTGCTCAGCCCGTTCGGCCCGCCCTCGATCCACGCGTCCTCTCCGGCGCGCTTCGCCTTCGCCGCCGGGCTGAACGCGATCCCCGGCGCGGGCGAGCCGATCAACGGGATCGAAGGCGATCTGTACGTGGCCAGCAGGTCGGAGACGGGGTGGACCACCCGCTACGTCGGGATCCCCGGCAACCGCACTCTCAGCTATTCGGGCCCGCGGGAATACCTGGGAACGACAAGGATCTCGACGATCCAGACCGATCTCGCCATGAACCACTTCGTGCTCTGGGACCGGATCAACGCCGAAGGCCTCGTCGGCCCGCCGGTCGACGGCAACGAAGTGGCCTACATCTACGACAACACCGGCAAAGAACTCGGCCGCCTGCCGACCAACTTCGAAGCGATCCCCGGCTCGCTGACCGATGTGGACCAGGGCGGCTGGAGGGGCACCGCCAGGCCCTCCCCGGACTTCAGCCACTACTTCTTCTCGACCCAGGACCTCCAGTTCCAGCCGGACGGCCGTCTCGGCGCTCCGGGCTCGGTCTACGACAACGACCTCGAAACCGGGACCGTGACGGTCGTCTCGAAAGACGAAGAGGGCGAAGACATACCGCGGGACGCCGCTGGGCCGACGAACGAGTACATGAAAATCCCCGACGTCTCCAACGACGGCTCGCACGTCCTGATGTCGACGGTGGCTCCCGGTGGCCTTACCCATCTGTACATGGCCGTGAACAACGGCTCGGGCTACGACCACTACGACATCTCGCGGGGCGAAGACGGGGTCGACTACGGCGCCCGGCTCGTCGGTATGACCAATGACGGGTCCCAGGTGCTGTTCTTGACGCCGACCCAGCTGACGGCCGACGACACCGACTCGGTGACCGACCTCTACCGCTGGGACGAGCAGGGCAACACGGTGACCCGGGTCTCCGCCGGCAGCGGCGGCAGCGGCAACGCGAACACCTGTGGGCCGACCGATTGCGGCGTCCAGGCCCTCGACGTCCACGGGAAAAACTTCTGGGTCGTCAACAGCGACAACTCGTTCGCGAGCAACTCGGGACAGGCGTACTTCATCTCCGCCGAGGAGCTCGACGGCGCCCGCGGGGTGACCGGCCAGCGGAACATCTACCTCACGCGCAGCGACGGAACCGTCCAGTGGGTCGCAACCGTTGACCCGTCCACCCTTCCGAGCCGCATGAACGTGTCGCCCGACGGCCGGTTCATGGCGATGGTGACCTCGGCCCGGCTGACGTCGTTCGACAACCTCGGCTACGACGAGGTCTACACCTACGACGCCCAGACTCGCGAGACCCTCTGCGTCTCCTGTCCCGCCACCGGGGAACCGCCGACGATCGACGTCGAAGCGAGTCAGAACGGCCTCTTCATGAGCGCCGACGGCCGCACCTTCTTCACCACGAAAGACCCGCTCGTGGCGCGCGACGCAAACGGGATCCGGGACGTCTACGAGTACGTCAACGGTCGCGCCCAGCTGATCAGCTCCGGCACCGGCGACAACGAGGGGACCTCCGAACTGATCTTCCCGATCGGCCTCGTCGGCGTCAGCCAGGACGGCACCGACGTCTACTTCTCGACCTACGAGGAGCTCACCCCCGAAGACGAAAACGGTCCCTTCCTGAAGTTCTACGACGCCCGGGTGAACGGCGGCTTCCTGACGCCCAAACCGCCGGCGCCGTGTGTCGCCGCCGATGAGTGCCACGGCCTCGAGAGCAGTCCTCCGGCCCAGCCCGTGATCGGTACGGCGGCGAATCTGGGTGACGGCAACGCTCGCAACCCGAAGAAGAAGCGGCACGCCAAGCGCAGGTCATGCCACGTGAAGAAGAAGAAGGCCGGCAAGCGGGCTTCGAAGAAGGCCTGCAAGAAGCGGCGGGGAGCGAAGAGGAGATGACGACGACTCGCAACAAGCTCAACGGGCTCCTCGTGGCCCTTGCCGCGGCCACGCTCCTCTGCCTCGGAGTCGTCCTCGGCGTCGGCGCCGACAGGGCAAATGCCAAATCGGCGATCTACGAATACTCGAGCCATCCGACGATCGCCCAGGCCGGGATGCATCCGGATGTCATCAGCAAGTTCGAACTGGGCACTCGTTACAACCAGGGCCCGATGCCGCCGTGCCTCTGCAACGACCCCAAAGACGTGATCCTGAGGCTTCCGCAGGGGGTGATCGCCAACCCGCACGTGGCTGCGATCTGCACCGCCGCAGAAGCCGCCGTCTTCGGTTGCTCGGCCGATTCGCAGGTCGGCATCATCGTCCTGAAGCTGCTGAACATCCTCTACACGACCCTGCCGATCTACCGCACCACTCCGCAGGACGATCAGGCCGGCGTCTTCCTCTTCCTCTCGCCGATCGGCGGCGCTGCTCCGATCTACATGACGTTCAACGCCCGGACCGAGAGTGACTTCGGCCTGAACGTGGAAACGATCGGCATCAACCACGCGATCTCCTTCGACTACGTCGCGCCGATCATCTGGGGCATCCCGGCCGACCCGAGCCACGACCAACTCCGCTTCCAACCGCCGGAACGGAGGATCGACTGCCTCTCGGACCCGATCGCCGAGCTCGAAAAAGGCCAGATGGGCGGCGGTTGCTTCATGACGCCGTACCCCGAAATCGGCCAGCAGCTCGAAAAGCCGAAAGTGCCGAGCACGCTGCCGATCAAGCCGATGATCCAGGCCCCGTCGACCTGCATCGGGCCCCTCACCTCGTCGCTGGAAACGCTCTCCTACGATCGCGGAACCGACTTCGCGATGCAGCCCTGGCCGGAAACGACGGGCTGCGATCAGCTCAGCTTCGACCCGAGCCTCAGCGCCAACCCGACGACCACGGCGACCGACAGCGCCTCCGGGGTGGACGTGAAGCTGACGGTCCCGCAGCCGCAGGACGCGACGACGCCGTCGCCCTCGCCGCTGAAAGCGTCCACCGTGTCGCTGCCGGAAGGCTTCTCGATCAATCCCAACGCCGCCGACGGCAAGACCGCCTGCAGCGACACCGAAGCGAAACTGGGCACCCGCCTGCCGGCGGCATGCCCGGAGTTCTCGAAGGTCGGGACTTTGGTCCTCGACAGCTCCGCGCTCCCGGCTCCGATCCCCGGCTTCATCTACCTCGGCGAACCGAAGCCCGGCGATCCATACCGGCTGATCCTCGCGGTCGACGGGTTCGGCACCGCGATCAAGGTCACCGGGTCGATCCGGCCCAATCCGCAGACCGGCCAGATGGTGGTTGCGTTCGACGAACTCCCGGAGGCTCCGTTCCAGCTCTTCGACATGCACTTCTTCGGTTCCGAGCGCGGGCTTCTGGCGACGCCTCCGAAATGCGGCAAATTCCCCGTCAAATCCACCTTCCAGCCGTGGTCGACCGAAACTTCGGATCAGAGCTCCGAACAGTTCTTCGTCCTCGACTCGAGTCCGGGCGGGGCCGCGTGCCCCGGCGGAACCCGGCCGTTCGCACCGAGCCTCGAAGCGGGCAGCGAAGACAACACGGCAGGGCGGTACTCGCCGTTCACGCTGAGGGTCAACCGGCCCGACGGGAACCAGAACCTCTCCGCCATTGACGTCAAGACGCCTCCGGGCTTCCTCGCGTCGCTCCGGGGCATTCCCTACTGCCCCGAGTCGGCGATCGCGACCCTCGCCGATACGGAACACACCGGCCTGGCGGAGATGGCCGCGCCCGCATGCCCGGCGGCGAGCCAGGTCGGAACCACGGTGACGACGGAGGGCGCGGGCGCGAAGCCGCTCTTCACGCCGGGCAAGGTCTATCTCGCCGGTCCATACAAGGGGGCTCCCCTCAGCCTCGTCATCACCGTTCCCGCGGTCTCGGGCCCGTATGACCTCGGCAACGTCGCGGTGCGCGTCGCCATCCACGTCGACCCGGTGACCGCCCAGATCACGGCGGTCTCTGATCCGCTCCCGTCGATCCTCGAGGGCATCCCGCTGAGGATCCGGTCCGTCCTCGTCAAGCTCAACCGCGCGGGCTTCACGCTCAACCCGACCGACTGCTCGACGTTCGCCGTCGATGCGACCGGTCACGGATCCGAAGGCGCCACCTCGACCTCGAGCGCTCGCTTCCAGGTCGCGAACTGCCTCGACCTCGACTTCCAGCCCAAGCTCAGCCTCCAGCTGAAGGGCAAATCGCGGCGCGGCGCCCACCCGGCGCTCCATTCGACCCTGCGGATGAAGCCCGGCGAAACGAACCTCAACCGCGTCGTGGTGACGATGCCGAAGACCGTGCTGCTCGATAGCCAGCACCTCAGGAACGTCTGCTCGCGGGTCCTGTTCGCCGCCAACGCCTGCCCGCCCGAGACGGTCTACGGCCACGCCCGCGCCGAGACGCCGCTGCTCGACCAGCCGCTCGAAGGGCCTGTGTACCTGCGCTCCTCCGACCGCAGGCTGCCGGATCTGGTCGCGAAGCTGGACGGCCAGATCGACATCGAGGTGTCGGCGCACATCAGCTCGGTCAAGGGCGGATTGCGGGCCACCTTCGCCGGGATCCCCGATGCCCCGATCTCGAAGTTCACGCTGGACCTGCAGGGCGGCGCCAAGGGCGTGCTCGAAAACAGCGACGGGGTCTGCTCCCGAAAGAGCAGGGCCAAGGTCCGCATGGTCGGCCAGAACAACGTCCGGGACGACCGGCGCACCCGCCTCCGGGCGGCCTGCGGGAAAGCGACAAAGCGAGCGAGGAAGCACCATGGCTAGGTTGCTGAAGAGAGTCGCGGCCCTGGCGTCGGTCTGCGCCGTTGCCGCGGCGGCTCTCGCAGGCAGCGCCCAGGGCGCGGTCGAATACCAGTACAGCTTCGGCGGCGAAGGAGGGGGCGCGGACCAGTTCAGGTATCCGAACGGCCTCGGCCTCAACAACGCGACCGGTGAACTCTATGTGGCCGACCGCGACAACCACCGGATCGTCGTCAGGACCGAAACCGGTGAATTCGTGCGTGCCTGGGGATACGACGTGGTCGAAAGCGGCCCGGACAACCAGCCGGCCAACGATGAGGTCCAGCGGGTGATCGTCCCCGCCGCCAGCGGAACCTTCAGGATCACCTTCAACGGAGACACGACGACGCCGATCCAATTCAACGCCCTTCCGGGCGAAGTCGAATCGGCCCTGAACGCACTACCCAGCATCAGCGGAGGCGGCGGTTCGGTGACCGTCACCGAAGGTCCCGGCAGTCCCTCCGGGGGCACGCCCTACGTCGTCACATTCAGTGGCGCACCGCTCTCCCAGTCGAACGTCAACCCGATGTCGATCGAGTCGACCGGCCTCGGCGCGCCGATCGGGACTCAGCTCGAATGCGAAGGCTTCGGCGCCGCCGGCGGCGAATGGTCGTACCAGTGGCTGGCCAACGGGGAACCGATCGCGGGCGCCACGGGCGCACAGTTCACGCTGACCGTCGCCCAGGCCGGCGCCGCGGTTCAGTGCCAGGTCACGGCCAGGTGGGGAGACGCTGAAGCCTCTCGCACCAATCCCGACTTCACCGTGGCCGATCCGGCGCCGGCGACCCCGGCTCCGCTGACGACGGAGAGCAACGGGATGGCGCCGCGCCCGACCACGGACATCCCGCTCAATGTCGGCGACCCGGGGGGTCAGACAATGACCTGCGAAGCCGGCTCGTGGGCAAACAGCCCGACCTCCTACACGTACCAGTGGTACAGGAACAAGCAGCCGATCGAATCCCCGGTCAACACGACCGAAACCTCGGTCGAGCGCACCGCGACCGCTGAAGACCTCGAAGAACCGAGCGCCTTCCAGTGCACGGTCAAGGCGACGAACGCGTCGGGCAGCAGCCTGATCTGGAGCGAAGTGCGGAACACGAATCCGGCGATCAACAATGCGATCGAATTCACGAGCAACCTCAATCTGCGTGTGTCGAGCGACCACCGGGCCCGGGTCGTCACCCCGGTTCAGGGCGGCGCCCCGTTCGAGGTCTGTCTGCCGGGCGACACCTGCAAATCCGGCGTCGCCGGGCCGGCCATGGGCCAGATGAACGAACCGGTCTCCGTCGCCGTCGACAACTCGGCCGGCGGCAACGGCGACGTCTACGTCGTCGACCGGCTCAACGTCAGGGTGCAGAAATTCTCGGCGACCGGGACGCCCCTCCTGGAGATGGGCGCCGGCGTCAACGAAAGCACCGGCGCCAATCTCTGCGTCGTCAGCTCCGGGGACAGCTGCGGGCCGGGAGCCTCGAGCCGCCTCCAGCCGGGCGGCTTCGGAGAATGGGGTAACCGATTCCTGCAGCCGTTCCAGTTTCACCCCCAGCAGGAGGTCGCGGTCGACTCCGCGGGCTTCGTATATGTCGGCGACGTGACGCTCAACGGCATCGCCGGCCAATACGGCCGGATCGAGAAATTCGACTCTGGCGGGAACTTCGTCGGCCAGGTGAAACTCGCCGGGGTCGCCCCCGGAACTGGTTTCTTCCCAGAGCCGATCTCGGTCGGAGTCGACTCGGCCGGGCGCGTCTTCAGCACCGTCGATGAAAACAAGGAGATCCAGCGGTTCGAACCGAGCGAATTCACTCCCGCCTACAAAGGGCCCTCGTACGCGGGCCGCCAGGCATTCGCCGGTGGGATCCAGGTGACCGGTCTGACCGTCGACCCGAAACTGGGGTACATCTGGAACGCCGACGAGAATGAGGTCAACGGCTTCCTGCCTCTCTTCGACTGCGGCGAGAGCGGCGCCGCGCGCCAGGCCCTGATGGCATGGGACGCCGAAGGGCACGAACTCGAGTGCGACGCGCCGAGCGGCGCCGGTCAGCTCAACGAAGTGCGCGGGATGGTGATCTCGCCCAGCGGCCTGATGTTCGTCTCGACCGGTCAGACCGGGCACCAGATCAAGGTCTTCAAGCTGCCGCAGCCGACCGACCCCGAAGTCGTCGACCGCGCCGTCTCCGGCATCACGATGAAAACCGCGAGGCTGCGGGCGCAGATCAAACCCGGCTTCCTCCCGACCGACGTCAAGTTCGAATACGGGAAGCAGAGCTGCGCGAGCAGTTCCTGCACCGAAATCGGCGGCGAAAGGGTCTACGGCCTGAAACCGCAGACGTCCGCGGTCACGATCTCGGGGCTCGAACCGAACACCCGCTACTTCTACCGGGCGACCGCCGAAAACTCCGAAGGGGTGGATGTCTCCAACGAAGGCTCCTTCGTCACCTTCCGGTTCGTCGACCTCAACGACGACAAATGCGAAAACGTCCTCGTCCGCAAGCAGACGGGAGCCTCGCCGCTGCTCGACTGCCGCGCCTATGAGCTCGCCTCGGCCCACTTCTCCGGCGGCTACGACGTCGCCTCCGATCTCGAGGGCGGCTCGCCGCTGCCCGGCTATCCGCAGGCGGACGGCAAGCTTCTCTACACCGTCGTCAACGGCGGCATCCCCGGTGCCGGCAGCCCGACCAATCGCGGCCAGGACTCATACGTCGCCGTCCGCGGCAATGAAGGCTGGACGACGAAATACGTCGGGATCCCGTCCGACGGCGGCTACTCGACCAAGCGCTTCGCCTCCAACCTGATCGGCGCCGACGACGGGCTCGACACGTTCGCCTTCGGCGGGCCCGACATCTGCTCCCCCTGCCTGCCCGACGGGACGACCGGCCTCCCAGTCAGGCTCGCCGACGGCTCGCTGGTCCAGGGCATGGGAGCGATCCCGCCGGGAGCCGAAGCGACCGGCTACGTCGGGCGCTATCTGTCGTCCGACGGCAGGTATCTGGTCTTCGGGACGACGGTTCCGCTCGCGCCCGGCGTGAGCAACGGCGACACGACGATCTACAGGCGCGACCTCACCACCGGGGCGATCCAGGTCGTCTCCACCGACACCAGCGGCGCCCCGATCGGCGGCGAGGACGTCGGCGAGCTCGACATGTCGGACGACGGCTCGCGGGTCCTGTTCGGCACCGTCCTCGGCAGCGACACGAACGGCAACACCTACTGGCACCCGTACATGCACCTCGACGGCATGGCGAACAGCGTCGACCTCGCGCCGGGCGCGAGCGCCGGCGTCCTCTTCGACGGGATGACCGCCGACGGCTCGCACGTCTTCTTCACCACCGTCGATCAGCTCGACTCCGGCGACACCGACGAAAGCGCCGACATCTACGAAGCGGCCATCGACAGCGGCGGCGGCGTCGACCTGCGGCTCGTCTCGGTCGGCTCGGGCGGGCCCAGCAACGACGACAGCTGCACCCCGGCCGGCACGCCGAACAGCTGGAACTCGCCGGTGGGCGACGGCAAATGCAGCGCCCTCGCGTTTGCCGGCGGCGCCGGGATCGCCGCCGAAAGCGGGACCTTCTACTTCCTCAGCCCGGAGCTGCTCGACGGCTCGAGCGGCGAGCTCAACCAGGCGAACCTCTACGCGGTCGAACCCGGAGGGTCGCCGGAATTCGTCGCCACGATCGACACCAGCGTCGGCAAGCCGGGCCCGCCGCACTGGACGAACAAGCTCGACGACAGCGACTTCACCGACAGCAATCTCGAAACGCCGGAATCGCTGACGGTCGACCAGGAGACCGGCGACCTCTACGTGATGGAAAAGGGCGACGTCGTCTCGCGCTTCGACTCGAGCGGCGCCCCGAAAGACTTCACCGCCACCGGCACGAACCACGTCGGCGACTTCAACTACCCGGAAGGCGAACGGACGGAGGTCGCCTTCGACAACTCCGGCAGCGTCTTCGACGGCAACCTCTTCGTCACCCAGTTCCAGGGGAAGATCAAAACCTACAACCGCGAAGGCGAACCGACAGGTGAACTCACCGGCGCCGGCAACCCCTTCTTCGGCTCCCAGATCAATCCCTGCGGCGTCGCCGTCGACCAGTCCAACGGCGATGTCTACGTCGGCGAGAACATCGGCCCCGAAGCCGGCCTGATCTGGCACTACACGCTGAAGCCCACGGCCGCGCTTCCGATCGACCAGACCGATTACACGGCGACCTTCGGCGTGATCCTCGGCCAGCCCTACTGCCAGCTCGCAGCCGACGACGGTTTCGTCTACGCAGCCGGGGCCCCGAACGGTCCGACCCGGGCCTTCTTCGGCGAAGACTTCGGCTCAGGGCCGGGGCTTCCGTTCCTGAACGGGCCGATCATCGACGAAGAAGGGATGGCGGTCTCGGTCGACCCGATCGCCAACGACATCTACGTCGACCGCGGCAACCGGATCCACGTCTACGAAGCGAAAGACTTCGGCCGGGTGGTGGAAATCACCGAAGGCGCCCTGATCGGCTCCAAGGGAGTCGCCGTCAACGGCAACACCCGCGAGGTGTTCGCCTCGAACGGATCGAAGATCCAGAAATACACCGAAGTCCCGCCGCCCTACCACCCGCTCGAAAACCCGGCGATCCGCCATGCGGAAAAGAGCGCCGAGCATCACTACGGCGACTTCGTCGTGACGCCGGACGGCCGCTTCGCCGCCTTCGGCACGACGATGCCGCTCGATCCCGCGTTCGAGAACGCGGGCAAGAGCGAGGTCTATCGCTTCGACCATGGCTCGGGCGAACTCGACTGCGCCTCGTGCAGCCCGACCGAAGCGGTGCCCTCGACGGATGCCCGCCTGCCGGCGGACGGGCTCGGGATGACCGACGACGGCCGGGTCTTCTTCAACACCGGCGAGCAGCTGGTCCTTCGCGACACCAACGAAAACCGCGACGCCTACGAGTGGGAGAAGGACGAGGCATCGGGGCAGTCGCTGCAGGCGCTGATCTCGACCGGCTCGAGTCTCTTCGACTCGGGGCTGCTCGGGGTGACCGCCGACGGCAGGGACGCCTTCTTCTTCACCCGCGAGTCGATCGTCGACGGCGAAGACTTCAACGGAGAAGCGATGAAGGTCTACGACGCGCGTGAACTCGGCGGCTTCTTCAAGCTGCCGCAGCCGCCTCCGTGCGCGGCGGCCGACGAGTGCCGCGGGCCTGCGACCCAGGCCGCTCCGCCGCCGCAGATCGGCACGTTCAAGGGCTCCGGCGGGAACGCCAAGCCGCGCCGCCGGTTGCGCTGTCGCAAGGGCTTCGTCAAGAGGCACGGCAAGTGCGTGAAGAAGAAGCGGACGCACAGGAAGAAGCGCAAGCGCTCGCATCGCCATGGCTCGAAGCACGGGGGAGGCAGCCGATGAGCCGGATCAGGCTGACCGGACTGCTGATTGCCGCGCTGATCGTCGCGGCGTGCTCGGGAACCGCGCAGGCGGCGGTGACGATCGAATCGTTCACCACCGGCTCGACCGACACCCAGGCCGGCGGCCACCCCGATCTCAGCACCTCCTTCAAACTGCAGAGTGATCCGGCCGACGCGCCGCGGAACGTCGTCTTCGACGCTCCCCAGGGCGTCTTCGGCAACCCCAACGCGATCTCGCGCTGCCCCGCCGCCGACTTCGCGCTGAGCGAATGCTCGCCGAGCTCGCAGGCCGGCGTGATCACGATTCGCGGTGAATACGAAGGGAATCCGGACTTCCTCTTCGGGACCGCGCCGATCTACGACATGGTTCCGCAGGACGTCGAGACGGCGAGGTTCAACGTCGTCGTCCCTGTCCTCCACCTGACGATCGCGATCCCGGTTGAAGTCCGCACCGGCAGCGACTACGGGCTCCGATTCAAGGTTTCCGAGATCAGCCAGGCGATGCCGCTGAAGTCGGCCGACCTGACCTTCTGGGGCATGCCGGCGCTGCCCGAACACAACGCCCAGCGGTTCCCGAAGGGGAGTCCCGGGAAACCGCCCGGATGCGCCGAACTGGCCGACACCAGCTGCGCGAGCCCGACCAAACCGAGCCTCGCGGTCAAACCGCTGATCGACAACCCGACACAGTGCAGCGGCGGAGAACTGGTGACGACGCTAACGGTGCAGTCCTACGCCGAGCCGAACAACCCGGCCACGGCGAGCGGCAGCTATCCGGCGACCACCGGCTGTCAGCACCTGACCTTCAACCCGCTGCTGAGCGCCAACCTGACGACGAAGATGGCCGACTCGCCCTCGGGGCTCGATCTCGGGTTCGTCGTGCCGCAGACGCTCGGCAAAACCCCGACGCCCTCGTCGCTGCGGGCGGCGACGGTGCGCCTGCCGCAGGGGCTCTCGATCAACCCGGATGCGGCCGACGGGCAGATCTCCTGCAGCAACGCCGCCGCCAACTTCGGGTCCGAGGCTCCGGCCGCCTGTCCCGACGAGGCGAAGATCGGCACCGCCGAGATCGGCACCCCGGCGCTCGACGGCCCGCTCAAAGGAGCCGTCTACATCGGCCAGCCCGAACCGAACGACCAGTACCGGCTCTTCCTGATCCTGAGCGGGTTCGGCGTCAACGCCAAGCTGGTCGGCTCGGTCCACCCGGATCCGGCGACCGGGCAGCTCACCGTCACCTTCAGGGACTTGCCGCAGGTGCCCTTCGAGAGCTTCGACGTCCATCTCTTCTCCTCCGGGCGCGGCCTGATGGCGACTCCGACCTCGTGCACGCTCTACCGGGTCGACGGGCGCTTCGTCCCCTGGAACTCGGTTCTGGCGAACCAGACCTCCGAACAGTTCTTCAGCATCGAGTCGGGCCCGAACGCGACCAAATGCCCCGGCGCGATCCGCCCGTTCAGCCCGCGGCTCATCGCCGGGACGACCAATCCGCTCGGCGGCGGCTTCAGCGACTTCCACCTGACACTGGATCGCGATGATGGCGACCAGTTCCTCGGCGACCTCAGCTTCCGGATGCCTCCCGGCTTCACCGGTGACCTGAGCGGGATCCCCTACTGCTCCGAGGCTGCGATCGCCTCCGCCGTCGGCAAGCCCGGGCTCGCCGAGCGGGCGGCGCCGAGCTGTCCCGCGGCCTCCCAGATCGGGACCTCGAACGTCGCCGCCGGCCCGGGCCCGCTGCCCTTCCACGCGGTCGGCAAGATGTACCTCGCCGGCCCGTCGAAGGGCGCGCCGCTGTCGTTGGTGGCGATCACGCCGGCGATCGCCGGGCCCTACGACTACGGCAATGTCGTCGTCCGCGTCCTCCTGCGGGTGGACCCGCGAACCGCCCAGGTCTCGGCGATCTCCGATCGGATGCCGCAGATCATCGGCGGGGTCCCGATCCGGATGCGCTCGATCAGCGTCAACATCGACCGGCAGCGGTTCACGATCAACCCGACCAACTGCTCGCAGTTCACGGTCGACAGCCAGGGGATCGGCGACCAGGGCTCGGTGACGAGCTTCTCCTCGCCGTTCCACGCGGTCAACTGCAACCTGCTCGGGTTCAAGCCGAGGATGGGCGTCCGCTACCTCGGCAAGCGGAGCAAGACCCGCCGCGGCGACAACCCGCGCCTTCAGTTCGACCTGTGGACCCGGCGCGGCGACGCCAACCTCAGCTCGGTCGCGGTGACGCTGCCGAAATCGTTCGCGATCGATCAGCGTCACCTCTTCAACATCTGCGCCAAGGCGCAGCTGGAAACTGAACTCTGCCACGGCCGCCAGGCGATGGGGCACGCCAGCGTCAACACGCCGCTGCTCGACCACCCGCTCGAAGGCCCCGTCTACGCCGTCTCTGGCTTCGGCAAACTGCCGCGCCTGGCGTTCGTCCTCGCCGGCCAGGTGACGCTGATCCCGCAGGCTGAATCGGCCTCGATCAGGTCGGGCGCTTTGCGGACCGTCGTGCCGGTCATCCCCGACGCTCCGGTCGGCCACTTCCGCCTGACCCTGCTGGGCGGCAAAAAGGGCTACCTCGTCAACACCCGCAACCTCTGCGCCGCCGGCGGGCCCGGCCGGATCAAGGTCGTCTACGACGGCCAGAACGGCAAGCAGCGCACCCAGAAAATCCGTCCCAAGGTGCCGTGCGGGAAGTCGTCGAAGCGGAAGAAGCGGGCGGCGCGGCGGTAGAGCTCTCCCACGCTGTGTAGCACTGACTGCTACAGTGTGGCAATGACAGAAAAGGTCTCAGTTCGCGACCTGCGGAATTCGACATCTGCGGTTGTCGCGAGGATAGAAGCCGGAGAGCGCCTCACGCTGACGGTTAACCGCCGCGCTGTCGCCGATATCACGCCCCACGTCGAGGAGCGGAACCCGTGGATCCCCGCCGCCGAGCTGCAGCGCATTCTCCGCGGCGCGCCGGCCGACCCCGGCCTTCTGGGTGACCTCGCCGACGTCCGCGGCGAGGAGATCGCCGACGGTTGAGTCGCGCGGTCGCAGATACGTCGGTATTCATCGCCCAGGAGACCGGCCGTGAGATCGGCCAGCTTCCCGAGGAGATAGCGGTTTCGGTGATCACTGCCGCCGAGCTGGAGTTGGGCGTACTCCGCGCAGCAGAAGCCGGCATCCGGGCGAGACGCCTGGCGACGCTCTCAAGGGTCCAGGCGACCTATCCACTGCTGCCGATCGACCCTGAGGTCGCCAGTTGGTTTGCCAGTCTCGCGTCCGAAGAGCTGGACCGCGGGCGCCGCCCGCGCCGTCATGACACGTGGATCGCGGCGACCGCGATGCGCCACGAAGCGGCCGTCCTCACGCAGGACTCCGACTTCAGCTCGTTCGAGCAGGTCGAGGTGATTCGCGTCTGAGGGCCCTTGAGGGCTTGGGGTCGAACCCGTACATTGCTCGCCATGCTGAGGCACGTAGTCATCTGGTCGATGGCCGAGGGCCACGGGGGCGAGCTCGACGAGGTGCTGCGGGAACTGCGCGAGCTGCCGGGCCAGATCGAGGAGATCGAGGCGTTGAGCGCCGGGCCGCTGCTCAATGAGTCCGAATTCGAGGCTGTTCTCTGCGTCGATGTAGCCGATGCGGACGCGCTCGAAAGCTACCGTTCGCACCCCGCTCACCAGCCGGTTTTGAGCCGCCTGCGGGCGACCGCGTCGGACCTGCTCGCGGCCGACTACGAATACTGATTCGTCCGATACCAGACCTCCCTTGACGGGATCGCCACCGATAGCGTACGGTGGCACCGGTGGGTAGCTACGACAGTCGTGATTCCGTTCGATCTTCCGAACGCACCGATGCTGGGAGCCTCGCCGTGCTGGTCATCGGCACCCTCGACACCAAGGGAGCCGAGATCGAGTATCTCGCAGAGGCGATCGAGGGGCGGGGCGCGACGCCGCTGCTGCTCGACTCCTCGACCGCGGCCGGCGACGCCGCGTCGAAGTTCGAGCTGATCCCCCGCCGCCGGGTCGCCGAGGCCGCGGGGTCGACGATCGAGGCGGTCTCCGAGCTGCCCCGCGGCAAGGCGGTCGAAGCGATGCGCGAGGGAGTTCGGGAGCTGACCGGGGAGCTGGCCGCCGCGGGCCGGATTCACGGCGCGATCTGCATCGGCGGCGCCGGCGCTCACCTCGCCGGACCCGCCTTCCAGCAGCTCCCGATCGGGTTCCCGAAGCTCGTCGTCTCGCCGCTGGCGTCGGGCCAGCGCCAGTTCGAGGCCTACGTCGGCCTGCGGGACGTCGCGGTCATGCACTCGGTTGCCGACATCGCCGGGATCAACGCGATCACCGAGCCCGTCTTCCGCTCCGCCGCCGGCTACATCTGCGGCGCGGCCGCGGCCCACCGGGATGGGCAGGCGGCCACGGCCCCCGAGGACGCGGCGGCAACCGTTGTCGTTTCGATGAACGGCAACACGACCAAGGCGATGGACCGTGGTCGGGCCCGGATCGAGGACGCCGGCTACTCCGTCGTCACCTTCCACGCCAACGGCGTCGGCGGTCGCGCGCTCGAGGCGTTCGTCGAGTCGGGCCAGGCGGTGGCCGTCCTCGACTACACGACGACCGAGCTCGGCGCCCATCTCGTCGGCGGCCTGATGGACTCGGGCGCGACCAGGATGGAGGCGGCGGGCCGTCGGGGCCTGCCGCAGGTCCTCGTCCCGGGTTGCGTCGACTTCATCACCTGCGGCCCCCCGGACGACGCGGAGCGCGAGTTCCCCGACCGGGTGATGTTCGGTCACAGCCCGGAGCTGACCCTGGTCCGGCTCCGAACCGAGGAGATGGCCGAGCTCGGGGCGATCTTCGCCGCGAAGGCGAACCTGGCAGGCGGCCCGACCACCGTTCTCGTCCCCAGGGGCGGGTTCTCGGTCACCGATATCGAGGGCGGACCGTTCTGGGACCCGGAGGCCGACGAGGCCTTCATCGATGCCCTCGTATCCGACCTCGATGACCGGGTCCGCGTACGGGTCATCGACGCCCACATCAACGACCCCTCATTCGCCGACGCCGCCGTCGACGAGCTGCTCTCGCTTCTCGCCGGCGTC
>DATAOP010000045.1:0-28439 GCA_036265675.1 Solirubrobacterales bacterium
ATCGCCCTGATGTCGGCGCCGGCGGCGAAGACGTCCTCGGAGCCGGCGATGACGACGCAGCGGACCTCGGGGTCGGGGTCGATCCGCTCGAGCTCGGAGGCGATCTCCTCCATCATCTCCGGCGAGAGCGCGTTGCGCGCCTCGGGCCGGTTCAGCTGCAGCAGGGCGACGCCGAACTCGTCGGTGCTGAGCTCGACCAGGTCGTTCACTCGGCCTCGAGGGGGACCATCGCGTTGATGCCCGTCGCGGCGCGGCCGATGATCAGCTTCTGGATCTGCGAGGTCCCCTCGTAGAGGGTCGTGACGCGGGCGTCGCGCAGGTAGCGCTCGACCGGGTAGTCGTCGACATAGCCGGAGCCGCCATGGACCTGGATCGCGAGGTTCGCGCACTCGACCGCGGCCTCGGTCGCATGCAGCTTCGCGACCGAGGTCTCGACCGTGTTCGGCTTCTTTTCGTCCTTGAGCGCCCCGGCGCGGAGAACCAGCATCCGCGAAGCATCGCGCTTGAGGATCATGTCGGCGATCATCTCCTGGACCAGCTGGAAGCGGGCCAGCGGCACCCCGAACTGCTTCCGTTCCTTCGCGTAGGAGACCGAAGCGTCGACGCAGCCGTCGCAGATTCCGACGCAGCCGGCGGCGACGCTGTAGCGGCCGTTGTCGAGGGCGCTCATCGCGACCTTGAACCCGTCGCCGATCTCGCCCAGCATTGCGTCGTCGGGGACCTCGACCTCGTCGAGCGCGAGCTCGGCGGTGTCGGAGGCGCGCAGGCCGAGCTTGCCGTGGATCTCCTGCGAGGAGAAACCCCCGCTTTCGGTCGGGACCAGGAAGCAGGCGAGCCCACGGTGCTTCTTCTCGGGGTCGGTCTGGGCGAAGATCAGCGCCACCTCGGCGAAGTTGCCGAGCGAGATCCACATCTTCTGGCCGCTGATCGACCAGCCCGAGTCGGTCTTCGTCGCCCTGGTCCGCAGGTTGGCGGCGTCGGAGCCGGTGTCGGGCTCTGTCAGACCAAAGCAGCCGAGCGCCTCGCCGGAGCAGAGGCGCGGCAGCCAGCGCTGCTTCTGCTCCTCGCTGCCCCAGCGCTCGATCGAGCCGGCGACCAGCGAGGTCTGGACTGAGACCACGGTCCGCGCCGAGGAATCGGCGCGTCCCACCTGCTCGACGATCAGTCCGTAGCCGATGTAGTCGAGGCCGCGGCCGCCGTATTTCTCGGCAACCGGAGCCCCGAGGTAGCCGACCTCGCCCAGCTTGCTCGCCAGCTCGCGGTCGAAGCGGGCGGCACGGTCGTTCTCGCGGACCCGGGGGGTGATCTCGCGGTCGGCGAACTCGCGCGCCGCTTCGGAGATCAGTAGCTGCTCGTCGCTCAGCCGGAAGTCCATCTCACATCTGCTCCCTCGGTCGTCGTGTCAAACGGTCAGAGCTCCCTGCCGAGAGTCTCCTGGAATGCCCTGTGAGCCTCGCGGGTGTGCGGGCCGGGGGCTGCGGGAAGCTCGCTGCCATCGATCGCGGCCACCGCTTGGATCTCCCGCGTCGTCGAGGCGAGGAACGCCTCGGTCGCGGAGCGGAAGTCGGCGACCGGCCAGGCCCCCTCCTCGACGTGGAGGGCCTTGATCAGACGGTCGCGTGTGATCGACTCGAGCACCCCGTTGTCGAGAGCGGGAGTTCGCAGACCCCCCTGGGGCGAGACCCAGAAGACGCTCGAGGTCGGCGGCTCGAGCACGGTCCCGTCGGGCTGGACGAGGACCGCCTCGTCGGCCCCCTGCGCTTCGGCGAGCCGGGTCGCCTGCATGTTCGCCGCATAGGCGAGCGACTTGACGCCGTTGAGGATCACGCTCGGGCTGTACGTGACGGTGGCGACGCGGACAGTCTCGGCGTGCTCGGGAATGTTCTCGATCGCGGCGATCCGGCGGCCGCCGCGGGTGACGATCAGCCGCAGCTGGCCGTCGAATTCGCCCGCCTCGGCGAGCAGGGCCTCGATCTCGCTCTCGAGTGCGGCCCGGTCGAACTCGAGCTCGATCGCGGCGGCGGAGCGCTGAAGCCGGTCGAGGTGGTCGGCGAGGGCGAAGGGAGTCCCCTGGTACAGCCGGATCACCTCGAAGGCGCCGTCGCCGCGGTAGAGGCCATCGTCCCGCAGCGGGACCATCGCCTCCGTGGTCGGGCTGATCAGCCCGTCGACGCTCGCCAGTTCAGACCCGCCATCACTCCCAGCGCTCATGTCGGGCGAGGCTATCTCAGGCCGGGTTTTCGAAGACGGTCGCCAGACCCTGGCCGACGCCGACGCACATCGTCGCGATCCCGTAGCGGCCGCCGCGGCGGCGGAGCTCGTGGAGGAGCGTGGTCGTCAATCGGGCGCCGGTGCAGCCGAGGGGGTGGCCGAGCGCGATCGCGCCGCCGTTGACGTTGAGGCGCTCCTCGTCGATCCCGAGCTCGCCGACGCAGGCGAGGACCTGGGAGGCGAATGCCTCATTGAGCTCGATCAGGTCGATCTGGTCGAGCTCGAGGCCGGCGGCGGCGAGCGCCCGCGGGATCGCCTCGACCGGGCCGATCCCCATGTAGGCGGGGTCGACGCCCGCGACCCCGGCGGCGATGAAGCGGCCCAGCGGCGCGGCGCCGAGCCGCTTCAGGCCGGCCTCCGATGCGACCACCGTGCAGGCGGCGCCGTCGTTGAGGGTCGAGGCGTTGCCGGCGGTGACGGTGCCGCCCTCGCGAAACACCGGGCGGAGCCTTGCCATCCGCTCCAGCGAGGCGTCCGGGCGCGGGCCCTCGTCGGCCTCGACGACGATCGTCTCGCGCCCCTGCCGGACCTCGATCGGGGCGATCTCCTCGGCGAAGGCGCCGCGCTCGGCGGCGGCGACCGCCCGCTGATGGCTGCGGAGCGCAAACTCGTCCTGCGCCTCGCGCGAGATCCCGTAGCGCTCGGCGACGTTCTCGCCGGTCTCGCCCATCGACTCGGTCGAGACTCCGAGCTCGGCCATCCGCGGGTTGACCAGGCGCCAGCCGAGGGTCGTGTCGTGCATCGTTTGCTCGCCGCGCGGCAGGCCGCGCTCGGGCTTGGCGACGACCCACGGCGCCCTGCTCATCGACTCGACGCCGCCGGCGAGGTAAACGTCGCCTTCGCCGAGCTTCGCCGCCCGCGCCGCCGAGTTGACGGCCTCGAGCCCGGAGGCGCAGAGCCGGTTGACGGTCGCGCCTGGGACGCGCTGCGGCAGGCCCGCGAGCAGCGCCGCCATCCGCGCCACGTCGCGGTTGTCCTCGCCGCTCTGGTTGGCGGCGCCGAAGTAGACATCGACGATCTCCTCCGGGTCGACGCCGGCCCGCTCGACCACGGCCCCGACCACATGAGCGGCGAGGTCGTCCGGGCGCGCGCCCGAGAGCGCCCCGCGGTAGGAGCCCATCGGGGTGCGGACGGCGTCGACGACGTATGCCTCGGACATCGCGCCGAACCGTATCTATCCTCCAGGTATGGGTTTCGTCCTCGGCACGATCGCCCTGCTGCTCTCGCTGGTGTTCATCCTTGTCTTCGTCGCGCACGTGAGCCAGCGCCGCAACGTCGATCTCGTCGACTGGAAGCCGACCCGGTCGCCCGAGGTCGAGGCCCAGAACGAGATCGATGACATCCGCCAGATGGTCGAGGCCCAGAACGAGATGCGCCGGCGGCGCGGCGTCCCCGACCTCGACGAGGCGCGATTGCGGGACGAGGTCGAGGAGGAAGAGCTCGACCGACTTCGCCGCGGCGACCCGTTCCGGCCGGACTGAGGCTCCGTGGCGAGGGCCCTGATCGTCGGCTGCGGCTGCCGCGGGCGGGTACTCGGCGAGCGCCTGCTGGCCGATGGCTGGGCGGTCCGCGGGACGAGCCGTCGCGAGGAGGGCCTCGATGCGATCCGCGAAGCCGGAATCGAGCCCACGATCGCCGACCCGCTCTGGCCCGGAACGGTCCTCGACCTGGTCGGCGACGTCTCGCTCGTCGGCTGGCTGCTCGGCAGCGCCCGCGCCGAGGGCGAGGACGGCGAGGCGGAGGTCGCAGCGATCCACGGCGAGCGGCTCGAGCGGCTGCTGGAGCGCCTGGTCGAAACCCCGGTCCGCGGCTTCGTCTACGAGGCCGCCGGCTCCGTCGACGCCAGCGTCCTCGACGCCGGCCGCCGCGCGGTCGAGGCCGCGGCCGAGACCTGGCGGATCCCGGTCGCGGCGGTCGCCGTGGATCCCTTCGAGCCGGAACGCTGGGCGGAGGAGATGGCCGCCGCGGCCCTCCGCCTGATGGGATGAGCCGGCACGCCCGCGGTCCCAAAGGTCTAAACTCGGATAGGAATTAAGGTAAATGCCTGAAACCCGCACCGGAAGGAGCTAAACCGAATGGGTCTCAAACTTGGCGACGTAGCACCCGACTTCGAGGCTGAATCGACCGAGGGGCCGATCAAGTTCCACGACTGGATCGGCGATTCCTGGGCCGTCCTCTTCTCGCATCCCAAAGACTTCACTCCCGTCTGCACGACCGAGCTCGGCTACATGGCGCGGATCAACCCCGAGTTCGAAAAGCGGAACGTGAAAATCATCGGCCTCTCGGTCGACCCGCTCGAAAACCACGAGGGCTGGGTCGACGACATCGAGGCCACGCAGGGCGCGCGCCCCGACTATCCGATCATCAGCGACGCCGACTTCAAGGTCTCGAAGCTCTACGACATGCTTCCGGCTGACGTCGCCGGCGATTCCGCCGACCGCACCCCGGCCGACAACCAGACCGTCCGCAACGTCTTCGTCATCGGCCCCGACAAGAAGATCAAATTGATCCTCGTCTATCCGATGTCGACCGGCCGCAACTTCGACGAGGTCCTGCGGGTGATCGACTCGCTCCAGCTGACAGCCGAGCACCAGGTGTCGACGCCGGCCAACTGGAACGAGGGCGACGACGTGATCATCTCCGGCTCCGTCTCCAACGACGAAGCGAAGGAGATCTACCCGGACGGCTGGGAGGAGCCGCGTCCCTACATCCGGATCGTGCCGCAGCCACAGAAGCAGAAGGTCTAGCCGAGGCGGTCGAATAGCTCGGCGAGGATCCTCGCCGTCGCGCCCCAGATCAGGCGGCCTTCGACCTCGTAGGTCGGGGTGTGAATCGGGATGCCGCGCCGGACCAGGCGCCGCATCCCGTAGCCCTGCTCGAGGACCTCGAGCGAAAACGTCAGCAGGGTCTCGACCTCGGTCGGATTCGGCCGCAGGTCGAGCCCGGTCGGGTCCGGGATCCGGCCGACGAAGGGGTGGACCCGGAACCCGGTGACGAATGTCGAGGCCGGGGGGAGGGCGCCGCTGACGTCGACTTCGCCCGGCGCCAGGGCGATCTCCTCCTCGGCCTCGCGCAGCGCGGTGGCGACCAGATCGGGGTCGTCGGGGTCGCGGCGGCCGCCCGGGAACGAGATCTCGCCGGCGTGGCGGCGGAGGTCTGCGCGGCGCTCGGTGAAGATCAGCCCCGGGCTGTCGGGCCAGCCGTAGAGCGGCAGCAGGACGGCGGCGTCGGTCTCGCCGCGGACCTCGATCGCCCCCGCCTCCTCGGGCGAGAGCAGGAGCTCGGCCAGGTCGCTCAGATGATCACCTGGACGGTGCCGCCGTCGACCGACCAGGCGGCGCCGCTGACGTAGGAGGCCCGCTCCGAGCAGAGGAAGACGATCGCCGAGGCGATCTCGCCGACCTCGGCGAGGCGGCCGATCGGCCGTTTCGACCCTGCGGCCTCGAGCGCCTCCTCGCGGCTGCCGGCCCCGGACAGCTCCCGCGACTGATCGAGCAGGCCGCCCGGCTCCATCCAGAGCTCGGCCTCGACCGGGCCGGGGCAGATCGCGTTGACGAGGACGCCGCTGCTCGCGTAGCGGTCGGCGAACAGGCGCGAGAGCGAGAGCTCGGCCGACTTCGCGACCGAGTACTCGGGCATCGCCGCCGAGGGCCGCTTGCCAGCGGTCGAGCAGACGTTGACGATCCTGCCCCAGCCGCGCTCGACCATCGCCGGGGCGGCGGCCCGCATCGCCCGCAGCGGCGCCATCACGTTGAGCTCGTACTGCGCCCGCCAGTCCTCGTCGGGGACGTCGTCGAGGTCGCGCCAGCGGGCGGCGCCGGCGTTGTTGACGAGAACGTCGAGGCCGCCGAACAGCTCGCTCGCGGCCGCCACCATCCGCTCGCCGGCGTCCTCGGCGGTGACATCAAGGGCGAGGACCTCGGCCCGGCCGCCGGCGCTCGTGCCCGCGGCCTTTGCCTCCTCCGCCGCCTCGGCGAGGGCATCGGCCGTTCGCGCGACGAGCAGGACCGCGGCGCCCTCGGCGCAGAGCTGGCGCGCGATCTCGCGGCCGATTCCGCGGCTGGCGCCGGTGACGACGCAGGCCCTGCCGGCGATGCCGAGGTCCATCAGCCCTCCTTGACCCGGTAGGAGATGTCGACGTCGGTCTCGTGCGCAAGGACGCGGTGCACCGGGCACCTGCCGGCGATCTTGAGCAGCGCCTCGCACTGCTCCTCGCTGAGCTCGGCCGGGAGGTGGATCGAGGTCGAGAAGGAGCGCGGCGTGTGGCGCTCGTACTCGACGTCGACCGTCACCTCGACCTCGCCGAGCTCCCACCCCTTGCGCTCCGCGTACATCTCCATCGTGATTGCGACGCAGCCGGCGAGGCCGGCGGCGACGAGGCGGGTGGGGGCCGGACCGGCACCCTCGCCTCCCGCCTCGACCGGCTCGTCGGTCAGCAGCCGGTGTTCGCCGTCTTCGATGTCGATGTCGTGGGCAAAACCCGAGCGACGGCGCGCGACGACCCTCATCTGGCTATGAGGAGCGCCGCCGCCCCTCGAACAGCGCCGGATCGTCGACGTCGGCGAAGCGAGCGAGGGCGTAGGCGAGGTCGGAGGCGCGATTGACGAAGTGGATGACGGTCTCCTCGGCGATCTCGCCGGCCTCGTTGAGGGCGCTGAGCCGGCGCTCGGCGCGGCGGATCGTCGTTCGCGCGACGTCGAGCTGGGCCGAGAGCTGATTGCCGCCCGGGATCACGAACTGCGGTGGCAGGTCGACCTCCTCCATGTAGCGGTCGATCCGCTGCTCGAGGTCGGCGACCATCTCCTCGGTGGTGCGGCTGATTCCGTCTTCGAGCCGCTCGGCCGCCTCCGGCGAGGTAGCCAGCTCGGCGCCGGCAACGAAGATGTCGTCCTGGAGTCGGAGGATGTCGGCGGCGAGCTCGGCCTGGTCGGGACCGCAGAGCGCGCGGGCGACGCCGAGCTCCGAGCAGGCCTCATCGAGCGCCCCGTAGGCCTCGGTGCGGCCGTCGTGCTTGGGGACCCGGCCGCCGTACCAGAGCGAGGTCGTGCCGTCGTCACCCTTCTTGGTGTAGATCTTGACCACGGTTTGATCCTACGCCGCGGTCCTGTCAGCCTCAGCCGACCGGATTGAAGACGAGCCCCGTCATTACCTTGGGGAAGAAGTAGGTCGACTTCGGCGGCATGTTCTCGTCGCTTTCGCAGATCGCGCGGACCTGGTCGACCGGAATCGGGCGGAGGATGAAGGCGACGTCGTAGGTGCCGTCCTCGATCAGTGAGAGCGAGTCCTCGACGCTCTTGGCGTAGCCGATCCCGCGCTTGGCGAGGATGTCCTCTTCGCTCATCCCGGCGATCCCCTTCAGCACCAGCGTCTCGAGGATCGCGGCGTCGAGGCGACGGTAGGCCTCGGGCTTGCCGGCGAGCTCCTCATCGAGCGCGGCGATCGCCGAGTCCTTGAGGCGCAGCCGGAAGCCGCGGCCGTGGTGGGAGTCGTAGAGGCCGAAGACGCCGACGCCCTCCTCGCCGCGCGGGTCGAGCTCGGCGGTCTCGACCTCGCTGACGTGGAATAGCTGGCGCAGCGCGTTGCCGAGGGCCTGCTGGCGCTCGGGGTCGGCGCCGATGCCGGACAGGAGGCGGTGGGTGGGGAAGACGGTGAGGCCGGGATCGTCGAGGCCGGTCAGCGCCATCAGGGTGTAGTTCTGGTCGCCCTCGCCTCCGACCTCGTCACGGTAGGCGATCGCGGTCTCGTAGCGGTGGTGGCCGTCGGCGATCAGGAGCCGGGCGCTGTCGAGCAGCCCATGGACCGCGTCGAGTACCTCGGCGTCGCCGACCCGCCAGACCCTCGTCACCGCGCCCGATTCGTCGGTCGCCTCTCCCCATGGCTCCTGACCCTCGATCGCGGGTGCGACGAGCGGCCACGGATCTGCGGTGGCGAGCGAGAAGATCGCCGAGAGGTTGTGGCGGGTGGCGCGGGTGAGGTCGAGGCGGTCCTGCTTCGGGCCGGGCAGGGTTCGCTCGTGGGGGAGGACCTGGCCCGCCTCGAAGTCCTCGACCCGGACCCGGGCGAGGATCCCGTGGCGGGTGCGGGCCTCGCCGTCGGGGCCGGTGTAGTCCTGGGTCATCGCCCAGATCGCAGGCTCGGGGTCGGAGACGAGCGCCCCGGCCTCGCGCCAGGCATCCATCGTCCGCGCGGCCCGCGCGTAGGGGTCGTCGCCGGTCTCGGTCGGCCCCGACTCGCCGTACGGTTTCGGCAGGTCGATCGCGACCGCGTTGTAGGGCGAGCGCTCGAGCAGCGCCGCCCGCTGCTCGGTGTCGATCACGTCGTAGGGGGGCGCGGCGACGTCGTCGAGCTTCCCGACGACCTCGAGGTCGTAGTGGGTCGCGGGGATCGGTCGGACGTCTGCCATTGGCGGCCCGAAAGCTAGCGGTTCGCCGCGTGGGCCTGATACAACGAGGCTCGATGGATGCGGCGCCGCGGACGGATGAGGAGCTGCGCGAGCAGGCGATCCTGCAGCTGAAGAAGAAGCGCGACTTCCGAACGCACATCTTCATCTACGTGCTCGTCAACGCGATGCTGATCGTTATCTGGGCGGTCACCGGCGCCGGCTTCTTCTGGCCCGTCTTCCCGCTCGTCGGCTGGGGCATCGGTATCGGCGCCAACGCCTGGGACGTCTACGGGCGCAAGCCGATCTCCGAGGAGGAGATCCGGCGCGAGACCGAACGGCTCCAGGGCTAGCGGGCCCCAGCTCTAGACTGGTCGCGTTCGGGGCGTGGCGCAGCCTGGTAGCGCGCGGCCTTTGGGTGGCCGAGGTCCCCGGTTCGAATCCGGGCGCCCCGATATATTCCCCGCCATGATCTCACGCCATCGTCTCGTCAAGCCCGTCCTCGTCCTCCTCGCCGCCGGTCTCCTCGTGCTCGCGGTCAGCGGCTGCGCCTTCGTCAAGCCGAAAAGCCTCGCGCTCAGCCAGCCGCAGGGGATCGGCTCGGTCCGGGTCCACTTCAACCTCTGCACGCTCGGCGGCGAAGAAATCACTGAAAACTTCGAAAATGTCTGCGGTCCGAATGAAGAACCCGAAACCCTGCAGTACCTGATCGGGATCGCGGTGCCGCCGGGCTCGGTGCCGCCGGCGAGCTTCACCGCCACGCCGGTCGGAGGCGGGACCCCAATCGTCTTCAGCCGGAACGACGAAGTCGCCACGCAGATGGCCCCGGCTTCCGGCGTGATCGCGAATCTGATCGAAAAAATCATCGAACCGGAAGATCCGGAAGAAATCGAAACTGTCGCGAAACTCAAAGAACTGCTCGGCAAACCGTGGCCCCCGAGCGGTCTTCAGGCTTTCGGCTACCTGTCCGAGCCGGTCAACGAAGCCGAAGGCGCAACCCAGGAATGGTCGGTGGATGCCGACTTCGGCCTTCCGAGCGGGGCCGGCGGCGCCCCCTTCGCCGGGCCGTTCGTGGCCGCGATCGCCTATGGCCTGCGCGCGGCAAACAGCGAATTCCCCCCCGGCCGGCCGATTCATTGCCTGAATCCGGAAGCACAGCAGCCGGGCGACGCCGTCTGCCTCGGAGGCCTCCAGGAGGCCCAGGTCGGCACCGCAGACCTGAAGATCGCCGGCCCCGCCAAACCCGCCAAGGCGTTCGTCGGCGGCAGCGGTCAGCTTGCCTTCTCGCTGAAATACGCCGGTGCGCCCCCGGCGGTGCCGAGCTTCGCGCTGAGCGCGACGACGACGGCGAAGGGCGGCAAGGCGAAACCCGCGTCGGCCACCTTCACGCCGACGGGCCCGACCGGATCCGACAAGGTCACGGTCTCGGTGCCGAAGAAGACCAAGCCCGGGACCTACCAGGTGACCCTGACCGCGCAGACACCTCAGGGCGGCATCGCAACCGGTGCCGGGACCCTGAAGGTGACGAAGCCAAAGCTGAAGCTCGGCAAGGTGAAGCTCAACCCCAAGACCGGGACCGCGACGCTCAAGGTCAAGGTTCCGAGCGGCGGGAAGCTCACGATCTCCGGCAAGGGCGTCAGGAAGGTGAAGAAGAAGGCGAAGAAGGCGAAGACGCTGAAGGTCAAGATCGCCTCCAGCGGCAGCGCCCACGCCACGCTCAGCAGCGCCGGCAAGGTCAAGCTCAAGGTGAAGGCGACCTTCAAGCCCAGCTCCGGGATCTCGGTCTCGAAGACGAAGAAGATCGTCCTGAAGCTGCGGTAGCACCGCTCAGGTTTGGCCATCCGGCCGCCGATACCGAAGATGTGACTTCCGAAATCCACGAGGTGGTGGAGGTGGTCGAGACCATCGAGACGCGCCGTCAGCGATCGGAGAGGGTCCTCTTCGAAACAGATCGGCATCTCGTGCTCGGTAACCTGACGCTGCCCGCGAACGGCTACCAGGGCAGGTTCTCCGACGCGATCAACCGTCCCGAGGTCAGCTTCATCCCGCTGCTCGACGTCGAGCTGATCCCGCTCGGCGACGGGGAGCCGAGCAAGCACGACTTTCTCCTTCTCTCCAAGTCCCACATCAGGCTCGCCCACCCGGCGCCCGAGAGCGACTAGGCGGAACGGCGCCGGCGTCCCTCGGTCCAGGAACCGAGGTCGAAGAGGAATGCGATGGCGACGATGAACCACTCGAACCCGTGGACGCCGTTCGTTCCCGCGCCCCACATCAGTGCGTAGGCGAGCGTCGTCCAGGGCAGGAGGAAGAAACCGAGGACGGGGACGATCCAGCTGTCGAATGCATCGCCGATCAGGTCCGAGAAGATCAGGACGAAGAACAGCGCCAGGCGCGGTGAGATCAGCGCGAGGAGAATCGCGAAGCAGCCGATGGCGGCACTGTATCGTCGGTGTGAGCCCGAAAGGAGGCCATGCAGTGAGCAGATTCAGCGACCTGATGCTTTCCCTCAGCCCGGCTAAGACGAGCCTGCCGAGTCCCGAGGACGCGCTGCCCGGCCGCAGCGAGCCCGCCTTCGAGGTCCCCGAGCGCCACGCCGTTCTCGACACGCCGCTGAAGCCGCCGTTTCCGGAGGGAATCGAGACGGCGTACTTCGCCCTCGGCTGCTTCTGGGGCGCGGAGCGGCTGTTCTGGGAACTGGACGGCGTCTACACGACGGCCGCCGGCTATTTGGGCGGGACCACGCCGAACCCGACCTACGAGGAGGTTTGCAGCGGCAGGACCGGTCACGCCGAGGCAGTCCTCGTCGCCTACGACCCCGAGAAGATCTCCTACGCCGATCTGCTCAAGGTCTTCTTCGAGGAGCACGACCCGACCCAGGGGATGCGCCAGGGCAACGACGTCGGGACTCAGTACCGGTCCGGCATCTACTTCACCGATGACGAGCAGAAGGCGACGGCGGAAATGGCGCTGAGCTCATACGACGAGGCGCTCAGGGCCAAGGGCCACGACCCGATCACGACCGAGGTCGAGCCGGCCGGCCCGTTCTACTACGCCGAGGACTATCACCAGCAGTATCTGCACAAGGTCCCGAACGGCTATTGCGGCCTGAAAGGGACCGGGGTGTCCTGCCGAATTCCCAGCGGCGCTTCCTAAATCCTCACACCCGGCGCGGCGATTAGCATCCCGCGCCCGTGACTCCATCATTCGGCTCCTACGTCGTCGGCTGCCTGGCGACGATCGGCATCGTTTCGGCAGTCGGCCTCGGTGGCTACTGGCTGCGACGCTGGATCGTCCCGGAGTTCTCCGGCGCCCTCGCGCGGCTCGCCGACGCGACGATCGCGGTCGCGCTGCTGCTGATGGCGCTCCAGGTCCTCGGCTCGCTCAGCATCCTCACCAAGGGCTGGACGATCCTCTCCTGCATCGCCTTCGGGCTCGCCGGCGCCGCGCTCGGCTGGTGGATGGCGCCGGCCGACTCGAAACAGGTCAGCGCGCCGAAAGTCCAGCGGCTGGCGCTGCTGCTCGCGATCGGGGTCGCCTCCTGGGTGGTCGCCGAGTGGACCTTCCCCGCCCAGCAGAGCCTCGACTTCGGGATGTTCGGCGGCGACACCACCTGGTACCACATGCCGTTCGCGGCCCGCTTCGCTCAGGAAGGGTCGACGATCCCGCTGCACTTCACCGACCCGCTGCGGCTCGTGGCCTGGTTCTACCCGGGCAGCTCCGAGCTGATCCACGGCAGCGCCATCGTCATCTTCGGGACCGACTGGCTCTCGCCGCTGATCAACCTGATCTGGCTCTCGATCGCGCTGCTGGCGGCGTGGTGCGTCGGCCGTCCGTACAAGGTCGGGCCGGCGACGCTGGTCGCCTCATCGCTCGTCTTCTCGGCGGGGGTGATGATCGAAACCCAGCCCGGCGAGGGACGGAACGACATCATGGGCCTCGCCTTCCTGCTCGCCTTCGCGGCGTTCCTGATCAACGGCCACCAGCGCCGCGCGCCGCAGTCCGGAGCCGCCGTCCAGGACGCGCCCGAGCGCGACGCGCCGCTGCTCGACCGCGGGCCGCTGATCATGGGCGGGATCGCGGCCGGGATCGCCGTCTCGGTCAAGCTGCCGCTGCTCGCCCCGGTGGGGGCGATCGCGATCGGGATGGTTCTCGTCAGCGGTCGCGGGCGGCGGCTCGTCACCGCCGTCTGGCTCGGCCTACCGGCGCTGATCGTCGGCGGCTACTGGTACCTGCGGGCAGCGATCCACACCGGCGGCAACCCGATCCCACAGTTCGGTTGGGGGCCGCTCAACCTGCCTACCCCCAACCAGATGCCGCTCGACCCGCGGCCGCGATTCTCGGTCGCCGACTACCTCTTCAACCCGACCATCTACCGCAAGTGGTTCTTCCCACAGCTTGAAAACGCGCTCGGCCCGCTCTACCCGCTGATCCTGATCATGGCGGTCGCCGCCGCGGTCTACATCGCGGTCCGCTCCCGCAACAAGGTCCTGCGGGTCCTCGCCGCCGCCGCCCTGTTCACCGCGATCGTCTACATCTTCACTCCGCTGACCGCCGCCGGGCAGGAAGGCTCGCCGACGGGCTTCTTCACCAACACCCGCTACCTGATGCCGGGGTTGATGCTGGCGCTGACGCTGCTGCCGATCGCGCGGCCGCTGCGGGCGCCCGACAGCCGCGCCTGGCAGACGCTGCTCTTCCTGATCCTCGTCTATGCGATCACGGTGCTGACCACCCCGCGCTGGTATCCCGGCTACATCGTCGGCACCGTCTTCCTGACGCTGGTGTTGGTCTGGGCGCCGGCGGCGCTGGGGTTGATGCGGGTCCGCGGGGAGGTGACGCGCGGCCTGGTCGCGATCGTCGGGGCGGGGATCCTGCTGCTCGCGGTGGTGCTCGGTCGCGCGCAGGAGGTCCAGAACTACCAAAACCAGTACACCCGCGTGACACCATTCCTCCAGGAAGGCGGGCCGCAGGAGGCCTACACCTTCGCCCGCGAACAGAGCGGAAAGCGGATCGGGATCGCCGGCTCGGGGGAGATCTTCTTCGGCCAGTACGGGTTCTACGGCAAGAACCTCGACAACTACGTCCAGTACGTCGGGGTGCCCGGGCCGCGCGGTCAGTACCGGCTCGCGACCAGCTGCCGGCAGTTCAAGCGCCGGATCAATGCCGGCGAATACGACTACCTGATCATGAGCCGCTACACACAGGACGCGGCCGATTCGCCCTACTGGTATCCGATCTACGCCTGGGTGAAATCGGACCCGGGGCTGGAAATGGTGCTCGAAGAGCCCGAAATCACCCCGCAGCCGGACTACGTCTTCCGGGTCAAGGGCAAGCTCGACCCTGCGCTCTGCGCCGGGCTCGGCAAGGAATGACGACCGCCCGTTAGGCGGTCGCCATCGCGTGCTGGCGGATCAGCTCCGCCGAGCGCTCCGGCTGCTCCCACCAGAAGAGGTGACCGATGTCCTCGAGGATCTGCGGCTCGACTCCGGCCAGGGTGGCGATCTGTTCGCCGTTGGGTGCCTTGAGGAGGCGATCAGCGGTCCCGTGGATGACCATCGTCGGCATCTTCAGGTCCCCGAGCCGCTCGCTGGTGTCGTGCCTGGAGCAGGCCCGCATCTGTTCGTAGATCACCGGCGCCGGTGCCGGCAGCGATTCCGCCATCTCGCGGAAGGGGACGAAGTTGGAGTCGTCGGCGCGGAAGGCGGGGGAGAGGTTGAGCTCCCACATCACGCGGTAGACCTGGACCGGGTCTCCCGATTTCCAAGCCTCCCCGAGCAGCCCGAGGTCCTGTGGGTCCATCAGGGTGGCATCGGCCCCGCCGCAGTAGGAGGCGCCGATCGTCAGCGTCCGGACCCGCTCGGGGTGGGCGAGGGCGAGCTCCTGCGCGACCATGCCTCCCATCGAGATCCCGACGACGTGGACGGTTTCGAGCTCGAGCGCGTCGAGCAGGGCCAGGGCGTCCTCGGCGAGGTCGACGATCGTGAACGGGATCTCGGCACGGCCCGAGTTGCCCATTCCGCGGTGGTCGTAGAAGATGCATTCGAAGTCGCGCTCGAGCAGGTCGAGGAACGGGCGGCCCCAGGCGAGGTGGGTCGCAGCCATCCCCTGAATCAGGAGCATCGGGTCGCCCGACCCGCCTCGCTCGTAATAGAGGTCGGTTCCCCCTGCGTCGACGCTCGGCATGTCCAGATCCTATGGTGCCGCCGTTTGCTTCTGACCGGTACGGGTATTTGAAGCACTCGGCAGTCCTCCGCGAATGCCGCGAGTGTCCAGGACCGCAGCAGGCATCTCGGTCGGAACGTGACTGTACGGCTCAAGGGGTCCGCCTGCTCCGACAGCGGACCCCGTTGCCGTTGGCAGCGCGGTCAGGAGAATTCGACGACCCCGAGCAGGGCCAGCAGGATCAGCGTCAGTCCGAGGGATACGAGCAGCGAACCGAGGCAACCGAGCCTGTTCGAGAAGCAGATGAACAAGGGCGAGGCGGGGTCGGGATCTAGCCGCTGTCCGTCTCCCTCTGCGTTGCCGCCATCCTGAATCCGCCGGAAAACGGGGTCAGCTCGAGAACCAGCGGGACCGCCACCCTGTCCCGTGCTCGGCAGCGTGGGCAATTCTGGTGACTCGAGACCCGGATCGGGCTGAAGCTGCTCTTACAGCGCTCGCACCTGTACGTCATTTCCCCAGTACCTCCCGGTGGCGCAATCTCGGAGTGCCTACACCGGCCCTGGGTCCGCAGAAATCCACCGCCGATCTCATTCCCGATCGGCCCGCCGATCAAACGCTGTCTCCGGCCGGACCCGTCTGCAAGAGGACCGCTCGCCAATGCGTTGTTTTTTCAATGCATTCTGGGCAGCTCAATCGAGGATCGGAGGTCTGGGTTTTGAATTCGAAGAAGAGGATGGCGGGGACGATTGCCGTTTGCGCCGCACTTCTGGCCGTGCCGGCGTCTGCGTCCGCCCAACCGGACAACTGGGGGCAGGAAGTCGGGGAATGCAACGCGACCTCCTGTTACCCGTCGGGCGGCCACCGGGGTGGCTACGTGAGCTCTCAGGCCAGGGATCCCGAAGCACCCGGATACGCCCTCGAGGTTCAGTCACTTGCCCTGAACCCGCGTGGACTCGGCAACGACGACTTCTAGAACGGGCGTCCTAGAGCCACCGTTCTCGAATTCTGGGAGTTGACGGACCCAGGGGCAGGGCCCTAGAGTCCGGTCGAAACCAGGGGAGGCCCGATGCGTCCGAGACTTAGCTACGCCAACGTCATGGCGACAATCGCTGTTTTCATCGCCCTTGGGGGCGCTTCCTATGCGGCTCTCAAGCTGCCTAAGAACAGTGTCGGGGCGAAGCAGCTGAAGAAGGGCGCCGTCACCGCAGCGAAAATCAAGAACGAAACGGTGACCGCCTCCAAGGTCAAGAAAGGGACCTTGACCGGGGCCCAGATCAACACCTCGACCTTAGGAACTGTTCCGAGTGCTGTGCACGCCACCGCCGCGGACCAGGCGACCAGCGCCGCGCAGGCCGCGCAAGCAACTACCGCCGCGAACGGAGCCAGCCGTATCAATTTCGTCAGTCCCGGGGGCGACCCGCCGCCTTCCTACGGCGACGCACCTGCGGCCCATGAGATATTCAATCGCGATGGGATGAGTCTTCGGGCGAGTTGCATCAGTGAAGAACCGGGCGTCGTCCGTCTTTACGTCTCCATGGGGTCTGCCGACGAGGCAAACTTTTTGTCGACGGCACAACGATTCATCAATCCCGGAAAAGAAACCCAAATGTCAGGGACGTCGCTTCATCCTGGAGTCAGCTGGGGATGGGACGACCTCACCGGTGGGAATCGATTCGAAATTGGCGAGTTGATTTACCGGAATTCCACCCATACCATCTCCGTCCTATTTCGGGCTGCAGCTGAAACCTTTGACGGGTGTGAATTCGTGGGGACAGCTACATCGGCAGGCTGACGCGGCGCGCCCTACGCCATTCCGCCCGGCGTAGAACTCTCGCGGGCCCCGGCGAGAGCCGAGAAAACGCGCTTCCCAGAGCCATAAACTTGGGATCCCTGCCCCCGTAGCTCAGTGGACAGAGCGACGGCCTTCTAAGCCGTGGGTCGCTGGTTCGAATCCAGCCGGGGGTGTGATGCCCTCCCCGGACCCACTCTCGATTCGCGCGCGGATCGGGGGCCGAACGGTTTCGCGCGGCGAGGTTCTCGACTGGGAGGCCCAGCGGCTGCGGAGGGTCTGCGGCAAGCTGAACCTGAGCGCGCCGGCGGGGACCGTGAGCGACCGGCGCCGCCGGCTTCTCGAGCACAAGCTCGCGATCGGCCGAGACGGTCTGGAACGGGGGCTCGACCGGGAGCTGCGATGGTCGGCGAGGTCCGCCGCTGCGACCCGGCTCCTCTCGGCCGGCCGTCGCCGGATCTGCACGATCGAGCTCTCCGGCCGCAGCGGGTCCGCCGAGCGGATGCCGGCCTTCTACCGGTCGGCGATCGATGCCGGAGACGACGCGGTGCTGCTGGAGGCATGCCCGGACCACTACGTCCTCTCACGCGATCGGGGCGGTGCCGACGTCGTCCTCGAGACCACCGGCGGCTCGCCGTTGGCGGCGCGGATCTACCTGCACGAAGGGGACGTCGGTCCGGTCCTGACCGCCGCCGACCCCGACTACCCCGTGCAGTGGGTCGCGAGCGGCCGCGCGGTCGCGGACGGTCCGACGCTGGGGGCGATCCGGCATCAGTTTCGCGACGAGGCCGATGGCTTTCGCGCGATCCTCACCGGTGAGTTTCCGGCGGCACTGCCCCCGCGCATGATCCGCGCCCACGAATGGCACCTCGCCTGCGAGTTCTCCAACTGGATCGAGGCCTGCAACTCAGGCTGAGTGGAAGGGCGCGCCGGTGGAGGCGCGGCTCACATGCTGGAGGTGGCCGGCCTGGGGGACGTCGGGCGTGATGATGCCGGCCGGGATCCGGTGGGCGACGACCCGCATCTCGGCCCGGCAGTTCGGACAGGCCCATCCGCCGCTTCGAGCACCCCGCAGCAGGAAGCGCTCGTTGCACCGCGGACATCCGATCAGGTCCATGGTCGGTCGTGCCTACCCAGTTTTCATTTAGGAAAACCACACAAACAAAGAAAACCACCCAAACCGCCGCATCCTCGCGAGCATCGTTCATGTCTGGCGAGGGTTCCTAGGGGTGCATGGATCGCAGGGAGCGACAGACCGACATCGCACTCGCGATCCTCGCCGGTGCCTCGGTGCTGGGCATCGTCCTGATCCGCCGCGTTTCCTGACCGGCTCCGCTCGGCCTCGCCTTACACTGGCGCAGCTGATGGCCGCCTGGAAGCTGCCCCTGATCGTCGCCGCGATCACGCTGCCGATCGTCGGCAGCTTTGTCATCGCCGGCCCGCCGGCCGGCTTCGCCGCCGGAGCGCTGGGAGTGGTCGTGCTGCTCGTCATCGCCGCCCGGATGCGGCCGCTCGGCCCGATCGGCGAGCTTCCCAGCGACGGTCGCCACCACCTGCTTCTGGTCGTCGCCGGCGCGATCGAGGAGCCGAGCGCGGTCCGTGAGCTGACCGCGGCCGCCGGCCTCGAGCCGGGCGGCGACGCGGAGGTGCGGGTGCTGGCGCCGGCGCGGATCCGGTTCCTCGATCGCTGGACCTCCGACGTCGGTCCGGCCCGCGACGAGGCGCAGCGGAACCTGGTTGCGACGGTCGCGGCACTGGCCAAGGACGGGATCGAGGCCGAGGCCAGGGTCGGCGACGAGGACTTCGTCCAGGCGGTCGAGGACCAGCTCCGCACCTACGCCGCCGACGAGGTCGTGCTGGTCAGCGCCGGCCCGGCCGCCTCCGACGAGGTCTCCTCGGCGGTCACGGAACTGAGCTCACGCCTGCGGGCGGACTTCCGCCACGTCGTGCTCGGGGGCTGAGCTCAGCAGCGGTGGGCCCGGGCCCGGCTCCGCACCACCTGGAAGGCGCTGCCGGGGATGCGCTTCAGCTGGTCGAGGTTCTCGTCGTCCCAGCGGCGATCGCTGCTGCCGCCGAAGTACCAGTTGGAGCCGTTGTCGGCGACGATCATCCCGTAGTGCTTGAGGGCGACGGCGATCGCACGCGCCGGCCCGCTGAAGCGGCCGAGGCCGTAGCCGCCTCGCAGACGCAGCCGCGTCCCCATCGCCGGCGCGTCCGGGTCCGAAGTGTCGCCGGCGCAGTGCGAGGCGGGGTGGACCCAGGCGTCCCGGGTGCTGTCGAAGGTCACCCTGATCGCGTGGTCGACGTGGCCCGACGCGGCCTCGTCGTAGCGGACGAGGCCGGGAAAGATCGGCAGCCCGGCGGCGTCGGCGGAGGTCCAGGAGTCCGGCCGCAGCGCGGTCGAGCGCAGGTCCCAGCGGGCGCCGGAGTCGGCATTCCAGTGCAGGCCGCGGACCCGCTTCGGGAACGCCCGGTAGAGCTCGAAGAGCGTGCAGCTGTCGCGATCGACGACCAGCACGTGGCGGTCGCCGTCGCTGCCGGAGCCGCCCTCGACCGGCGCCCGGGGCGGGATCGGGAACGGGCCGCGGTCGCTCTCGTCGCCGAAGGCGGTGTAGTGGATCGGCAGGTCGCGCTGGTGGGCGCCGACCACCGAGTAGGGGAAGCCGTACGCGCGCGGCGATCCGAAGTCGGGGTGCAGCATGTTGCCGCCGTGGCCGTCGATGTAGGCGATCGTCGCCGCCGAGCCGGCGGCGACGGGGGCCTTCGAGATGTCCTGGTTCCATGCCGCCTCGTTCGGCAGCGACGGCGCCCGCGGGGACAGGGACGGCGGCGGCGCGGGGAAGACCGGGCACCCACCGAGGTCGGGGTAAGGGCCGAGGGCGCGGGCGGGCCCGGAGTTGGCCAGCGAGGCCGCGGCGACGAGCAACAGCAGCGGGGAAGTGAGCCTGACCCTCCTGGGCAAGGTCAAGCCGGCGGCAGTCCCTCGCGAACGCGGAGCCGCCCGACCTCGAGCTCCTCGACCTCGAGGCGGCCGATCCTGGCCTGCCTTATCGCGAGGCGATTGACGGAGAGCCGGCCGATCGCAAAGCCGCCGACCGCAGCGGCGCCGACGGCGAGGGCGGCGATCGCCGCCGCGCCTCGCGCCTCTGCCCCGGTTGCCGTCGCGGGCCGGGCCTCGGGCCGGAAGATCGCGATTCCTCGCACGGCGGAACCGTAGCGCCTACTCTGCCGGGCAACTTGAGCGCTCCCCCCGATCCGTTGCTCGTCGTCCAGCACGTGCCCTGGGAGGCTCCGCACCGGATACTGGCGGCGTTCGAGGGGATCCCGGTCCTCACCGCGCACCCCCTCGAGGATGATCCGCTCCCCGAGCCGCGGGAGGTGGCCGCCGCGGTGTTCATGGGCGGGCCGATGGGAGTGGGGGACACGGAGGAGCATCCTGGGCTGGCCGCCGAGCGCGGGTGGCTGGCGAGCGCCGTCGAGTCCGGCAAGCCGATCCTCGGCGTCTGCCTCGGCGCGCAGCTGATCGCCGCAGCGCTCGGCGCCGAGGTCCGTCCCGGGCTGGTCCCCGAGATCGGGTTCGCGACGGTCCGCGTCCGCGACCCCGGCGACCCGGTCGTCGGCGGGCTGGCTCCGGACACCTCCGTCCTTCACTGGCACGGCGATGTCCTCGACCTGCCCGATGGAGCCGAGCTGCTGGCGTGGTCGGCGCAGACCCCGGTCCAGGCATTCCGCGCCGGCAACGCCTGGGGCCTCCTCTTCCACGCCGAGGCCGACGCCGGGCTGATCGAGAGCTGGCTCGCGGTGCCCGAGATGGCCGCCGAGGCCGGCGAGGCGCTCGGCCCCGACGCCGCCGCGATCCTCCGCCGCCAGGCAGCTGAGCACGAGGCCGACCTCGTCGCCCGCTCGACACCCGGGTTCCGCGCCTTCGCCGAGCTCGTCTACGGCATCGACTAGCCCCTTGGGGTGCAGGGGAGGACGTGGGCGAGGCCGAGGCGGGTGTCGTCTTCGAACCGGACCTTGCCTTCGGTGTAGTAGCGGCCCGTCGGACAGCTTCCGGTCAGGTAGCTCTGCTGGGCGCCGCGGAAGCTGAACCTGCGGCCGATCCTCAGCTTGAACCGGGTCACCGAGCCCGCCCCGCCGGCGATTCGCGGGATTTCGGCGACCGCGTGGATGCCGAAGTGGCCGCGATGGATCCGGGTCAGCTCGACGACCGCGACGACCGCGGTCGGCGCCGGGACCGAGACATAGGTGTGGACGTAGAGGAGGGTGGTGCCGCCGTGCACGCCGCCGTTGAAGAGGACGATCGGGCCGCTCGCCGTGAAGGGGGCCTGTTCGGGAAAGGCGACCTCGACGTCGCCATCGCCTTCGCCGACGATCGCGTCGCTGCAGGCGCTCTTCGCGGCAGCGGTCGCCCGCGCTTCGAGCTGCCCCCGCCTGCAGGCGGCCAGCCCCTTCGCGTGCACCGCGAGGGTCTTGTCGAAATCGACGGCTATCGACCGGATCGCCGGCGGGTGGGACCCGTCGGTCGTGCGGATGTGGGCGTCGATCACCGCCGAGATCGGCACCTGTTCGTGCCGCGGCAGCTTCGACGGGATGATTCCGCCGTTGTCGGTGAGGACCAGGTTGCCGAGCCGGGCCGACTCCGGCGCCGCCCGCGGTCCCGAGATGATGACCAGGGACAGGCACGCGACGAGCAGCGCGATTCGGGTCAGCCGGCTCCTCATGCTCCCGATCCTGCCCGGTGAGCGGCGCGCTCTCTTCCCCAATCTGGGGTCTCGCGGGGCCGCGCCTCACCAATCTGGGAAAGGGCGGGGTGTCAGTCGTCGAGGCGCAGCGCGATCTCGAGGTCGGTCGCGAAGTCCCCGAGCGGACGGCCGTAGAGATCCTCGATCGCCCGGATCCGATTGGTGACGGTCCGGCGGTCGACGCCCAGCGCCGCCGCGGTCGAGGACACGTTCCTCTCGGCGGCGAAGTACGCGCGCAGCGTCCGGCGGGCGACGCTGCCGCCGTCCCGCGTCGCCTCGAGCGGATCGAGGTAGAGCTGGCGCAGCGACGCTGCGACGAGGTCGTCGCGGAGGATCGAGACCGAGAGGATGACGTCCGCGTAGCGGACGCCGGCCTCGCCGCGCCGCTCGGCGATCGGCAGCGCCGCCTTCGCCTGGCGATGGCTGAGGCGCCACCCGGCCAGGCCCTCGGCCGGCTCGCCGACGGCCACGAAGACCCGATCGAGTGGAATCTGCCCGAGGGCGCGGACCGCTTCGCGGGAACCGACCGGACGGCGGCCGCCGAGCCAGCACGCCCAGACCGGCTCCTCCTCGCGGCTGACCGCGAGCAGGCGGCGATCGAGTCGCTCGGCCAGCGCCGCCATCGCCTCCGGGGCGCCCTCCCCCTTCGCCATCAGGGCGAGGTGGTGGCCCTCGAGGTCGTAGCCGAGCTCCGAGTGATCGACGAGCTCGCCCGCCAGCAGGCTCTTTACGACCTCGCGACGCCGGTCGGCGGTGCTGCTCGGCCAGACCTTGACCTCGCGCGCGTGCTCGTCGCTGACGGCTTCGAGCAGCCGCTCGAACGAGGTCGCCTGCCGCCGCAGCAGCAGGCGCAGCGCGGAGCTCGAGGCAGCGGTGCGCTCCGCCTCCTCGACGAGGAAGTCGCCGAGCAGGGAGTTGCAGGCGAAGTAGCGGCGGAGAACGGTGTCGAGCGGAACCCGGGCCCTCGCGGCGAGCCGCGCCTCGGCGAGGACGGCGGCGGGGATGCCGGGCGCGCGCCGCTCGCCGACCTCGATCACCGTCAGCCCATGGTCGATAGCGGCGCTCAGCGCTTCGGCAAGCCGCTCCGGGTAGATCGGGTCGGGCACGAGGCGGGGATCGGCGATCGCGTGGACGCGGTTGGCGATCGCGGCTTCCAGCTCGGGCAGCCGACCGCGGAGGCCTGCGGCGAGCTCCGAGCAGGCCTCGTCATAGGAGCGCACCGAGGCAAGCTGATGGCGGCCGCCGCCCTTGCTCACGCTCCCAGCGTAGCGCCGTGGCACGGGCCCGACGCCTCCCTGAGGGCGTCACGCAGGCTGGGATGGATGGTGATCGCCTTCGGCAGCCCGACGATCGTGGCCAGGCGCTTCAACTGGGACCCGTCCGGGATGACGAGGATCAGATCGGCGCGGCGGTGGCGGAGGAGGTCGCTCAGGCGCAGCAGCATGTCGATACCGGCGCTGTCGAGGTAGCGGATGGCGCTGAGGTCGACCACGAGGCAGACGGCGTCGGGGCCGAGCGCCCCGGCGAGCTCATGTTGGATCGCCACCGCGTTTGCCGCGTCGATGTCCTCGTTGACGCGCGCGATCGCCACCCCATTCACCTTTTCGATGTCGAGCCGGCTCATTCTCGGTGATTGAGCCTCTTGGCCATCGTCACGACGGTCCCCTGCTCGTCGCTGCTGACGTTGACGCTGTCGACGAGGGCTCCCATGATCTCCAACCCTCTGCCGCCGCCGGGCGGTTGGGTGGTGCGCCAGCGGCCGCTGTCGCGGACGGTGGCCGTGACCTGCGGGCCGTCGTGTTCGCAGATGACGGTGAAGCTGGCCTCCCTGGCGCCGTAGGCGTGCTCGATCGCGTTGGTGGCGGCCTCGGAGATCGCGAGGGTCAGGTCGAAGAGCTCGTTTTCGTCGGCACCGGCGGCCTGGAGCCAGCGCCCGAGCGTTTTCCGCATCCCGGCGAGGACGTGCGCCTGCGCGCGCAAGGTCATCTCGAGCGGGTTTCCGAGTGGCAGGGTCTCGATCGCGAGCAGCGCCACGTCGTCCTCCAGTGGAGTCTCGTCGAGGAGCGCGCGATAGACGCCGTCGGCAAGCGGGGAGTCGCCGAGGCGCGCGGCGGCCTGGGCGGCGGCCGTCAGTCGCTCGAAGCCGGTGTCGATCCCCTCCTCGCGCCGCTCGATTAGGCCGTCGGTGTAGAGGAGCAGCCGGCTGCCGCTCGGAAACGGGTGACGGGAAGCCTCATAATCATGCCCGCCGCCGATGCCGACCGGCAGTCCCGGTGTCTGCTCGAGCAGCCGGGCGTGGCCCTCCGGGTCGATCATGAGCGGCGGGAGGTGTCCGGCCGTGACCGTTTCGAGCGACTCGTCTTCGGCGTCGACCGCGACGATCGCAAGGGTGGCGCCGCGTTTGCGGCCCATCGTCACAAGCAGTTCGTTCAGCATCGAGAGGACTCTTGGGAGATCGTGGCCCTGGGCCAGGTACGCGCGAAGTGCGGTGCGGATCTCGGCCATCACCGATGCCGCCAGGACCCCGCGGCCGACGACGTCGCCGATCACGAACGCGAGGCGCCCGTCCGTGAGCTGGAAGACGTCGTACCAGTCGCCGCCGATCTTGACGCCGGAGCCGGCCGGCAGGTACTTGGCGCTGAGGCGCATTCCCGGTACCTCGGGCAGCTCGTCGGGCAGGAGTGAGCGCTGCATGATCGCGGTGACCGCGCGCTGCTCGGCGATGCGGGCGGTATCGATCGCGAGCGCGACACGGTCGGCGGCGAGCTGCAGCAGCGTCACGTCGTCTTCGTCGAACTCACGGTGGACCAGCGTGCCGATGTGCATGACGCCGATCACGCGGTCTTCGACGTGGACGGGGACGCCGAGCATCGAGCGGATGCCCTTCTGACGCAGGATCGGGTTCCAGACCTGGTAGTGGTCGAGGTCGATGATGAGGGGTTTGTGCTCGGCCGCGACCCGCCCTGCGAAGCCACGCGCGAGCGGCACCTGCACGCCCTGCCGGACCTCCTCCTCGAGACCCTTCGCGGCGCGGGCGACGAGCACGCCGCGGTCTTCGTCCATCAGCAGGAGCGCCGCCGTGTCCACCTCGAGGCCATCGCGGATTCGATCAAGCAGCTCCGAGAGCATGTCCTCCAGCGACATGTACGCGAGCGAGGCGTCGGCGAGGCTGAGCAGATCGTCGCGGCGATCGCTGGACACTGTGGATTCAAGGGTGTGCGTGCGTGGGCGCTGCGCCTCCATGGCTCTCCTATACCCGCCAGACGCAGACCAAGCGTCCTTTCCGCCGCCCGCGTGATGACGGGCCGCGAGCGGGTAGCACTCTTGCAGACGATGACGACGCAGAATGCACTGACGGACAGCTCGGTGGGGACGATCGAGCTCGGCGACCTCGAGGTCCGGCGCCTCGGCTACGGGGCGATGAGGATCACCGGTGACGGCGTCTGGGGCCCGCCGCCCGACCCGGAGGCGGCGCGGCGGCTGCTGAGGCGCCTTCCCGAGCTCGGCGTCGACCTGATCGACACGGCCGACTCCTACGGCCCGGCGGTCAGCGAGGAACTGATCGCGGAGGCGCTCCACCCCTATGACGGGATCACGGTGGCGACCAAGGGCGGCCTCGAGCGCACCGGCCCCGGCGAATGGCCGCGGAACGGGCACCCCGAGCACCTGAGGCAGGCCTGCGAGGGCTCGCTGCGGCGGCTGCGCGTCGACCGGATCGACCTCTACCAGCTGCATGCGCCCGACCGGAAGGTTCCCTACGAGGAGTCGGTCGGGACCCTGAAGGAGCTTCAGGACGAGGGCAAGATCCGCAACGTCGGCGTCTCCAATGTCACGGTCGAGCAGCTGGAACAGGCGCGCGGAATCGTCGACGTGGTCTCGGTCCAGAACCGCTTCAACCTCGCCGACCGCTCCTCTGAGCCGGTGCTCGAGCGCTGCCAGGAGCTCGGAATCGGCTTCTTTCCATGGTTCCCGCTCGCCGCCGGCGACCTTGCCGAGCCCGGTGGCGTCGCCGCCGAGACCGCGGAGGCTCACGATGCGAGCCCCGGCCAGATCGCGATTGCCTGGCTCCTGCGCCGCTCGCCGGTCACCATCCCGATTCCCGGCACCTCCTCGATCGAGCACCTTGAAGAGAACCTGGCGGCGGCCTCGATCGAGCTCACCGACGATGAGGTCGAGCGGCTCAACGCCGGCTGACCCGATGGGAGTCGTGGACGCCTTCAGGCCCGGCTCGACCCTCTATGCCGAGATCACCCGGGAGGGGCGGCGAGATTCGGTCGCGATCGAGGAGCCGCTCGAGATCCGCGTCGACGGCGAGCCGGTCAGCGTCACGATGCGCACCCCCGGCCACGACGAGGAGCTCGCGCTGGGCTTCCTCTTCGGCGAGGGGCTGATCGAGGAGCCGCGCGCCGCCGGGCCCGACGCCGAGCTCTCCGCGAACGTGGTCGAGGTCGAGGGGCCGCTGTCGCACGATCCAGGCCGCCGCCGCTTCTACACGAGCTCCTCCTGCGGGGTCTGCGGAAAGGGTGCCCTCGCCGAGATCGCGGTCGCAAGCGAACCCGCCCCGGAGGGGCCATGCGTCGCCCGGGCGCTGCTCGCCGGGCTCCCCGAGCACCTCGAGCAGCCCGCCTTCGAGCGGACCGGCGGCGTCCACGCGACCGGGCTCTTCGACCGCGATGGCCGGCTGCTGCTCGTCCGTGAGGACGTCGGCCGTCACAACGCGATGGACAAGGTCATCGGGCGGGCGTTGCTCGACGGACTCGTTCCCCTGCACGAGAGCATCCTCTGCGTCAGCGGCCGGGTCTCCTTCGAGCTGATCCAGAAGGCGGCGGTCGCCGGCTGCCCGCTGCTGGTCGGCGTCGGCGCCCCCAGCTCGCTGGCGATCGAGCTGGCCGCAGACCGCGGGATGACGCTCGCCGGCTTCGCGCGGAGGGGGCGGCTCAACGTCTACACGGGCGATCGCAGGGTCCTCGACTAGTCAGCCGCCGATCGCGCTCATCGTTCGCGCCGGTGGGCGGAAGCCGGGTTCGTTGATCCGGTGCTTCAGCTCCTTGCGCCAGACCGCCTCGCGGATCGTCCGCTCGATCTCGGGGTCGCCCGCGCCCTCGCGCAGCAGGGCGCGCAGGTCGGTCTCCCGATTCGAGAACAGACAGGTCCGCAGCTTGCCGTCGGCGGTCAGCCGGATTCGGTTGCAGTCGGCGCAGAACGGTTCGGTGACGGGGTTGATGAAGCCGACCTCACCGCGGCCGTCGGCGAAGGCGAAGACTCTCGCGGTGGCGTGTGGCTCTCGCGGCAGCTCCCGCAGGGGATGCTGCGCTTCGATCATCCGGCGGACCTCGGCGCCCCCGATCACGTCGTCGGGACGCCAGGCACGATCCCCGTCGAGGGGCATGAACTCGATGAACCGCACCTGGAACCGGCCCCGGCGAGCGAGCTCGCAGAACCGGCCCACCTCCTCGGCGCCGAAGCCCGGCATCGGCACCGCGTTGACCTTGATCGGACCGACCTGGTCGAAGGCGGCGATCGCGTCGAGGCCGGCCAGCACCCGCTCGAGGGCGTCGCGGCGGGTGATCTCGAAGAACCGCCCCCGCGCCAGCGAGTCGATCGAGACGTTGACCCGCCGCAGCCCGGCGGCGACCAGCGCCTCCGCCTGCTCGGCGAGCAGGTAGCCGTTGGTCGTCAGCGAGAGGTCCTCGATCCTCTCGATCCGGGCGAGCCGCGCGAGCAGCTCGGGGAATCCCCGGCGCACGAGCGGCTCGCCGCCGGTGAGACGCACGTCGCGGATGCCGATCGCGACGAAGAGCCGCACGAGTCGCTCGATCTCCTCAAAGCTGAGGATCTCGGCCCGGTCGATCCACGGCATCCCCTCGGCCGGCATGCAGTAGCGGCAGCGGAAGTTGCAGCGGTCGGTCACCGAGACCCGCAGGTCCTCCAACCGCCGGCCGTGTCCGTCTTCGAGCGGCACGATCCCCGGCTACCCGCGGTTCCGGATGCCCACGCGTGCGGAAGGTCAGTTCGATGACAGCTTTGCCCGCTGCGACGCGGTTTCCGCGCCGGTGGCTCGGGTACCCGGTCGGCGATGGAGCTTCCTCCTCTCCTGCGCCAGCTGCGCGAGGATCCGACCGGCCGCGGGTCCGCGGCGCGGTCGCGGCGCTCGGAGACACTGAAGCCGCGGACGGAGGAAGCGAACCGGATGGTGACGTCGATCTGTCCCTATTGCGCCGTCGGCTGCGGTCAGAAGGTCTGGGTCAAGGACGACAAGGTGATCCAGATCGAGGGTGACCCGGACAGCCCGATCTCGCGCGGGCGGCTCTGCCCCAAGGGGGCCGCCTCCGAGCAGCTCGTCAACAACCCGACGCGGCTGAGGAAGGTCAAATACCGCCGGCCGTACGCGACCGAGTGGGAGGAGCTCGACCTCGAGGAGGCGATGGACATGATCGCCGACCGGGCGCTCGCCGCCCGCGAGGCCGGCTGGCAGGACGAACGCAACGGCGCCAAGCTGAACCGCACGATGGGCTTCGCCCACCTCGGCGGCGCGACCCTCGACAACGAGGAGAACTACCTGATCAAGAAGCTCTTCACCGCGATGGGCGCGGTCCAGATCGAGAACCAGGCGCGCATATGACACTCCTCCACCGTCCCCGGTCTGGGGACGTCGTTCGGTAGGGGTGGCGCGACCACCTTCCAGCAGGACCTGCAGAACTCCGACTGCATCGTGATCATGGGGTCGAACATGGCCGAGTGCCATCCGGTCGGCTTTCAGTGGGTGATCGAGGCCCGGGACCGCGGTGCCAAGGTGATCCACGTCGATCCCCGCTTCACCCGGACCAGCGCGATGGCCGACCAGCATGTCCCGCTGCGAGCCGGCAGTGACATCGCCTTTCTCGGCGGCATCGTCAACTACATCCTCTCCAACGACCGCTGGTTCCGAGAGTACGTCGAGCACTACACCAACGGCCCGGTGATCATCAAAGACGAGTTCCAGGACACCGAGGACCTGGACGGCATGTTCTCGGGGTTCGTCGAGGAGGACGGGCTCTACGACATCGCCAGCTGGAGCTACGCGGGCACCGAAGAGGAGGCGGCTGCCGGCAAGAAA
>DATAOP010000046.1:0-7204 GCA_036265675.1 Solirubrobacterales bacterium
ACGATCGAAAAGGCGAACCCGGTCGAGATGGTCGGACCGGGCTACGACATCGAGGTTCCCTGGTCGGTGCGGTTCACCTGGAGCGGCGACTACCTGCACGACGCCTACTGGTCCGTCGGCGACCAGGGCTTCACCAACGTCAGCCACGGCTGCGTGAACATGTCCCCGGAAAACGCCGAAACGTTCTACGAAATGGCGGTGCCGGGCGACCCGGTGAAGGTCACCGGCAGCCCGCGTGCCGGCGTCTGGGACAACGGCTGGACGATGTGGTTCCTGTCCTGGAAGCAGTGGATGCGCGGGAGCGCGCTGGGGAAGCCGGTCGTGGCCGGCCCCGGCGGCAGCAGGTTCGTCAGTCCGTCGTCGCTGATGCCCCATCGCCGGGGACAACCGCACCCACACGGCAGAACGGCGGTCGGAAACGCCTAGTTCTGGATGCCCGGCTCGGCTGAGTGGAAGTCGCCGTGGCATCTCCCCCAGACGCCGCGTCCCCTGGCGCGCGCCGTGCGGGCGGCCGCTCGGAACGACCGAACCTGCAGAAACGGGTTCCCGTGATAGACGTAGACCTCGGCCCAGCCCCTCAGCACCTGGGCGCGATTCAGGTTCCAGTGGCGGCGGTAGACGTAGGCGAGCAGCCGCCCGTATCGGTCGAAGCGATCCTGACTGGGGTCGGTGACCAGCGTCACCCGCCGGCCCGAGACCATCGACGCCATCGACCTCGCCGCCGCCCGCGCGCCGCACTCGACCGGATAGCCCGGTCTGAACTCCTCCGGTGTGTCGATCCCGATCAGGCGAACATCGATTTCGGCGCCGTCGGCAAACACCACCGCGATCGTGTCACCGTCGACGTCGCGGATCACCTGGGCGCTGATCCGGCGGCCCGACGGAACCGATGGACTCGATTCGGACGGCGGGATCACTGGACTCGATTCGCCTCCCCCTCCCCCGCCGCCCGCCGCGGAGCAGGGGCAGGGAAGGTCCTCGCAGGCAACCCCGTCCCCATCCCCGTCGAGGTTGTCGAAGTTGTTGGTCGCGCTTCCTCCGTTGGCTTCGAAGAAGCTCTGGGCTTCGGCCTGATCAGCGAAGTCCGAGCAGTCGCGGTCGGCTTCACCGGCTGACGAGGCGACGCTGAGCGTCAACGCCAAGGCGACGAGGCCGAGCAATACGAGGGAGGCCGCGACCCCCACCCATGCGGCACGCCGGCGCACACGCATCGGTGAAACTTATGTGACGATCAGGCGGCAAATTCGAGGCCATCGAGACGGTTTGGGTCGGCGAGGATGTCGATCGCGGCGATCCGGCCGCCGGCGACGGTGAAGGCCATGACCGAGAAGACCTCGCCCTCCGGAACGACCAGCGCGCCGGCGACGCCGTTGACGAGGACGGGCCGCACGAACGGAGAGAGCCGGGCGAAGGTCATCGCGCGGCTCGCGACCTCGACGGCGCCTCGGATCACATGGGTGGCCGACGGGCGGCCCTCGCCACCGTCGGCGCGGAGGACGATCTCCGGGTCGAGGACACCGACCAGCGCGTCGAAGTCGCCCTCACGCGAGGCCGCGAAGAAGGCATCGACGACCTCCCGCTGGCGCTCGAGGTCTACGTCCGGGGCCGTCGTTTCGCCCTCGACCCGCTTCCGGGCGCGGCTGGCCGCCTTCCTGGCGGCGACGGGGCTGCGGTTGAGCAGGTCGGCGATCTGCTCGAACGGGACCGAGAAGCTGTCGTGCAGCACGAAGGCGACTCGCTCCTCCGGGCTGAGGGTCTCGAGCACGCCGAGCATCGCGAGGCCGACCGAGTCGGCGACGACGGCCTCGTGCGCGGGGTCCGCCCCCTCGACCGGGCTGACGATCGGATCGGGAACATGGGGGCCGAGAGGCTCCTCGCGCCGAGCCCGGCGCGCCCGCAGCATGTCGAGGCAGATCCGCGCGACCACGGTCGTTAGCCAGCCCTGGAGGTCATCGATCTCCTCCGGGTCGGTTCGATCGAGCCGCAACCACGCCTCCTGGACCGCCTCCTCCGCTTCGCCGCTGGCGCCGAGCATGCGGAAGGCGACGGCGTGGAGTCGAGCGCGGCTCCTCTCGAACCGCCTTGCCAGATCGATCTGTTTCGATTCGGTCACATCCGTGCCCTCTGCGGCGTCCTCCTATTGAAGGCAAATTCCGCCGCCCGAGGGGCGGCCATCCGGACTGAATGGAGAGAACAATGGCACGCGAGAAGAAGAAGGTCGCCGTCGCCGGCGCGACCGGCCGGCTCGGCCACCATGCCGTCGACAGCCTGCGCGAGCGCGGGCACGAGGTTGTTCCGATCTCGCGCGGCAGTGGCGTCGACGTGATCTCGGGCGAGGGGCTCGGGGAGGCGCTCGGGGGCGTCGACCTGCTGATCGACGCCGCCACCAGCCCGACCCCGGAAGGGGCCGCCGAGTTCTTCGCGACCTCGGTGCGCAACATGCAGCGGGCCGCCGCGGAGCGCGGCGTCGAGGGCATCCTCGTCGTCTCGATCATCGGCACCGATCACTTCGACAGCGGCTACAACGCCGCCAAGGTGCTCCAGGAGCGAGCGCATCTCGAGGGCCCGGTCCCGGCGCGCATCCTGCGCGCTTCCCAATTTCACGAGTTCGTCGCGGAGCTGGTCGAGTGGAGTCGCAAGGACGATGTCAGCTACGTACCGCAGGCGCGGACTCAGCTGATCGCCGCCCGGAGCGTCGCCGAGGCGTTGGCCGACCTCGTTGACGGAGCGGACTCCTCACCCATCGGCAACCCGATCGCCGAAGTCGCCGGTCCCCGCGAGGAGAGCCTGGTCGAGGTGGCGAAGCTCTTCGCCGCCCACGCCGGCGACGGCCTGCGGATCGAGCCCGGGGAATGGCCCGACGATCCGGAAGGCCTCTACCCCGGCGGCGGCCTGCTCCCGGGCCCGGTGGCGAAGCTCACCGGCCCCACCTACGAGGAGTGGCTCAACACCGATTCGACCCTCGTCCCGTCGGGGGCGACGACAGCCGCCCCGTAGACGGGTGATTCATGCTCCCGCCGCGCGTCGGGCCTTCCGGCGTCCATGCAACCGATCGCCAGCGCCACGCGATGGAAGTCGTCGACGGTCTCGCGATCGGGCGCAGGGAAGGCGATCTCCAGGTTCTCGGTGGGAGCCGACCCGTCGTCGACCAGTGAGAACGTCGCCCAGGCGCCGCGGAACTGACGGCCCTGCTCCCAACGCCGTCCCTCGCGCAGGCCCGTGTGGGGCATGACGGCGGCGAAGAACGCACAGGAGGCATCAAGGTCGCGCACGCGGATCCAGAGGTGATCGATATGGCCGCCCCGTCGCACGTCGTCGTGCCGCACCGCCTCGGCGCTGTTGCCGTCGGGGTCGAGCAGGAAGGCGCCGTAATAGCCGGGGGTGTACTGCGGGCGCTCCCCGGGAGCGCCGTCATCCTCGTAGCCCGCGTCGACCCCGGCCTGCCAGAAGTCATCGACCCGCTGCCGCGAGGGGGCCACGAATCCGACATGCAGGTGCCGGGTCGGCGGTCGCTCGGAGGTCGCAGCCACGAGGTGGAGGTCGTCCCACTCGATCCGGTCCTGGCCGGCATGCGTCGGATCGAGGCCGAGCGCCCCGAGGACGGTGCGGTAGAAGCGCTCCGACGCGGCGAGATCGGCGACCCGGATCGCTACGTGGTCGAACACGTGCCCACGGTAGCGGCGGCCAGGAGGTCGCCGTGGCTGTTGACGCCGGCCGGCCAGCGGGAGAGAATGGGCGCGCCAACCCGCAGATGAGGAGGCCGGCATGTCCTGGAGCCTGAAGGGGAGCTACTTCGAGACCTGTTCGTGCGATCTGATGTGCCCGTGCAACATGTCGTTCGATCACGGCGCGACCTATGACTACTGCCGTGTCACCCTCGTCTTCAACATCAAGGAGGGCGAGATCGAGGGCACCGACGTCAGCGGCCTCAAGGTCGCGGCGATCGCCGACACCCCCAAGGTCATGACCGAGGGAAACTGGCGCCTCGGCCTCTTCATCGATGAGGACGCCTCGGACGAGCAGGCCGACAAGCTCGGCGCCGTCTTCGCCGGACAGAAGGGTGGCCCGATGGAGGCGATCACTCCGCTGGTCGGCGAGATCCTCGGCGTCGAGCGGGTGCCGTTCGAGCTGGCCGAGGACGGGCTCAGCCACAGCGTCAAGATCGGCGACGCGATCGACTTCGAGATCGAGGACATCGTCCCGTTCGGCGTCGAGACGGGAGAACCGGTGCGCCTGGTCGGGGTCTTCCATCCGGTCTCCTCGGAGTTCAACGCCGCCGAGGCGAAGCGCTCGAGCATCAACGCCTTCGGCATCGAGTACGAGGGGAAGACCGGGATCTCGGCTTCGGAATTCGCCTGGGCCGCCTAGGGCGCGGGCATCGGGGCCTCTTCCATTCCCATCGAGTTCATCGCTCCTTCCGCCTGCGGCGAGTCCGGCAGGGTGAGCCCCGGAACCTGCTCGGGCGCGACGGCGACCGCGAGCCCGAGCACGACCAGGAGGACGGCGACCGAGCGGTTGGCGACCGCCTTCCAGGGCAGGAGCTTCTCGAGCGCGATCAGGGCGGCGATCAGGACCATCCAGCCGATGCTCATCACCCCGAGGGCGAAGAGCGCCGCCATCAGAGCCCAGCAGCATCCGACGCACCAGCCCCCGTGCTCGAGCCCCATGCGGAGGGCGCCGGCCCGGCCCGGGCGCCAGCGCATGAGCAGGAACGTCATCGGGCTTCGGCAATGCCGCAGGCAGACGTCCTTGAGCGGGGTGAGCTGGTAGATGGCCGCCGCGAGGATGACTCCACCCGCCGCGTAGGGGCCGGCGCTGTCCCAGGCGAGGATGCCGAGGTCGAGCGACCGTCCGATCGCAAACAGCGCGTAGGCGAGCAGGCCCGCGGCGGTCCAGGTGAGCAGGTAGCCGAGGACGAAGATCGCCGTGGCGCCGGCCTCCGTCGGCTGTCCCCGCTGCCGTTTCCCCTCCTCGATGCGCGCGTACATGACCACCATCGGCGCGATCGACGGAAACATCATCGCGGCCATCATCACGATCCAGGCCGTGACCCAGAAACCGAGGCCACCGAGATCGGTGCCGGGACCGGCGTCCATTCCGGCCATCCGGTCTCCGGTCATCGCCCATGCGACAGCGGCGAGGACCAGCAGCCCGAAGATGAGGCCGAACTGCACCGCACTCGGCAGGGTCGGTACCCGACGGAGTGTCGCTGACTCCATCATCAGCGGCTGACGATCCGGAACGTGGCCGCGACCGTCGCGCCCTTTGCCCCGCCGAAGCTGGGCGTCGCGGCGAGCCGGTAGCGCCCGCGCGCGAGATGTTTCACGCGCAGGTGGAAGTGGTTGGGGCCGGCGACGTCGTGGCGGGTGAAGGAGCGCGCGCGCTTGTATCGGCGGCAGCGCTTCTTCACGAAGTTCTTGCACCGGCTCAGCACGAAGCCGGTCGTCGAGGGCTCGGAGTCGATGTAGGTCACCTTTGCCCCGCGTTTGTGGTGCACGCGCCTCGGCCTGACCTTCAGCTTCCTGATCGTGGGCTCGGGGGCCTGGAACGTGCGGTCGGCCCCAAACGTCGTCCCCTCGATCGAGCTCGCGACGACGCGGTAGTGGTAGGTCGTCCCGGGCTTCAGGCCGATCAGGTGGGTCGAGACCGAAACGCCGGTCACCCCCGTCACGGCCTGGTCCGCGGTGACGCTTCCGTAGCCGCTGCTCGTGCCGTATTGGAAATGGGCGCTCGCTGTGGCGGCGTTGGCCGTGATCGTGCCGGTGAGCGTCGCGGCGACCGGGGTGACGGCGCTCGCGGGCCCGGTCACCGCCTGAGGCGGGGACACCTCGTAGGCGCCGATGTCACAGGCGGCCCCGCCGGGTCGGATGACGCCTCGCTGATCGGTCGGCGGGCAGCCGGCGCCGGAGATCGGCACCTGGTCGATCGCCGCGCTTCCGGGCTGGAGGCGCATCGTCTGCGTCGAGCCGCCGTTGTCTGCCAACCCCGCGAGCTTCGGATCGGCCTCGATGAAGTTGGGCACGGCGCAGGGGTCCGGCGCGAAGGGTTCGATCGCCGGCGGCGAGTAGATGAGGTTGTGGCCGCCGTCTGTGACCTCGCCGCGACAATCCCCGCCGGGCCGGTTGGCGTTCAGGAGCGTGTTCTCGAGTGTCGGCGATGAGAGCGTCGAGAAGATGCCGCCGCCGTGCCCGGCCGAGCCGGGCGTGCCGCCCACCCCCCCGCTCGCGCCACTGCCGGTCGCGTTGCCGGCGATCGTGACGTTGGTGAGGTGAACCGTCGCGCGCACGTTGAGAAATCCGCCGCCGTAACCGCCGTTGCCACCGTTGCCGGGACTGCCGTCCGGTCCCACGATGCCGACGCCGGCATCACCCCCACTCGCGCCGTCGCCGGTGACGTTGCCCTCGATCGTGTCGTTCGTAGCCTCAAGCGACACGCCCAGGCCGGCGACCGCGATGCCGGCGCCGTTGCCGCCGTCGCCGCCGGTGCCGCCGTCGCCGCCGACGCCCTGGGATGCGTCGCTTTCCTGGCCGGGTTGCCCGGCGCTCCCCTCCCCGGTCCGGTTCCCCGCGAAGGTGCTCGATGCGATCGTCGCCGTCCCGCCCTCGATGGCGACACCGCCTCCACCTCCGCCCCTTGCTCCGTCTCCCCCCGAGCCGCCGTTGCCTGACTTCATGTTGGCGATGCTTCCCGCGACACCGGCGCCACCCACGCCGCCGTCGCCGGCGCTGTTGCCGCTGATCGTGGTGTCGATCACCGTCAGCGTGCCGGTCGAGAAGATCCCCCCGCCCTCGCCGCCGTTCGCCGCAATCCCGCCGCTTCCCCCGAGCGGGCCGCCTTCCCCCCCGTCACCGCCATCTCCGGCGTGGTTCGCGGTGAGCACGTCGCCGACCAGCGTCAGCGAGCCCTGATTGAGGAGCCCGCCCCCATCGGCGCCGGGGAGGCCGGCACCGCCGAAGCCTTCGAAGAACCCCGATCTGTCGCCGTCTTCACCGTCGCGGGCGTGGGCGTTGGTGATCGTCAGCCCGCGCAGGGTCACGCTCGCGCCCGCCCCGACCTGGAGTGCCCGGTCGCCGAGCCTGCAGGCATCGATGACCGTCTGCGCCGGGCCCGCCCCTTCGATCGTCAGGCCGTGCACGTTGCCGAACACGCTCAGCTCGCCTCGTGAGTTGTCCGTCGTCTCGGGAACGAACGTCGAAAGGCAGCC
>DATAOP010000047.1:0-89645 GCA_036265675.1 Solirubrobacterales bacterium
CGGCTCTGGCACGAAATCTGGGACCTGCACGAAGACTTCATCGCCTTTGGGATCAGCTTCGCGGTCATCGCCCGCTTCTGGGTCGTCCACCACCACTTCTTCGGCGAGGTCAGGGCGTTCGACGGCCGCCTGGTCAACCTCAACCTCTTCTACCTCGCCTGGATCGTCCTGATCCCGTTCAGCAGCCGGCTGCTCGGCGACTACGGAGGCGAGGCGGCGGCCGTCGTCGTCTACGCGGTCAATCTCGCCGGCTGCGTCCTGGTCGGATTCCGGATGAACGCCTACGCCCACAGCGCTGGGCTGACGACGATCGATGACACCGCCCACCGCGAGAACCGGATCCGCGCCGGCTACATCTCCGCGCTCTTCCTGCTCGCGATCCCGGTCGCATTCGTCGCTCCGAGCTGGGCGCCGCTGCTCTGGCTGGCCCTCTTCTTCGACCCGTCCTCGCGGCTCGCCGCGCGCTCCGCCGGCTAGTCCCGTACGGCGAGGAACGCGACCGAGCGTTCCGGTCGGGCGCAGGTCACGGCCAGCCCGCGGCCGGCGACGGTGGTGAGGCAGCGGAATCCGTCGACGGTGCAGGCGGACCGGGAATCGCCGGCCGCCGGAGCGCATCCCGACCGAGAGGCCCAGCCGGCGGCAACGCTCTTGCCCTTCGAGCAACTGACCCCGGTCACCCGCATCAGCACGGCCGGCTTTCCGGGGCTGAGGCAGGGGCGGGCGCGGATTCCGCTCGGGCCTTCGGCTCCGCTCTGGTGGGCCTCGGACGTTTCCACGCCGCCGGCCGTGGTCTCCGTCGATTCGCCGGAGCCGCAGCCGGCGACGAGAAGCGCGGCGGCCACCGCGGTCGACAGAATCAGGGTCAGCGTCCTCATCGCGAGGCGACCAACTTACCGGCGCAGGCGAAGATCGCGTCGAGCATCGGCTCGGTCAGCCTGCCGGTGAAGGTGTTCTGCTGGCTCGGGTGGTAGCAGCCGAGCAGGGTCCACTCGCCGACCTGCGCCTCGGACCCGTGGCCGAAGCGGGGCCTGGGGCGGGGAACCTCGGCGCCGAGCTCTCGCAGCGCCCGCAGCGCGCCGTCCCAGCCAAAGCCGCCGAGGGCGACGATCGTCCTGCAATTCTCGAGCAGCTCGAGCTCGCGCACGAGGTAGGGCAGGCAGTTGTCGCGCTCGGCCGGCGAGGGCCGGTTCGCCGGTGGCGCGCAGCGGACGGTGGCGGTGACGTAGGCGTCCTCGAGGCGCAGGCCGTCGTCGCGGTCGACCGCGGTCGGCTGGTTCGCGTAGCCGGCCCGGTGCAGCGCCGCGTAGAGCCAGTCGCCCGAACGGTCGCCCGTGAACATCCGGCCGGTCCGGTTGGCGCCGTTGGCCGCCGGGGCGAGGCCGACGATCGCGAGCCGCGCCCCAGGGTCGCCGAAGCCCGCTACCGGTCGCGCCCAATAGCGCTCGCCGCGGAATCGGCGCGGCGGGTCGGCCGCCACCGCCTCCCGCCAGGCGACCAGGCGCGGGCAACGCCGGCAGGCGTGGATTTCCGCAGCCAGCGCCGCGTCGACCGTCGAGTATGCGATCGGGTCCGCCATGCGGACAAGAATGCAGCCTCGCGCTTAGGCTTGCGGCGCCCATGGGCAGGTTCGCGACAATCGCACTCCTCCTGATCGTCGTGGTCGTGACGGGCTGCGGCAAGCCCGGCCATGGCGCCGAAACGGATTCGCAGAAGGGATCGGACGCGGAAATCCTCAACGCCGCCCTGGGCCAGGAGCTGACGGCGCTCGAGGTCTACACGGAAGGGATGTCGAGGATCGGCCCCCGGTTCACCCCCGCAGCGCGGCGCCTGCGCGCCCAGGAGCAGGAATACGTGAGCGCGATCGCGAAGGCGATCCGCGGCCTGGGCGGCAGAGCGACGGCGACCGCCGTCGAAATCGATCTCGGCGAACTGCACAACCAGAGGGACGTCCTCACCCTCGCCTACGAACTCGAGAGCGCTGCGCTCGCGTCGGACATCGAAGCTGCGCCGCGCCTGTTCAGCGACGCGCCGCGGACGCTCGCCGCCTCGCTGGCGGCGGGCCACGCGCAGCACCTCGTCGTCATCAGGCAGGGTCTCGGCGCGCCCCTGTCAAAGGCCTTCCCGAAGGCCTTCGACGGCGGCGAAGTTCCGCCTCCGGGTGGCGAAACGCCGCCCCGTGGGGGATGATCCCGCCGTGACCGGTCCGCTCTATGAGATCGGGCGCTTCTGCTCCCGGCACCACTGGCCGACGATCGCGGTGTGGCTGGTGGTCGCCATCGTCCTCGTCTTCATCAGCCAGCAGTCCGAAAACCGGACGAACGACAACCTGACGCTGCCCGGAACCGACTCGACCGCGGCGACCGAACTGCTCGAAGACAATCTGCCCGCCCAGGCATACGGCAACAACCCGCTGGTGATCAGGTCGCGGCAGGGGAAGCTGACCGAACCGGCGGCGAGCGCCGCGGTCGGCAAGACGGTCAAGCGCCTGGAAGGGATGCCCGACGTCCTCTCGGCGATCAGCCCGCTGAGCAAACAGGGCGTGAACTTCCTCAGCAAAGACCAGACGATCGGCTACATCCCGGTCTATCTCAGGGTCGGGCCCGGTGAACTGACCGAAGATCAGGCCGAAGGCGTGCTCGAAGCCGGCGCTCCGGCCGAAGCCGCCGGCCTCGACGTCTCGGTCGGGGGCTACGTCGGCTCGCAGCTCTCCAAACCCTCGACCGAGGTTAGCGAGGCGATCGGCCTCACCGCGGCCGTGATCATCCTCCTGTTCGCGTTCGGGACGGCGACGGCGATGATGCTGCCGATCCTCTCGGCCGTGATCGGCCTCGCCTGCGCGCTCTCGATCATGAGGATGCTGGAGAGCGTCGTCCAGATGCCGAGCGTCGCCGCGACCCTGGCGACGATGATCGGCCTCGGGGTCGGCATCGACTACGCGCTGTTCATAGTCACCCGCCACAAACTCCAGCTCCGCGACGGGATGGAGCTGCGCGAGTCGATCGCGAGGGCGACGGCCACGGCGGGAGGTGCGGTGGTGTTCGCCGGCTTCACCGTCGTGATCGCCCTCTGCTCGCTGGCCTTCGCCGGCATCCCCCTGGTCACCACCCTCGGGTTCACAGCAGCGATCGCGGTCGTCACCGCGGTTGCCGCGGCGACGACGTTGTTGCCGGCGATGCTCGGAGCCCTCGGCCCGCATATCAACTCGCTTCGGGTCAGCTTCGGCCGCACCCACCCCGATGACCGCAAACCGCACGGCTGGCGGCGCTGGGCGCAGGCCGTCTCCGAGCGTCCCTGGCCGGCGGCGATCGCGGCCACCGCCGTCCTCCTCATCCTCGCGATCCCGCTCCTCCAGCTGCAGCTGGGCCAGAACGACATCAGCGCCCTGCCGAAGGAAACGACCGCCCGACAGGCATACGAAGGGCTGACCGAGGGCTTCGGCCCCGGCTACAACGGCCCGCTCCTAATCGCCTCCGAATTCAGCTCTCCCGCCGAAGCGAAACAGGTCACGCCGGCGCTCCAGAAAGCGGTCGACGGAGCCGGTGACGTCGCCGCGGTCAGCGAAGCGGACTTCGACAAGCAGGGGACCGTCTCGGTCTTCTCGGCGATCTCCAAATCGGCTCCGTGGAAGGAGGACACCGTCAACCTCGTCAGCGAACTGCGCTCGACGACGATCCCCGGCGCCCTCGCCGGCAGCCAGGCCAACGCCTTCGTCGGCGGCCAGACCGCCGGCTACATCGACCTCGCCTCGCAGATCTCGGACAAGCTGCCGCTGATGATCGCGATCGTCGTCCTGCTCGCCTTCATCGTCCTGATGATCGCCTTCCGCTCGGTGCTGGTCCCGGCCAAGGCGGCGGTGATGAACCTGCTCTCCGTTGCCGCCTCCTACGGCGTCCTCACCGCCGTCTTCCAGCTGGGCTGGCTGCACTCGCTGATCGGGCTCGACCACGCGATACCGATCGTCAGCTTCGTGCCACTGCTGATGTTCGCGATCCTGTTCGGCCTCTCGATGGACTACGAGGTGTTCCTGCTGACCCAGATGCGGGAGCACTACAAGCAGACCGGTGACGCCAGGGAGGCCGTGGTCGAAGGGCTCGCCAACACCGGCAGGGTGATCACCTCGGCCGCCGCGATCATGGTCTGCGTCTTCACCAGCTTCGTCCTCAACGGCAACCCGCTGGTGAAGGAGTTCGGTGTCGGCCTCGCGGTCGCGATCGCGATCGACGCGACGATCGTCCGCTGCCTGCTGGTGCCGGCCGTGATGGTCCTGCTCGGCGAGCGCGCCTGGTGGCTGCCCTCGTGGATGGACCGGCTGCTCCCTCACATCAGCATCGAGGGGGAGGAATACTTTGCGCAGCGCGACGCCGCGGCGACCAAACAGGTTGTCGAGCCCAAGCCCGCGGGTACCGCTTCCTCAAGCGACTGACCGATGTTCCCTCTGAACCTGCCCAACGCGCTGACGCTGCTGCGCATCCTCGCGGTGCCGGTGGTCGTCGTCGCCCTGCTCGGCGAGACGCCCAACGGCGACGCTCTCGCCGCCGGCGTCTTCGCGCTGGCGGCGCTGACCGACGGGCTCGACGGCTACTTCGCCCGCTCGCGCGACGCGGTCACGACCTTCGGCAAGCTGATGGACCCGATCGCCGACAAGCTGCTGATCGCCGCCGCGCTGGTCTCGCTCGTCTCGCTCGACCGTCTCGCGGCCTGGGTGGCGATGGTGATCATCGCCCGCGAGTTCGCGGTGACCGTGATGCGCGCGGTCGCGGCCGAGCGCGGGATCGTGATCTCGGCCAGCTGGCTCGGCAAGGTGAAGACCGTGCTCCAGATCGCCGCCGTCTTCGCCCTGATCGCCGCCGACCCGTCCCCGACCTGGGTCGACGTTCTCGTCTACCTCGCGGTCGCCGCGACCCTGATCAGCGGCGCCGACTACTTCTTCGACCTGCGCCGGCGGCTCAGGTCGCCGGAGCCTCCAGCCACTCGCGCTTCGTGAGGTGATGGCGCTGGTGCTCGCCGCCCTCTAGCTCGTCGCGGAGGTCCTCGAGCTTGCCGTAGCGCTCGGCGACCACGTTGTGACGGTGGATCGTCTCGAGGTTCTCCTGGCGCGCCATCACGAACGCCTCGCCGGGAAGGTCGGGATAGCCCTCGATCACCTGCCGCAGCATCTCTCGCACGCAGTCCTCGACGAAGCGGGGCTGGGCATGGGCCTTCTCGACGACCGCGAGCTCGTCGGGGCGCTTCATCAGCTCGTAGATCTCCGAGCTCATCGAGCTCTCGACGATCCGCAGCAGCTCGGGAGCGTCGATCCAGGTCGGCCCTCCCTCCGGGCAGCCGATGTGGAGGGTGCCGATCCCGCGCTGGTTGTGGGTCGCGATCGGCACCGCCTCGATCGCAGTCTCGATCTGCTCGGCGTCGAAGCCGCCCTCGGCCAGCCTTTCGCGGGCAACGCCGGCGACCATCTCCTGGGCGCAGGGGCAGGCCGTCATGCCCTGGGCCTGGACCCCGGTCAGCGTCCGCGTCCCGCGCAGCGATGCGACCGCGGTCCCGAACAGGGAGTAGATCTCCTGGGTCTGGATCCCGCTCTTGGGGGTCGTGACCGTCTGCGGGTAGCGCGCGGTGACCGAGACCTCGGCCCGCAGCCCGCCCTGGCGCTCGCGGACGTTCTCGGCGATGTGGCCGGCGAGGATCTCGGCGCGGAACGCCTCGCCGAGCACGACCTCGTCGATCGCCTCGGCGACGATTTCCTCGAAGCGGGACATGTGGACGCCCGCCTGGCGCGGATTGAGGTCGACGAAGCACTCGAAGTCGGCGTGGTAGAGGTTCTCGTTGCCGTCGGTCTCGACCCGGATCACCTTCTCGACGCCGGTGACGCCGACCCGGGAGAGACTGACCATCGTCTCCGGCGTCGAGGACTGGACGTCGGTGGGTGTCGCGGCGATCGCGCTCGGGTGGGTCGCCATGACGAACAAGATTAGTGGGCGGCCGGTCTTGGCGGTCAGGGATTTCTCCCTATACTTCGGCGAGGCCGGAGCGTTGGGGCCGGCCCCCGGATTGGGAGAGGTTGCACCGGAGGCATGGAGATCGAGTCGTTGGAGTCCGTCCCCGAGGGACTGGAACAGGATTCGGGTGCGCTGCCGTTCGCAGACCAGGAGGAGCTGCGGGGCCTGATAGCGCTGGGCCGCGAACGCGGCTATCTCACCTTCGAGCAGATCGCCGCGACGCTCGAGGAGGTCGAGGTGACGAAGGAGCAGGTCTCCGGCCTCCACGCCCACCTGGTCGAGAACGGCGTCGACGTGATCGCCGAAGACGGCGTCAGCGCCTACAAGGAGCAGCGCGAAGAGTCGACGAACGGGCAGCCGAAGAAACCCGAGCTCGACCTGACGATCGAACCGAGCCTCGACTCACTGCGGCTCTATCTGCGTTCGATCGGCAAAGTCGACCTGCTGACCGCCGCCCAGGAGGTCGAGCTTGCGAAACGGATCGAGCGCGGCGACATGCTCGCCAAGCGGCAGATGGTCGAGGCGAACCTGCGCCTCGTCGTCTCGATCGCGAAAGGCTATCTCGGGCGCGGGCTGAGTTTCCTCGACCTGATCCAAGAGGGCTCGCTGGGCCTGATCCGGGCGGTCGAGAAGTTCGACTACCGTCGCGGCTACAAGTTCTCCACCTACGCGACGTGGTGGATCCGCCAGGCGGTGACGAGGGCGATCGCCGACAAGGCGCGGACGATCCGGATCCCCGTCCACATGGTCGAGAAGCTGAACCGGGTCGCCCACGTCGAGCGCCAGCTGGTGCAGCGCCTCGGCCGTGAGCCGGAGGCGGCGGAGATCGCGGTCGAGCTGCGCTGGCCGCTCGGCGACGTGCGGGAGATCCTGCGCGTCGCGCAGCTGCCGGTCTCGCTCGAGAAGCCGGTCGGCGACGAGGACGAGTCCGAGCTCGGCGACTTCGTCGCCGACGAAGCCGTCGCCGAGCCGTTCGAGGAGGCCAGCGAACACCTCCAGAAGGAGGGCGTCAGAAAGGCGCTCGACGCGCTGCCCGAGCGTGAGCGGCAGGTGATCGAGCTGCGCTACGGCCTCTCTGGGCTCGAACCGTTGACGCTCGAGGAGGTTGGCCGCACCTTCGGCGTCACCCGCGAGCGGGTGCGCCAGATCGAGAACAGCACGCTGAAAAAGCTGCAGCGCCTGCCCGAGGCGCAGATGCTGCGCGAGACCGGCTGAGCCCACCCCGGACCTTTCGGCGTCCCGCCCTCGTATGGGGGGTGGATGACGGGATCGAGAGGATCGAAGCTGCTCTCCGCGGTTGTGGCAATCGCCGCGTTGGGGGCCTCAATGCTCGCCGCGGTCTCGCCGGCGAGCGGCCTCCCGCCAGTCGCCGAATCCGAAGCCGAGCCGGGGATCAGCATCACCGGCATCGGGTTCGCGAGATCGCGGGCCGACCGCGCCTCCTCGGCCGATCCCACGGCCGTCGCCCGAGCGGTCCGCAACGCCCGTAGCCGCGCCGGGACGATCGCACGGGCGCTGGGCCTGCGGGTCGGGGAGGTCGAAAAGGTCGAGCTTCGGCAGCTGAGCCAGTTTGGGGAACGCAGCTCGGCCGGCATCGCCGGCGCGGCGGCGACCGTCAGGTTCGCGATCGTCGGCGGCGCGACCGACGCCGAAGGCGCGCTTGACGTCGAGGCATACGGCGCCGCCTCGGCCCCGGTCAGGCCGGCCGACCCGGACCGCAGCCGGCCGATCAAACGCGCGGTGCTCGCCGCCCGTCGCCGGGTGACGCCGGAGGCGGCCGTCTCGGCGCGTGGCAACGCCGCCACCGCGGCCCGCTCCGCCGGCCTGGCGCTTGGCCAAATCGTCTCGATCGCCGAAGCCCCCGCTCCCTACTACGGGTACGGGTCGTCGTTCTACGACGCGGCGCTGGGGTCGTTCGGTCCCGGCCGGTTCTGCGGGTTCTACCGGCGAGCGGTGATCCGCCCCGACCCGAAGACCGGCGTCCCGCGTGTGGTCAGGCGCGTCCCGAGGCGCAGCTGCACCTTCCAGACCAGGTACAGCCTCAATCTCGAGGTCGGCTATCTGGCGCGGACGCGCTAGGCGGGGTCGAGCACGAAGACCGCGATGTCGCGGTGGAGCTTCTCGGCGTATTCGTCGAACCCCGAGTACTGGACGTTGTGCTTGCGCCAGAGCTCGGCGCGCTCCTCGCCCTCGGCGATCCGCGCGCGAACCCGCTGCTTCCGGTCACCGACCTCGACCTCGGCATCGGGGTTCGCCTTCAGGTTCAGCGACCAGGCGGGCGTCTTCGAATTGCCGGCGTTGGTGTTGATGACGACCAGTCGCCCCTCGTCCTCGAGATAGACGACGGGGCAGGTCCGCAGCTGCCCCGATTTGCGGCCGGTCGTCGTCAGCAGCAGGACGGGCGCCCTCCCGACCTTCCCTCCGAGCCGCCCGCGCGAGAGCCGGTACAGCGGGGTGTTGAGCTTCCCGATCCAACGCAGGCCCGTCGCCCCGAGCGACATCGAGAGGCGCGAGTAGAAACGGTCGCTGGGCATCGGCGCGAGTATCTCACCGGCCAGTATGTGGCGCTTTACCGGTCATATGCACCGGTAAGTCGCCCCACCCCGAACCTCTAGAATCGCCTGGTCTCCGGGGGAGTGCCCGAGTGGTTAAAGGGGACTGGCTGTAAACCAGTTGGCTATGCCTACACAGGTTCGAATCCTGTCTCCCCCATATGGCTCTCAGCCTCGATGGCCGCGTGATTGCGATCGCCGGTGTCGGCGGTGGGCTCGGCCCCGCCGTCGCTGCGCGGCTGGCCGAGGCGGGCGCGACCGTCTGCGGGGCGGATCGCGAGCAGGCGAACGCCGACGCGGTCGGCGAGGCCCTGGGGCTATCCGCCGACCGCTGGGACGGGCGGGCGGTCGACCTCCTCGACGAGGAGGGCGCGCGTGACTGGTGCGCGGCGCTTGTCGAGCGCTTCGGCCGGGTCGACGGCCTCATGCACCTGGTCGGCGGCTGGCGCGGCGGAGAGCCGCTGCACACCGCGTCGCTCGAGGACTGGGCGCTGCTCCACGACCTCCTGATCCGAACCGTCCAGCACACCAGCCGCGCATTCCACGACGCGCTCGTCGCCAGCGGCAACGGGCGCTTCGTCCTCGTCTCCGCCAAGCAGGCGCAGGCGCCCACGAACACGAACGCCTCCTACGCTGCGGCGAAGGCCGCCGCCGAGGCGTGGACGCTGGCACTCGCCGACGGCTTCTCGGACACCGGCGCGACCGCCAACATCATCGTGGTCGAGGCGATCCTGACCCGGCGGATGCGGGAGGACAGCCCGGCCGAGAAATTCCCCAACTTCACCCCGGCCGAGCACATCGCCGACGCGATCGCGTTCCTCTGCTCGGAGGGCGCCGCCGAGATGAACGGCCAGCGGCTGCGGCTTACGATGGGGTAAAGGTGTGATGGCGAATCCTGCCGAGGGCGAGATGACGATCAGGGAGCTGGCGGAGCGGACGGGGATGACCGTGCGCAACATCCGCGCCCACCAGACGCGTGGCCTGCTGCCGCCGCCGGTGGTCCGAGGCCGCACCGGCTACTACAACGAGGAGCACGTCGTCCGGATCGAGCTGACCCGGGAAATGCAGGCCGACGGGCTCAACCTCGAGGCGATTCGCCGGGTGCTGGAAAGCGGCGACGGCTCGGCATCGGCGATCTCCGACTTCACCCGCCTGCTGCGAGCGCCCTTCGAAGACGAGGCGCCCGAGATCGTCGACGCCGCCGAGCTTGCCGGGATCTGGGGAGAGGGGGACCCGGAGCGTCGCGATCGCGCCGAAAGGCTCGGAATCATCCGCACCCTGCCCGACGGCCGGATCGAGGTCATCAGCCCGAGCATGCTGAGGGCCGCGGTCGAGCTCGCCGGCCTCGGCATCGGCCCCGAACCGGCGCTCTCGGTCGCCGAGAAGCTGAAACGCCATGCCGACGGCTCCGCCCGCGCCTTCGTCCAGCTGTTCTCGACCGAGCTCTGGGCGCCGTTCGAGAAGGCCGGCCATCCCGAGCACGACTGGCAGCAGATGAGCGATGCCCTGGAACGGCTGCGGCCGCTCGCCGCCGGCACCGTCCTGGCGATGTTCAAGATCGCGATGGGAGAGGCGGTCGAAAAGGAGAGCGAGCGGACGCTGCGGCGCGCCGCCCGCAAGGCGAAGAGCGGCCGTCAGAACCGATAGGTTCGATGGATGAGCGAGGCTGAGACCGCCGCGGCGGGGGTCGGCGCCGAGCCGGCGCCGCAGGCGCCGACCGGAGTGCTGCCCTCCCAGGAGCTGACCCGCGCGATCGAGGCCGAATGGGTCAACTCAGGCGACTACCGGATCCGTCCCGAGGCGATCCAGCCGGCGAGCATCGACCTCCGTCTCGGCGACCATGCCTGGGCGCTGCGCTGCAGCTTCCTCCCCGACATCGACTCGACGGTCGAGGAGAAGAGCGAGGGACTCGCCTTCCAGCGGATCGACCTCCGCGACGGCGCCGTCCTCGAGCGCGACCGTCCCTACCTCGTGCCGCTGATCGAGGAGCTGGCGCTGCCCGACGACGTTCGCGCCAAGGCCAACCCGAAGAGCTCGACCGGCCGCCTCGATGTTTTCACCCGGGTCCTGACCGACCGCCACCACCGCTTCGACGAGATCAGGCCGGGCTACCACGGGCGCCTCTACCTCGAGGTGGTCCCGCGCTCGTTCGCGATTCAGGTCCAGACCGGGCTCTCGCTCAACCAGCTGCGCCTCGCGCGCGGTGAGGTCCGGCTCGGCGACGATGAGATCCGCAGCCTCCAGGCCGAGTTCCCGCTCCTCTACCTCGATTCGCACGCGCTGCGGGAGTCGGAGCTGGCGCTCGCCGACGGGCTCTTCCTCAGCGTCGACCTCTCGGGGCCGAGCGATCGGATCGTCGGCTACCGGGCGAAGAAGAACAGCCTGCCGATCGACCTTTCGCGGATTCGGGCCTACCGCTGGACGGACTACTGGGACCCGGTCTTCCCCGAGGCGGGGGGGAGGATCGTGCTCGAGCCCGAGATCTTCTATCTCCTGCTCTCCGCCGAGGGAGTCTGCATCCCACCGCAGATCGCGGCCGAGATGATGGCCTACGACCCGACCGCCGGCGAGCTACGCACCCACTACGCGGGCTTCTTCGACCCCGGGTTCGGCTACGACCAGGCGGGCGACCGCCATGGCAGCCGCGCCGCGCTCGAGGTACGCGCCCGCGACGTCTCGTTCATGGTCGAGCACCGCCAGCCGGTCTGCAAGCTGGCGCTCGAGCGGACCTCGGCGCCGGCCGAGCGCCTCTACGGCTCCGACCTCGGGTCCAATTACCAGGGCCAGGTGACGATGCTCAGTAAGCACTTCGAGGAGCAATCCGGGTAAGCGACCGGACGCGGCGCCGGCGCGCCACCAGTTCCTCTTCCAGCTTCTCGATCTCGCGGCGGCGGCGGCGCACCAGCTCGAGCTGCTTGGCGATGTGGCTGAGCGACTCGTCGAGGATCTCGCGGCGCCGGACCGGGTCCTCGACGCCCGCTTTCCACTCGCGGCGGAGCGCCGCGCGGGCATCCTCGGCGCTCACCAGCTCCTTCAGCTCCTCGAGGCTGACGCCGAGCAGGTCCTTTAGCCGCAGGAGCTCGGTGAGGCGCTCGACGTCGCCGGTCTCGTAGGTCCGGTGCGCCCCCGGCTCACGGTCGCCGGCAGCGGGGAGAATGCCGAGCTCCTCGTAGTAGCGGATCGTCCGCGGGGTCGTGCCCGTCAATTTCGCGACCTCCCCGATCCGGAGCTTGTCGCCGTTGACGGTCATGGCGTCGCCCTGATCTCGTTGAGGATCGCCTCGTCTGTGGCCGGCGCGCCGGTCACGTGGCGGGGCCGCAGCAGCGAGACGCCGGCGCCGACGACCGAGGTCGCGGCCAGCACCCAGAGGGCGGTGTGCATGTTGTGGATGAAGGGCTCGAGCTGGGCTTCGCTGAGGCCGGACGCGAGGCCAGAGAAGATCGCGAAGAGGACCTTCTGCGGCACCGCTGAGGTGACGATCGCGAGGACGAAGGCGATCGAGATCACCGCGCCGGTGTTCTGCAGCATCGTCCGCGCCCCGGCGGCGATGCCGCGCCGGTCGGCCGCGACGGTCCCCATCATCGCCGCGGTGTTCGGCGAGTTGAACATTCCCGACCCGACTCCCACCAGGCCGAGCCAGAGCATGCTCTCCCAGTAGGGGCTGTCGGCCTGCAGGGTCGTCATCCCGCCCAGGGCGACCGCGCCGACGATCATCCCGAGCGCGGCCAGTGTCCGCGAGCCGTGGCGGTCGGCCCAGATCCCGGCGAGCGGCGATGACACGAGCATCCCGATCGCCATCGGCGCCAGCTTGATCCCGGCGGTGATCGGGTCGTCGCCCTGCGCGCCCTGGAAGTAGAAGACGAAGATGAAGAGGAGCGCAAAGCGCGAGAGGCCGTTGATGAAGGCGGCCCCGGTCGCGGCCGAGAACATCCGGTTGCGGAAGATGTCGAGGTCGAGCATCGGGGCTTTGCCGCGGGCCTCGATCAGGACGAAGAGCGGTAGCAGGATCACGCTGGCGATCAGCGACCAGATCACGAGCGGGTCGTTCCAACCGGAGATGCCGCCGCGCGAGATCCCGTAGACGAGCCCGGTGAGGCCGAGGACGAAGGTCGCGGTGCCCAGGAGGTCGAGGCCGCGGACGGGGTCACGCGAGGAGAGCTCGCGGAGGACCATCGCGGCCCAGAGCGCGCCGGCGAGCGCGAGGGGGACGTTGAACCAGAAGACCCAGTGCCAGGAGATCGCGACCAGGGCGCCCCCGAGCACCGGGCCGATCACGAGCCCGATCGCGGCGACCATCGTGTTCGTCCCCATCGCCACCCCGAGCTGCTCCTTCGGGAAGGCGTCGGTGACGAGGGCGGGACCGTTGGCGAAGATGAAGGCGCCGCCGATCCCCTGGATGATCCGCCAGACGATCAGCTCGGTCCCCGAGGAGGAGAACCCGGCGCCGAGCGAGGCGAGGCCGAAGAGGATGAAGGCGCCGACGAAGGCGGACTTGCGGCCGAAGAGGTCGGAGAGGCGGCCGGCGGTGAGGACCAGGACCGTCGAGGAGATCATGTAGGCGAGGATCACCCAGACGAGCTCGAGCAGCGAGGTTCCGAGCGAGCGCTCGAGGTCGGGGAGGGCGATGATCAGCGTCCCCGAGTTGGTGGCGACGAGGAGCATCCCGAGGCTGGTGCAGGAGAGGGCCCACCAGCGGTAATGCTCATGGTCGGCGTCGACTCCCAGGCCCGACCTCCGCTGCTGGAATCTCTTTCTTACGTTCACGTAAGAAATTGTAGCGGGCGCGTGCGAGGGCGGCAAGGCGGTCGGCCACGATTAGGATGAGCCGATGGCCGACCGCACCTGGCAGGTCTATCTCTCGGGCGAGATCCACTCCGACTGGCGCGAGCGGATCGCGGCCGGCGTCCGCGAGGCGGGCCTTCCGGTCGAGTTCTCGGCCCCGGTCACCGACCACGCCGCCTCCGACGACGCCGGGGCCGGCACCCTGGGCGAGCAGGCCGAGCCCTTCTGGCGCGACCACCTGGGCGCCGGCGTCAACGCGATCCGCACCCAGACGCTGATCCGCGCCGCTGACATCGTCGTCGTCCGCTTCGGCGACAAATACCGGCAGTGGAACGCGGCGTTCGACGCCGGCTACGCCGCCGCGCTCGGCACGCCCTACGTCACCCTCCACGACGCCGAGTTCGACCACGCCCTGAAGGAGGTCGACCGCGCAGCCCAGGCGACGGCGCGAACAGCCGAGCAGGTGGTCGACGTCCTCCGCTACGTGATCCGCGGCGAGCTTCCCGGCCCTTAGATCAAGCCCGTCCGGTCCTCATGCGAACATGTGTTCGTATGAGGTGGGATGAGCTCAAGACGGAAAACGATCTGAGGCTTCCCGGCGTCGGCGACGGCAGCGCGGTTCGCACCTTCGACGCGCCGGAGGCGATGGGGATCAACTTCCACGAGGTTCGGGCCCGGTCGGCGATCAACCACGTTCCCGGCAGCCGCTACGGGTTCAACTGGACGATCAATCCCTACCGAGGCTGCACTCACGCCTGCGTATTTTGCTTTGCTCGCCGCACCCACACGTATCTCGACATGAACGCAGGCCGCGACTTCGAGCGCGAGATCGTCGTCAAGGTCAACGTGCCGGAGCTCGTCCGGGCCGAGCTGGCGAGACCGAGCTGGAAGCGGGAGCTGGTCGCGCTTGGGACCAACACGGACCCCTACCAGTGGGTCGAGAGCCGGTATCGGATGATGCCGGAGATCATCGCCGCCCTGGAAGAGGCCGAGACGCCGATCTCGGTGCTTACCAAGTCGCCGCTGTTGCTGCGTGACGTCGATCTATACGAGCGGATGGCGAAGCGGCTCCCCGTCTCGGTCAACCTCTCGATTCCGACCCTCGACGAGAAGGTCTGGCGGGCGACCGAGCCGCACACGCCGAGCCCGGTGGCGCGGCTGGAGGCGGTAGCGGAGCTGCGCCGGCGAGGGATCGACTCCGGCGTCCTGATCGCGCCCTTGATGCCGGGGATCAACGACACCCCCGAGCAGGTTCAGCCGATCGTCGACCGCGCCCGGGAGGCCGGTGCAACCTTCCTCGGCGGCGTCGCCCTCCATCTCCGCGACGAGGTGCGCGACGTCTTCTTCGCCTGGCTCGAGACGAAACGCCCGGATCTCATCCCGAAATACGAGAGCCTCTACTCGAGCCGCGCCTACATGCGTCCGGCGCAGCGGCAGCATACCACCCGCGCCGTCAAGGGCTGGGGACGAACCAGGGCGCGCCGGGATGCGAGAGAGGGGCGAAGATTTCCTCGACCGACGGATACTCAGAGCCGCCCGCAGGGCGGGTCGGGGGAGGAATTTGCCGCCCCTCTCACTCCGACCCAGGGTGCACTGTTCTGAGTCACCCTTCATCCAGCAGCTCGAAGCGACACTCGCGCGGGTCTTTGTCGTCGCGGAAGCGCAGGAACCTGGCGCCGTGGCGGATCCGGCCGGTTGAGGCGTGGTCGTACCCGACTTCGATCACGAGCTCGGGCCGCAGGGCGACCCATTCGAGGTCGCGGCCTCCGGTCCAGCGGCTTGGCTCACCGCTTCCGTGCTCGCCGGTCTCGAGTGGCGCCAGCAAATCGCGCAGGCTGCGTTTTTCGGCCGCGGTGAAGCCGGAGATGTGGCCGACCGGGCGGAGATCGTCGCCGTCGTAGAGCCCGAGGATCAGGGAGCCGACCGTGCCCTCCACTTTGCCCGGCCGCCAGCCGAGGACGACGCAGTCGATCTCGCGCTCGCGCTTGACCTTGGCCATCCCGCGCCGCTTGCCGGCCTCGTAGGGGGCGTCGAGCTCCTTCGCCATCGCCCCCTCGGTCGTCCTCATCCACTCCTCGGCCCGGGCGGGGTCGGGGCTGAGCTCGCTGAGCTCGATCCCGTTGCGCTCGGCGAGCGCCTCGAGCCGGCTCCTGCGCTCGCGCAGCGGTGCGTCGAGCAGCGCCTCATCCCCCTCCGCCAGCAGGTCGAAGGCCACGTAGGTCGCCGGGATCTCCTTCGCGAGCAGGTTGATCCGCGACTCGGCCGGGTGGATCCTCATCTGCAGTGCATCGAACTCGAGCTCGCCGTCGCCGTCGCGGATCACGAGCTCGCCGTCGAGGACGTAGCGGCCCGGGGGGAAGCTCAGCTCGGGGAAGTAGCGGCCGAGCGATTTCGCGCCGCGCGACTGGATGTAGGCGTCGTCGCCGTCGACGAAGACAATCGCCCGGAACCCGTCCATCTTCTGCTCGTAGGCCCACTCCTCGCCGCGGGGCAGCTCCTTGCGCGTCTTCGCCAGCTGCGGCTTGATCGGCGGGCTAAGCGGAAGCGCCACGGGCACGGGCCTCGCGTGGATCGGGGATCGGGACCGCGGACAGCAGCGAGCGGGTGTAGGGGTCGCGCGGGCTCTCGCAGACCTGGTCAGCCGTCCCCTGCTCGACGATCTTGCCCTCGTGCATCACCGCGATCCGGTCGGAGACGTGGCGGACGATCGCGATGTCGTGGGCGACGAACAGGTAGCTGAGCCCGAACTCGTCCTGGAGGTCGGCGAGGAGGTTGACGATCTGGGCGCGGATCGAGACGTCGAGCGCCGAGACCGGCTCGTCGGCGATTATCAGCGTCGGCCGCAGCGCGAGGGCTCGGGCGATCCCGATCCGCTGCCGCTGCCCGCCCGAGAACTCGTGTGGGTAGCGGTCGTAGTGCTCGGAGGAGAGGCCGACCCGCTCCAGCAGCTCATGGACGCGCCGGCGCCGCTCGGCCGAGGAGCCGACGCCCTGCCGCCGCAGCGGGTCGCCGATGATCTGGCTCACCCGTTTGCGCGGATTGAGCGACGCGTAGGGGTCCTGAAAGACCATCTGCATCTGGCGGCGCAGCGGCCGCATCGCGCGGCGACCGAGCCCGGCGATCTCGCGGCCTTCGAACTTCACCGAGCCCGAGGTCGGCTTCAGCAGCTGGAGCGCGGCCCGGCAGAGCGTCGACTTGCCGCTGCCCGACTCCCCGACCAGCCCGAGGGTCTCGCCGCGGGCGATCGAGAGGCTGACGCCGTCGACCGCCTTCACCTCGCCGACCCGGCGATCGATCAACAGCCCGTGCTTGATCGGAAAGTGCTTGACGAGGTTCTCGACCTCGAGCAGCGGCTCGCCGTTCCCGCTCACGCTCACGCCGGCTCCTCGAGCCCGATCCTGCCCTCGACCTCGCGCAGCTCCCGCTTGCGCTCGGGCTCGAGCCAGCAGCGGTCGAGATGGCCCGCCTCTCGATCGGCACGAGCCGCCAGGTCGGGCATATGGACGCAGCGGTCGAAGGAGTGGGGACAGCGCGGCCTGAACGAGCAGCCGGCAGGCAGACCGACCAGAGAGGGCGGCACGCCCCGTATCTGCGGCAGCCGCTGCGTCCGCGCCTGGTCGATTCGGGCGAGCGATCCGAGCAGCCCCCAGGTGTATGGGTGCTGGGGGTCGTAGAAGATCTCGTCGAGGCTTCCCTGCTCGACGACGCGACCGGCGTACATCACCAGGACCCGGTCCGCGACCTCGGCCACGACGCCGAGGTCGTGGGTGATCAGAACGGTTGCCAGGTTTCGTTCGCGGTTGAGGCGCTTGAGCAGATCGAGGATCTGTGCCTGGATCGTGACGTCGAGCGCCGTGGTCGGCTCGTCGGCGATCAGCACCTCGGGCTCGAGCGCGAGCGCCATCGCGATCATCGCCCGCTGGCGCTGCCCGCCCGAGAGCTCGTGCGGGTAGGAGTTGACGCGCAGCTCCGGGTTCGGGATCCCGACCGAGTCGAGCATCTCGATCGCCAGCGCCCGCGCGTCACCGTCGCTCGTCCGGCGATGCGCGCGAACCGCCTCGACGATCTGGTCGCCGACTCGGTACACGGGATTGAGCGAGGTCATCGGGTCCTGGAAGACCATCGCGATCCGGGCGCCGCGCACTTTTTGGAGGGCGCCCTCGCTGAGGTCGAGCAGCTCCTCGTCGTGCAGCTTCACCGAGCCCTCGATCCGCGAGTTGGGCGAGCGGGTCAGGCCGATGATCGATTGCGCGGTGACGCTCTTGCCCGACCCGGACTCGCCGACGATCGCCAGCACCTCGCCCGGAGCGAGGTCGAACGAGACGCCGTCGACTGCCTGCAGGCGCCCGCCTTCGGTGACGAAGCCGACCCGGAGGTCGTTCACGTTCAGCACCGGCGCTCGCGCGCTCATTGCGCCGACTCCCCGAGCCTCACCCGAGGGTCGAGATATGCGTAGGCGATATCGACGAGGGCATTGAAGAGGACGACGAAAAAGGCGCCGAAGAGCGTGACCGCCATGATCGGGGGCAGGTCGAGATTGATCGTCGACTGGTAGGCGTAATCGCCGACCCCGTTGAGGCTGAAGATCGCTTCGGTGAGGATCGCTCCGCCGAACACGACCGCACCGAAGTCGAGGCCGAAGAGGGTGACGATCGGGATCAGCGAGTTGCGGAGGACGTGACGTCTCATCACCTGGCGCTCGCTCAGACCCTTGGCCCGGGCTGTGCGGACGTAGTCGCCGCTCATCGCGTCGAGCATGTTGGAGCGGAGCACGCGGCTGTAGAAGCCGACGTAGATGATCGCCAGGGTGATCCAGGGGAGGATCAGGTGGTAAACCCATTCGAGCGGATCTTCGGTCAGCTTGACGTACCCGCCGGAGGGGAAGATCCCGGTGTCGTAGGCCAGGTACTTGAGGAACACGGCGGCGAGGACGAAGACCGGCATCGAGATGCCGACGATCGCGACCACGGTCAGCAGACGGTCGGTCACGCCACCGGCTCGAATCGCCGACAGGTAGCCGAAGACGACGCCGAAGAACATCCAGATCAGAGCCGCGCCGATGCTGAGCGAAAAGGTCGCCGGCAGCCCCTTTGAGATCTGTTCGTTGACATTGAGCTGGTTGCTGTAGGAGATCAGTTCCCCGGTCACGATCTTCTTCATAGTCGTCAGGTACTGCTGCGGCAGCGGGTCTTCAAATCCCCAGTCCTTGTTGATGCTGGCGACGAGCTGCGGTGTCGCGTTCTTGCCCGCCATCCGCTGCGCCGGGTCGGAGTTCGGGATCACGTTGAAGATCAGGAAGACGATCACGGAGATCGCGAACAGGACGAAGATCATCCCGGCCACCCGGCGGACGATGAAGCGGCCCATCAGATGGCCGGTCCCTCGGGCTCGATCAGGCCGGAATGGGCCTCAACCTCGAGCCGAAGTCTCGATTTCGGGTCGAGGGCGTCACGGAGGCCGTCGCCGAACACGTTCAGCGAGAGGACCGTCAGCAGGATCATCGCGCCCGGGAGGATCGTCAGCAGGGGGGCGCTCTGGATCAGCTCGAAGCCGGTGGAGATCATCGTCCCCCAGGAGGAGTTCGGGGCCTGGACGCCGGCGCCGAGGAAGGAGAGCGCAGACTCGAGCAGCATGTTGTTGGCGATGTTGAGGGTGAAGAAGACGATGATCGTCGACCACAGGTTCGGCAAGAGCTCGCCGAACATCACCCGCAGCGGCCCGGCCCCTTGGGCGACCGCAGCCTCGACGAACTCTTTCTCGCGCAGCGCCAGAACCTCACCGCGCAGCGGCCTCGCCATATACGGGACGTAGACAACGCCGATGATCAGAGTCGGAATCCAGATCGAGGTGCCGGAGATCGAGATCGGGCCGATCTGTAGCCCGCCTACCGCCAGCGCGGTCCCGAGTGCGATCCCGAGCAGCAGGACGGGGAAGGCCCAGATGATGTCGAGGCCGCGGGCGATGACCGCATCGATCCAGCCGCGGTAGTAGCCGGCCATGAGCCCGAGCACGATCGAGAGCAGCGTCGTCACCAGCGCGGCGGCGAGGCTGATGAAGAGCGAGGTCCGCCCCCCGTACATCAGCCGGACCATCTCGTCGCGCCCGAGGCGGCCGTCGGCGCCGAGGAAGAACTTGCCCCCGGCCTTGAACCAGACGGGCCCGATCGGCTGCCCGTCGGGGGTGACGACGTCCTTCTTTTCACCGTTGACGGTGATCTTTTCGAGGGTGTGCGTGTCGTTCGGGCCGGTTTCGGCGACGTGCGTGCTCCAGAGCGGGGCGGCGAGGCAGAAGACCACGATCAGGACGAAAAGTGCGAGAAACGCCAGGGCCACCCGGTTCTGTCGCAGCCGGGCGAAGGCCAGGCGCCACGGGCTGCGGCCGGCCGGCGCGCCGTCATGGGGAGCGTCGACCGGGGCAGGTTGGAGCTCGGTGGCCACCTGCTTATTGTGAAGCAGCCACCCGCGTGGCTACTTGAATTGGAAGCTCGTCAGGTCCTGCCCGAAGGTCGGGTTGAAGATGATCTTGTCGAGGTCGATTTCGCTCGATACGAAGGTCGTCAGCGTCCGCTGTCCGTAGGGAGCCCAGGGCGCCTGTTCCATGTATTCCTTGTCCAGTTCGGCGTATTCGGCTTCCTGTTTGGGGCCGAGCTGTTCAGTTCGGAGTCTGGCGATTTTCGCGTTCAACTTCGGGTCGTTGATGTAGGCGAAGTTGTTGTTGTTTGTGGGCAGGATGCTTTCTCCGGCCAACAGCGGCTGGAAGAAGTCATTCGGGTGCGGGTAGTCCTGGTACCAGTCGACCCAGCCGGTGTCGAGGTCGGGCGTGGTTTTGTTGCCGATGATCGTGAAGTAGTCGTCCGGATTGATGATTTTCAGCTTCGAGTTGAAGCCGAGTTTGTTCAGCTGGTCCTGGTAGTAGGCGCCGGCTTCTTCCTGGGTCGGTTCGCTGTCGGTCCAGACCGTGATGTTGGTGTCGGAGGGCTTGGCTTCGGCGATCAGTTCCTTCGCCTTCGCCATGTTGTACGGATAGAGGTCGTATTCCTTGTGGCCCGGGATCCCTTCCGGGAGCACCTGGCGGAGCTGCTTCAGCGAGCCGGCGTAGATCCGTTCCATGGCTTCGCTGCTGATCGCGTAGTTGACCGCTTCGCGCACTTTGAGGTTGTTGAACGGCGCCCTCGTCATATTCATCCAGAAGTAGTAGACGTTCGGGACTATCTCTTCGCGCAGCTGGGTGCCCTTGAACTTGCTCAGGGTCTGCTGGTAGAGGCCGGGCGGGATCAGGGACTGCATCCACTGCGTGGTGCCCCGTTCGATTTCGCTGACCTGGGTCGCGCTGTTGCGGACCAGCTTGACGTCGATCTTGTCGACGTGGCCGCTCGGCAGTTCGGGCAGGAGCTTCGAGTTGTTTTTCGTCCACTCCGGGTTGCGTTCGTATTTCCAGCCTTCGCCCGGTTCGGAGCTGACGATCTCGTAGGGCCCGCTCGCCGGCGGCGGGTCCCCGGTCAGGTTCTTGATCGGGGTGTCGGGAGGAAGCGGCGCGACGAACAACAGGCCGAGCTCGTTGTTGAAGGTCCCGCGCGGTTCGGTGAGGTTGATGACGATTTCCCCGGTCTTGTCGTTCGTCTTGATTCCCGAAATCGGGCCCTTCTTGGTCTTCTGGAACTGTTCCGCGCCGACGATCGACATGTAGAACGGGGAGCCGCCGGAGTTGAGCTGGATCATCCGTTCGACGGCGAACCTGAAGTCGGAGGCCTTGATCGGGGTCCCGTCCGAGTATTTGAGGCCCTGGGTCAGCATCAGCGTGTAGGTCTTGCCGCCGTTGGTGATTTTCGGCATTTCCGTGGCGAGGCCGGGAATGACCTTGCTCCCCTCGACGCCCCCGGCGTGGGCATAGGTCAAGAGCGGGATGTAGGTGTCCCACATCGCGGTCCAGCCTTCGGCCGTATATGAGAGGGCCGGGTCGAGGTAGTCGGGGAATCCGGTGAAGGTGCCGATCAGCGTGCCGCCTTCTTTGCCGCTGGATTCCCCGCTGCTGCCGCAGGAGGCGAGGCCCACACCCGCCGTCACGAAGAGGACCGATATCGCCAGTAGTGCCGCAAGCTTTCTCAACGCCTGACCTCCGAGTTGGGTTGAGTCGATTTTTCGCCCTCCGAGACGGTTGACCTGCCGCCGGGGATTAGTTCCAGCATAGTCTCGCGCGAGGCGTCGGTCGCGCTCGGATCCGCATCTTGCCTGGCATCGCCGGCCCCCGGCCACTTCGTGCCGAGCAGCGGAGCCGCGACGATCGCCGTCGCCACCACTCCGACGCCGGCCGCGAGAAATGTCGCCCGTGGGCTCAGCCCGGTCGCGATCAGGCCGCCGAGGACGTAGCCGAGGCCCGGGGCCGCGGACGCGATCGATTCGAGGACGCCGATCACGCGCGCCTGCATGACCGGCACCGTCAGCTCCTGAACGGCGCTCATCACAGCCACCCACTGGACCCCGTTGCCGGCGCCGCCGACCGCCGAGGCGACGCAGGCGATGGCGAGCGTCTGCGCCGCGCCGGTCCCCAGGTACCCGGCCCCGACCGCGATCGTGCTGAAGAACAGGAGCACCGGGAGCGGCGCCCGTCGCAGGGCTGCGAAGACGATGCTTCCGATCACCATCCCGACCCCCCAGCTGCCCAGCAGGAGCCCGTACCCGGTGGCGCTCGCCCCGAGCGTGTCCTTGGCGAAGACGACCTCGATCGGGATCACGGCCGAGAAGAAGACGAAGGCCACCGCCTGCGCCGTTAGCAGCCTTCTCAGCGTCCGGTTGCTGCGGATGTAGCCGGCGCCGGCCCGCACCCGCTCTCGCAGCCGCCCCGGTTCCGATTCCGCGTGCGGCAGCGGCCGGGCGCCGAGCAGGATCCATCCGATCGCGTAGAAGGAGATGGCGTCGAGGAGCAGCGCGCTCTGAACCCCGAAGGCGGCGATCACGGCGCCTGCCACGACCGGGCCGATCGCGGCCCCGCCGGTGAAGGCGACGTTGAGGATCGCGTTCCCCGGCCTCAGCTCGCCCTCGGGCTCGAGCATCGCGGCGCTGACCGACCGGGTCAGCGACTTCGCCGTCAGTGCCAGGGCGCCGTCGACTGTCGCCACCGCGACCACGCCCGCAAGCGAGAAGTTGTCGGCCAGGAGAGCGAGGGCGCCGAATGCCGCCGCCTCCGCCGCGTAAAGCGCCGGCAGCACGAACCGGGGCGGGGGCCGCTCGAGCCGGGCGACGACCACCGGCGTCAGCAGCGCCGGCAGGAATCCGGTTCCGATGAAAAGCAGGGTGGTTGCCATCGCGCTGTCGGTCTGCTCGAAGACGAGGACCGAGAGGGCGACGATCCCGAGCCAGTCACCGAGCTCGTTGACCGCGTAGGAGAGGACCAGGCGCCGGAAAGCCGGCCGTCGGAGGGGGTCTCTCAGGCGTGGGTTAGCCATCTAAATCTGCATTTCTTTGCACAAGTTCTCGTGCATTTGCACAAGTTTCAGCCAATATGTGCTACAAACCTGCCAGCAGTTAAAGCGATCTTCGCCCCAAGTTGTGCAGAAGACGTTTTCCTGTCATCAAGAGAAGGGCTGGTCATGGGCTTCAAAAGGTAAGGACTTCACAGACAGGCGTTAGCTCCACAGGGGTTCGCCATCTAGGCATGGAGGGCTCCCCAACGGGGTCCTTTGCGCGTTTTAGGGGCAAATCGACCGCATTTGCCCGAAATGCAAGGTCTTGGCCAGTTGATCTACACAGGGTTGCCGAGTCGTGGGCCACCCTCTACCTTCCACCCGAAGGTTGCAATCGCAAGCCGGCAGCCGGTCGGAGGAAGCAATTCGCGACCAGCGAAGTGCTTCAGGACAGGCTCCCGCCTGGCGATATTCAGATCAGCGTCGTCCATGGAAACCGAGCGGCCCACACGACTGAGTCACGCCCTCCTGGCGGTCGCGCTCGTGGCCGCGATCGCCGTTGCGATCTGGCGCGCTCCCTATGCCAACTGGGACATGGGGCTGCTCGCCATCCTCCTCGGCTTCTCGGTCCTCAGCGACGTCATGTCGATCGAGACCGAATCGCGGATCAAGGTCTCCGGCAACTTCCTCGCCCTGGTCCTGGCGCTCGTCTTTCTCGGCGGCACCCCGGCGGCGCTGATCGGAGTCATCTCGATCATCGCCGGCTGGCTCCGATTCCGCGAAAAGTGGAACGACTTCGCCGTCAACCTGGTGACCTACATCACCTTCCCAGTGGTCGTCGGCACAGCCTTCCACGAGGTCGTCGACCGGACCGGGATAACGGCTTCGGACCCGGTGTACTACGTCCTCGTCTTCGGCGCCTTCCTCGCCGCCCTCACCATCAACTTCACGATGATCGGCGCCTACACCTGCTACCTCGAGCGGAGCTCGTTCGTCGAGAAGGTGCGGACTGTGATCGGGCCGCTGCTGCCGTCGGAGCTCGCGGCCGCGCTGATGGCGGTCGGCGTCGCCTTCATCTACGACCGGATCGGCGTCACCGGGGTCGCCCTGTTCGGCGTCGTGCTCGTCATCTTCCAGTACCTGCTCGGTGCCCTGCTGAAGTCGCAGGAGCGGGCACAGGAGCTCGAGGTCCGGTCTAAACAGCTCGCCAGCTTCCAGGTCGGGATGTTGAGCGCCCTGCTGCGCACCCTCGACCTGCGAGACCAGATGACGGCGCGGCACTCGGCCGCGGTGGCGCGCTACTCGCGGGCGATCGCCCAGCGCGCCGGGTTTTCGCGCCGCGAGGAGGAGCTCGTCCACATCGCCGCCCTGCTGCACGACATCGGCAAGTTCATCCTTCCCGACCGGATCCTGAAGGCCAACGTGCCGCTCACGGACGAAGACTGGATGCTGATCCGGCGCCACCCCCAGCAGGGCGCGCGGGTCGTCTCATCGCTCGACGGCTACGGGCCGGTCGCCGAGATCATCCTCGCCCACCACGAGCGGATCGACGGCAAGGGCTACCCGCGGGGGCTGCGCGGCGACGACATCCCCGAGCTGGCGCGGATCATCTCGGTCGCCGACACCTACGACGTGATGACCGCCCGCGACTCCTACCGGGCGCCGGTCTCCAGCTACGACGCGATCCAGGAGCTGCGCCGGGTCGCCGGCGAGCAGCTCGACGAGCGCTTCGTCGAGATCTTCATCGAGCTGCTCGAGGGCAAGGACGTCTCCTTCCGCCACGGCGAGGAGGCCGACTTCGAGAAGGAGCTGGCGCTCGAAGCGCGGATCGCCGAGACCGCCAGCCCCGGCGCCGAGGTCGGCCGCTTTCAGGTTCCCCGCGTCCCGGTCGGCTGAGCTCCAGGTCCCGGTCGGCTGAGCCCGCGGCCGAGCGATACGGTTGGCGCCGCCAATGCGAGCCGTTACCTTCCAGGCGCCCGGCGAGGTCCGGATCGACGAGAAGCCCGACCCCGAGGTCGGCGCCCCCGACGAGGCGCTGGTCAGGGTCGAGGCGAGCGGGATCTGCGGCTCCGACCTCCACATCTTCCACGGCAGGGTCCCGGTCGAGGCCGGTTTCACGATCGGGCACGAGTTCGTCGGAACGGTGCTTGCGGCCGGCAACGACGTCGAGCGGGTCGCCGAGGGCGATCGCGTCCTCGGCTGCTTCCACACCGCCTGCGGCACATGCCGTGCCTGCCTGCGCGGTGACTACCACCGCTGCGAGCGCGGCCGCATATTCGGCCACGGCTCGAAGCTGGGCGATCTCCAGGGCGCCCAGGCCGAGCTGCTGCTGGTGCCGCGCGCCGACCTCACCCTGCGACAGGTGCCCGACGGAGTCTCCGACGAGGTGGCGCTGTTCGCCGGCGACGTGATGGGGACCGGGTTCCATTCGATCGAGCACGCGGGGACGCGCGCCGGCGACACCGTCGCCGTCCTCGGGCTCGGCCCGGTCGGGCTCTGCGCGGTTCAGGCCGCCGGCGCCGCGGGCGCCACCCGGGTCTTCGCGATCGACTCCGTCGAGCAGCGGCTCGAGATGGCGGCCGAGTTCGGCGCCGAGCCGCTCCATCTCACCGATCAGGACCCGAAACGGGCGGTGCGGGCCGCGACCGATGGCCGCGGCGTCGACGTCGTCGTCGACGCGGTCGGCGACCCGGGCCCGCTGGCGATGGCGATCAGCCTCGTCCGCGACGCGGGCACAGTTTCCGGGATCGGCGCCTACGCCGGCAAGGGTGAGGTCCCGATCGGACTCGCCTGGCTCAAGGGCGTGACGCTGCGGCTCGGGCTGGCCAACGTGATCGCCCACGTCGACCGGGTGCTGGCGCTGATCGAGGCCGGTCGGCTCGACCCGGCTCCCCTCGTCACCCACCGGATGAGGCTCGACGAGGCCGCGGACGCCTACCTGCTCTACGACAACCGCGAAGCGCTGACGATCGTCCTCACGCCGTAGCGACCGCCGGTGCGCCTCTGCGGTGGCGGCGGAACATTTCCTCGACCCAGAGGAAGCCGGGCCGGTCCTTCAGCGGCCGGCGGAACTCCTCGAGCCCGGCCGCGACCCCGAGCTCGGTCGTCACCGGCCCCTGCTCGGGGAGCACGATCGGGTAGAAGAGCGAGGCCGCGGTCAGGTCCGCAACCGAGAAGCGGTCGCCGGCCAGGTACTCGCCCCTACCCGCGTCGAGCTCGGCCTCGAGCCGGTCGAAGGCGGCGAGAATCTTGCCACGGGCACGGTCGGCGGCTCCGGGATCGGCGGCTCCGAACCGGAGGTTGGTGAAGAAGCGGGCATATGAGGTGCTGAGCCCGGCGGCCCGTTGCAGCGGCGGGGGCGCGGTCTGTTCGACGATCCGCCGCAGGACATCGGGGTCGCGGCGGAGCTCGTGGAACGCCAGTACCCGGGAGTGGGGCCCGAGCTCCTCGTCGAAGAAGTCCTCGAGCTCGAGCGCGCGCCGGCGCTGCTCCGCGTCCTCCGGGTAGAGCGCGGGCTCGGGGCGGCGATGCTCGAGCTCGGCGATGATCGCGGTCGAGTCGCCGATGTTGCGACCTTCGGCGGTGAGGACGGGGAAAGTCACCTGAGAGCCGCGGGTCAGCCACAGGGCGATCGCCATGTGGCTGCCCGGCGTAGGCGAGCGCCGCCGGTGGTCGATCTGCTTCCAGGCAAGGGCCCAGCGCGCCTTCTCGCTGTAGTGCGAGACGGGGATCTGCCAGAGGGTCGGTCGTTCCGTCATTGCCAATTCCCGGACTGCCTGCCAGCATAGTCCGGGAGATGCCGTTGAACGACCAGGAGATCGAGGCGAGGTTGAGCGAGCACCCCGGCTGGGAGCGGGACGGCCAGGCGATCACGAAATCGTTCAAGCGCGAGGACTTCGTCGGCTCGGTGAACTTCGTCAACAGCATCGTCGAGCCGGCCGAGGGCATGAACCATCACCCTGACCTCGGGATCTCGTGGGACACGGTGACGGTCAGGCTCTCGACCCACTCCGAGGGTGGCGTCACCGCCAACGACTTCGAGCTGGCGGCGAAGATCGACGCCCTCAACTGAGCCGCGGCTTGCGCCGGTGCGGTGGCCGACGAGCTGAAGATCGAGGACGGGCTCGCGATTCCGCTCGCCGAGATCGAGCTGCGGGCGAGCCGCTCCTCGGGCCCCGGCGGGCAGCACGCGAACGTCACGGCCTCGCGGGTGGAAGCCGTCTTCGACGTCACCACCTCTCGCGCCCTCGACGAGGCGCAGCGCCAGAGGCTGCTCGACAGTGCCGGTCCGGTGATCAGCGCCGTCGCCCAGGAGGCCCGGGGCCAGGCGCGGAATCGGGAGCTGGCCCTGCAGCGCCTGGCGGCGAAGGTCGCGGCAGGCCTGCGGGTGCCGCGCCGGCGAAGGCCGACCCGTCCGCCGGCGGCCTCGCGCGAGCGGCGGCTCGAGCAGAAGCGGCGGGCCTCGGAACGGAAGGCGGGCCGGCGGCGGCCCTCCGGGAGCGGCGAGTGACGCAGACGCTTCCTGCCTGGCAGACTCGAGGCGGATGGCCAGAGGTAGGAAGAGGCGCCCGAAGCAGAAGGTCGCGACCGTCGAGTACCGCGACGAGGAGGGCAACACCCTCGTCCTGCGGCAGTCGCTGAGTGCGCTGACGATCAGGAAAATCGGCCTCGGGCCGTCCAGCTCGGCCGCCTCGGTCGACGACGCATGGCGACGGCGCTCCGAGCTCCTGTTCGAGCGTCTGGCGGTCAGCTGGGAGATCGCCGGTCTGCCGATGACCGACCAGAAGATGCTGCTCGGCCGGTATCGGATGGCCGACTCGGCGACCCAGCGCTGGGTGCGAGAAACGATCGCGCACCACGTCGAGCGCCATATCCCGGAGCTCGCCGGCTAGAACCGGGGATTGGCAGGTCGCCCATCCAGGTTAGGGTGGAGGGGACGACAGAAAGGAGCCCCCGATGTTCACCGATTCAGAGGCGACGAACAGCTTCGCCGTCGACGATCTCGAGAAGGCGAAGGAGTTCTACGGCGAGACGCTGGGCATCAGGGCCGAGGTCCTTGACGAGGCGAATGGCCTTCTCTCCCTCAAGCACGGGGGAGGTGGAGACACCCTGATCTACCTCAAACCGGACTTCGTGCCGGCGACCTACACGGTGCTGGGCTTCACCGTCGACGACGTCGATAAGGCGGTCGACGCGCTGACCGAGCGCGGCGTCGAGGTCGAGCGCTACGAGGGATTCGACCAGGACGAGAAGGGGATCGCGCGCGGCAACGGCCCCGACATCGCCTGGTTCAAGGACCCGGCCGGGAACATCCTCTCGGTGCTGTCGGCCCCGTAGTAGTCTCGACGCCCGGTGCGACCGGGAGACAACAAGCCGACCGAGGGCGAGGCCTTCTACGGCGCCCGGTGGCTGACCGAAGACGCCCCCGACAAGGAGTTTCCGGCCGGTTGGATGTCGGCGCTGGACGCGAAACGCCTCGTCGCCGAGGAACTCGCGGTCGAGGGTGACCCGGCCCGCAACCTGGCCACCTTCGTCACCACCTGGATGGAGCCCGAGGCCCGGGAGCTGATTGCCGGCAACCTCCACCGCAACTTCATCGACCACGCCGAGTACCCGATCTCGGCCGAGATCGAGCAGCGCTGCGTGCGGATGCTCGCCGACCTCTTCAACGCCCCCGGGGAGACGACCGGCTGCCGGACCCAGGGCTCCTCCGAGGCGATCATGCTCGGCGCCCTCTCGCTGAAGTGGAAGTGGCGCCAGCGCCGCGAGGCCGCCGGCAAGGGGACCGACTCCCCGAACCTCGTGTTCGGCGGCGACGTCCACGTGGTCTGGGAGAAGTTCTGCCGCTACTTCGACGTCGAGCCGCGGATCGTGCCTTTGCAGGAGGGCAAGTACACGATCGGCCCCGAGGACGTGGAGCCCCATGTCGACGAGAACACGATCGGCGTCGCCGCGGTCCTCGGCACGACCTTCACCGGCCACCGCGACGACATCGTCGGAATCAACGACCTGCTGATCAGGCTGCGGGACGAAAAGGGCCTCGACGTGCCGTTGCACGTCGACGCCGCCAGCGGCGGCTTCGTCTGGCCCTTCATCTACCCGGACTCGAAATGGGACTTCCGGCTCGAGCAGGTCCGCTCGATCAACGTCTCCGGCCACAAGTTCGGCCTCGTCTACCCCGGGATCGGGTGGCTTATCTTCCGCGAGAAGGACGACCTCGCGCAGGACCTCGTCTTCGAGGAGAACTATCTCGGGAAGACCGACGCGACGTTCACCCTCAACTTCTCGACCGGATCGGCGATGGTGCTCGCCCAGTACTACAACTTCGTCCGGCTCGGGCGCGAGGGATACACGTACGTGATCGGGATCATGGAACAGAACGCCCGCAACCTCGCCGAGCAGCTCCAGGCCCAGGGCGACTTCGAACTGATCGACCCGGATGAGGAGCAGCTGCCGCTGGTCGCCTTCCGGCTCGCCGGCGACAAGCCCTACGACGAGTTCGACGTCGCCTGGCAGCTCTCGGCCGAGCGCGGCTGGATGGTGCCCGCCTACACGCTGCCGCCGAACGCCCAGGACGTGAAGGTTCTGCGCGCCCTGGTCAAGGAGACGCTGAGCCGGGCGCAGGTCGACCGCCTCGCCTCCGATATCGCCGAAGCCTGCGCCAAGCTCGAGAAGAAGGGCGGCCTGATGGAGGCCGAGCGGCGCCAGGTCAAGACCGGCACCGGCTACTGAAGCCGTGGAGGACGTCGTCCTCTACCTCCACCTGCTCGGCGTCCTGACGTTCGTCGCCGGGATCGCCGTCGCCGGCGTTCCGTTCGAGGCGGCGCGGCGCAGCGAGGATCCGGCCGAGATCGCGCTGCTGCTCGGGCTCACCCGCTACGGCGTCGCCCTCGTCGGCCTCGGTGGGCTGCTGCTCCTGGTCTGCGGGCTCTGGCTGGTCGAACTGGCCGACGTCGGCTTCGGCGCCGGCTGGGTCCTGGCGGCGATCTCGCTGTTCCTCGTCGCTGTCGCGCTCGGCGGCCTCGGTGGGCAGACCCCGAAGCGGGCGCGCGAACTCGCGACGGGGCTCGCGGAGCGGGGCGAGGCGGCGGGCCCCCAGCTCCGCGCCCTGCTCGACGACCCCCGCTCGAGGGCTGCGAATTACGCGTCCTCGGCGCTGATCCTGGTCGTGCTCGCGCTGATGGTCTTCAAGCCATAATGGAACGATGAAGCGCAGGATCGTGATCACGACGATGGTGGCGCTGCTCTGCATGGGCGGGGTGGCGGGGGCCCTGAAGATCAGGGCGGGGAACCTGATCCTCAACGCCGACGGCGGCTTCTCGCCGAAGGCGCTTCCCGCTCATCACGACGCCCCGATAACCATCCACGGTGGTGGAAAGCTGTCGACCGTCACCGGGGACCTGCCGCCGATCGTCGAAAACCTGGTGGTCGAATTCGATCGCCACGGGCACCTCGAGACGAAGGGCCTGCCGGTCTGCAGCCAGGGCAGGCTCGAGGCCACCACGACTCCGCAGGCGCGCAGGAACTGTCCGGGATCGATCGTCGGCAAGGGCGAGGGGAGCGCGATCGTCGCCTTCCCCGAACAGAGGCCGTTCAAGGTCTCGTCCCCGATCACGATCTTCAACGGCCCGCGCAGGCACGGCAATCCGACCGTCTACGGGCACGCATACACCACCGTCCCGGTGCCGACGACCTTCGTCGTCCCGGTCGAGATCGAAAAAATTCACAAGGGCGTCTACGGCTACCGCACCAAAGCCCGGATCCCGAAAATCGCCGGCGGGGCCGGTCACCCGGTCTCGGGCTCGCTGAAGATCGGCCGCAAGTGGACCTTCAAGGGCGTCCATCACAGCTACGTCAATGCGCGCTGCGAAACCCACCACCTGCAGGCCCGCGCCGAAGTCACCTTCAAGAACGAAGGAGCGGGCAAGACCTTCCTCAGGGGCACCTTCGTGCGCCCCTGCACCGTGCGGCGCTAGTCGGCGGACGGGCTCAGGATTCGGCGCGGAAGCTGATTCCGTTGAGGCTCGGAACGCAGCCGAGCACTTCGCAAACCGGCTTCACCTCTCCGCTCGGATAGACACCGAGCTCGGGCGACGGCTGCGGCCCGGTCATCGGGAAGTACTCAACCTGAAGTGGGCGAAATCCCGCCGGCAGCATGAAGGCGGTCGTCGCGTCGTTGGATCGCCACCGTTGCGGTTCCGCTTCCGATGGCAATTGTCGCCATCACGTTGGCGTAGGTGAGTGTCGAGCGCATCTGGCCTCCCCCTGATTTCGGGCGGACTCTAGGACCTGCTTCTGCCAGCGGCTCTTCCCAGGACCGCGAAGGACGCATATGATCGAACGCGATGCGTGAGCCCAGCTGGAAGGAAATGCTGATCGAAGGCTGGGCGTTCATCGTCATAGGGGCCATCTGCTTCGTCGGAGGCTTGGTAGCCGGCGGTCTCCTTGGCTCGACGAAGACGGAAACCGTCACCGTGGCTGCGAGCTCAAACCCACTCGAATCTGAAGCGGGCGAAGCTGAAGAAGCGGAAGAAGCTGAAGAAGGGAGCGGCGCTGCGGCGACCGGGGGGAGCGCCTCCAACGAACCAGGCGCTCAGGTCTTCGCAGGCAACGGCTGCGGCAGCTGTCATACCTTCAAGGCAGCCAACTCGACTGGAACGACGGGCCCCAACCTGAACGAATACCTGGCCCCAGACGACGACCAGGCCGGGATCGAAGAAATGATCGTCGACCCCAACTCCGAGATCGCCGAAGGCTACTCGGCCAACGTGATGCCGACGGCCTACGGCCAGAGCATCTCCAAGGGTGAAATCGAACAGCTGGCACAGTTCCTGGTCAACAACTCGCCCGCGGGTGGCGGGCAGCCGGAGGGTCCCGGCGGCGAGGAACACGACGTCGGCGGCCCCACCAACTGAGCAGTTCAGCGACCACCCTCAGTCGTCCGGACCACCTCCGCCCCTCTCTCCGTCCCCACCGGTGGAGCCGCCCGAATCGTCGGCGTGCATGGGCGGGATCGGTTCGGCCACCGGGGGTACGACCGGTGGAGCGGGTTCGGGCTGCGTTCGGGTAGGGGACCCGTTCGGGTGCTTCGGAGTTGAATGGCTCCTCGGTGTCGGTTGCGCCGGGGTCCTCCGCTCCTTGGTCCTGGGGGCGAGCGCGTCGCCGGCTGAGATCGGTTCCGAGGCCAGGCCGATCTGCTGGCTCGCGACCCTGCTCGCCGCGATCGAGATCGCAGCCGCGATCAGCATTCCGAGGAGCGCCAGCCCGAGCCAGCGAGCCGCAGGGGGGAACCGCATCCGTGTCATGGGTCAAGCCTAGGTGGGGGCCGGTAAAGGTCAGGCAAAGTCACCGAACGCTCTCCCGATCCGGCGCCACCGGGAGCTCGATCACCGCCCGCGTGCCGCCGCCCTCGCGGGCCGAGAGAGTCACCTCGCCTCCCCACTGCCGAACGAGCTCGCGCGCAATCGGAAGGCCCAGCCCGGTGCCGCTCGGGCCGCTGCGCCCGGCGCTGCCACGGCTGAAGCGATCGAAGACCGCCTCCTCCTCGCCGGGCTCGAGTCCGGGCCCCCGATCGAGGATCTCGAGCCGGCCGGGGCCGGCGTCGATCACAACCGCGTTCCCCCGCGGCGAGTAGCGGATCGCGTTCTCGAGCAGCGCATCGATCGAGCGGTCGAGGTCGTGGGTCGCGCACCAGGCGCGTGCGTCGCCGCCGCCTCTGGTCTCGAGCTCGATCGAGCGCTCCGCGGCCGAGCCCCGCAGGCGCTCTGCCGCCCGCGTTGCCGCGACGCCGAGGTCGACCGACTCCGCCGCCAGCTCATGCTCCCCAGCCCTACTCAGGATCAGCAGCTCATCGACGATCAGGGAGAGCCGGTCGATCTCCGCCAAAGCCGCGTCGACCTCGCCTGCGGCCGGATCTCTGCCACGAATTCGGTCGGCGAGTGCCTCCAGGCGAAGCCGCAGTCCGGTGAGGGGCGTGCGGAGCTGATGGGAAGCGTCGGCGACGAAGTCCCGCTGGGCACGCAGCAGGCGCCTGATCCGTTCGGTCATCTCATTGAAGGCGCGGGAGAGGCTGCGCTGCTCGGCGCTGCCTTCGACCACGACCGTCGAGTCGAGATCACCTGTCGCGACCCGCCTTGCCGCGCGATCGAGGCGGCGGATCGGCCGGGCGATCTGCTGGGCGACGACCGCCGCCGCCGCGATCCCGAGGAGGAGTACCACTCCGGCCAGTGCCGCCAGGTCGAGGATCGAGGTCCGGACCGCCCGGTTAACTGCGGCGACGCTCTGGGTCACGCGCGCGGCCCCGGATACCCGGCCATGACTCAGCACCGGCTGGGAGGTGGCGAGGATGTCGGCGCCGAGTGTTTCGCTGTGGCGGGTGATCTGCTCTCCGTGGCCGCTGAGGGCAGCCTGGATCTCCGGCCTATCGGCGTAGTCGCGGCCGGCAGGGGCGCCGCCCGAGTCGGCGAGAAGCCGGCCGCCACCGTCGACGACGATCACCCGGCCGCGGACGCTGGCGGCTGAGACCCGAACGAGACGGCGGAGGGCGGGCCGCTGCGAGGGTGCGAGCAGCTCCGAAGCGGAGGCTGCAACGAGGTCTACCTGGCTTCGAGCCTGCCCCTTCACCTCGGAGTCGACACGGTCGCGGAGGCTCACGGCCAGCGGCACGCCGAGCGCGATCAGCGCCAGCAGCAGGACGTAGGCCAGCGCCAGCAGAAGGGTGACCCGGAGGCTTACGGCTCCTCGACCTCCCGGGCGGCGAAACGGAACCCGACTCCCCGCACGGTCTCGATGTAGCGGGGGTGACCGGGGTCATCGCCGAGCTTGCGGCGCAGCCAACCGATGTGCACGTCGAGGGTCTTGGTCGTGCCGAACCAGTTGACGTCCCACACCTTCGCCATCAGGTCCTCGCGGCTGACCACCCGGCCTGCGTTTCGCATCAGCTCGGTGAGGAGGTCGAACTCCTTTCGCGACAGCTCGAGCTCGTCGCCCCCGAGGGTGGCGAGGCGCGCCGCCGGGTCGAGCTCGAGGCCGCCGACGCGAATTGGCTTCTCCTCGGAGACGGCGGCGTCGCGGGTGCCGCTGCGGCGGAGGACCGCCCTGATCCTCGAGATCACCTCGCGGGCGCTGAAGGGCTTGACGACGTAGTCATCGGCGCCGAGCTCGAGGCCGACGATCCGGTCCATCTCGGTGCCGCGAGCGGTGAGCATCACGATCGGCACGTCGGAGCGGCGCCGAAGCTCGCGGCAGACGTCCCGCCCGTCGCCATCCGGAAGGCTGAGGTCGAGCATCACCAGGTCCGGCTCGGCCTCCGCGGCCAGCTCGAGGGCGCCGGCCGCGGTTCTGGTGACGACGGCTTCGAACCCAGCCCGCTGCAACGCCTCCGCGAATGGCTCCGAGATCGAGTCCTCGTCCTCGACGACGAGGATGCGGCCGCCCGGCGCGGACGTGATCGCCATCGGCCCACTGTAACGCCGCGGATGTTGGCCCTTTCCGCCCTGGGATCAGGTTTTGCCATCCCTTTACCCGGCCCTGGGCTGAGCTTGGCCAGGCCCTACTCACACTGGGGACAAGTTCGTCCACCAGGAGGTAGAAGAGGTGAAGAACGCAAAGTCACGTATTGCCGCTGCCGCCACCGTCGTCGGGCTCGGCGGGCTCGCCGGCGTCGCTCTCAGCGCCGGCAGCAATAAGACGGCTCCGGTCGCGGTCAAGCCGCTCGTCCGCACCAAGGTGATTCGGCAGACGGTCCACGTCACCAAACACCACAATCCGAAGCGCCCACCCGCCGGAGGGGCCCCTGGGGGCTCCTACGCCGGGTCGGCGGCGGGCGCGGCGGGAAGCTCCACCTACCCCACTTCAGCGGCGCCGGTCACGACCTCCGCCAGCGGCTCGTCAGCGACTGCACCGGCGCCCCCCTCGAGCACCGAATCGTCGCCGGTGGTCACCCAGACCAGCGGCGGCACGGCACCCTCGACCAACACGGCAGGAGGGCATACCGGGTCGTCCGCAGCCCCCGCGCCGGTCGTCACCCACACCAGCGGCTCCCATTCCGGATCGGGCGGCGGCGCGCACACCGCGCCGACCCACACCGCGCCGGTCGTCACCCACACCAGCGGCTCGAGCGCCGGCTCGGGCGGCGGCGGAGGAACCTCCGCTCCGGTCGTCACCCACACCAGCGGTGCGGGCGCGGGCGGTGGCGAGGGACCCGATCACGAGACGGGTGACCACGGTGACTGATCGACCCGAATCGGCAGCTCCCCGAGGAGCGGCGGCACGGCGGCGGCGTCCGGGCATCGGCCCTGTCATCTGGGGCGCGGTCGCACTGTTCGCCGCGCTCTTTGCGCTCCTCACCTACCAGCTCAGCTCGAGTCAGCCTCCGGCGCCTCGACCCGTTCTGGTCCGCAAGGTGATCAAGCGTCGCGTGGTCACGACCGTCGCCCCGACCCCGGGACAGGCTGCGGTCACGACAAGCGGCGGCCAGGTCGCGGCCCCGCCATCCGAATCCCCCCCGGTGACGACCGGCGCCTCCTGAGATGAGCGAGCACGACGTCATCTTCGATGCGATGGGCAGCCACGTCCGCCTGCTGATCGGCGAGCCCGGTCCGGGCACGACTCCGGCGCCTGCCGCCGCCGAGCGGGCGAGGCAGTTCATCGTCGATTTCGATGCGACCCTCTCGCGATTCAAACCCGACAGCGAGCTCTGCGCTCTGAACGCGGACGAGCGCGAACGGGTTCCCGCCTCCGAGCTGCTGCGGGCCGCGGTGAAGGCCGGGCTCGGTGCCGCCGAGCAGAGTCGCGGGCTCGTCGACCCGACTCTTGTTGGTGAGATCGAGTCGGCCGGCTATGCCGCCTCGCGCGCCGGGGTGCCCGGAGCGCCCCTGGGCGCGGCGCTCGCCGAGGCTCCCCCCCGACATCCCGCCCGGCCCAATCCGGCGGAGTGCTGGCGTCGGATCGAGGTCGACGACACGCACGGAACGATCCGCCGCCCGCCCGGGGTCCGCTTCGACACCGGCGGCTCCGGCAAGGGCCTCGCGGCCGACATGGTCGCCGGCCTCCTCCACGGCTACTCCCGATACATCGTCGACTGCGGCGGCGACATCAGGATCGGCGGCCCCGATGCTCTCCTGCGCCCGTTCGAGGTCTTCGTCGAGCATCCCCTGACCGGCGAGCACGCCTTCGTGCTCAAGCTCGGCTCGGGCGCGGTGGCGACGTCCGGCCTCAACGTGCGGATTTGGCGCGGCCGCGACGGTCGCTACTCGCACCACCTGCTCGACCCCGCCACGGGTGAGCCGGCGTGGACCGGCTTGATCGGCGTCACCGCTCTTGGCGACGACGCAGTGGAGGCGGAGACCTTCGCCAAGACGGCCCTTCTCTCCGGGCCCGAGGGCGGGCGGGCCGTGCTCGCTGAGCGCGGCGGCCTGATGGTCCACGACAACGGCCGGATCGAGACGGTCGGGCCGCTCAGCGCCAGGCCGCGAATCCGGCTGCCGGGGGCAGTCGCGTGAACGGGGCGGCCTCGGAAACCCTCCAGACGCACGGCTGGTGGCTCGCCAGCCGCGCCTCCGGGCTGGTCGCGCTGGTCCTGGTGACGATCTCAGTCGGCATCGGGCTCGCGATGGCCGGCAAGGTGATGCGTCGCCCCGGCCTCTCGCGGAAGCTGTTGGCGATCCACGAGCACACCGCGCTGGCCGGCATCGTCACGATCGCCGTCCACGGCATCACCCTGCTCGGCGACCCCTGGCTCCATCCCGGGATCGGCGGCGTCACGATCCCCTTCACGCTCGGCTTCCGGCCCCTCTGGACCGGCCTCGGCATCATCGGCGGCTACCTCGCCGCTCTGCTCGGGCTCAGCTTCTACGCCCGCAGGCGGATCGGGCCGCGCCTCTGGCGCAGGGCCCACCGGGCAACCGTCCTCGTCTACCTGCTGGGGCTGGTGCACGCGATAGGCAGCGGCAGCGATGTCTCGGCGGTGTGGTTCCGCTGGTGGGCTCTGGCGACGACACCGGTGATCGCCGGCCTCTTCCTCTACCGCGCACTCGCCGGGCGCCTGCGGAGTGCGCAGCGGCCGGCACCACGGCTCCGACCCGTACCGATCTCACCGACCCCCGTTCCCGAGGAGGCATGATGGAAGACGACGGAGTTCTGATCGCTGGCGGCGGCCTTGCTGCGCAGCGTTGCGCCGAAACGCTCCGCCGCCGCGGGTACGACGGACCGGTGCGGATGGTGTGCGCCGAGCCGTACCCGCCCTACGACCGCCCGCCACTATCCAAGGAGTTGCTGGCGGGAGCGGTCGAGGAGGGCTCGATCGCCTATCGCCCGGCCTGGTGGTACGAGGAGAAGGAGATCCAGCTCCTGCTTGGGGCACGCGCCGAGGCTCTCGAGCCCGAGACCCGCGCGGTCAGCCTCGAGGGGGGCCGAATGCTGCGTTACGACAAGCTTCTGATCGCAACCGGCAGCGCTGCCCGGGCCCTGCCGTTCCTCGCGGGCTACGAGAACGTCCACGCGCTCCGCACCCTGGCCGACGCGCGCAGCCTGCGGCGGGAGCTGGCGCCGGGGGCACGGCTCGCGATCGTCGGGGCCGGCTTCATCGGCCAGGAGGTGGCGGCGACCGCCCGCCGCCTCGGGGTCGAGGTGACGCTGATCGAGGCGCTTGCGACGCCGCTCGAGCCGATCCTCGGCAGCGAGCTGGGTCGGTGGTTCGCCCAGCTGCACCTGAGCGAGGGAGTGCGGGTGATCACCGCGGCGATGCTCGAGGGCGCGCGCGGCGCGGGCCGCGTCGAGGAGCTGGTCCTCCAGGACGGGAAACGGGTTGCCTGTGACGCGGTCGTGGTCGGCGTCGGGACCAGCCCGGCGACCGGGTGGTTGCGGGGCAGCGGCCTCGACGAGGCAGGGGTTCGAACCGACACCTCCGGGCGCGCCTCCTTGCCGGGTGTCTTCGCGGCAGGCGATGCCTCGGTCCCGTTCGACCCCCGATTCGGCTGCCACACTCGCACCGAGCACTGGGATGCCGCCGCCTGGCAGGGCGCCGCCGTCGCCCAAGCCATGCTCGGCGACTATCCGGGCACGCCGCCGCTGCCCAGCTTCTGGAGCGACCAGTACGGGCTGCGGATCCAGTACGTCGGGCATGCCCACCGGGCGGACGCGGTGGTCGTCGAGGGCGACCCCGACGAACGCAACTTCGAGGCCATCTTCACCCGCGGCGGCGCTCCGGTCGCCGGGCTGACGGTCGACCGTCCACGTTCGATCCCGGGCCTGAAGAAGCGCATCGAGCGCGGGCATTGGCCCGCGAAAAGCAGAGGAGAGGAGGCAGCATGACCTACGTCCCGGTGGTCGACCCCGCTGAGTGCAGCGCCCATGGCGACTGTGTCGAGATCGCGCCCGAGGTTTTCCGGCTCGACGATGTGGCGGTCGTCATCGGCACGGGCCCGTACGAGAAGATCCTCGAGGCCGCCGAATCCTGTCCTGCGGTCGCGATCTCCGTCGTCGACGATGAGACAGGCGAGACCGTCTTCCCCTGAAGGTGGCAGGCCCGCCAAACCAGGCTCGAGCCGATCGCGAGCGGGAGGCTCGCATCACCAGTAGGGGGCACGACGCTCAGCTCGGGATCGCGTACAGCTTGCCACCGGCTTCGATCACCTTCTTCGGTTCGAGCCCGGCGGGCGGTGGGCCGGCGATGACGGCGCCGGTGTTGGGGTTGTACTCGCCGCCGTGGCAGGGGCAGAAGATGACTCCGTTTTCGTAGCCCACGGAGCATCCGGCATGAGTGCAGACGGCGCTGAAGGCAGCGAGGCTGCCGTCGCTTGCCCGGATCAGGATGTCGGGTTCGCCGCTGACTGGATCGGAGTAGGTGGCGGCAGAGCCTGCCGGCAGTTGGTTGCCGTTGGCGAGCTCGACAGCGTTTTCGGGTACCGACGGAGTTCCAGTCGGCTTCGCGCGGCCGGTCGGTTTCGCGGGCCCGGCCGGTTCCGCTCCGCCGTGGCCGCCCGCGCCGCCGCCGGTCTTTTCGGGCTTCGGGCCATAAGCCTGACCCTTCTTATGGCTCCCTCCCCCTCCGGCCTTGCGAGCGCCGAGGGCTCGGGGCGGGGTGAAACTGCCCTTGACGAGCGCCGAGGCCCCGGCAATCGCAAGGGCGAGCCCGCCCAGCTCGAGCAAGGCGGCACGGCGGCTGTAGGCGCCGGGGATCGGGTCGATGCGAATCGGTGGTTCCGTCCCACCTGGAAGCCGGCGCCAATAGGTCTCGAACGCAGTGTCGAGGGCGGGCTGACCCTCGGCGCCCGCGATCACGAACGGGGTCCAGGCGAAGGTGAACACGAGGTCGGGGCCAAGGAAATACGGGGTTGTGTGCCAGCTGGCGGTGAGGAAGAGGAGGAGGTTGAGGCCCATGCCCCCGGCCGCCGCCCAGCGCGTGTAGAGGCCGAGGAGTACGAGGAGGCCGATCAGGATCTCGGTCAGGGCGACTCCAACACCGGCGATTTCGGGGATCGGGATCGCGAAGGCGCGGAGGATGAAGCCGCCGGGGGTTCCGTTGGCGAAGCCTTCGAGCTGGGTCCCGATGTAGGTCGGGGCGCCTGGGTGCAGGAAGCCGGGGTCGCTCAGCTTCTGGATGCCCGCGTAAAGGAACGTGCCGCCGAGGAAGAGCCGCAGGGGCATAAGGGCCAGCGCCAGCCGTTGCACGGCGTCAGCTTGGGGTCGCCGGATAAATCCACGATCACGCACCCGTGAGAATTCCCTCATAAGAGATTTCTTCGCGACGCCTAATACGTGATTTAGCGGGGGGCCCGATGCTCCGTCCGTGACCACCTCCCCACGCCCGCGACCGTCAGCGCGGTCGCGACGCGGCGGGTCCCTGCGCCGGCGGCGCCTGCGGCTGGTAATCCCCCTCCTCGCAGTCGTGGCGGCAGTACTCCTGGCGGCCTCGCTCGGCAACGGGAACGGCTCCGACACCGGGGGCTCAGAGCGCGGCCCACTGCGCCTGGTCGCGAGCGAAGCAAAGCCGTTGCCGGCGCCAATCCAGGGCGAGTCGGTGGTCCAGGTGCCGGGCGGTCCGCTGATCCTCGGTGGACTTGACGCAGAAGGCGCCTCGGCCGGCGGCGTCTTCCAGCTCAGCGCCGGCTCGCCGCGTGAAGTCGGCTCGCTGGTCGAACCGCTGCACGACGCCGCCGCGGTCCGCCTCGGCACCAGGGTGCTGATCTTCGGCGGCGGCCAGGAAGCGAGCACCAGCGCGGTGCAGTCGCTGTCAATTCCCGCCGCCGGTGCGGCCGCGACCGCAATCGCGGCCGGCACGCTGCCGACCCCCCGCTCCGACCTCAGCGCCGTCGCGATCGGCGACACGGCCTACATCCTCGGCGGCTACGACGGCAATTCGCCGCTCAGCTCGATCCTCGCCACCACGAACGGGAGCGCTTTCAGCCGGGTTGGCGGACTGCCCGTTCCGGCCCGCTACCTTGCAGCCGCCGCACTCGGCGGCAGGGTTTACGCCTTCGGCGGGGAGACGGCTTCGGGAGCCCCAACAGACGCAATCCGCGCATTCGACCCGAGGAGCGGCAGCGCGCAGGTGGTCGGGCACCTCCCGGTCGCGGTCGCCCACGCAAGCGCCGTCGCGCTCGACGGCGCCCTTTTCCTACTCGGCGGCGAAACACAGACCGGGCCGACCACCGCGATCTGGCGGTTCGAACCGGGCGGCTCGGTCGCGGCCGCGGGGCGGTTGCCGAGGCCGATCGCCAACGGCGCCGCGGTGCTCAGCGGTGGCTCGGCCTATCTTCTCGGCGGCGTCGGTGCGGGCGCCGAAACGCTCCCCACAGTTATCCGTCTGAGGCCGCGCCGGGTGACGCCTGCCTGGCCGAAGGCGAACGCCTCGACCGCCTCGAGCCCTCCCTTCACAGGCAAGCTGATGATCGCCGACCGCGGCAACAACCGGCTGCTGGTCGTCAATGCCGGTAAGCGCGTGCTGTGGCGGTACCCATCAGCCGCTCACCCCGCCCCGCCGGGGGGCTTCTACTTCCCTGACGACGCGTTTTTCACGGACCACGGCACCGGGATCATCTCCAACGAGGAGCAGAACGAGCGCATCGTCCAGCTCGGCTTTCCGAGCGGGAAGTTGCAATGGTCGTTCGGGCACCCGGGCGTGACCGGCTCCGAACCCGGCTACCTGCACGAGCCCGACGACGCCTACCTGCTGGCCGATGGAAACGTCTCGGTCGCCGACGCGCAGAACTGCAGAATCCTGCTGATCGCGCCGAGCAAGCGGATCCTTCGCACCTTCGGCGATCCGTCCGAATGCACCCACGAGCCGCCGCGCCGCCTTGGCTCGCCGAACGGCGATACCCCGCTGGCCGACGGCAACATCCTCGTCTCCGAGGTCAACGGCTCCTACATCGACGAAATCACCCGCACCGGCAAACTTGTCTGGACTGTTCAGCTCCCGATCGAATACCCGTCTGACCCCCAGCAGCTCGGCCCCGACCGCTACCTCGTCGCCGACTACTCGAGGCCCGGGGGGATCTACGAATTCACCCGTGCTGGCAGGATCCTCTGGTCCTACCACCCCTCCTCCGGCCCGGGAATGCTGAATCACCCGAGCCTCGCAGAGCGGCTGCCGAGTGGTCTGATCGCGGCCAACGACGACTACCGAGACCGGGTTGTGATCATCGACCCGCACCGCAAGCGAATCGTCTGGCAGTACGGGCGCACCGGCGAACCGGGGACCGGCCCCGACCATCTGAAGATCCCTGACGGCTTCGACCTGCTGGCGCCGAACGGGGCAACGCCGACCCACCCGTTCACAGGCTGAGCCGGCAGAGCCCGGCTGCGATTCTCCGTTTTCCCCCGTGAAGCCGTCCCAGTGCAGGATTTCCTGGATGGGCGCGGCTGGGCTCGAACCAGCGACCTCTCCCGTGTGAGGGGAGCGCTCTCCCACTGAGCTACGCGCCCGGGAGACGCCCGATCATACGGCGACAGGCTCGGCCTTCGGTGCCCCGGTCTCGCCGGCGGCGACCGCCCGTTTCTGGAGGGCGGCGCCGATGAACGGGAAGATCAGGGTCGAGAGCATCGCCGCTCCAACGAGGCCGGCCGCGGTCGAAGTTTTCATGTCGCCGTCGTCGATCGCGATCGTCGTGATCGCGACGACAAGCGGCAGCTCGGTCGCGCAGTAGAAGGCGAGCGCGGCCCGTTGGCGCGCCTGGAGCACGCCGCGGTAGAGGAGGAGCGCGGGGGTGCCGCGGACGACGACGAACAGCCCGAAGAACATCAGCAGCTTTGCGACGGCGCCGACCGAGCCGAGGGCGTCGAGGTCGAACTCGATCCCGCTGGTGATGAAGAAGAAGGGGACGAAGAACCCGAAGCCGACGGCCGTGAGCTTCGACTCGAAGATCGAGAGCTCGTGACCCTTCAGGGCCGCCCTGACGATCATCCCGGCGACGAAGCCGCCGAGGAGGATGTCGAGGCCGAGCTCGCCGGCGAGTAGGACGAGGCCAAAGACGAGCACGACCGTGATCCGCACCGCCAGCTGGCTGCTCGACTCGAAGGTCCTTTCGAGCGCCGACCAGCCGCGCCAGGCGAGCCGCACCGAGGCCAGCGCGAGGAGGAGGGCGAGGGCGACGAAGGCGACCAGGATCCCGGCCTCGTGGAGGGGCTGGTTCGTCGACAGCACCAGGGTCACCAGCAGGACCGGGCCGAACTCGCCGGCGCCGCCCGCTGCCAGCAGATACGTCCCGAAACGCGTCTTCAGCTCACCGTTGTCGCGGAGAATCGGGATCAGGGTGCCGATCGCGGTCGTCGCCATCGCCGAGCCCGTGTAGAGGGCGGAGACGATCACGCCGGCCGCCGCCAGCACCCCTGCGATCGAGTAGGCGAGGACGATCGAGAACAACCAGCCCAGCGCCCCGAGCTCCAGCGGCCGCCCCCTGATCCGGTCGAAGTCGATCTCGTAGCCGGCGAAGAAGAAGAGCATCCCGAGGCCGAGGTTGGAGAAGAAGTCGATGAATGCGTCGGAGTGCGCCAGTCCCAGCACCTGGGGCCCGACGAGGATCCCGAGCAGGAGCTCGAGGACGACGACGGGAGGCGCGAGGCGGCGGGGGACGATCGCCACCGTCACCGCCGCCAGCGCCGCGACGACGACGATCGCGAAGAACGACCCGGAGTCGACTTCGATCTTCATCCCGCTCGATCCTATGGCCGCCTCCCGCGGATCGCGCTAACTTCGGACGATGAGGCTCGTGTCGTTCCCAGGCCTCGTGCTCGTGGTCGCGGCGGCGTTCGGCAGCGGCTGCGGCGGTGGCGGGGAGAGCACCGTCGCCGCCGGAGGGCTGCCACAGGGATCGGAGCAGTCCCACGTCGCCCCGGCGGAATTCACCGTCGCGATCGACAATCCGTACTGGCCGGCGCGGCCGGGAAACCGCTGGATCTACCGCGAGAACGAAGCGGGCGGGACGGTGAAGCGGGACGTCGTCACCGTCACCGGCCGGACGAAGATGATCGCTGACGGCGTCGAGGCCCGGGTCGTCCACGACGTCGCGACTGAGCACGGCAGGCCGGCGGAGGTGACCGACGACTGGTACGCGCAGGACTCGGCCGGCAATGTCTGGTACCTGGGCGAGCAGACCACGGAGTACAAGAACGGCAGAGCGGTCTCCAGCGAAGGGTCATGGGAGGCGGGCGTCGACGGGGCCCAGCCCGGGGTGATCATGCCGGCCCGGCCGCGGACGGGCCAGGCCTACCGGCAGGAGTTCTACGCCGGCGAAGCGGAAGACAGCGCCCGGGTCCTCAGCACCGAAGAGCAGGTCCAGGTCCCGTTCGGTCATTTCGGCAGCGCCGTCCTGACCAAGGAGACATCGCCGCTCGAGCCGAGGGTCGTCGAGTACAAGCTCTACGCGCCGAACGTCGGCGAGGCGATGGCGATGGACGTCTCCGGCGAATCCGACCGCGAGGAGCTGATCTCCTTCACCCGTCGCTAGGATGGGATGCGGACCGTGCTAGGCGGGGAATCAGCGGTGCCCTGTAACCCGCAATCCGCTCTAGCGGGGCCGAAACCCGTTCCGAGGGGCTGGCCGTCGGGGTCAGTGCGCCGGGGGCGGCATTGACGGCCGGGTCCTGCGCGACGTGGGCACGTGAATCAGGTCAGGTCCGGAAGGAAGCAGCCTTAAGCGGATGCCGCGGGTGCCGCAGGCGAGCCCGGCCCGAGCCAAACGCGGTGGACACGCCCGGTGACTTCGTCTCGAAGGCGGGACGCACGGTCCATTTACCGCCCTCCCAGCCCTGGCCTGCCCGGAGTGGGATCGAGGAAGACCTCGGTCACGTCCGGGACCACCTCCTGCAGCCGCGAGTCGATCTCGTTTGAGAGCCGCTCCACCTGCCCGGCGTCGATGCCGTCCTCGAGGTCAACCCGCGCGGCGACCAGCAGGGCCTTGGGGCCAAGGATCATCGTCAGCAGCTCCTCGACCTCCCGGACCTCGTCGAAGCCCTCGATCGCCTCCTCGAGCTTTTGGCGCTCCTCCGGGCGCGCCGAGGAGCCGATCAGCAGATGCTTGGCGTCGCGCGCCATCCAGACGGCGACTGCGACGAGCAGCACGCCGATCAGCACCGACGCGACCGGGTCCCAGAGCTCGGCGCCCGTCAGCGCCTGCGTTCCGAGCCCCGCGGCCGCGAGGGCGATGCCGGCCAGAGCCGCGGTGTCCTCGAACAGCACCATCTTCACGTTCGGGTCGCGGCTGGTCCTGGCGTAGGCGATCACCGGCATCCCGGCGTCGGCGGCTTCGCTGCGAGTCTGCCGCAGTGCCCTCATCCACGAGGTCCCCTCGGCGAGGAAGGAGAGCCCGAGGACGACGAAGGGGATCAGGAACTCGGTCTCGCCGCCGGGCGGCACCAGCAGCTCATAGAGACCCCAGCCGATCGCGAACACGGCGCCCGCGAGGAACATCCCGACCGCCGCCATGAAGGTCCAGAGGAAGCGCTCCTGCCCATGGCCGAACGGCCTGCCCGGCGTCGGCTCGCGCCCGCTCAGCGCGATCGAGATCAGCAGGAATCCCTGGTTGGTGGTGTCGGCGAGGGAATGCGCCGCCTCGGCGAACATCGCGGCTGAGCCGCTGGCCAGGCCGCCGAACAGCTTCGCGGCGGCGATGACGGCGTTGGCGCTCAGCGCGATGAGGGCCGTGCGCCTGGTCTCCCCGCTCTCCCGGGCTGCGGCGAGGCTGCGCTCGCTCGTCTGTCTCGCGGTCGCCTCGATGACCCGCGGCTACCCCGGCCGCGAACGGACGTAACGGCGCCGTGTAGGTGACGTGGGCTAGTCGCCCCTTCTCTGCCCCGGCACTCGACTGGCGAGGCGGGTAACAGGGGCCACCTCGACGCGAAGAGCCTCGACGTTCACGCCGAGTCCATCCAGCGAGGGGAGAATCCGCTCCATCAGCGCGCTGAGACGGTCGATGCCCTGGTCGAGCCCGGCCATCGTCTCCGGCAGCTGATCGAGATGCCTCTGGACTTCGACGAGCACCGGCATCGCCTTTTCGATCTCCCTCAGCCTCGCGTCGATCGCGCTGGTCGTCTCGGCCACACGCTCCATGTTTCTCTCCAGCGGCGGCAGTGCCTCCGTGTCGCCGGAGATGCGCGTGAGCCGGCTCGTCATCTCATGCAGCCTCTCGGTGTGCTCCGCTATCGAGGGAATCAGGCGCAGCGCCGCTGATACGTCGCTCGGAAGGCGGCGCAGGAGACCGAATGGGGAAACGCTCTTGTTCATGGCATGCCGCCGCCTCCGCTACCTGGATTCGCTCGAGCCACCGAGCGACTCGCCGGCGCTGTGCACGACGTTGCGAACGAAGTCGTACTGGGCCTTGCCGAGCCGCTCCGTCATCACCAGCGCCGAGTCGATGATCTTCTCCCGTCTGGAGGGCCCATCGGTGCGCGTCGGGAGCGCCTGGTCGGCGGACGCCATGAACTCACGTACCGCCTCGATCGCCCTGTGCTGACCAGTCTGGACCTGCGCGAGTACCTGCTCGGAGAGATCGGTCGTCTTCCTGATTCTCGACGTCTCGGGTTTCGTCTTTGTTGCGGCCATCTCGAGTCCTTTCAATTGTGTGGGGGTTGTTGGGACGCGACATCGACGTCGACATTGACGTTGACCAGCACGGCGCTCTGCACGAGGCTGCGCCCGAGGTCGTAAGGCGAATGGGCCAGCCTTTGCGTCATCTCCAGGGCGGCGGCGATCACCTCCCGTCGCCTCGCCAGTCCGACCCTGTCTAGGGGTGTGACCTTGTCGACGGTGTCCACAAATTTTCGGACCGTCGCGCTCGCGGTCCGCTCGCCCGTCACGGCGAGGTTGAGCCACTGTTTCAGGACGTCATCGGACCCCCCCTGGCCGTCCCTCGCTCGATTGGTGGTGAGATCGGAAGCAGTCAATCTCCTAGCTCCTTCCTTTGCTTAGACGCTCGAGCTGTCTCCCGAAGGCCGAGTCGACCTCATCGGCCATCGTCATCTGGAAGATCGCGCCGACCGCCCGTGAGGAGAGCGGCCGCAGTCGGTGCAGCGCCTCGCGGACCTCGGGCCATCGCTCCTCGGGATAGCCGTCCGCTTCGAAGGGCTTCCAGACGTCCTCGAGGAACAGCCGCACGAACTCATGGGCGATCGACCTGCAGCGGCCCTGTACCTTGCCGAGGACGACAAGGGTGTGGCGGAGGGGAACCCCCTCCTGGACCACGGCCTCGGCCGCGTCGAGAAGCGACGGGAAGGGTGCCTCGTAGCGGTCCTCACCGGTGGGGACCAGGGCGCCAAACTCCGACGCCCGCTTGATCGCGGCGTCAGTGTCGTCGCCGAAGCGCTCCAGGAGTTCGTCCCGTGTGAACGTCTGTGGCTCCTCGGTCTCGAAGTCCTCCAGATCGTGCTTGAAGGAGAGCATCTGCTCGGCGGGCCCGGGTCTTTTCTCGAGCAGGTGCTCGATCGCCCTGAGGTTGAACCCCTCTTCCTGCAGCTCTTGGATCAGCCGCAGCCGGTTGAGATGCTCGGGCCCGTAATAGCCGGTCCGGTCGCGGACCTCCGGTGGAGGGAGAAGACCGCGCGCGCGGTGCGAGCGAATGTTCCGGACCGTGATCCCGGAGCGAGCGGCGAGCTGCTCGATCGTCATGTCCGCCGGGCCGGCGCCGTCCGTTGCCACGCGGTCGCCAGGCTCTTCGGTATGTGCGGTCATGGGTTCAACCTAGCACAATATGATGTCACGGTATCTAACGTGACGTTATTTTCCGTCATGTTGCTTCAGTCGATCAGCCGCGCCTCCATCCGGTCGACCGCGACCCGCCACATGACGAGGGCGAAGGCGACGAGCCCGGCGAACCGGACGAGGTCGATCGGATCGAAGCCGAAGGCGCCGCCGCGGACCAGTTCGACCAGCTGGTGGAGCGGATTGAGCTGGGCGACGACCTGCACTCCCCGGGGGAGTTCGTCGATCGGGAAGAAGGCGCCGGAGACGAGGAAGAGCGGGGTCACGAACAGCGCCGTCACGTAGTTGAACTGGTCGATCTTGGCGACGATCGCCGCCATCGCGATCCCGAACCCGGCGAACCCGAGCGCGGTTGCGAGGCAGAACAGCGGCACCAGCAGCATCCCCGGCGCGGGATCGAGGCCGAAAAGCATCGTCACCAGCAGCGGGAAGCAGCCGTAGATGCTGGCGCGCAGGCCGATCCAGAGCATCTCGGCGCTGACCAGCTCTTCGACGTCGACCGGGGCAGCGAGGACCGCTTCGTAGGTGTTCTGGAAGCGGTGCTTGACGAAGGTCCCGAACATCGCCGGCAGCGCGCTGGAGAAGATCACCGCGGTCGCGACCATCCCGGTGCCGACGTACTGCACGTACGGGGTGCCGTTGACTTCGTCGACGAGCGTCGCCGAGAGGCCGAGGCCAAACGCGAGCAGGTAGACGATCGGTTCGAGCAGGCTGGAGAAGGTCGTGCCCCTCCAGTAGGTCTTGAAGTTCGCCAGCTCGCGGCTCATCACCCCGGCGATCGCAGCCGGTTCGAGCCGCCGCAGCCCGACCGTCTGCGCTCGCTCCGCGCTCACTCAAATACCTCGCGCTTCGCTCGCTGCGCGAGGAGACAGATATGGACGCTTGCTCGCTCCGCGCTCACTCCGCCTCCTCCCCGGTGAGGAGCACGAAGACGTCCTCGAGCGAGGCGGCGCGGCGGACGGCGTTCGAGGGGACGGCGCCGTCGGTGGCCTGCTCGGAGCCGACGATCGCGATCGCCGGGCCGGCCGGGCGGACCCTGAGGCCTGCCGCCTCGGCGCGTGCCCTGGCCGCGGCGAGCCGCTCCGGCGGGGCGTAGATTTCCGCCGTCTCACGGCCCGCGTGCTCGGCGATCAGCTCCGCCGGGCGGCCGCGGCTGATGATCATCCCCTTCGTCATCACCGCGACTTCGTCGGCGAGCCTCTCCGCCTCCTCGATGTAGTGGGTCGACATCAGGATCGTCTTCCCCTGCGTGCGGAGGCTGTCGATCAGAGTCCAGATCTGGGTCCGGATCTGGGGATCGAGACCGACGGTCGGCTCGTCGAGGAGGATAAGCTTCGGGTCGTGGACGAGGCCCCTGGCAACCAGCAGGCGCCGCCGCATCCCGCCCGAGAGCTCGTCGACCGCGTCGCGCCGCCGGGCGGTGAGACGGGCCAGCTCGAGAGCGCGCTCGACCGCGCCGGCGACGTCGGGCACCCGGTAGAGACGCGCGTAGACCGCCAGGTTGTCCTCGACGGTGACGTCGACGTCGAGGTTGTCGAGCTGCGGGACGACCCCCATTTCGGCCCGCGCCACCTTCGACTCGGCCGGCAGCTCGTGGCCGAGGACCCGGAGGACGCCTTCGTCGGGAAGGGCCTGGCCGGTCAGCAGCCGCATCGTCGTCGACTTGCCGGCGCCGTTGGGCCCGAGCAGGCCGAGGCAGATGCCCTCCGGCACCTCGAGGTCGAGGCCGTCGACCGCGGTGATCGGCCCGAACCGCTTCACCACCCCGCGAAGCTCTATTGCCGCCATTGATCTGATGCTGCCAGGTTGCGCCTCCGAGCCTTCGGGCGAGCTGGGAGACTGCCCGCCGTGCTCGACGAGAAGTGGATCAGGGCTCTCCACGTGGAGACGATGCGTGAGCGCGAACTGCACGAGGAGCACGAGCCGCACGTCCTCTTCCAGGCCTCGACGATCGCCGCTCTGCTCGATGGCGCCTACGACGGCGACCTCACCTTCGCCGAGCTCGCTGAGCACGGCGACCTCGGGCTCGGGACGCTGAACGGCCTCGACGGCGAGATGATCGCGATCGACGGACGCTTCTATCGGGCGGCGGTCGACGGCGCGATCGCCGAGGTTGCGCCGGGTGAGCGGACCCCGTTCGCGGTGGTTACCGAGTTCACGCCGACGATCGAGGCCGCGATCGGAGGGCCGCTCTCCCACGAGGGCCTGCTCGCGGCGATCGATGGCCTGATCCCGGAGGGGGCGTCGTCGTGCGCAATCCGCCTCGACGGCCGCTTCGAGTCGGTCCGGGCGCGCTCGGTGCCGCGCCAGCATCCTCCGTACCGGCCGCTGACCGAGGTCGTCGCCGAACAGCGCGTGTTCGAGCTCGACGACGTCAGCGGGACGATGCTCGGGTTCCGTTTCCCGAGCTACGCCGAGGGGATCGAGGTCAGCGGCTTCCACCTTCACTTCGTCGATGCCGAGCGCCGTCGCGGTGGCCACGTCCTCGACTCGCGGGCCGCCGAGGTGACGGCCCGTCTCGACCCCTCGAACGACCTCCACATCGAGCTGCCGCCCGAGGTCGACCTCGCCAGCCCCGCGCTCGCCGCCGGCACCCACGCGGCGATCGAGCGGGTCGAGCGCGGCTGAGCCTCAGCAGCGCCTGTAGAGGATCCAGGACTGGTTGCGGCCGACCTCCTCGAAACCTGGCGGGACGGTCGAGGTGAATCGCGTCGTGTCGTTGGGATCGAGGATGAAGTTGTGGATCACGAATGGGGATGCCGGTTTCAGAAAGTAGCCGTGCTGCGGCTGGTGCTGCTCGGAGGAGCTGATGATCCGGCTCGGGGGCACCTTGAGGTCGAAGGCGAGGCGCGGAACCGCGCGGTGGTTCGGGACCGAGATCGGCAGGCAGAGGGGTTCGAATGCGTCCGAGCGGGCCAGGTCATGGAGGTCGGACTCGATTTCACCCTGGTTGCTGAGGTCGGTGTGGACCTGGTGCAGGAGGTCGTACTGGTTCGGCCCCCAGATGACGAACATCAGAGCGACCACGCCGGCGAAGGCCTGCCAGAGCCGCCGCCAGCGATGGCCGGGCTCGAGCAGCCGCCAGCCGAGCAGGCCGACCGCCACGAACACCGCCAGCACCGCTGCGGCGAGCATCGTGTACCGAGCGATGATCGCGAGGCCGGAGACCGCCAGGACGGCGAAGGCGCCGAGGGCGAGCACCGCGGCCGCGATCCCGACGGCCGAGCGCCGGCGGAGAAAGACGAAGCCGAGAACGATCCCGCCCGCGGCGCCCACCATTCCCGGCCACTGCAGCACTTCGCCGAGCCGGCGCGGCCCGTAGAGGATCAGGTCGACCAGCCCGGTCTGGCGTTCGAGCGTTTCGACGGTGTCACGGGTGCCGGTGAAGGAGTAGGTGGGGCTGCCCGCTGTAATCCAATCGAACAGCGCCCAAAGGATCGGCCCCGCGAGGGCTAGGGCAAGAAGTCCCATCCCACCGGGAGAGAGAAGGTTGTCCCTCTCCTCTGAGGGCTCGGGCCCCGGTGAGCTGTCCTTGCCGACCCCATCGTCGTCCTCGCCGACCCCATCGGTTGAGGCCGGCGGGCGGATGTCCAAGAGCAGATATGCGAGGTAGGCGAAGGAGAAGAGCCAGGCCTCGGGGCGGAGGAGGCCGGCGAGGGCGAGGAGGGCGAGGACCGGCCAGCCGGCGCGCGGCCGCCGGGTCTCGATCACGAGCGTGCCGAGCACGAGCGCGATGTAGGGGAGGTCGACGTAGGCGCGCAGCCCGTTGGAGAGGTAGGGCGCCCGGGTGAGGACGATCAACGCCGCGACGGCGCCGATCGGGCGGTCGAACCAGAGCGAGCCGAGCCGGTAGACGAGGTAGCCGACGAGGCCGAGCGAGACGTAGGCGATCACCATCGTCAGGTCGATCGAGCCGTCGCCGAGCGGGCTTGTGACGAGCCCGAAAAGCTCCGCCAGCGGGTGCGGCGTCGGAGGCAGGGCGGCGGACATGTCGGGGCTCATCCCTTCCGCCATTTCCCGGCCCCAGAGCAGGGCGTAGATCGTGTCGTAGTTGGGGAACCCGAACGGGAAGATCAGCAGCAGCAGGGCCGAGACCCCCGCGATCCAGGCGGCCGGCACCAGCTTCCCTCTCGCCCGGGAATTCACCGGCGCACCGTACAGGGAGCGGTGGAGCCCGCAGATACACTGGGCCGAGATGGCCTCCCCCGGCGATTCGACTTCCCTTTACCGCCGCCATCGCCCCGGCTCCTTCGACGAGGTGGTCGGGCAGCGGCACGTCGTCCGCACCCTCCGCAACGCGGTCGAGCAGGACAAGGTCCACCACGCCTACCTGTTCGTCGGCTCGCGCGGGACCGGAAAGACGTCGATGGCGAAGATCCTCGCCCGCTCACTCAACTGCGAGCGCGGCGGGCCGACCGTCAACCCCTGCGGCGAATGCGAATCGTGCCTGACGATCGCGGCGGGCACCTCGATTGACGTGATCGAGATGGACGCCGCCTCGAACCGCTCGGTCGACGACATCCGCGACCTCCGCGAGCGGGTCGCCTACGCGCCCGCCGGCGGCCACCACAAGGTCTACATCCTCGACGAGGCCCACATGCTCACGAAGGAGGCCTGGAACGCCTTCCTGAAGACGCTCGAGGAGCCGCCGCCGAACACCGTCTTCGTCCTCGCCACGACCGAGGCCCACCGGGTGATGCCGACGATCGCCGACCGCTGCCAGCGCTTCGACTTCCAGCGACCCTCGCTCGAGCAGATCTCCGAGGTGCTCGAGAGGGTCGCCGCCGCCGAGGGGATCGAGATCGAGGAGGGCGCCGTTGCGATGATCGCCCGCTCGGCCTCCGGCAGCTTCCGCGAGGCGCTCGGGACCCTCGACCAGCTGGTCGCCTTCGGCGGTGAGAAGATCGGGCTCGACTCGGTGCTCGAGCTGCTCGGGGCCGCCGACGCCGAGCTCCTGTTCGGCGCCGTCGACGCAGTCGCCGCCGAGGACCCGCGGGGTGTCCTGGTCGAGGTCGAGAAGATGGCCCGGTCGGGCCGCGACCCGGCGCAGTTCGCCCGTGACCTGCTCGGTCACCTGCGCCATTTGCTCGTGACCCAGACCGTCGGCGAGGTCCCCAACACCTTCGTCGTCACCGCGACCGACGCCAACCGCCTCGCCGCCCAGTCGGCCGCCGTCGGGCCCGCGACGCTGGTGCGGACGATCGACGAGCTGGCGGCGGCGCTGACCGCGGTGCGGGAGGGCGATGACGCCCGGATGGCGGTCGAGATCGCGCTGCTGAAGGCGGCGCGGCCTGACCTCGACCCCGGGGCGGAGGGGCTCCTCCGCAGGGTCGAGAGGCTTGAACAGAGTCTTCACTCGGATGCGCCCCGGCCCGCGGGTCCTGTCACGGGGGATGACTCCTCGTCCTCGCGGGACGACGCTGCGGGCGAGGAGTCATCCCCCGCACCACCCGCGGAAGGGACCAAATCCGAGAAAGATGGCTCTGTCCAGGCCGCTCCGGCAACAGCCCAACAGCCCAATGCACCGGAGTCGGCGACGGGCGCCCCGCCTGAGGGAGGCGCGAGCGAGGGCGAGGGGCTGTCGCTCGAGGAGATTCAGCGAGTTTGGCCGGCGGTGTTGGATCACCTGTTGAAGTCGGCGCCGGCGCTGGCGGCGACCTTCGAGGGCGCGAGGCCGGTGGGACTGGATGACGAGGGCCTGAGGATCGGTTTCCCCGGGAACGCCACCTTCAACAAACGCAAGGCGGAGGCGCCAGACAAGCGCGACCAGCTGGTGGAGGCACTCGACTCGGTGACAGGGCAGAGGCTGCAGCTGCACTACATACTCCTCGACGGCGGCGATGGGGACGGAGAGGAGAAGCCGCCCGAGGAGGCGGTGGACCATGAGGCGCTGGTTGAGAGGCTGAAGAGCGAGTTCGACGCAGAGGAGGTCGGTTGATGGCGCGAGGCGGCGGCCCGGGCGGATTCGACGTGAACGCCCTGATGAAACAGGCTCAGCAGATGCAGGAGCAGATGCTCCAGGCCCAGGAGCAGCTGAAGGACGAGGTCGTCGAGGCCAGCGCCGGCGGCGGCATGGTCAAGGTCAAGATGGGCGGCGACCTCACCCTGCGCGAGATCAAGATCGATCCCGAGGCGATCGATCCAGAGGAGTCCGAGAGGCTCGCCGACATGGTCCAGGCCGCCGTCAATGAGGCGCTGCGGGCCGCCCAGGACCTTGCCGGCTCGAAGATGGGCGGGATCACCGGCGGGCTCGGCGGCGGCATGGGCCTGCCGGGGACTTGAACGGGGAGGGGCCGGCGCCCCTGTCGCGGCTCGTCGCCGAGCTCTCGCGGCTGCCGGGGATCGGTCAGCGCACGGCGCAGCGGCTCGCCTTCCACATCCTCCGCGCCCCCGCCGAGGAGTCGACGGCGCTCGCCGCCGCGATCCGCGAGGTGAAGGAGAAGGTCGGTCTCTGCGAGCGCTGCTTCAACCTCGCCGAGGGCCCGCTGTGCAGGATCTGCGTCGACAGCTCGCGCGACCAGACCGTGATCTGCGTCGTCGAGGAGCCCGCCGACGTGATCCCGATCGAGCGCACCCACGAGTACCGCGGGCTTTACCACGTCCTCGGCGGCGCCCTCTCGCCGATCGACGGCGTCGACGCCGACGACCTGCGGATCGCCGAGCTCGTCAGCCGGGTCGAGGCGGGAGGGGTCGAGGAGGTCCTGGTCGCGACCAACCCGACCACCACCGGCGAGGCGACGGCCCTCCACATCGCCGAATTGCTCCGCGGTTCGGCGAGGGTGACGCGGCTCGCCAGCGGCCTCCCGGTCGGGGCCGACCTCGAGCACGCCGACGAGGTCACCCTGGGCAAGGCGCTCGCGGGCCGCCGCAACCTCTGACCGCGGCAGCCGGCTGGACGAACGTCCGTGGACGTCTGTCAACCCACTATTAGCTGCCCCGACCCTTGCTTGTGTCCGCCGCTTCCGAAACAGTTTCGGATGTGGAGGCCAGGACACCCAGCGGGGGCGGATCTTCGATCCGCCAGGTGGCGCGCGAGGTCTCCTCGATGCAGGTGCAGCTGCTGGAGAGGCTCGAGCAACAGCTGGCGAGCGGCGACGTCAGTGCGTTTGCGGCCGCGGCGCGCGACCTGGCGGAGGCGTTCGGGACCGTGTCCGCTTCCGCGATCGGCGCCGTCGCGGAGGTCGCAGGTGAGCGGGGGCCGGCCACCGAGCCGCCTCCGCAGATGCGGCATCGGCTCGATCAGCTGCTCGAGATGCACAAACGCTACGGGCACCCGTTCGGAATGCTGGTGATCGACGTCGAGGGGCCGGGGGCGAAAAGCAACGGGCCCGGCAACGGCCGCGAGACGGTGCTGGCGGTTGTCGCCGCGGCGCTTCGCGACAGCGTCCGGCTCGTCGACGAGTCCTTCCGGATCGAGGACGACGGCATCTGCGTGCTGGCGCCGAACCAGGACACGGTCGGCGGCGTCCAGATGGCCGAGCGGCTGCTCGCCCTCCTCGACCAGCTCGAGGCCCTCGGCGGCGCCAGCATCGGGATCTCGGCCGGTGTCGTCGCCTGCCCCGATCACGGCGCCGACGCCGACACCCTGCTGCAGGGGGCCGATGAGGCGATGTGGCGGGCGCGAGCCGTCGGGCAGCCGGTCGGGGTCGGCGCGCTGCGGGCTGTGCAAGATCGCTGACAGATCCCGAAAATCCGTCCATAACCAGCGTAAACCTGGATTTCCGGTGCGAGAATCTCGTGCATGGCGGGAATTCGAACCAATGCCGCTGCCGAAGTTCTCGGCGTCAGCCCCAACACGCTGCGCAGCTGGGAGCGTCGCTACGGCTTCCCGAAGCCGAGCCGGACCGCGGGCAACCACCGCCACTATGAGCTGCTCGAGCTCCAGACCCTGCGCGACGCCCTCGCCCAGACCGGCAATATCTCCTCGGCCGTGGAGCTGGCCCGTCAGCGCCAGTCCGAGCCCGCCAACGGCGACGGCCTGATCGCCGCCTTCGAGAGCTTCGACGAGAGCGCCGCAGACCGCGCGGTCGAGGAGAGCCTCGCGATCCGGCCGCTGGAGCGCACGGTCGAGGAGCTGCTGCTCCCCGCCGTCGACCGCCTCGCGATCGAGCCCGATCGCGGCGCCGAGCTCGAGTTCGCCTCGCGCTGGGCAATGGGGTGGCTGCATGGCGCCCGCCGCCTCGCCTCGGCGGCATCGCGTCCGGCCGGGATCCTGCTGCTCGACTCGAGCCAGGGGGAGGACGTCGAGGAGGTCCACGCCCATGCGCTCGACCTGACCCTGCGGCGGGCCGGGTTCAGGGTGTTGATGCTCTCCGACGAGCTCGGCGAGGAGCGACTCGAGCGCGCCCTGCGGGCCCTCGACCCCACCGCGATCGTGATCTGCGGCCCCGGCACCGACACGCCGTCGGCGGTGAAGCTGATCCGTCGGATCCGCGAGGCGGGGTTCGACGCACCGCTGTTCGGCTTCCGCGCCACCGGCCTGATCGGCGACGCGGTCCCGTCCGCCGGCGAGCGTCCGAGCGAAGTCACCGGGATGCTGAACGCGGACCTCCGCCGCCGGGCTGCGCAGGCGTTCGCCTAGGCCAGCCGCTTCGCCTTCCGCCGCGCCCGGTGGATGCAGCGCCGCCGCGCCTTCTTCCGCCTGATCTTCCGGCACCGCTTCAGCGCCCGTTTGAGCGAGAAGCGCGGTTTCGGGGCGGTGCCGGGTGGGGGTGGGATTGCCCCGGCCGGAGGCGCGGACGCGAACGGGTCGAAGATCCGCAGGGTGAACGGCCCCTCGCTATTCGGGCCCGAGCCATCGATCGCGATCGTGTAGCGGACGCCGGCGAGCGCGGGGAGGTCGATGGTGTTGCCGGGCAGCGGTTCGCAGCCGCCTTCCCCGGTTGCGACCTTGTCGAGCGAGTCGAGCAGGGTGCCGGTGTAGACGGAGAGCACACTGCTGAAGCTGCTTCCGCAGGTGCTGATCCGGACCAGGCGGGACTCGGCCGCGGTCCATGAGTACCAGACGGAGGCGAACGGGATCCCGTCACCGAAGCGCGAGTGGTCGGGCTCCTGGCTCTCGGTCCCGGCGTCGAGGTTGGTTCCTTCGACCGAGATCGGGAGGGTCGGGCCGATCGGCGTTGCGTTCTCGAAGTCGTCGTTGGGCGGCCGGACGAACCTGTGGATGTCAAGCGTGAAGCTGCCCTCCCGCTCGCCTCCTGATCCGGCGACAGCGATCCGATAGGTGGTCCCCGCTTCGGCCTCGAACCGGAGCGAGCAGTAGGGGAAGCTGACGAGCGGAATGGTGGTCGTGACCCGCGTCAGGCTTGCGACCGCCGTTCCCGTGTAGACGCCGAGCCGGGGAGCGAAATCACCGGCGCAGTCCCGCACCACGACCTCCGCGCTGGTGTCGGGAGTCCAGCGGTACCAGACGGAGTCGGCTGGAGGGAAGTCTTTTTCGTTGTTGCTTGCATGGTGCGGCTCGCCTGGCTCAGTCGTCGCGAAGACGTTCGAGCCCGGGACCGAGATCGGCAATCCCGGGCCGACGGTCTGGGCCGCGGCGAAGTCGTCGTTGGCCGGCGGCGTCTCCTCGATCATCCGCAGGACGAAGTTGCCTTCGCCGCCGAAGTAGGTGTCGAATTTGATCCTGTAGGTGGTCCCCCCGACGGCGGCAAAGCTGACCCTGCAGCCGGTGAAGTTTTCAGCGACCGTGCCCAGGGTCGGGATCGTCGTCCCGGTGTAGGCCCAGAGGCCCTCGTTCCCCGGGCCCTCGACGACGTGGTAGTCGCAGACGTCGACCCGGACCGGCATCGAGCTGGGGGCCGTCCATTTGAACCAGACGGTGTGGCCTTCGGCGGGTAGCTCCTCGCCGGCCTCGACCGTCGCTTCAACCGTCGACCCCGGCACTTCGATCGGCAGCGCCGGCCCGATTTCCTGCGCGTTGGCGAAGAGGTCGTTGGCGGGAGCGGCGGCTGCGGCCGCCGGGACGAGCAGACATGCCACGAGGGCGGCGGAGGAGACAGCGAGCGGGACGAGCGACTTCACGACGGTTGACCGAGGATACGGCGCGACCGGCGAGCCGGTTCGACTCATCGACGCTCAGTTGGCGTGCGCAGAGGCGGCCGTCGACGCCTCGCTGATGCCGAAGCGCTCATAGACGCGGCGCAGCGGCGCCGGCGCCCACCAGTTCCACTTTCCGAGCAGCTCCATCAGCGATGGGACGAGCAGGGCGCGGATGATGCTGGCGTCGATCAGGACTGCGAGCGCGGTGCCGACGCCGTTCTGCTTGATGAAGATGATCTCCGAGGTCGCGAAGGCGCCGATCGCGACCGCGAACAGGAGCGCCGCCGCGGTGACGATCCGGCCCGTCCGCTCGAGCCCGATCGCGACCGCCTCGGAGTCGGAGGCGCCGTTGTCGCGGGCCTCCTTGATCCGCGAGAGCAGGAACACGGCGTAGTCGGTCGAGAGCCCGAAGGCGACCGCGAACAGCAGGATCGGCATCGACTGCTCGATCGCGCCGCTGCTGCTGTACCCGAGCAGGCCTTCGAATCGACCGTCCTGGAAGATCAGCACCAGCAACCCGAAGACGGCGCTGAGGTTGAGCACGTTCATGATCAGTGACTTGATCGGGAGGATCACCGATCCCGTCATCAGGAAGAGGATCACCAAGGTCGCGATGACGATGATCCCGAAGGCGATCGGGAGGTGGCGGGCGAGGCTCGACTGGAAGTCGACGAAGTCCGCGGTCGCGCCGCCGACCAGGACGGTCGCCCCCGGCGGCGCCTCGACGTCGCGGATGCGCCCGACCGTAGCCTTGCTCGCGCCGGAGTTGAACGGGCTCGAGGAGATCACGCGGATGACCGTCACCCCGTCGCGCAGCTGCTGCGGCGGCGAGACCTCCGCGACGCCGTCGGTGCGAGCGATCCGCTTCGCCAGCGGCGCCGCCGCCGGTGCCGGCACTCCCTTGACCGAGACCCAGATCGGCGTCTCGCGGTAGGGCGGGAACTCTTCGCTGATGGTGTCGTAGGCCTGTCGCGCGCTGGCGCTCTCCGGCAGCACGGTTGGGTCGACGGTGTTGAACCTGATCCCGAAGAACGGCAGCCCGAGGAGAATCAGGAGGGCGGCGGAGGCGGTCGCGATCGGGATCGGGCGGCGCATCACCAGGCGCGAGAGCCGGTACCAGAACCCGTGCTCGCCGGGGCGGGCGTCGGCCTCGGCGCGCCGCTGCAGGAACCGGGGAGCCATGGAGTTGACCCGGGTTCCCAGCAGGGTGAGGACCGCCGGCAGCACCGTCAGCGAGATCAGCGCCGCCAGCAGCACCACCAGCGACCCGCCGAGGCCCATCGAGTAGAGGAAGCGCTGCGGGAAGACGAGCAGCGAGGCGAGCGCCGCCGCGACCGTCAGCGATGAGAAGAACACCGTCCGGCCGGCAGTCGCCATCACCCGCCGCATCGCCGCCAGGCCGGTCCCGCTGGCCGCGATCTCCTCGCGGTAGCGGGAGACGATGAAGAGGCTGTAGTCGATCGCCAGCCCCAACCCGAGGCCGGTCGTCAGGTTGAGCGCGAAGATCGAGATCGAACCGACCTCGCTGGCGATCCGCAGGACCAGGAAGGTCCCGACGATCGCCAGCCCTCCGATCATCACCGGCAGCAGCGCGGCGACCATGCTGCGGAAGAACAGGAACGAGAGCAGGAAGAGCAGCGGGAAGGCGAGCATCTCGGCCCGTTTCAGGTCCTTCTCGACCTGGTCGTTGACCTGCTGCTGGGCGACGGCGGCGCCACCGACCTCGAGTCCCGGCCGGCCCTCGAGCTGTTCGGCGATGTCGGCGCCGCTTTCCTGCCACTGCTTGTCGCCGGTCGGCCTCAGCGCTACCGAGACGTAGGTCGAGCGCCGGTCGTTCGAGACGAAGTCCCGGGAGCCGGTGGTGTAGAAGCTGCTGACCGACTGGACGTCGCCGCGGCTGCCGATTTCGCGTTCGAGCCTCGCCACCCTCGCCTTCGTCGCCGGGCTCGACACCGGCGCGTGATCGAGGACGACGATCACTCCCGGGACGCGCAGGCCGGCGTCCTCGAGCTGCTTGCGAGCCTGCACCGCCTCCGTCGCCGGGTCGTCGGCGCCGTAGGGGTCGAGGCGATCCGCGACAGAGCCGCCGAGCGCCCCGGCGAGGAGGAAGAAGGCGACCGCGATCAGGCCGATTCGGCGGGCACGGCGGTCGGCGAGCCGGGCGAGTGCGTCGAACATCAGGTGCTCCTTTCCTTCCGGGCGGTGGCGAGCAGCTCTGCCTCCATCCGCTCGCACCAGTCGGCGTACCAGCGGTTGTACTCGACGCCCCCTCTGACGACCATCAGCGCGAACTCGTCGCTCTTCTCGATCACGACCGCTTCGAGCGCGGCGAGCTCCTCGGCGAGGGCGGCGCGGCGGTCGCGCATCCTCCGCAGCGTCTCCGCCGCCTCGTCGGGCTCGAGCACGCCCGAGAAGAAGAGCTTGAGCAGGCCTTCGTCGCGCATCTCCGACATCTCCGGCGGGCGGCGGAGCCATTCCTTCAGCCGCTCCATCCCGGCGTCGGTGATCGTGTAGACGGTTCGTTTTCGCTCACCGCGGGGCGCATCCATCCCGGTGACGAGTCCCTGCTCGGAGAGACGCCTCAGCTCCGGGTATATCTGGCCGTAGCTCGCCGCCCAGAAGCGGCGCGTCGACTCGTCGACCGCAGCTTTGATCTCGTAGCCGGAGCGGGGGTGGACGCTGACCATCCCGAGGATCACGTATGCGGTCGAGCTCAAATCCATAAACAAGATATATCGCACAGATATATCTCCAGGTGTGATTCCGATCACACGCCGACTCGGTCGGGGCGGGCGCCCGACGTCACTATTCTCAGGCGGGTCGATGAACGCCCGGGAGACAAAGACGGTGGTGATGAAGTTCGGCGGCACATCGGTGGCGGGCGCCGAGGAGATCAAGCGCGCCGCGGGGCGGATCGTCAACGCTCGCGAGGCCGGCAGCAGGGTCGTTGCGGTGCTCTCGGCGCGCGGCAAGACGACCGACGAGCTGGTCGCGCAGGCGATGGAGATCTCTGATCGGCCCGACTCGCGCGAGATGGACATGCTGCTCTCGACCGGCGAGCGGATCTCCTGCGCGCTGTGCGCGATGGCGATCCATGACATGGGCCACAACGCGATCTCGCTGACCGGCTCGCAGGCGGGGATCGTGACCGACTCCTCCCACACCAGGGCGAAGATCATGGACGTCCGCGCCGACCGCATCCGCGAGGCGCTCGAGGACGACCGGATCGTCCTCGTCGCCGGCTTCCAGGGGGTCTCCACCGACAGCCGCGACGTGACGACGCTGGGCCGGGGCGGCTCCGACACGACCGCGGTCGCGCTCGCCGCCGCTCTGGAAGCCTCCGTCTGCGAGATCTACACCGACGTCTCCGGCGTCTTCAGCGCCGATCCGCGGATCGTCCCCGACGCGCGGAAGCTGGCGACCGCAAGCTATGAGGAGATGCTCGAGATGTCGGCCTCGGGAGCGAAGGTGCTGCAGCTGCGCTCGGTCGAGTACGCCCGCAACCACGGAGTCCGGATCCACTGCCGCAGCAGCTTCGAGGACGGCCCCGGTACCCTCGTCGTCTCCGAGGAAGAGTCCGAAAAGGAGAGCATGGAGCAGCCATTCGTGACAGCGGTGACCCACTCCGACGGGGAGGCGCGGGTGACGCTGACCGGGGTCCGCGACGAGCCCGGCGTCGCCGGGCGAATCTTCACCGCGCTGGCCGAGGCCGGCGTCAACGTCGACGTGATCATCCAGAACGAGCCGGTGGGCGATGACGCCCTGGCCGATCTCTCCTTCACCGTCGACCGCTCCGACCTGAGGACCGCGACCGACTCGATCGCCGCCCTCGGCGACCTCAGCCAGGGCGTGCGGACCGACGAGCGGATCGGCAAGGTCTCGATCGTCGGCGCCGGCATGCGCTCACATCCCGGCGTCGCCGCCCGCGTCTTCGAGGTGCTCGGCGGCGAGGCCATCAACATCGAGATGATCTCGACCTCGCCGATCAAGATCTCCTGCGTCATCTCCGCCGACCGCGTCCCGGACGCGGTCCGGGCGCTCCATGAGGCGTTCGAGCTCGGGGAGGACGCGATCAAGAGAGAGGAACCCACCGGCGAGGCGCATCGCCCGACGGTGACCCCCTGATCGCGCCGGTCATACTTTTTTGAGATGAACGGCGACGGATACAGAGTCGGAGTGCTGGGCGCGACCGGCCTGGTCGGGACGACGATCCTCGAGCTGCTCGCTGATCGTGAGTTCCCGGCGGCCGAGGTCGTCCCGTTCGCCTCCGAGCGCTCGGCCGGCCGCGATATCGAGTGGGCCGGCGGCACGATCCAGTGCCGGGCGCTGAGTGAGGACTCGATCCAGGGCCTCGACCTGGTGCTCTCCTCCGCGGGCGGGTCGGTGAGCGCCGAGTGGGTGCCGCGATTCGTCGAGGCGGGCGCCGTCGTCGTCGACAACACCAGCCACTTCCGGATGGACGAGGACGTGCCCCTGGTCGTCGCCGAGGTCAACCCCGACGCGCTCGCCGGGCACCGCGGGATCATCGCCAACCCCAACTGCTCGACGATGCAGATGGTCGTCGCCCTGAAGCCGCTCTACGACGAGGCCGGGATCGAGCGCCTCGTGATCTCGACCTACCAGGCGGTCTCGGGGACCGGCAAGGCGGCGGTCGACGAGCTCCTCGATCAGTCGCGCGCGGTCCTCGACAACCGACCGCCGCAGAGCAGCGTCTACCCGCACCAGATCGCCTTCAGCGTCCTGCCGCAGGCGGGCAGCTTCCCCGACGGCGACGACCACACCGACGAGGAGCGGAAGCTGATCAACGAGACCCGGAAGATCCTCGGCGACCCCTCGATCCGGGTCAGCGCCACCTGCGTCAGGGTGCCGGTCGTCACCGGCCACTCCGAGGCCGTCAACCTCGAGACTCGCGAGCCGCTCTCGCCCGAGCGCGCCCGCGAGCTGCTCGGCGCAGCGCCCGGCATCACCGTCGTCGACGACCCCGGCGCCGGCGACTATCCGATGGCGATCGAGGCAGCCGGCCGCGACGACGTCTTCGTCGGCCGCATCCGCCGCGACCCGGGCAACGAGCAGGCGATCGACCTCTTCATCGTCTCCGACAACCTCCGCAAGGGAGCTGCGACCAACGCGGTCCAGCTGGCGGAGCTCCTGGTCGAGCGCGGGCTCGTCGGCGTCTCGGTAGCGTAGCCCCGATGGACATCGGCTTCGGGGAGGCGGTGCTGCTGTTCGGCGCCCTTCTCGCCGTGGTTGCCGCGCTGTCCGGCCTGATGCGGGGGACGGTTCTCTCGGCCTCGGTCCTCTCGGTCGCGGTCGGAATCTTCCTCGCCGCGATCGGGGTGGTTCACGTCGATCCCCGCGACGACTCGATCGTCGAGCTGGTGGAGCTGGCGCTGATACTCACCCTGTTCTCCGACGGGATGTTTGTCGAGCGCGAGCTGCTGCGCCGGCACTGGAGCCCGGTCGCCCGCGCGCTGGTGATCGCGATGCCGATCACGATGGCGCTGCTCGCCCTGGCTGCCAAGATCCTCTTCCCCGCCCTCGGCTGGGCCGAGGCCTTCCTTCTCGGCGCGGTTCTGGCTCCCACCGACCCAGTCGTCACCTCGGCGGTGGTGACCTCGCGAATCGTGCCGAGCGCCGTCCGCCACACGCTCAACCTCGAGTCCGGGCTCAACGACGGCCTCGCCCTGCCCTTCGTCCTCTTCTTCCTCGTCCTCGCCTCCCCCGGTGGCGACGCGGGGGCCGAAGCGGCGAAGCTCGCCGGCGAGGCGCTGTTCGGCGCCGCCGTCGGGATCGGCCTCGGGATCGCCGGTGGCCGCCTCCATCACCACCTGCCCGGCGGTGGCATCACCGCCCGCTACGAGGGCATCTACGCGATCGGGTTCGCTCTGGCCGCGTTCGGCCTCGCCGACGTCACCATCGGCAACGGCCTGATCGCGGCATTCGTCTGCGGCATCGCGATGGGGGCCGCCGAGCACGACGTCCCCGCCGGCTTCGTCGAGTTCGCCGAGAACGTCAGCGCGATCACCCAGGTCCTGACCTTCTTCGTCTTCGGCGCCCTGATCGTCGCCACCGGCTTCGACCACAGCATCCCGCCACTGGTGGTCTTCGTCGGCTTCGCTCTGCTCATCGCCCGCCCCGTGGCGGTCGCGCTATCGCTGTTCCGAACCGGCCTTCCGCAGTCCGAGAGAGCGTTCATGGCCTGGTTCGGCCCGAAGGGCGTCGCCTCGATGCTGTTCGCGCTGTTCGTGCTCAAATCGAGCGTCGGCAGCGGCGAACTGATCTTCGACATCGCCGCGATCGCGATCCTCACCTCGATCGTCGCCCACGGCCTGACCGACACGGTCGGAGCCCGCTGGCTGGCGCGGCAGGTCGGGTTCGAGCAGCGCTAGGCGGCGGCGACGGGGGCGATCCGCTCCTCGACCCACTTGGTCGAGGCGATGTGGCGCTTCATCCCGAGCTCCTTGGGCTCGGCGCCCAGCGCCAGCGCGACCAGCTGCGGCAGGTGGAGGACGGCGAGGCCGAGATCGCGGTTGACGATCTTCGCCGCCTCCGGCTGCTGCATGTCGAGGTTGAGGTGGCAGAGCGGGCACGGCGTGACGAGGCAGTCGGCGCCGGCGTCGAGCGCGTCGCCGATGTGGGTGCCGGCCTGGCGCAGCGAGGTGTCGCGGTTCATCGTGATCACCGGGAAGCCGCAGCATTTGCGGGCGCCGTCGTATTCGACGACCTCGCCGCCGAGGACCTCGATCACCTGCTCGAGGTAGAGATCGCGATCCGGGTACTCGTCGTAGCCGAGCCGGTCCTTGGGCCGGACCACGTAGCAGCCGTAGAACGGGCCGACCCGCAGGCCGGTCAGCGGCCGCTTGACGAGATCGGCGAGGCGATCGAGCCCGTAGTCCTCGACCAGCAGCCAGAGGAAGTTTTTGTTCGTGAAGCCGTCCTTGCCCTTCTCGTAGGAGAGGCCCTGGCCGCTCAGCACCTCGTTGATGTGGGCGCGATAGGCCGAGTCGGCGTCGAGGCGCTGCTGGCACTCGCTCTGGGCGCCCTGACAGGTCGAGCAGATGTTCATCATCGCCAGCCCGGTCTGCTGGGCGAGGGCGAAGGTCCGCGCGTTGAGCGTGTCGGCGAGCTCCTGGTTGTGCTCGGCGATGATCCCGGCGCCGCAGCAGTTGGCGCGGTCGAGTTCAACCAACTCGATCCCGAGTTGCTCGGCGACGATCGCCATCGAGCCGTGCAGCTCGGTCGTGAAGCCGCGCGAGACGCAGCCTGGCCAGTAAGCGAGCTTCATGCCTCCTCCTCAACGGTCTCGTCGGGCTCCGGGACGACGTCCTCCTCGCCCGAGATGTAGATGTTGAATTCCTCGCGGTGGTCCTCGGCGTGGGCGTAGATCGCCTTGACCTCGTCCTGCGCGCCGTCGGGGAGCTTCGGGTGGACGCCGGGGATCAGCTTCGGCAGCGAGCGGGCCTTGCCGGTCTTGATCGCCCGCAGCACCGTCGGCAGCGAGTTGACCAGGCCTTTGATCGCGCTCTTCGTCGGTTTCAGCTTGCCCTTGATGCCGGGCGCGTAGGTCTCCTGGATCAGCAGCGCCTCGTCGTTGGTCCCCTTCTTCTCGATCATCTTGGTGAAGGCGTGAACGTGGTTGGCGCCGTTGTTGGGGTCGCCCTCGACGCCCTCCTCGATCGCCCGCCGGCGCAGGCGCATGATCTGGTCCATCGGCGCCACCCCCTTCGGGCAGGCGTCGATGCAGCTGAAGCAGTGGGTGCAGTCGTAGATCCCGTGCGGGTCGAACGCGAGGTCGTGGAGGCGCTCCTTCGTCTCCGCGTCGCGCGGGTCGCCGACGAAGCGGTAGGCCTTCGCCAGCGCCGCCGGGCCGATGAAGTCGGGGTCGACTTCCATCGAGAGGCAGGAGGAGACGCAGGCCCCGCACTGGATGCAGGCCATCGACTGGGTGATGTCGATCATCGACTCCGGCTCGACCACGTACTCGCGCTCGGGCGGGTCGCCATGCGGCAGGAGCCAGGGGGTGACGCGGCGGATCTTGGCCCAGTGGGTCGACTCCATGTCGGTGATCAGGTCCTTGATCACGGGCTGGTTCCCCATCGGCTCGACGACGATCGGCGCCGGCCCGTCGCCGGTCGGCAGCGCCTCCTCTTCGCCCGAGGAGGCGTGCGAGAACTTGTCGGCCTTCTCCTGGGCCTCGCCGATCTGCGTTTTGCAGCCGAGCCCCGACTGGCCGTTGATCTTCATCCCGCAGGAGCCGCAGATCGCCGCCCGGCAGGAGCAGCGGACCGAGAGCGAGCCGTCGTCGCGGTCGCGTGCCTGGAGCAACCCGTCGAGGACCGAGAGCGAGGGGTCGAGGTCGACGTCGAACTCCTCCCAGTACGGGCCCTCACCCGTCTCGGGCTGGAAGCGGCGGACCTTCAGCGTGTAGGCGGCCATGTTCCTAGTACGTCCTCTCTTCGGGTTCCCACTGGGTGATCGTCACCTCTGAGTATGAGATCTCGGGACCGTCGTCGCCGAGCTGCAGATCGATGTGCTTCAGCCACTCGTCGTCGTTGCGCTCCGGGAAGTCGGTCCGGTATTGGGCGCCGCGGCTCTCCCTGCGCTCGAGCGCGGCGACGCAGGAGCACTCGGCGTTGTCGAGCATGTAGGAGAGCTCGATCGCGCCGAGCAGGTCCTGGTTGAAGATGCTCCCCTTGTCGTCTATGTAGGCGGTCTCGGCCTCCTCCTTGAGGCGGCGGACCGTCTCCAGCGCCTCCTGGATGCCGGCCTCGTCGCGGAAGACTGCGACCTTGGCGTCCATCGTCGTCCCCAGCTCGAGTTTGATCTCGGAGACGCGCCGGCCGGAGCCCTTCTCGCGCGAGGAGATCGCGGCGATCGCCGTCTCCTCGGTCTCGAGGACACCGCGCGACGGACGCGAAACGTCCATTCGCTTCGCCCGCGCGGCGGCGTCGACCCCAGAGCGGCGGCCGAAGATCAGGGTGTCGAGCAGCGAGTTGGCGCCGAGGCGGTTGCCGCCGTGGACCGAGACGCAGGCGACCTCGCCCGCGGCGTAGAGGCCCGGGATGTCAGTGCGCCCGTCGACGTCGGTCTTGACCCCGCCCATCGTGTAGTGGTTGCCGGGCTTGATGTGAATCGGTTCGCGGGTGATGTCGACGCCGGCGAAGTCACGGCCGACGAGGACGATCTCGCGCAGCGCCTCGTGGATCCGCTTCTTCGGCACGACGGTGATGTCGAGCGCGACGGTTCCGTCGGGGAAGCCGCGACCCTCGTCGATCTCGGTCTGCTCGGCGCGGGAGACGACGTCGCGCGAGGCAAGCTCCATCTTGTTCGGGGCGTAGCGCTCCATGAATCGCTCGCCCTTGGCGTTGAGCAGGTGGGCGCCCTCGCCGCGCGCTCCCTCGGTGATCAGGAAGCCCTTGCCCGCCAGCGTCGTCGGGTGGTACTGGATCATCTCCATGTCCATCAGCTTCGCTCCGACCCGGTAGGCCATGCCGATCCCGTCGCCGGTGCAGATCAAAGCGTTCGTCGTCGGCTTCCAGACCTGGCCGTTGCCGCCCGAGGCGAGGATCACCGCCTTGGCCCGGAAGAGCTCCATCGAGCCGTCGGCGATGTTGCGGGTGACGACGCCGCAGCACTCGCCCTCCTCGTCCATCGCGAGCGCGGTGCAGAACCACTCCTCGTAGCGGGCGACCGATTCGGAGTGCTTCATCAGCTGCTCGTAGAGGACGTGCATGATCGCCTGGCCGGTGATGTCGGCGACGTAGTAGGTGCGGGCGGCCGAGGCGCCGCCGAAGGCGCGGGTCCCGAGCTTGCCCTCCTCGTTGCGGTGGAACGTGACCCCGAGGTGCTCGAGGTGGAGGATCTCCTCCGGCGCCTCGCGGCACATGATCTCGATCGCGTCCTGGTCGCCGAGGTAGTCGGATCCCTTGACGGTGTCGTAGGCGTGCGACTCCCAGGAGTCCTCCGGGTTCAGCGCCGCGTTGATCCCGCCCTGGGCGGCATTCGAGTGCGAGCGGACGGGGTGGACCTTGCTGAGGATCCCGACCGAGACCCCCTGCTCGGCGGCGGCGAGGGCGGCGCGCTGGCCGGCCAGGCCGGCGCCGATAACGAGCACGTCGTGTGTGGGCACGAGGCCGGACTCTATAGAGCGTAAATCCGAGGCCGCGGTCGGATTTAGGCGACCGCTGAGCCCTAGAGCCAGCGCTCGTCGAGGCGCCGCACGGTCGCCTCGGTCAGGCGGATCGCCTCCGCGATCGTCCCGAACTCGACGTGCTCGGAGACGTCGTTCGGCCAGTGGTAGTTCCCCGGCTGCTTGAGGTCGTTGCAGGCGCAGAGCGACGCCGTCTCGTATCCGGCCGCCGCGGGCTCGAGACCGTCGGTGCCGTTGTGCAGGCGGAGGTTCGGGTAGAGCGGGATTTCGAGCTCCTCGGCGAGCCCATCCATCAGCGCGAGTGCCCGCCGCGGGTACTCGCGCATCCGCAGGAAGCCCTCGGCGCGGAGCACCAGCAGGTGGGGGCCCGACCCGACCTGGTCGATCGAGAGGAAGAACGTGCTCTCGCGCGGGAGCTCGGTGAAGTGGCGCTCGCCGAACGCCTTGATCCCCTCGCTGAAGGACTCCTCGGCGCCGGAGGAGAGGAGGATGACCCGGATGTCGCCGGGCGGCTCCGCGATCAGCCGCCGGGCAACCGCGAGGAGCGTGACGACGCCGCTGGCGTTGTCGTTCGCGCCGGGAACCACCCGTCGCCTCCCGATGTCCACCATCGCCGCCGCCGATCCGATCCCGAGCAGGGCGCCGAGCTTCGACAACAGGCGGCTTCCCGTCAGGGCGCCGAGGGCGGCGAGGACGGGCCCGCCGACGACCGGCGCCATCAGCGGCGGGCTGGTGTCCCTCGACTCGATCAGGCCGAGCCGGTCGGCGAGCTTCGGCAGCGCCGGGTGGAAGACGAGGCCGGAGTGGGCGGCGTCGTGGTGGGCGACGATCACCATCGTCCGCTCGGCGTCGGCAGGCCCGAGCTCGCAGACGACGTTGTAGGCGGTGCGGGTCGGCAGCAGGCGCCGCAGCGGGCGCCTGCCGGGAGGGAAGTCGGCGGCGATCCCGACTGCGCCGGCGGCGCCGAGCAGGCCCCCGGTCAGGCGCCGGCCGCGGAGCGCCGCGATGCCGCCGAGGGCCCCGAGCGCGGCGCCGATCCCGAGCGGCCACCAGTAGGTACCGTGCGCGGGCGCCGCCTCGATCCGGGGCTCCGCCCCGAGCTCGCGGAGCTTGCCGACGACCCACTCCGCCGCCTGCCTTTCGCCCTCCGTGGCGGAGGGTCGCTCGATCCGCTCCAGCTCCTCGACCAGTCCCCGCAGCCACTCCTGGTCCGCCGACATCGTGCGCGACCCTACCGGGGACCTACCATGGAGACATGTTCGCCGGCAGCTCGATAACCCTGTTCCGTGTCCGCGGGATCCCGATCTCGGTCGACTGGTCGTGGTTTCTCGTCCTTTTTCTCGTCATCTTCTGGCTCTCGCAGCTGTTCGGCGACGTCCTCGGCGAAAACAGCTCCTCCTCGGCGCCGTTCCTTCTCGCCCTGGTCAGCGCCTTCGGCTTCTTCGCCTCGATCGTCCTCCACGAGCTCGGTCACGCATTCGTCGCGATGCGCCATGGGATCGGGATCTCGAACATCCAGCTCTGGATCTTCGGTGGCGTCGCTCAGCTCGACCGCGAGTCCGACCGGCCCTCGACCGAGTTCAAGGTCGCGATCGGCGGCCCGGTGGTGACCCTGGGGATCGTCGCCGTCCTCGCCGTCGTCGGCCTCGCGATCGGCGGTACCGACGAGTTCGGCAAGGCGATGCTGCTCGAACGCGACTCGGGCACCTCCGGGCCGTTGGCGGCCGTTGCCTGGCTCGCCTCGATCAACGCCCTCGTCCTCGTCTTCAACCTGCTGCCGGCATTCCCGATGGACGGCGGCCGGATCGTCCGCTCGATCGCCTGGTGGCGGACCGGCGACCGCACCTCGGCGACCCGCTTCGCTGCCAACCTCGGGCGGGTCTTCGCCTATCTCTTCATCGCCGGCGGCGCGGCGCTGGCGATCTCAGGCCGCGTCTTCACCGGGGTCTGGCTGGCGCTGATCGGGTTCGTGATCAACGGCTCCGCCCGCGGCGCGGCGATGCAGACCCGTGTCTCGGGGCGGATCGAGGGGGTCACCGTCGCCGACGTCATGGACCGCGAACCGGTCGCGATCCCGAGCGAGATCAGCGTCGAGCGGGCGCTCGACGAATACTTCCTCCGCTACCGCTGGGGCTGGTTCCCGGTCGTCGACGCGGCCCAGAGGTTCCTCGGCCTCCTCGTCCGCGACCGCGCCGACGAGGTCCCCGAGACCTCGCGCACGACCTCGCTCGTCTCCGAACTGCTCGAGCAGAACGACGGCACCTTCCAGGTCCGCGACGACGCGCCGCTCGACTCGCTGCTCTCGAATCGCGCCCTGCGCCGTTTCGGGGCGCTGATGGCGGTTGACGCCGAGGGACGGCTCTCCGGCGTCATCACCGTCGAGCAGGTCGGACGGGCGCTTCGAGACGCTTCTTAGGCGACCGGCCGGTGGCGCTCGATGATGGCGGTGAAGTCGACGCCGGCGGGGAGGGTGCCGAACGCCTGGCCCCAGTCGCCCGTCAGTCGTGAGGCGCAGAACGCGTCGGCGACCGCCGGGTCGCCGTGGCGCAGCAGGAGCGAGGCCTGGAGCGCGATCGCCATCCGCTCGACGACGCGGCGGGCCCGAGCCTGGATCGTCTCGATGTCGCCCGGAACCTCCTCGCGGAGCGAATTCACGTAGGCGTCGAGGCGCGGCTCGGCGCCGCCGGCCTGCAGCACCTCGTCGAAGAAGGCCTCGACCGAGCCGGGGCTCTTGACCATCGCCCGCAGGACGTCGAGGCACTGGACGTTGCCGGAGCCCTCCCAGATCGAGGCCAGCGGGCTCTCGCGGAACAGCCGCGGCATCCCGGAGTCCTCGACGTAGCCGTTGCCGCCGAGGCACTCGAGGCACTCGACCGCGTGCGCCGGCGCCCGCTTGCACATCCAGTACTTGAGGACGGCGTTGGAGAGGCGGCGGAACTCGAAGGCCTGCTCGTCGCCGGCCGCGACCTCGTCGTAGGAACGGGCGAGGCGCAGGGCCGAGATCGTCGCCGCCTCGGACTCGACGCAGAGGTCGGCGAGGACGTTCTGCATCAGCGGCTGGTCGATCAGCTCGGCTCCAAAGGCGGAGCGGTGGGCCGTGTGGTGGAGGGCCTGGACGACGCCCGCGCGATAACCGCTGGCGGCGCCGATCACGCAGTCGAGGCGGGTGTGATTCACCATCTCGATGATCGTCGGCACCCCGCGCCCCTCCTCGCCGACCATCTGCGCCCAGGCGCCCCTGAACTCGACCTCGCTCGAGGCGTTGGAGCGGTTCCCGAGCTTGTCCTTGAGCCGCTCGATGTGGAAGGCGTTGCGCTCGCCGTCGGGCGTCCAGCGCGGCATCAGGAAGCAGGAGATGCCGGAGTCGGTCTGGGCGAGGACGAGGAAGGCGTCGCACATCGGCGCCGAGCAGAACCACTTGTGGCCGACGAGCTCGTACTCGGCACCGGGGCCGCCGCCGTTGAGCGGCGTCGCGGTCGTCGTGTTGGCGCGGACGTCGGAGCCGCCCTGCTTCTCAGTCATAGCCATCCCGCAGAGCGAACCCCGCTTGCGGTCGGCCGGCATCGACCGTTCGTCATAGTCGAGAGAGAGGAAGCGTGACTCCCACTCCTCGGCGACGTCGGGCTGCCTGCGGATCGCCGGGATCGCCGAGTAGGTCATCGAGATCGGGCAGCCGACCCCGCTCTCGGCCTGCATCAGCAGCATGAACATCGCGGCGCGGGCGACGTGCGCGCCCGGCCCGGGGTCGCGCCAGGGCGAGGCGTGCAGCCCGTGGTCGATGCCGATCCGCATCAGTTCGTGCCAGGAGCTGTCGAACTCGACCTCGTCGACCCGGTTGCCGTAGCGGTCGTGGGTCTGGAGGACGGGCTTCTTCTCGTTCGCCTCGAAGCCCCAGCGGATCGTCTGGCGGGAGCCGCAGATGGCCGCCAGCTCGCGTGTCCGACCCTCGGCCCAGTCGGCTCCCTCACGCCTCAGCGCCTCGGCCAGCGGACGGTCGGCGTCGAAGGGGTTGTAGTCCTCGAGCGGCGGGGGCTGGTTGAAGACGCGGTGGGTCTCCCGCGAGGCTGGGCGCTCGGCAGTTGCCACGCGCGCATTCTCGCAGGAGACCCGCCTCGCGGCTAGGCGGTGACCTCCTCCGCCTGCGGATCCGGCCGGATGATCACCGTGTCGGCAACCTCGAGCACCTCGTCGGCCGGCATGTCGACTCGGCTGGCGTGCTCCTTGACGGCGTCGATGCTGGTCGCCTGGTAGATGCAGACGGTGCCCAGCGTGCCACCGTCCTCCTTGATCACGTAGCTCCGGATCCAGCTGATGTCCTGGGGAAACTCGTCGGCGGCGACCTGTTTCGAGCGCTCGGCCGTTTCCCCCAGCTCCTCCGGGCTCTGCCAGGCTTTTTCCCGGCGGATCACGTAAGTGTTCATTCGTCCTCCTCGTGGATTACAGACTGCTAGTCGGTAATATACGCAGAAATCGTGCAGAAAGTTCAAACAAGGCGGGGGCGGCCGAGTCAGGGCGCTCGGGAGGCGCTGATCGAGGCCGCCCACGGACTCTTCGTCGAGCGTGACTACGACCGGGTCTCGACCGAGGAGATCCTCGAGCGCTCGGGCGTCAGCCGCGGCGCCCTCTATCACCATTTCCCGACCAAGCTGGACCTGTTCAGGGCCGTCTACCAGGCGAATGAGCGCCGTGCGCTGGGAGAGATGGCAGCTGAGGTGCCCGCCGGCCTCAGCCCGTTCGACTCACTTGTCGAGGGGGCTCGTGCGTATCTGCGGGCGGCGGAGACCGACGAGGACCTGCGCCGGATCGGGCTCGTCCAGAGCCGCGCCGTCCTCGGCTGGGAGGGCTGGCGCGAGGCGGCGACCGAGCTCGGCATCGGCCTGATCCTGGCCGGCGTCACCGCCGCGATCGAAGCCGGCGAACTGCCGCGCCGCGACCCAATCGCCCTGTCCCACGTCCTCCTGGCGGCGATGATCGAGGCGGCGATGCTGATCTGCGTCGCCGAGGATCGGGCGGCGGCTCGGGAGCGGTCGGAGGCGGTGATCGTCGACCTCCTGAACGGGCTGCGTCGATAGCATCGAATTTCGAGTGGAGGCCCAGTCGAAGATCCCGGTCGAGAACCCCGTCGTCGAGCTCGACGGCGACGAGATGACGCGGATCATCTGGGCCTTCATCAAGGAGCAGCTGATCCTTCCCTACCTCGACGTCGACCTCGTCTACTTCGACCTCGGGATCGAGAGCCGCGACGCGACCGAGGACCGGATCACCGTCGAAGCGGCGGAGGCGATCAAACTGCACGGCGTCGGCGTCAAGTGCGCGACGATCACCCCCGACGAGGCGCGGGTCCAGGAGTTCGGGCTGAAGGAGATGTACCGATCCCCGAACGGGACGATCCGCAACATCCTCGGCGGCGTGATCTTCCGCGAGCCGATCGTGATCTCCAACATCCCGCGGCTGGTGCCCGGCTGGACCAAGCCGATCGTGATCGGCCGCCATGCCTTCGGCGACCAGTACCGGGCGACCGACCTCGTCGTCCCCGGCGAGGGGACGCTCACGCTGACCTACACACCCACCAACGGCGATGACCCGGTCGAGCTCGAGGTCTATGACTTCCCCGGCGGCGGGGTGACGATGGCCATGTACAACCTCGACGACTCGATCCGGGATTTCGCACGCGCCTCGATGAGGTACGGCCTCGAGCGCGGCTACCCGGTCTACCTCTCAACCAAGAACACGATCATGAAGCGCTACGACGGCCGCTTCAAGGATCTGTTCGCGGAGATATATGAGAGTGAGTTCAAGGACGACTTCGAGGCCGCCGGCCTCAGCTACGAACACCGCCTGATCGACGACATGGTCGCCGCTGCGCTGAAGTGGGAGGGCGGCTACCTGTGGGCCTGCAAAAACTATGACGGGGACGTCCAGTCCGACACGGTGGCCCAGGGGTTCGGGTCGCTGGGATTGATGACCAGCGTCCTGATGAGCCCCGACGGGAAGACGGTCGAGGCGGAGGCAGCGCACGGTACCGTCACCAGGCACTACCGGCTGCACCAGGAAGGGAAGCCGACCTCGACCAACCCGATCGCCTCGATCTTCGCCTGGACCCGTGCCCTCTCCGCCCGCGGCCGGCTCGACGGCACTCCCGCCGTCTCCGATTTCGCCGAGACCCTCGAGCGCGTCTGCGTCGAGACTGTCGAGGCGGGCAGCATGACCAAAGACCTTGCGCTCCTGGTCGGGCCCGACCAGGACTACCTCACGACCCAGGAGTTCCTCGCCGCGATCGACGAGCGACTCCGGGCGGCGATGACACAGAGCTGACAATCACCACCCCAGGAGGACCTTCCAAGTGAGCACTCCCGTCAAAGTCACAGTCACCGGCGCGGCCGGCCAGATCGGGTACGCGTTGCTGTTCCGGATCGCCAGCGGCCAGATGCTCGGCCCCGACACGCCGGTCGAGCTCAGCCTGCTCGAGATCCCGGATGCGGTCAAGGCCGCCGAGGGCACCGCGATGGAGCTCGACGACTGCGCCTTCCCGCTGCTCCGGAAGGTCGACATCTTCGATGACCCGACCCCGGCATTCAACGGCTGCAACGTCGGCCTCCTGGTCGGTGCCCGCCCGCGGGGCCCGGGCATGGAGCGCTCGGACCTGCTCGAGGCCAACGGCGGGATCTTCAAGCCGCAGGGCGAAGCGATCGCCGCCGGCGCCGCCGACGACATTCGGGTGCTGGTTGTCGGCAACCCCGCCAACACCAACTGCCTGATCGCGCTTTCGAACGCCGACGGGGTCCCGCGCGAGCGCTTCAGTGCGATGATGAGGCTCGACCACAACCGGGCGGTCGCGCAGCTCGCCAACAAGCTCGGCCGCCAGATCTCCGACGTCACCAACATGACCGTCTGGGGGAACCACTCGACGACGCAGTACCCGGATCTCGTCAACGCCCGTGTCGGCGGTTCGAGCGCCTGGGAGGAGGTCGACGACGAGGCATGGATCGCGGACGAGTTCATTCCGCGGGTGGCAAAGAGAGGTGCCGCGGTCATCGAGGCTCGGGGCGCCTCCAGTGCGGCCTCCGCGGCCAATGCCGCGATCGATCACATCCACGACTGGGTGCTCGGCACCGCCGAGGGAGACTGGGTGTCGATGGGCGTGCCCGCCGACGGCTCCTACGGTGTCGAGGAGGGGATCGTGTCCGGCTTCCCGTGCTCCTGCTCCGGCGGCGAGTGGAAAATCGTCGAGGGCCTGGAGGTTCCGGAGTTCTCTCGCGGCCGGATCGACGCCAGCGTCGCCGAGCTCCGCGAGGAGCGGGACGCGGTCAGCGGGCTCGGGCTGGTCTAGAGACGAGAGAGGCCGGCCCATTGGGCCGGCCTCCCGAGCTCATTTGGCGCTGTAGGCGCGCCCTTTCTTTTTGACGCGTCCTTCTTTCTCGAGCTCGCCAAGCACCCTGTACAGGTAGTTGGGTTTGATTTTCATTTTTTTGGCGATTTCCGACGCCGAGATGCCGGGGTTTGTCTCGACCAGTTTCACGGCCTGATTGGCGCGGGTGCCGCCCGAGCGCCTGCGGCGGCGGCGGGTGGTGGTGGTTCCACCTTTGACTTTTTTCGCACCCGATCCTTTGGGCCGGCCACGGCGGCCTTTCCGACGCCCTCCTTTTTTCGCTTTCCCGCCCAACTCCGAGAGCGCACGCTCGAGGCGCCTGCGCTCCTCGTCGAGCTCGGCGAGGCGTTTGGTGACCAGGTCCCGGGCCTCGTCAAGAACGTGTGTAGTGCTTGGCATTTGTGTCCTTTCGCCCCGTGCACCCTCATGGCAGCACGAGTTGTCAGCGGTTCGCGCCACCAGTGTGGCACAGCCACAGTGGTGTGTGATTGCACACTGGACGGTGTGGCAATGTCACATCCAATCGACGGTTTGAATTTCCCGTCTATACGGGTGACTCAGACGGTGCGCTGACGCTGACGCTCGGGTGTGATGCGAACCACGTTCCGGGCGATGCCGAGCCGCTCCATTGCGGCGATGATCAGACCGGACGGGTCGATCTCCCACCTTCGCAGTCCGTGAACGGCGGAGCGCGGGAAGGCGTGGTGATTGTGGTGCCACGACTCTCCGAGTGACGGCAGGGCGAGCCAGAAGACGTTGGTGGAGCGATCGTCGGTGTCGAACCGTCTGCTGCCGAGGAAGTGACAGACAGAGTTGACGCTCCAGGTGATGTGGTGGACGAAGAAGATCCTGACAAGGCCCCCCCAGAGGAGGCCGGTCAGCGCTCCCGCAATCGAACCACTGACCAGGTACCCGGCTGCGGCCGGGATCGCGAGTCCGGCGAGGGTCAGCCAGCCGAAGTGACGGGAGATCAGGCGCATCCCGCGGTCCTCGTACAGGTCGGGGGCGTGGCGCTTCCAGTCGGCGCGGCCCTGAGTCGAGAGGAGCCACCCCGTATGGGCGTGCCAGAGGCCGGCGAGGACGCCGCGGGCGCCACCGTCGTGTCCGACGTGCGGGCTGTGGGGGTCGCCCTCGCGGTCGGTGTGGGCATGGTGCTTGCGATGGTCGGCAACCCAGGAGATGACCGGACCCTGGACCGCCATCGAGCCGAGTACGGCGAATGCGTACTCGACCGGCTTCGATGTCTGGAAGGAACGGTGGGTGAGCAGTCGGTGGTAGCCGACGGTGATCCCGACCGCGGTCAGCAGGTACATGCAGGCCGCGATCACGATGTCGGCGGCGCTGACGACCTCGTTCCAGAGCAGGACCACCGCCGCGATCGTGGCCGCGAATGGGACGACCACGGCGCCGAGGTTCACCGCCTTCTCGAGCCTGCTCATGTTCCGCATGAGAAGAAGGTACCTGTGACTTTCCAACAGGAATTAGGCTTAGCCCACGTTCTCACGCATAATTTTTATGAGCTAGATGACAAAAACCGCCCATTCCGAGCCCTGGCGCGAGCTTCCAACCGAGGTCGCCGACCTGATCGAGCCCGAGCTTGAGGCCGTGACCGGGGAGATCCTGGCCTCGATCGCCCGCGAGGTCCCCGAGTACGCGCGGCCGCTCGAGGGCAGCTTCGGGCGGGGCGTGCGGACCGGCGTCGGCGAGGCGCTGTCCCAGTTCGTTGCCCTGGTCCGCGACCCCGACGCCGGCCGCGAGCCGGGCCGCGAGGTCTACCTTGCGCTCGGCCGCGGAGAGCTGCGCCAGGGACGCACCCTCGACTCGCTCCAGGCCGCCTACCGCGTCGGCGCGCGGGTCGCCTGGCGGCACCTTTCGGCGACCGGCCGCAGGGCGGGGCTCGACCCCGAGGCGCTGAGCCTTCTCGCCGAGTCGATCTTCGCCTACATCGACGAACTCTCGGCCGACTCGGTCGAGGGCTTCGCCCAGGCCCAGTCCGAGCGCGATGACGTCCGCAGGCGCCGCCGCCGCGAGCTGGCGACGCTCCTCGTCGACGATGCCGTCACCAGCGAGGCCGACGCCCGCGCCGCGGCCCAGGCTGCCGGCTGGGCGCTGCCCCGCCGGGCCGCGGCCGCGGCCTGCGCCGAGGAGGATCTTGGCCGGATCGCACGCCGCCTTCCGGCCGACTGCCTCGCCGTCGAGCTCGACGCCCTCGGTTGCGTGCTTGTTCCCGACCCGGACGGGCCCGGGCGCTCCGCCGCCCTCCGGCAGGCCGCCCGCGCGGCCATGCTGGCGATCGGTCCCGCCGGTCCGCCGGCCGAGCTCGCCGCCTCCTGGTCGCTGGCGAGGATGACGCTGAACGCCGCCGCCGCGGGCGCCCTGCCGGGCGACGGCGCGGTCGTCGCCGACGATCACCTCGCCGCCCTGATGCTGTTCGAGGGGCGGCGGCTGGCGCGGCGGATGGCGGTGCGGCGGCTCGCACCGCTCGAGGAGCTGACCGATCGCAGCGCGGAGCGGATGCGGGAGACGGCGCTCGCCTACATCGACCATGGCGGCAACGCGGTCGCGATGGCGCGGGCGCTGCACCTCCACCCGCAGACGGTGCGCTACCGCGTCAACCGGCTGCGGGAGCTGCTCGGCGAGCAGCTCGACGATCCTGACGCGCGGTTCGAGCTCGAGGTCGCCCTGCGGACACAAAACGCCGCCTCCTCTGCTCTCGCTCGCGCGCGCCCATGATCACCGGCGATCTCGCGCGCTCGCTTCCGCGTCCGGGGCGGCTTTAGTCGCGGCGGCGGCGGGGCAGGGTCCGGAAGACCACGTCCCAGATCGGCGAGGAGACGCCGAAGCCGAAGCGGTGATCCTGGAAGTGGTGCCGCATGTGCTGCTCGCGCAGCTTTCGGCCCAGCTTCGACTTCGGCACGAAGTGATGGACGTAGTAATGCGTGTAGTCGTAGACCAGGTAGCCGGCGATCAGGCCGGCGAAGACCGGATAGGCCTCCGGGGTGCCGAAGATCAGGGTGAAGCCGAAGAAGAAGAGCGCCGCGAGGGGGATCGAGACCGCCGGCGGCATCACCAAGCGGAGCTTGTCGTTGGGGTGGTCGTGGTGGATGCCGTGGATGATGAAGTGCATCCGGCGCCCGAAGGCATTGTCGGGTTCCCAGTGGAAGATCAGCCGATGCAGCCAGTACTCGGTCAGGGTCCAGATCCCGAGCCCGGCGATGGTCAGCAGCACCAGGGTCCAGGCGGCAAGGCCGCGGTCGGCGCCCAGCCACTCCATCACCACGATCACCGGGATGAAGATCAGCGCCGGGATCGCGGGGTGGACCCGGGAGAAGAAGTTGAGGAATTCGCTCTCGAACAGCTGCGGTGAGTCCGCCAGCTTCTCGGACCGGTTGTGAGCCTCCATCACACCCAATGGTAACGATGGCGAATCCGTCGCCCGCAACACGCGGGGAAGATGTGACGGGCTCGTTTCAAAGAGGTTGCGCTTTGCGGGAATGCCGCTGGCGGAAGCGTGCCGAGGATGCCATTCTCCGCCGCGATGCCGCGCAAGCCGAAGCCGCCGACCTGTGAGGACTGCTACTTCCACCAGAACCTTCTCTGCGCGCTCGACCTCGGCCGGCCCTGCACGACCTTCCGCCCGAACCGGCCCGAGGGCCTGGTCCCGCCCCGCCAGCCTGTGCTCCTGATGCGCCCGCCCCGCTGGGCGAACCAGGCTCAATCGCGCGTCGCCGCCTAGCCTGGCCAGGCCGGACCCGGGCGCCGGGCCTGGTTATGTTTTGCCTATGCCCCAGCGCGACGTGTTCGTCAATTTCGCCCGCATGCGGCGGGAGATGGACGAGATGCTCGGTGGTGGCTGGGGCCGCACGGCCTATGTCAGCCGCCGCAGCACCGGCTTCTCGCCCAACATCGACGTCTACTACTGCGGTGACCCCCAGCGGGCCGTGATCAAGGTCGACCTCGCCGGGGTCGACCTCGACGCGGTCGGGATCGAGGTCAGCGGCAGGGCCTTGGCGATCGTCGGCGAGCGACCGGTCCAGGAGACCGAGGGGCGCGTCTATCAGCAGGTCGAGATCCCGTCCGGGCCGTTCCGGCGGGTCGTCGAGCTTCAGGCCGAGGTCGACCCCGACCGGGCGAAGGCCAATTACGAGGACGGGATCCTGCGGATCGACCTCCCGCTCCGCGACCCCGCCGAGACGACACGCCAAGTTCCGATAGGGCGGGAGTAGCCATATGACCCGCGGCGGGGAGGCCTGAGATGGAGGGGACTCCGGCCCTCGAAGTCGTCGAGTCACCGCTCGACCCCGAGGATGCGATTCGGGCCAGCCAGCCGCTGCCCGACGCTCTGCCGGTTCTTCCCCTGCGCGAGACGGTCACCTTCCCCGAGACGCTGACCCCGCTCGCGGTCGGCCAGGAGCGCTCGATCAAGCTGGTCGACGACGTCCTCGGCGCCAACCGGATGCTGGTGATGGTCGCCGCCCGCAGCCCCGAGCTCGAGGAACCGGGTCCGTCCGATCTCTACGAGGTCGGGGTCGTCGGCGTCGTCGCCCGGATGATCAAAGTCCCGGACGGATCGCTGCGGATCCTCGTCCAGGGGACGCAGCGGGTTCGGCTCGGCCCCTACGTCGCCGAGGAGCCCTACCTCGTCGCCCGGATCGCCGAGCTGCCCGACACGGTCGCCGACGGGCCCGAGCTGCAGGCGCTGACCCGCAACGTCCAGCGCACCTTCTCGGAGATCGTCGAGCAGATCCCCTACCTGCCCGAAGAGCTGCAGATGGCGGTCGCCAATATCGACGACCCGGCGGCGCTCGGCCACCTGATCGCCGGCGCGCTGCGGATCTCGACCGAGGAGAAGCAGCAGCTGCTGGAGGAGGTGGACGTCGTCGCCCGCCTCCGTCACCTGTCTCAGATCCTTGCCCGCGAGCTCGAGGTGGTCCAGCTCGGCACCCAGATTCAGTCCCAGGTCGAGTCGGAGATCGACAAAGGCCAGCGCGAGTTCTTCCTGCGCCAGCAGCTGAAAGCGATCCAGGACGAGCTCGGCGAGGGCGACGAGCAGCAGGCCGAGGTCAACGAGCTGCGCCTGCGGATCGAGGAGGCGGAACTGCCTGAGCACGCCCGCAAAGCCGCCGACCGCGAGCTCTCGCGGCTCGAGAAACTGCCGCCGGCCGCGGCCGAGCACGGCGTCATCCGCACCTACCTCGAGTGGCTGGTCGAGCTGCCCTGGTCGAAGGAGACCGAGGACAACCTCGACATCGGCCACGCCCGCGAGGTCCTCGACGCCGACCACTACGACCTCGAGAAGGTCAAGGACCGGATCCTCGAGTACCTGGCGGTGCGCAAGCTCAACCCCGAGTCGCCGGGACCGATCCTCTGCTTCGTCGGCCCGCCCGGCGTCGGCAAGACCAGCCTCGGCAAATCGATCGCCCGCGCCCTCGGTCGGGAGTTCGAGCGGATCTCGGTCGGCGGCGTCCGCGACGAGGCCGAGATCCGGGGCCACCGCCGCACCTACATAGGTGCGCTGCCGGGGACGATCATCCGCGCGCTCCGCGACGCCGGCTCCCGCAACCCGGTGTTCATGATCGACGAGATCGACAAGATGGGCGCCGACTTCCGCGGCGACCCCGCCTCGGCGATGCTCGAGGTCCTCGACCCGGCCCAGAACGACTCCTTCCGCGATCACTACCTGGACCTCGAGTTCGACCTCTCCGACGTCGTCTTCATCGCGACCGCGAACATCCTCGACACGATCCCGAGCCCACTGCTCGACCGGATGGAGACGATCGAGCTCGCCGGCTACACGATCGACGAGAAGAAGCACATCGCCCGCCGCTACCTGGTCCCGCGCCAGATTGAGGCCAACGGGCTGAAGCCGTCGCAGATCGAGTTCGCCGACCCGGCCCTCGTCGCGATCATCGAGGAGTACACGCGCGAGGCCGGGGTCCGCAATCTCGAGCGCCAGATCGGGACGGTCTGCCGCAAAATCGCGCGCGAAGTTGCCGAGGGGAAGGTCGACGGCAAGGTGAAGATCTCGGCAAAACGCGCCCGCGAGCTGCTCGGCCGCCGCCGCGTCTTCGCCGAGCAGCGACGGCGGACCAAGGACCCGGGGGTGGCGACCGGCCTTGCCTGGACCCCGACCGGCGGCGACGTCCTCTTCATCGAGGCGACCGCGGCGAGGCCCGGCAGCGGCAAGCTGACGATCACCGGCCAGCTCGGCGACGTGATGCGGGAGTCGGCCCAGGCGGCGCTCTCCTACGTCCGCGGGCACTGGCAGGAGCTCGCGCCCGGGCTCGACCCGGAGTGGTTCCCGAACAACGACATCCACATCCACGTCCCTGCCGGCGCCGTCCCGAAGGACGGCCCCTCGGCAGGGGTGGCGATGACCGTCGCCCTCGCCTCGCTGATCTCGGGCCGGCCGGTCTCAAACCAGGTCGCGATGACCGGCGAGGTGACCCTGACGGGTCAGGTGCTGCCGATCGGCGGCCTCAAGGAGAAGTCGCTCGCCGCCCAGCGGGCCGGGATCAAGCGGGTCATCGTCCCCGAGCGCAACGAGGGCGACGTCGAGGAGATCCCCGAGCACGAGCGGGCCGACCTCGAGTTCGTCTACGTCGACGAGGTCTCTGCGGCGATCGAGGCCGCGCTGGAATAGGAGCGGGAGCGACCGTGGAGGCCGCCGGCGCCCTCGGCAGGTGGAGGCCCGGGGGCTTCCTGGAGCAGATGCGCGACGCGGTCCGGGCCCGGTCGCGGGCCTTTTGGATCGTCGCCGGGCTGACGCTGCTCGCGGCCGGGCTGCGGCTCGCGACGCTCGACGTCCAGTCCTACCACCACGACGAGATAGTCACCGCCAGCCGCGTCCTCCGCGGCAGCTTCGGGCACGCGATGGACGTGGTCGGCTTCAGTGAGTCGGCGCCGCCGCTCTACTACGCGCTTGCCTGGCTCTGGGTCCAGATCGTCGGCACCGGCGAGTTCGGGCTGCGCTCGCTGTCGGCGCTGGCCGGGATCGCGACGGTGCCGGTCGTCTACCTGATCGGTCTCGAGCTTCGCGGCCGCCGGGCCGGGATCCTTGCCGCGGCGCTGGTCGCCGTGAACCCGATGCTGGTCTGGTACTCGCAGGAGGCGCGCGGCTACTCGCTGCTGGCGCTGTTCGGCGCCGCCGCGCTTCTCTACTTCGTGCGGGCGCTGGAGCGCGGTCGTCGCAACGACATCGTCGGCTGGGGCGTTATGTCGGCGCTCGCCCTCGCGACCCACTACTTCGCGATCTTCCCGATCGTGTTCGAGGGCGCCTGGCTGCTGTGGCGGCGCGGGCGAATGGCCGCCGTCGGGGCCGGGATCATCGTCGCGACCGGCATCGGCCTGGCGCCGCTGGCGATCCACCAGACGCTGCAGGGCCACGCGGACTGGATCGGCGATCACAGCCTCGGCCACCGACTATGGGAGGTGGCCGCCACGTTCGCCGTCGGCGAGACGGGAGAAGTGATCGCCCAGCCCGAGCGCCTGACGCCGGCGATCGTGCCGGGGGCGGCGATGGCCCTCGCCCTCGCCCTCCTCGCGGCGCGGGGAGAGCGCGGTGAGCGCCGTGCCGCCGGTGTGGTGCTCGCGATCGTCACATTCACCGTCGCCACGCCGCTGGCGATCGCGGTGGTTCATCCTGCCGCCGACTTCGTCCTTGCCCGCAACCTGATCCCGGCGCTGGTCCCGCTCCTGGTCGCAGTCGCGATCGGGAGCACGGTGCGGCGCGCGCGAGGGGCCGGCGTCGCCGTCGCCGCGCTGCTTTTCGCCTACTCGCTGGGGTTCACCGTGGCGGCCGCCGTTTCGCCGTCGCTGCAACGGGTCGACTGGGACTCGGTCGCCGACCGGCTCGGCGAACCGCGGGCGCCGCGGGCGATGATCACCTGGACCCTCGGTCAGGCCTCGCTTCGCTACTACCTCTCGACCGGCTCGTTCCAGGTCCGCGCGTCCGAAGAATTTCCCTGGTACGTCCATGAAATCGACTTCATCTCCGACGGCGACGTGCCGCCGGTCTCGCGGCGGCTGCTGGGCCCCGGCTTCGCCGAGGCCGGATACGAATCGGTCGGCGCGCTGCGAATCAGGCGCTACGAGCTCCCGGGCCCGGACGTGGCCCGCCTGCGGCTGCGGAAAGTCGACGACGCCAGGCTCAACTTCGGCTCGAACACCGTCCTCCTCGACGGAATTGGACCGGGGTAATGATCGAATCGGCCGATAGCGGGGTATTCTGACCCTGCAAGTTTCCCCAGCGAGGAGAAGGCATGGCGAAGACATCATCGAGGGCGACCCAGACCGCGGACCGCGCCAGCGAGCTTTATTCGACGGCGCGCAAGAACCCCTATGTCCAGAGGCTGATTGAGGACGAAGACCTGCGCGACAGCCTCAGGAACGCGTTCGAGTCCGCGAAAGACGCCTACTCTCGGGCGACGAAGAACGGGCACGGCCCGGCCAAGGCGGTGACCAGCAACAAGAAGGTCCAGAAGGACCTGCGCTCGGCCGCCGAGAACCTGCGCGAGGCAAGCGAACGCCTGCAGGCTCCGAGGAAGCGGAAGAAGAGCCGGCTCGGGCGCCTGATCCTGTTCGGGATCGTCGCCGGGGTCATCGCGCTGATCGTCAGCGAGGATGCCCGCAAGACCGTGCTCGACGCCCTCTTCGGCGCCGAAGAGGAGTTCGAGTACTCGAGCGCGAGCAGCATCAACGGCGCCTAGGGGCCACCCGGGGTTCCGGGGCGGCTCGTAGACTGGACGACGCGATGGAGGCGGCCACGAAAGAGCGGGAGCTGAGCGGCGAGAAGGCTCAGCGCATCGTCGACGCCATGCGCGACAGCGTCGCCAAGCGCGGCGCAGCCGGGTCGACGTTCGAGCAGGTCGCCCGCGAGGCGGGCGTCAGCCGCGGCCTCCTTCACTACTACTTCGGCACCAAGGAGCGGCTGCTGGTCGAGGTCGTCCGCCGCGACGCCGAGATCCGCGTCGCCCGCCTCGACGAGGCGCTCGCCGGCGCCCAGACGGTCGATGACGTCCTCGAGGCGCTCGTCTCCAGCCTCACCGACCTGATCGAGAACGAACCCGCCTTCTTCCTCCTCCTCTACGAGCTGTTCAGCGCCGGCCGCCGCAACCCGGAGATCCAGCGCGAGGTCGGACAGCTCTTCGAGCGCACCCGCTCCCATGTCGCCGAGGTCCTCGAGGCGAAGCAGGGCGAGGGCGTGCTCAGCCTCCGCTACGACGCGCAGGCGATCGTCTCCTACCTGTTCGCGCTCGGCGACGGCTTCGCCCTCCAGGCCCTCTCCGATCCCGATCAGGCCATCGACGCGGCGCTCGAAGCCGGCACCGCGTCGGCGCGGTTCCTCCTCTCCAGGTAGGGAGTGACCCTCCTCACAGACTCGCCACGGCCGCTGCGCCAATCTGGCCAGACGGCCAATGCGCGAGCTGATGACCAGACTCTCGAGGTTCCTCCGGCATCACCGCCGCGCGGTCCTCTTCGGATGGGTCCTCGTTCTCGTGTTGGCGTTTCCCTTCGCCTCCCGCCAGACCGAACACCTCACCGGCGGCGGCTTCGACGTCCCCGGTAGCCAGTCGAAAGCGGTCAGCGACTCGCTCGAACGCGAATTCGGCGGTGACGGCAACGGGATCGCCGTCATCCTGCGCGCCCAGCCGGGCGCCGGCCCCGCTGCCGAGGCGGCGGCGGTCGCCCGGGTCCGCGACGCCGTCTCCGAAGTCGACGGCATGGCACTGCCCGTGGGCGTTGCCGTGCACGGCCGTCGACAGCTCGAACGGACAGGGAGCGGGATGCTGCCGCTGCGCAGCAACCTCAACTCCGACGACCAGGTCGACGCCGCGGTCGACCTCCGCTCCGACCTCGACCCGGGGGCCGCGCAGGGTGGGGTGACCACCTACCTCGCCGGCCAGCCGACGATCTGGGCCGGCCTCCAGGAACTCTCGAAGGAAGACCTGGCACAGGCCGAGTTCACCGGCTTCCCGATCGTCGCGATCATCCTCCTCGTCGTCTTCGGCTCGCTCGCCGCCGCGGCTCTGCCCCTGGCGCTCGGCTTCGTCAGCGTCATCGTCACCGGCGCTCTCATCTACTTCATCTCGCTGCAGATGTCGACCTCGGTCTTCGTCACCAACATGGCCTCGATGATCGGGATCGGCGTCGCAATCGACTACTCGCTCTTCATCCTCGCCCGCTATCGCGAGGAGCGCCGCGACGGTCGCGGCGACGAGGAGGCGCTCGCGACGGCCCTCTCGACCTCGGGCCTGGCCGTCAGCTTCTCCGGCCTCGCCGTGATCGTCTCCCTCGCCGGGCTCTGGATGGTCGACAACCAGGCCCTGCGCTCGATGGCGCTCGGCGCGATGACCGTCGTCGCCGTCTCGATCCTCACCGCGACGACCCTGCTCCCGGCCCTGATCTCCTTCCTCGGCGACCGCGTGATGCCGGGCGGCATCGTCGCCGCCGGTCTGCGCTTCATCAAGCGCCCGTTCGGGGGCGGCGGGTCTTCCTCGGAAGGCTTCTGGCTGCGCTGGACGCGGAACGTCATGGCCCATCCGTGGGCCGCGGTGATCGGGGTGACGTCGGTCCTACTGCTGTTGGCGGCGCCGCTGCTGTCGGTCGAGACCGGCACCGAGGCGCTCGGGCAGTTCCCGAAGGGCAACGACGTCCGGGTCGGCAACGAGCTCGCCTCGCAGGCGCTGGGCGGCGGCGCCGACCCGGTGCAGATCGTCGCCCGCTTCGACGGTGCTCCCGACCGAACGGCGGTCGCTTCGTTCAACCACCGCCTCGCGTCGACGCCGGGGGTCAGCTCTGTCCATCCACCCGCCTTCTCCGGCAACAGCGTCCTCTTCCAGGCAACCTCCGCGGCGCAGAGCGAGTCCGACGCCGCCCGCGCCCTGGTCGGCCGGCTGCGGGACACGGTCGTCCCGGCGACCGCGCTGGCGCAGGTGGCGACGGTCGACGTCGGCGGCGAGACGGCCCGCAGCGACGACGTCCGCGCTCAGATCGGCGGCTCGATGTGGAAGATCGTCCTCTTCGTCCTCAGCCTCAGCTTCCTCGTCCTGATGGTGATGCTGCGCTCGCTGCTGCTGCCGCTGAAGGCCGTGCTGATGAACCTGCTCTCGATCGGCGCCGCGTTCGGGATCCTTGTCGCGATCTTCCAGTGGGGCTGGTTCGACGGCCTGCTCGGGTTCGAAAGCCAGGGCGCGCTCGACACGATCAATATTCCGCTGATCTTCGCGATCGTCTTCGGCCTCTCGATGGACTACGAGGTGTTCCTGATGTCGCGGATCCGCGAGCGCTACATGGAGCACCACGACAACGAGCGGGCGGTCGCCGAGGGCCTCTCGACCAGCGCCCGGACGATCTCCTCGGCGGCGCTGATCATGAGCTCGGTCTTCGCGGTCTTTGTTCTCACCGGGGTTCCCTCGATCAAGGAGCTCGGTCTCGGCTCCGCTGTCGCGATCGCGCTCGACGCGACGCTGGTCCGCCTGATCCTCGTCCCGGCGGCGATGAAGTTGCTCGGCGATTGGAACTGGTGGTTCCCCTCCTGGCTCGACCGCGCCCTGCCGGAGCTGAGCTTCGAGCACGGTTCCTCGGAGCCGGAGCCGGCCGAGGCCTGATCTCTCCCTGCGCCCGCCGCTACGATGCTCAACGTGGCGGCGGGGAGCACAACCATTGCCGACTCCGACGTGGTATTCGCCGGTGCCGCGCGGCAGGCCGAGATGGTCCGCTCCGGCGATGTCTCTCCGACCGAGCTCGTGCGGCTGAGCCTCGAACGCATCGCCGCCCTCAATCCCGAGCTGAACGCATTCCGAAGGGTCTTCGCCGAGCGCGCGCTACTCGAGGCGGAGCAGGCCGAGGCCCGCCTGAAGGCCGGGGAGGAGCGGCCGCTGCTCGGAGTGCCGATCGCGATCAAGGACGAGTTCGACGTCGCCGGCGAGGTCAACACCCACGGGACGGACGCCTTCACCGAGCCGGCGGTGGCCGATGCTGAGCAGGTGCGACGCCTGCGGGAGGCGGGGGCGATCGTCGTCGGGCTGACGCTGATGCCGGAGCTGGGGATATGCGGCTTCACCGAGTCCGCCACCTACGGCGTGACCCGCAACCCCTGGAACCCGCAGCGGAGCCCCGGCGGATCGAGCGGAGGCAGCGCCGCAGCCGTTGCCTCCGGAATGGTCCCGATTGCGTCCGCCGGCGATGGGGCCGGTTCGATCCGGATCCCGGCCGCCTCCTGCGGCCTGTTCGGCATCAAGCCACAGCGAGGCCGGATCTCCCTGGCCCCCCGGCTCGAGGCATGGAACGGCATGGTCGTCGTTGGCTCGGTGAGCCGCACGGTCCTCGACAGCGCGCTCTGGCTCGACGTCTGCAGCGGGGGGTCGGAGGAGCCGGGCGCGCCACCGCCGCCGGAGCGGCCGTTCGTCGACTCAGCACAGACCCCGCCCGGCAAGCTCCGGATCGCCTGGTCGACCACACCGCCGCGCGGCCTCCTGCCCTCGCGGGTTCCGGACTTGGTCGACGGCGCGGTCACCGATACCGCCGAGCTGCTCTCGTCCCTCGGCCACGAGGTGGCGCGGCGGGACCCCGATTGGGGCCTAATCGGCAACAACATGTCGGCCCGCTTCCTGCGCGGCGTCGCCGACGAAGTCGCGACGGTCCCCCACCCGGAGCGCCTCGAACGGAGGACCCGAGGCTTCGGCCGGCTCGGCTCGATCATCCCGGACGGCCTCTTCGAAAAGGCGCTGCGGGGACGCGAGGCCGATGCGGCCCGCGTCAACGCGATTTTCGACTCCTGCGACGTGCTGATGACACCTGTGATGTGCGGGACGGCGCTGCCTGTCCGACGCTGGGAGGGGCAGGGAGCGCTCCGCACCTCGCTCGGAATGGGCAGCTTCTATCCCTTCTGCATCCCCTGGAACCACCTCGGCAACCCGGCGATGTCGGTGCCCGCCGGCTTCGCTCCCGACGGGATGCCGCTCGCGGTCCAGGTCATCGGCCGCCCCGGGGATGAGGCAACGCTGCTCTCGCTCGCCGCTCAGCTCGAGGCCGGGCGACCCTGGGCGGACGCCCGCCCGCCGATCAGCTGAGGACCTAGCGGAAGACCTTGCGCATCCGCGCCAGCTCGAGGATCTTTCCGCGCGGCCGGATCTTGCGCTGGAGGAAGTACTTCGCCGGGTTCTCGCCCGGCTTGGTGAACGAGATCCAGTCGTTCCAGTTCGTTTCGAGAACGAGGTTCGGGTTCGGGTCTTCGCCCGGCTCGACGCGGGTCGAGCCGTTGTCGAGGATCAGGTGGTAGGGCTCGGCGTCGCTGAATCGCCACTGGTAGACGACCCGCGAGCCGTTCACGGCCTTGGGGTCGGCTGAGCGGGCGGTGATTTCGAACCAGAGTTTCTGCAGTTCCGGTGACGCTTCGGGGCTGGCGTTCGGGGGGCCGAGAATGCCCGCGAGCAGAAGCTTGACCTGGCGCTCGGCGACCTCATGCTCGTCGAGCTCTGGGTCGAACGGGAAGACGCCCGGCGGCATCTCCTCGGTCGGATAGCCGATCGTCCGCCAGCGCTGGCGGATCAGTTTCAGGCCGAAGGCGAAGATGTCCTCGATCGAGAAGCCGTAGCACTCGGTGTATTCGCGGTTCTTGCCGGGTGGGGTGAAGACGGCCGGGCCGTAGGGAAGGACTTCGCGCAGGAGCTCGACGACCGCGGCGCGGTTCTCCTCCCAGCCGGGCCTCCCTTCGCCCAGCAGTTCGGAGAGCACCTTGACGCCGAAGCCGATGTGGCGCTGCTCGTCGCGGGAGACGTTGGCGATCCCGGAGCTGAATCCGGGAAGCGTTTCTTCGGAGGAGAAGAAGTCCTCGATGAAGTGCTGACCGGGCTGGGCGAGGCTGCCCTCGACGATCAGGTGGTAGAGGGTGATCGCCTGCGCGTACTTCGGGATCGAGCGGTCCTTGCGCAGTTCGTCGGCCATCACGTCGAGGCGGTCGAAGATCCCGCGGTAGCCCCAGTTCAGCTGCGGCAGGGTGGAGGAGAGCGTCGCCTGGATCGTGTCGCCGCCGACCCCGATCACCTCCTTGAAGAAGCGGTGGAAGAAGACCGAGTGGCGAACCTCGTCGACCTGCTGGGTGGCGAGGAAGTACTGCTGCTCCTCGGTCGGCGCCGCGGTGACGTAGGGAGCGAGCGTGTCGGCGACCCGGTCCTCGCCGTAGAAGAACATCGAGTAGATCCACATCGCCGAGCGCCGCTGGATGTCGCTGAGGGAGTCCCACCCCTCCTTGTCCTTGGAGAAGTCGAGGTCGTAGGCGCTCCAGTTCCCCTGCTCCCAACGGTGGTACAGGTCCTCGTAGGTGACGCTGTCCATCAGGCTCTGCGCTGCGACGCTCATCTCTCTCCTTTGTGACGGGCCGGCGGCCTCCGCGACTGAGGTACCGGCAGGGTACCGCGATCCTGGCTGGTCAGCCAGGACGCGCAAGGGTGACGTCGGTCACACTTATCCCTTCAAAGTATGTATAATGGATTCATGGCAGCGAACAACCGGAACAACCCGAAACGAGCCAAATCCTCAGACTCCGATCTTTCGCTCGTTGAGTTCTGGCGGGAGTACCCCGATGATGCGGCCTGCCTAGACAAGCTCTGGCGCGAGCGATACGCGCCGGACGGCCATCACGCCCATTGCCCGGTCTGCGACAAAGAGCGCAAGTTCCACCGGACCAAATCTCGGGCTTCCTACACATGCGATTCCTGCGGGAAGCACTTGCATCCGATGAAGGGGACGATCTTTGAGAAGTCCACGACCTCTCTACAGCTTTGGTTCTACGCCATGTTCCTCATGGCTAGCACTCGCTGCGGGATATCCGCCAAACAGCTAGAGCGCGAGCTTGGAGTGACCTACAAGACGGCCTGGCGCATGTTCAACAAGATCCGGACTGAGCTGATGAACGACGAGGACGACGACCAGCTCGGCGGCGACGTAGAGATTGACGAGACCTCCTGGGGCGGGAAGCCGCGCCGCAAGCTCAAAGGCAACGCGGAGATAGCTCGATTCCGCGAAGAAAAGACGACGATCCTCGGCATGGTCGAGCGCGAGGGCCGCGTAAGGCTTCGCGTGATCCCGTCAAGGCGCGGGCCGGCGCTTAGTAGAGAAGTGCGGACCCACGTGAATCCCTCGTCCTTCATCATCACGGACGAC
>DATAOP010000048.1:0-10098 GCA_036265675.1 Solirubrobacterales bacterium
GCCGATCAGGTCGCCGAGGTCGAGATCGACCAGCAGCCGATAGGGCTCCTCGCCGAGCACGTCCTCGCGGGCGTGCAGCTGGATCTGGCCGCTGCCGTCGCGGAGGTCGAGGAAGCAGGCCTTGCCGTGGCCGCGCCGGGCGACGATCCGCCCCGCGACCCGGTGCCGCGACTGGGTCTCGAGCCCGGCCGCCAAGCCCTGATGGGCGGCGCGGACCTCACCGATCTCCTCGCGCTCGGCGAACTCGTGGGGGAACGGCTCGACGCCGGCCTCGCGCAATCGCTCGAGCTTCTCGCGGCGATCGCGGAGGACATCAGTTCCGCCCACCTCCTCGGCTCCCGCTCTCTCGCGAGACGCTCGGTCGCTCCCGCGGTCGGAGGTGGGCGGGTGCGCTTTCTCCTGCTCAGGCTCCGTCATCCAGACGCGAGCCTACTTGGACCTAGGCCGTCTCGATCTTCGTGATTTTGAGTTTTTTCCTCGGGCCGCGCGGGACCTCGACGGTGACGACGTCGTTGCGCTTGCGGCCGATCAGGGCTCTGCCGATCGGCGACTCGTTCGAGAGCTTCTGCTCGAGCGGGTCGGCCTCGGTCGAGCCGACGATCTGGAATTTCTGCGAGTCGCCGCTTTTCTGGTCTTTGACGTGGACGACCGAGCCGACGGTGACCTCGTCGGTGCCGACTTCCTTCTCGTCGATGACGGTCGCCCGGCGCAGCCGCTCTTCGAGCTGCGCGATCCGCGCCTCGAGCAGCGCCTGCTCGTTCTTGGCGTCGTCGTACTCGGCGTTCTCGGAGATGTCGCCGAACTCGCGCGCCTCCTTGATCCGTGCCGCGACCTCGCGCCGTCTCTCGGTCGAGAGGTTCTCGATTTCTTCTTTGAGCTTCTCGAGCCCTTCGGGGGTGATTACCGCCTGCCGCGTCACTTCTCTGCCCTCGCTTTGCTGATCACTGGTGGTTTCCCGGGCCCTGGACCCAAAAAACGCCCGGGCGCGAGCGAACCATGCCGCCACACCTGGGCCAAGAGCCGCGGGATTATAGCGAGGCGCTTTCGTCGCCTCAGCCGCTTTTCCTACTTCTTTTTCTTGACCTTGAAATTGAAGGTTGCAGGCGTGACGTCGCTACCGCCTGGAGCAACGGCCTCGACCGAGAAGCTGTGCTTGCCGGGCTTGACCCTGTAGCTCTTCGGCGAGGTGCAGCGAGCGAACGCGCTCTTGTCGAGCTTGCACCGGAAGGTCGCGCCGGGCTGGTCGGAGCTGAAGCCGAATTTGACCTTCGTCTTCGTCTCCTTGGTCTTCACCGTCTTCTTGGGGTGGGCCGTGATCGTCGTGTCCGGGCGTGGAGGTGGCGCCGTTTTAGGTGCCGGCGGAGTGGGCGCGACGACGGTGTAGGTGGCGCTCGCGCTCGCGGTGCCTTCTTCCGCGTCTTCGGCTTTGACGGTCAGCGTGTGCGGCCCCAGGGTCGAGGTATCGAGCGCGGCGCCGTTGGCGACCGATCCGGAGCAAGCGTCGATCGCGACGCCTTCCGGTGAGGAGCAGGTGTAGGAGGCGGTGAGGGCCTGGCCCTGGGGGACCGACCCGCCCGCAACCGGGGAGGAGATATCGATCGTCGGAGGTTTGAGGTATGCGATTTCGATCCTGGGATCCAGCATGGACGGGAATTTCACTCCGCCCGGGGGAACCAGATTGGAGCCACCACCACCGCCGCCGCCGCCGTATATGCAACCGCCGCCGCCACCGCCACCGCCATAGAGGCCTCCGCCGCCACCGCCGCCGCCGTTGTGGCCCCCTTGACCGAGGCCGCCCAGACCGCCAAGCCCGAGTCCGCCTTCGCCGCCAGAGAAGAAGCACCCATGGCCTCCCACGCCTCCATCGGCGAGGCCGCCCTTTTCACCACCGGCGTTTTTCTCCCCCCCGAGTTTGTCGGTATCGGGTGCGTACTGACCGTCTTCGCCCGCGGCGCCTCCGCCGCCTCCAAGGTGACCGGCTTCACTACCCCCGGCGCCGCCCCCGCCGGCGGAGACGATCAGCCGGGTGTCGGAATACAACCCGTCGGCGAGCGGTGTTGTGCGGACGTCGGAGGCCCCGCCTCCGCCACCACCTCCGACAGGGGATTTGCTCGCCGACCCGCCGCCATTGAAACCCCCCGTTCCGCCCGCGGCCTGAGGTTTCCCGTCTCCGCCAACCTCGATGTAAAGCGTCTCGGCGGGGACCACGCCCACCTTGCCGATGACGGCCACCGAATCGCCCCCCGCCGCATCGGCGGTCGCTCCGCCTCTCCCCCCGAGCGCACCGAGCGTGACCTTGTGGACTCCGGCCGGGACGGCGAAGGTCTGCTCAGCGCCTGTGTAAGGGAAGACCTTGATGACCAGGGCTTGGGCAGGCGGTGCCGGCAGCACGAGGGCTGCGGCGGCAGCGACGATCAACGCGGAGAAAGCCCCCCTCACCGCTAACGAGGGTACCTATGTCTTCTTCTTGACCTTGAAGCGGAACGTCGCAGGCGTGGGATCGGTGCCGGCCGGGCCGACCGCCCCGACCGAGAACGTGTGCTTGCCCTTCTTCACCTTGTAGCTCTTCGGCGAGGTGCAGGGAGCAAACGACCCCTTGTCGAGCTTGCACTGGAAGGTCGCGCCCGGCTGGTCGGAGCTGAAGCTGAATTTGACCTTGGCCTTCTTCTTCTTGGTCCTGACCGTTTTCTTCGGGTGGCCGGTAATCGTCGTGTCGAGTGGGGGCGAAGGGCTCGGCGCCGGCGGGGCGACCACCGTGTAGGTGGCGCTCGCGCTTGCGGTGTTTTTGGCTTTGTCTTCGGCTTTGACGGTCAGAATGTGGGGCCCGAGGGTCGAGGTGTCGAGTGCCGCCCCGTCGGCAACCGACCCCGCGCATTCTTCGATCGGGACGGCTTCGGGGGACGAGCACGTGTAGGAAGCGGTCAGCGCCTGTCCCTGGGTGATCGTGGCGCCTTCGACGGGCGACGCGATCGCGATCGTCGGCGGATTGAAATAGGACAACTGTGCCGCTGATGGTTGTGGGGTAGGGATGACGATCGACAGGCCTTCGGCGAACGACGAGCCGCCGCCTCCGCCGCCGCCTCCGAATGTGCAGCCGCCGCCTCCGCCTCCGCCGCCGTAATAGCCGCCGCCGCCGCCGCCACCGCCATTCGTACCTACTTCTCCCCCGCTGCCGGCCCCGCCGAGACCGAGGGCGCCTGCTCCGCTGATGCCGCCGCAGCTGGGTTCGCCGGCTGCTCCGCCAGGTACTTTCCCTTCCCCTCCACCGCCGTTCCCACCGGTGGATGTCTGGCCTGCTTCGCCGGCGGCGCCTCCATTGCCCCCCGGGCCTTCAGGTCCTGTGCCGCCAGCGCCACCACCGCCGGCGGCGACGATCAGCCGCGTGTCGGGGCTGAGACCGTCGGCGCGGGGGGAGGTGCGCACGTCGGTCGCCCCGCCGCCACCGCCGCCGCCTTCGCCGGTGGCCGCGCCGCCGCCGTTGAACCCCCCGGCGCCTCCTTCTGCCTGCGATTGCCCGTTGCCGCCGACCTCGATGTAGAGCGTCTGGCCGGGGGTGACCACGGTCGCTCCGCCGGTCAGCGCCGCGCCTTCGCCGCCCGAGGCGCCGGCGGCGTCACCGCCGGCTCCGCCGATCGCCGCCAGTGCGACTCGGTGGACACCGTCTGGAACGGTGAAGGTTTGCTCGCTCCCCGTGAAGGTGAATACTTTTTTGACCACCGCCTGGGCGGTGGGCGCCAGGAGCATCAGGACCCCGGTGGCCAGGGCAGCGATAGCCAGCACCCTCCTCATCGGCGCGAGCGTACTCTCGCTGGAAGGGGAATTCCAAGCGGTCTCGGCGATTATTCAGGAACTTGCGGGGATGGGCCTCAAGCTGGCGCCTGCGCCAACGAGGGCCCGGGCGCGATCGAGGCCGGCGCTCTGCTGGAGCTCCTGCGCCGTCTCCTTGTCGAGGCCGAGCGAGTCGACATACCAGGGGTAGAACTTGCGCAGGTAGCGGGCGGCGCGATCGCGGCCGAGGTGCTCCTCGGCGCGGTCGATCGTCCACAGCAGCTCGGCCGCGATCTCCTCGCGCCGCGGCGGCCCCTCGCGGCGGCCGGTCAGCTCTTCGAAGACCCAGGGGTTGCCGAGCGAGCCGCGGGCGATCATCACCGCGTCGGCGCCGGACTCGCGGTAGGCGCGCCGCGCCGCCTCGGCGCTCTTCAGCCCGCCGGAGACGATCACCGGCACCTCGAGGCGCTCGGCGAGCTCGCGGGTCAGCGCGTAGTCGGGCTCGCCCTTGTGGCCGGCGGTCGCCGCGCGCGGATGGAGGGCGATCGCCGCCGCGCCGCCCTCCTCGGCCAGCCGCACCGCGAGATCGAGGCCGGAGCGATCATCGGCCCGCAGGCCGGAGCGGAGCTTGACCGTCACCGGCAGCCCGCTGCCCTCCCTGGCGGCGGCCACCAGCGCCAGCGCCAGCTCGGGATCGGTGAGGAGCTCTACCCCGGCGCCTGTCTTGCGGACCTTTCGCACCGGACATCCCATGTTGATGTCGATCAGGTCGGCGCCGGTCTCGGCCGCGATCGCCGCGCCGGATCGCATCGCCTCGGGATCGTGGCCGAAGAGCTGGATCGAGACCGGGTGCTCGTCCGGATGGATCCGCATCAGCTCCTGCAGGGTGCGCTCGTTGCGGTGGTGGAGGCCGAAGCTCGAGACCATCTCCGAGACGGCGAGGCCGGCGCCGTGGCGCCTGGCCTGGAGGCGGACGAACCAGTTGCCGATCCCGGCGAGCGGCGCGAGCAGGACCCGGTTGGCGATCCTGACGCCGCCGATCTCGAACGGGTCGGTGAGGGGTGCTTGTCGTTCAGGCGTTGCGGGCATGGATGAGACGCAGTCCGGTCAGGGTAAGCATCTCGTCGACCTCGTCGATCGTCTCCGTGAAGGGGACGATCCGGGCGGCGAGGCCGCCGGTCGCGAGCAGGCTGACCTCGCCGAGCTCCTCCTCCATCCGCCGCACCACCCCGTCGATCATCCCGGCGAAGCCGAAGACGACGCCGGACTGGATCGCCGCAGCGCTCGAGCGGCCGATCGCCGCGTGCGGCTCTGAGAGTTCGATCCGCGGGATCCGGGCGGCGCGCTCGACCAGCGCCGTCAGCGAGATCTCGAGGCCGGGGGCGATCGCCCCGCCGAGGTATTCGCCCTCGGCCGAGACCGCGTCGAAGTTGATGCCGGTGCCGAAGTCGACGACGACGCAGGCGCCGCCGAAGCGATCGTAGGCGGCGACCGCGTTGACGAGCCGGTCGGCGCCGACTTCGAGCGGGTTGTCGATCCGGATCGGCATCCCGGTCTTCACTCCGGGACGGATTGCCAGGAAGCCGGCGTCGAGGTAGCGCTCGGTCAGCTCCTCGTACTGCTCGCCAAGCGGAGGGACGACCGAGGAGACGCAGACCGCCTCGATCTCGTCGAGGCTGAGCCCGCTGAGCGCCAGCATCCCCCCGATCCGCACGGCGAGCTCGTCGCCGGTGGCCCCGGAGCGGGTCTGAAAACGCCAGTGCTCGACCAGGCGCTCGCCGTCGAAGGCGCCGAGGTGGGTCTGGGTGTTGCCGATGTCGGCAGCGAGCAGCATCGAAAATCCGCCGCAAGTATCCACCACCGAATACGATCGGCCGCGATGAAGGTGCGCCTCTACACGCTTCCTGCATCCCACCCCGGGATGACGGCGAAGCGGATGCTCGAGCACAAGGGAATCTCCTACACGCGGGTCGACATGCTGCCGGGCCTCTCGCGCTACATCGTCCGCGCCCTTCGCTTCAACGAGGGGACGGTGCCGGCGATGGTGATCGACGGCCGCAGGGTGCAGGGGTCGCGAACGATCGCCCAGGAGCTCGAGCGGCTGAAGCCCGAGCCGCCGCTGTTCCCGGCCGACGCCGACCAGCGCGCGGCGGTGGTCGAGGTCGAGCGCTGGGGAGACGTCGAGCTCCAGGACACCGCCCGCAAGATCATGCTCTGGGCGGCCGCCCGGGTCCCGGAGGCGCGCCTCAGCTATCTGGAGGAAGCGCGGATCGGCCTGCCCCACGGCGTCGCGGCGAAGACGGGCGGACCGCTCGTCTCCCTCGCGGTCCGTCTCAACGACGCGACCGAAGAGAACGCCCGGGCCGCGCTGGCGAAGCTCCCCGCGCAGCTGCAGCGGGTCGACGATGAGATCGCCGCCGGCACGATCGGCGGCGAGAAGCTGAACGCCGCCGACTACCAGGTCGGTGCGAGCATGCGGCTGCTGCTCACGAGCCAGGACCTGCGGCCGATGATCGACGCCCGCCCCGCTGGCGAGCTCGCGCGCCGCGCCGTCCCCAGCTTCGCCGGCGACCTGCCGCCGACGATCCCGGAGTCGCTGCTCGAGCCGCTGCGGGCTACCGCCGCGGCCTGAGCCGGCGCAGCCCGTCGGGGTCGAGCTGGAGCACGGCCCAGGGGACGAAGATCAGCGGACCGCCGAACATGATCACGGCGAGCGTGCTGCCGGAGAGGCCGAGCCCGCCGACCGCCGCGACGAGGATCACAAGCCAGCCCCAGAGCACCGAGGCGACGGTCGGCCGCGAGAGAAATGCGGCGAGCAGGTCGATGCGGCGCACGCCCTCGGGCCGCTCCCCCCAGGCGCGGGTGCCGCGAAGGCGCATCCATGCCACCGGCATCCCGATCAGCTGCGCCCAGCCGCCCATCCAGATCACCGAGATGGCCAAACCACTCAACAGCTCGACGGCGCTCATCGCGCCTGTATCGGACGGATCGGGCCGCGCCTAGAGCGAGCCGGCGCTGACGACGCGCTGCCCGGGCCCGAGGCCGGCGAGGGTGTCGGCGAGCCGGGTGCCGTCGGGCAGGGTGAGGTCGGGGTCGAGCTCGAGCAGCGGGACGAGAACGAAGCGGCGGCTCCCGACCTCCCGGTGGGGCAGGGTGAGGCGGTCGGTCTCGAGCTCGAGGTCGCCGAGCAGCAGCAGGTCGACGTCGAGCGGGCGCGGGGCGTGGCGGGGGCCGTCGAGGACCCGGCCGCGCTCGACCTCGACTCGCTTGCAGACGTCGAGCAGCCGCTCGGGCTCGAGCTCGGTCCGGACCCGGGCGGCGGCGTTGAGGAAGTCGGGCTGGTCGAGGACCTCGCCGACCGGCTCGGTCTCGTAGGTCGAGGAGACCGCCTCGACCTCGACCCCGTTTTCGCCGAGGAGCTCGAGGGCGGCCCGCAGGTGGGAGGCGCGGTCCCCTACGTTCGATCCAAGCCCGAGGTAGCCGACGCGGGAGGCCATCACGCCTCCTCGCCGTTCTCCTCGCTCTCCTCTTCCGTCCGCTCCTGTGTGACCTCGACAGCGACCTCCTGGATCGCGAGCGGCAGCGGCGGCTCGGGCTTTGCAGCCCGGACCCGCACCGATTCGCAGCGGTAGCGTTCCATCAGCCGCTCACCGACGACCTGCGTCAGGCGCTCGAGCGTGCGGTAGCTCCGCTCGGTCGCCGCGAGGGCGACGATGTCGCAGACCTCGCTGTAGTCGATCGTGTCCTCGATCCGGTCGGTGAGCAGTGCGTCGCAATCGGGGACGTCGAAGGAGACGTCGAACTCGAGCCGCTGGCCGATCTCCTGCTCGGCATCGGTGACGCCATGGTGCGTGTAGATCGAGAGGCCGCGCAGGTCGACCTCGACCCGCGCCTCGATCCCGTTGTCGGCCGGCTGCTCGATCTCGCGAAAACTATCCGAGGATCGCCGTTGCGACCCTGGCCGCCTGCGCGACCTCGGCGACATCGTGGACGCGGAGGACGTCGGCCCCCTCAGCGGCGGCGAGGATCGAGGCGGCGATCGTGCCGCCGAGCCGGCCACCGACCTCGGATCCGTCGATCCGCCCGATGAAGCTCTTGCGCGAGGCGCCGACGACCAGCGGCCGGCCCAGAGCGCGGCGCAGCTCGCCGATGCGACGCAGCAGCTCGAGGTTGTGGTCGAGGTTCTTGCCGAAGCCGATCCCGGGGTCGAGCCAGATCCGCTCCTCGGCGACGCCGGCGGCGAGCGCCGCCTCGAGTCGCTCGGCGAGGAAGGCGCGGACGTCGTCGACGACTTCGTCGTAGGTCGGGCTCTCCTGCATCGTCCGCGGGTCGCCCTGCATGTGCATCAGGATCAGGCCCGCATCACGATCGGCGCAGAGCGGGCCGATTTCGGGATCGCCCCTGAGCGCGGTGACGTCGTTGACGATCGTCGCGCCGGCATCCAGCGCGGCTTCGGCGACCGCCAGCTTCGAGGTGTCGATCGAGACCTCGGGCCCGCTCTGCGCGATGTCGACGGTGAGTTCGGCGACGACGGGCTCGGTCCGCGCGATCTCCTCCTCGGCGCTGACCTGCTCCGCGCCGGGCCGCGTCGATTCCCCTCCGACGTCGAGGATGTCCGCCCCGGCCTGCACAAGCTCGCGCCCATGCGCGATCGCCTTCTCCTCATCGAGGTACAACCCCCCGTCCGAGAACGAGTCCGGCGTCACGTTCACCACTCCCATCAGCTTCGGGTTCACAGTCCGCCGCCTCCTCCGGTTCGCGTCCGGGGGCGGCGGCAACGCGACACATCGGCGCCGCTTGCGGAAATCAGACATAAACCGCCGCCTCCTCCGCTTCGCGTCCGGGGGCGGCGGCAACGCGACAAATCAGCGCCGCTCGCGGAAGTCAGATCGTGACGCTCGCTAAACGCTGGCACGAACGAAGTATCACCATGAGGTCCATGTGGCGCTTTACCGGTGGCATGCACCGCTAAGTCGCCACATCCCCCACGCGCAGCGCCGCAGCCACGGCCGGGGGTACCCGGAGGGACCGCCAGCTGTTGAGCGGGGGGGTTGGGGTACCTCCGGACTGGCGGATACTCAAATCGCCGGTCCAATCAGACCGGCGATTGTCAGGACGGGGGTACCCCAACACCCCCGCCGCTCAGCTCGCGTCGCCGCCCGCGAAGCCCGGCCGCGGCCGCGGCGATGGCCGTGCGCCCTCGCGCTGCGGCCGCTGCGGCTCCGGCTCCGGCTCGACCGGCTCGTGCTCGTCCTCGTCGACGAAGACCTCGCTCTCGGGCTTGCCGTCGAGGAGGGCGACGAACTGGTCGGCGTCGATCGTCTCGCGCTCGAGCAGGATCTTGGAGATCCGATCGAGGTCCTTGCGGCGATCGGTGAGGAGATCTTTGGCGGTCTGGTGGGCGGCCTCGACGATGCGGCGGATCTCGTCGTCGATCTCGCGCGCGATCTCGTCCGAGTAGTCGGGTTCGGAGGAGAACTCGCGACCGAGGAACGGCTGGCTGCGATCGTGGCCGAAGACCCGCGGCCCCAGACGCTCGGACATCCCGAACCGCATCACCATCTGCTTCGCGGTCTCGGTCACCTTTTCGAGGTCGTTCGAGGCGCCGGTGGTGATCTCGCCGAAGACGATCTCCTCGGCGGCGCGGCCACCGAGCGTCATCGCCATCGTGTCGGTCAGCTCGGCGCGGCTGGTCAGGAACTTGTCCTCGCTCGGAAGCGAGATCGTGTAGCCGAGTGCCTGGCCTCGGCTGATGATCGAGACCTTGTGGACGGGATCGGTATTGGGCAGGAGATGGCCGACGATCGCATGTCCCATCTCGTGGAAGGCGGTGACGAGGCGCTCTTTTTCGGACATCACCCGGGTCTTCTTCTCGGGCCCGGCGATCACCCGCATGATCCCCTCCTCGAGCTCCTGCATTGAGATCTCGCGGCGGCCCTGGCGGGCGGTGAGGAGCGCCGCCTCGTTGATCAGGTTGGCGAGGTCGGCACCGGTGAAGCCCGGGGTCTGCCCGGCCAGCGCGTCGAGGTCGATCTCCTTGGCGAGCGGCTTGCCGCGGGTGTGGACTTCGAGGATCTGCTTGCGGCCCTTGCGGTCGGGCCGGTCGACGACGACCTGGCGATCGAAGCGGCCTGGCCGCAGCAGCGCCGGGTCGAGGATGTCGGGCCGGTTGGTGGCGGCGATCAGGATGATGTTGTCTTTCATCTCGAAGCCGTCCATCTCGACGAGCAGCTGGTTCAGGGTCTGCTCGCGCTCGTCGTGGCCGCCGCCCATACCGGCGCCGCGGTGGCGGCCGACGGCGTCGATCTCGTCCATGAAGATGATGCAGGG
>DATAOP010000049.1:0-186417 GCA_036265675.1 Solirubrobacterales bacterium
CCGAGATCCCGGCCTCGGCCGGCGTGCAGGGCCCGGGTGAGACGACGAGGCGGTTGGCGCCCCGCTCGAGCAGCTCGCCGACCTCGGCGCGGTCGTTGCGGACGACCTCGAGCTCGGCGCCGAGCTCGCCCAGGTACTGGACCAGGTTGTAGGTGAAGCTGTCGTAGTTGTCGATGACGAGAACCTTCATGACCAATCCGGCTGGTTGCAGGCGAGCTCGACCGCGCGGAAGACCGCCTTCGCCTTGTTGACCGACTCGTTGTACTCGTAGGCGGGCTTGGCGTCGGCGACGGTGCCGCCGCCAGCCTGGACGTGGAGCTGGCCGTCCTTCGCGACCACCGTCCGGATGTGGATCGCGGTGTCGAGGTCGCCGTTCCAGGAGAGGTATCCGATCGCGCCGCCGTAGCTGCAGCGCTTCACCGGCTCGAGCTCGTCGATGATCTGCATCGCGCGCACCTTGGGCGCGCCCGAGAGCGTTCCCGCCGGCAGCGCCGAGCGCAGCACATCCATCGCGTCGACACCCTCGCGCAGCGTCCCCGAGACCTGGCTGACGATGTGGAGGACGTGCGAGTAGGTCTCGACGATCATCAGCTCGTCGACGCTGACCGAGCCGTACTCGCAGACGCGGCCAAGGTCGTTGCGGCCGAGGTCGACCAGCATCACGTGCTCGGCGCGCTCCTTCGGGTCGTTGACTAGCCGCTCCGCCAGCCGCCGGTCCTCCTCCTCGTCGCCGCCGCGCGGGTAGGTGCCGGCGATCGGCCGCGTCTCGACCCGGCGGCCGCTGACCTTGACCAGCGGCTCCGGCGAGGCGCCTGCGATCTGGAAGTCGCCGAACTCGAGGAAGTACATGTACGGGGACGGGTTGACCGCGCGCAGCCCGCGATAGACCGAGAACGCCTCGACCGGGGCCGGCGCCGAGAACCGCTGCGAGGGCACGACCTGGAACGCGTCCCCGGCGTGCACGTACTCGACGATCCGCGTGACCGCGGCTTCGAACTCCTCGCGCTCCATGTTCGATGTGAAGCGCGGCGGCTCGGCGACGGCCGGACGCTCGGGGACCGGGATCGCCCCGCGCAGGCGGCGGCGCGCCTCGGCGATCCGTCCGGCGGCGCGCTCGTAGGCGGCCTCGACGCCGCCGTCCTCGACGAAGGCGCAGGCCATGATCGTCAGCTCGTGGCGGAGGTGGTCGAAGACGACCAGCAGGTCGGTGATCATCAGCGCCATGTCCGGCAGCCCGAGCGGGTCGGGGTTGGGCTCAGGCAGCGGCTCGACGGTCCGGACGAGGTCGTAGCCGAAGAAGCCAACGGCACCGCCGGCGAACGGCGGCAGCCCCTCGACCGGCGCCGGCCGGTAGCGGCCGAGCTGCTCGGCGACGGCGGCGTAGGGGTCGGGCGCGTCGCGCTCGGCCCCCTCGCTGTCGGAGAGGACGCCGTCGACCCAGCGCAGCACCGAGCGCGGGGCGATCCCGACGAACGAGTAGCGGCCGACCTGGCCGTGCTCGGCGGACTCGAGCAGGAAGCAGGGAGCGCCCTCAGGCTCGCCGGCTCGCAGCTTCAGAAAGGCGGAGACGGGGGTCTCGCAATCGTCGACGAAGGTCGCGCGAACGGGGACGACGTTGCCCTGCTCGGCAAGCGCCCGCGCGCCATCGAGGCTCGGCTCGAGCCTCAGCTCCGAGTCAGCCACGACGGCCATTGAGCACCTCCATCACCGCCGATTGCGGCACCCCGCGCGAGGCGAGCAGGACGCTGAGGTGGTAGAGCACGTCCGCCGCCTCCTCGGCGACGCGCTCGTCGGACTCCTCGCGGGCCGCCCGCACGACCTCCTCGGCCTCCTCCTCGACCTTTTCGCCGATCAGCTTCGGGTCGTCGAGCAGCTCCACCGTGTAGCTGCCCTCGGGCCGCTCGGCCGCGCGGCTGCGAAGCGTCCGCTCGAGGGTCGCCAGCGCCTCGTGCGCGGCCGGCTCCGGCTCGTTCTCGAAAGCGCGGAAGAAGCACGAACGCTCGCCGGTATGGCAGGCGGGACCGGTCGGCTCGACCAGGGCGACGATCGCGTCGCCGTCGCAGTCGTAGCGGAGCTGGCGGAGGCGCAGCACGTTCCCCGAGGATTCGCCCTTGCGCCAGATCTCCTCCCTTGAGCGGCTGTAGAAGTGGAGCTCGTCGGTCTCGAGCGTGAGCCGCAGGGACTCCTCGTTCGCATAGGCGAGCGTCAGGACCTCGCCGCTGGCGAAGTCCTGCGCCACGCAGGGGATGAGGCCCCGCTCATCGAAGGTCAGCTCGTCGAACATCACCCGGCAATCGTAAGCGCGATCATCGCTTCGTCCGCGCCTCGAGGCCGTCGTAGACGAGGGAGAGGATCTCGCCGAAGAGGTCGGGACCGACCGCGCCGGGGTCGACCAGCGCCTCGAGGCCGAGCCCCTCGGCAAGGGCGATGAAGGCCGTCGCCAGGTCGCGGGAAGGGAATTCGAGCGCCACGCCGGTTGTCTCGTGACGTGCCTCCAGCGTCTCGGCGAGAGCCTCGCGCAGCACCGCCTGGCGGCGCCGGTAGCGTTGAGCGAGACGCGGGTCGCGGGTCGCCGCCGCCCAGTATTCCTGCAGCAGCATCAGGGTCTCGCGCTCGCCGCTGAGCATCCGCGCCAGGCCGGCGCTGACGTCGGAGGAGGTGGGCCGGTCGGCGGGCGCGGTCCGGGTGATCTCCATCAGGGCCCGCGCCGGCCGGTCGATCCGCTCCTCGAGCAGGGTCTGGAACAGGTCCTCCTTGCTCTTGAAGTTCCAGTAGAAGGTTCCCTTCGAGAGGCCGGCCTCCGCCGTCACCTCGTCCACCGTCGCCGCTCGGTAGCCCTTCGCGGCGAAGACCGTCGCGGCGGCGTCGAGGAGGCGCGTCCGCGAGTCAACGTCCCCGGCCGCCCCGCCCGGCGGCCGGCCCCTGCCGCGACGCGGCGCCACCGCGCGCTCAGGAGCCATCGCTGACTCGATCTGTGATATAGACCATCTGGTCTATTATGACGTCTGTCCCCGGACAGGATCACGAGGTGGTCGTGATCGGCGCCGGCGTCGCCGGTCTCTCGACCGCGGTCGAGCTCGGCCGTCGGGGAGTCGGAGCGCTCGTCCTCGAGCGCTCCGGCGACATCGGCTCGAGCTGGCAGGGTCGCTATGACGGGCTCCGCCTCAACACCTACCGCCGCCTCTCCTCCCCCCTCCACAGCCGCATCCCCCGCAGCGCCGGGCGCTGGCCCTCGCGCGAGGCGCTGATCGAGCACCTGCGCGAGTACGCGCGCCGGGAGCGGGTCGCGATCGAGTTCGGGACGTCGGTCCGGCGGATCGATCGAGCCGAGGCGGGCAGATTCCTGCTCGACAGCTCGAGCGGCCCGCTCTCGGCCGCCCACGTGGTCGTGGCCACGGGCTATGACCACGCCCCGAGGATCCCCGAGTGGCCCGGCCTCGAGTCGTTCGACGGCGAGCTGATCCACGCCCGCGAGTACCGCAACCCGGCCCCGTTCGCCGGCCGCGACGCGCTGGTCGTCGGTGCCGGCAACACCGGCACCGAGATCGCCACGCAGCTGGAGCAGGCCGGTGCCGCACGGGTGCGGATCGCGGTGCGGACGCCTCCCAACCTGGTCCCGATCGAGTTCCTCGGCGTGCCGATCACCTACCTGGCGCGACTCGCAGAGCTCGCGCCGGAGCCGTTCGTCAACCTCATCGGCCGCGGCCTCCGCCGCTATGCGGTGGGCGATCTGAGGCCGTTCGGCCTGCCGTCCTCGCCCTACGGCATCGGGACCGAGCTTCGCGTCAAGGGGCTGGGGCCGGTCGTCGACCGCGGGATCGGCGCGGCAGTGCGGGAGGGCCGGGTCGAGGTGGTCGCCGCGGTCGACTCCCTCGACGGGCCCGAAGTCAGGCTCGCCGACGGGCGCCGGATCAGTCCCGACGTGGTGATCGCGGCAACCGGCTACCGAATGGGACTCGAGCCGCTCGTCGGCCACCTCGGCGTGCTGCTGCCCTCCGGGAAACCGCGATCAGTGCGAGGCGAGCCCGACCCGAGTGTCCCGGGCCTCCACTTCAACGGGTACTGGCTGCCGATGTCGGGCGAGCTGCCGGCGATGAGGCGGACGACGCGGCGGATCGGCGCCGAGATCACTCGATCCCGAGCCGGTCGAGCAGCCCCTCGTCGCGCCGCCACCGCCGCCGCACCCTGACCTGGAGGTCGAGGTGAACGCGCGAGTCGAGCTCGGCTTCGAGCGAGCGGCGCGCCGCGGTCCCGATCTCCCCCACCTTCGCTCCACCCTTGCCGATCACGATCCCCTTCTGCGACTCGGACTCAACCCAGATCTCGGCCCTGATCGTGGTCAGGCCATCGGCCCGCCGGGAGACGTCGCCGACCGACACCTCGACCGAGTGCGGGATCTCCTCCCGGGTCCGGTTCAGAACCTGCTCGCGGATCAGCTCGGCGAGCAGCAGCTCGCTCGACTGGTCGCTGTGGTCCTGCGGGGGGTAGAGGTACGGGCCCTCCGGGATCAGCTCGCCGAGCCGCTCGACGAGCTCCGCCAGCCCCTCGCCGCTGCGGGCGCTGACCGGGAAGACCTCGTCGACCCCGTCCAGCTCCGCGGCCCCGGCGAGAACGGGCACGAGCTCGTTCGGACCGGTCCGGTCGGCCTTGTTGACCGCGCAGATCGTTCGGGTATCGGCGCTGGCGCCGAGCAGCGTCCTGGCGATGAACCGGTCGCCGGGGCCGATCCCCTCCTCCCCGTTGACGACGAGGAGCGCGACGTCGGACTCGGCCAGCTCACGCTCGACCCGGCGCTGCATCCGCTCGGTCAGCACGTCGCGCGGGCGCTGCACACCGGGCAGGTCGACGAGAACGAGCTGCCGTTCGGCCTCGAGGTCGGTGGCGATGCCGCGGATCGCCCGCCGCGTCGTCTGCGGCCGGGTCGAGACGATCACGACGTGGCTGCCGACGATCGCGTTGACCAGCGTCGACTTGCCGACGTTGGGCCGGCCGGCCAAGCCGATGAAACCTGCCCGGGTCATCGAAGGACCGCCATGACCGCGTCCTGCAATGCCAGCATCTCGCCGTCGTCGGTCTCGTGGTCGTAGCCGCAGAGGTGGAGGACGCCGTGGACGGACGCCTCGACGACGTCGGAGCAGTGCTCTGGACAGATCGCGACGTCGCCGAGCTCGCGCGGGCCCGCGGTCACCCCCGGCCCGTCGATCGGGAAGGCGAGGACGTCGGTCGGCGCGTCGCGGTTGCGGTGCTCGCGGTTGAGCTCACGGATCCGTTCGGAGGCAACCAGCTCGACCGCGAGGTGTCCGTCCTCGATGCCCGCCGCGGCCAGCACTGCCGCCACCGGGTCTCGCAGCTCCTCGGGGACGTCGCTCAGATCAACCGTCATCGGCCGCTGGCGGTGTGCTCCGGCCGGCCTCGGTGTGCCGGTCGTAGGCGGCGACGATCCGCTGGACCAGTTTGTGGCGGACGACGTCCTCGCCGCCGAAGTGGACGAAGGAGATGTCCTGGACCTCGTTGAGGATGTCGCGGACGACGATCAGCCCCGAGCGCTGATCGGTCGGGAGGTCGATCTGCGTCACGTCTCCGGTCACCACCATCCTCGAGTTGAACCCGAGCCGGGTGAGGAACATCTTCATCTGCTCCGGGCTCGTGTTCTGCGCCTCGTCGAGTATCACAAACGAGTCATTGAGGGTTCTCCCGCGCATGAATGCCAGCGGTGCGACCTCGATCACGCCGCGCTCGAAGTAGCCGTTGACGCGGTCCGGATCGAGCATGTCGTAGAGGGCGTCGAAGAGCGGACGGAGGTAGGGGTCGACCTTGGCCTGGATGTCGCCCGGAAGGAATCCGAGCCGCTCCCCGGCCTCGACCGCGGGCCGGGTGAGGATGATCCGCTGCACCTCGCGTTCGGCCAGCGCCGCCGCCGCCATCGCCACCGCGAGGAAGGTCTTGCCGGTTCCCGCCGGGCCGATCCCGAACGTGATCGTGTGGCGGCGGATCGAGTCGACGTAGCGTTTCTGGTTCAGCGTCTTCGGCGCGACCCGGGTGTTGCGGTGGCGCCAGACGACGTCCTCGAGGATCTGGGCGGGGCTCTCGTGGGCGTCGAGGGCCCCGGTCACGGCTTCGATCGTCCCCGGGGCGACCTCGTGGCCCTGCTCGATCAGGTCGACCAGCTCGTCGACCACCGTCGCCGCGGTCTGAACACCGGCGAGGTCGCCCTCGAGGGTGAGCACGTTGCCCCGCAGGTGGAAGTCGACGTCACCGAGGTGGCCCCGCAGCGCCCGCAGCACCGCGTCCTCGGAGCCCGCGAGCTCGGCGGCGACGGTGTTGTCGAGGGTCAGCTGCCTACGCGCCAAGCTTCTCCCGCACCGCCGTGCTGATCCGCTTGCCATCGGCGCGGCCGCCGACCCTCGGCATCAGCGCCCCCATCACCTGCCCCATCTGGCGCTGCTCGGTCGCGCCGGTCTCGGCGATGGCAGCCTCGACCATTTCGGCGAGCTCCTCGTCGGAGAGCTGGTCGGGCAGGTAGGCCTCGATCAGCTCGGCCTCGAACGCCTCCGCTTCCGCCTGCTCTTCCCTTCCCGCGTCACGGTAGGCCTGCGCCGCCTCGAGCCGTTTCTTCCGCTCGCGCTGCAGGACCGCGACCTCATCGCCCTTGCCGAGCTTCGCGTCCTGCTGAAGCGAGTCGACGATCAGGCGCAGTGCGGAGACACGCTCGCGATCGCCGGCTTTCATCGCCGCGCGGACGTCCGCCTGTGCCTGCTCCAGGGCGCTCATGACAACTTTTCGCGCTTCGCTCGCTGCGCGATGAAACAGATATGGACGCTTGCTCGCTCCGCGCTCATCCACTCAAAGGGTAGTCGGCGCCGGGAACGCCGATTCGCTCGACCTCGCCGAGCGGCATCTGCAGGAACCGCGTCCCGAGCTCGCGGAACGAGTCGACGTCGCCGGTGCAGAGGAACCGGTACTCCCCCTCACCGTCGCGCTCGCGGGCGGCGCCGGCCGCGACCAGCGTCCGCTGAACCGCGGCGGCAACCGCGTGGCCACCGGTCACCAGCCGCACGTCGCGGCCGAGGATCCGCTGCAGCATCGGCGCCACCAGCGGGTAGTGGGTGCAGCCGAGGATCAGGGTGTCGACGCCGGCGCGGCGCAGGGGCGCGCAGTAGGAGCGCGCCATCTTCATCACCGCGTCGTCGAACGGCGAGCCGTCCTGGATGAACGGAGCCAGATCGGGCGCCTCGACCTCGGTCACCTCGAGGCCGCGGCCCTGCGCCTCGAGGGCGCGCCTGTAGGCGCCGCTGGCGACCGTGTTGGGTGTCGCGAGGACGCCGACCTGCGCATTGGCGGTGATCGCCGCCGCGATCTCGGCCTGCGGCTCGACGACCGGGACGACCTCCACCCCACGCTCGGCCGCGACCTCGCGGGCGACGTCGTCGCCGATCGCGGTCGCCGTGTTGCAGGCGATCACGAGCAGCTTCGCGCCGTCGTCGAGGAGCATCTCGGCGATCGCCCGGATCCGGTCGCGCAGAAGTCGGGTGTCCCGGGTTCCGTACGGGAACATCGCCGTGTCGCCGAGATAGACGAAGTCCTCCTCGGGAAGCGAGACCAGGCACTCGTGGAGCACGGTCAGCCCGCCGACCCCCGAGTCGAACATCGCGATCGGGAGCGAGGATGCGCGGCTCAGAGGAACGGTTTGTAGGCCATGAAGAAGATCGTGATCATCACGATCACGCCGGCCAGCGTCCCGACCTTGCTGAGCCGGCCGCTGACGGTCATGAACTCTTCGCTGAACTCGTCGCCCGATTTCAGGTCGCGCTCGGCCAGCTCCTTCGCCCGGCGGGTCTGGGGCTGGAAGAACCCGTGCTGGAGGCCGAAGAGGATGATGATGGCGGCGAAGCCGACCGAGATGAAGGCGTCGCCCGCGTCCCACGGGCCGTCGGCGAGCAGGTAGATCCCGGCGAGGAGAAGCACGATCATCCCCGGGTTGACGAGATAGCGGTCGCACCTCTGGACCCCGGCGAGGATCGCCGGGGTCGCCCGCGGGTACTGCGGCGCGACCGAGAAGAAGAGCGCGTAGCCGAATGTCGGGCCGAACGCCAGCACGACCGCGAGGATGTGCAGGAAGAGGACGATCTTGTAGCCGGGGTCGGTGAGATTGGCCAGCGGCATCGGTCGGAAGAACATATCCGCTAGGGGCGACGAAGCAGGAGCGCCGCCCAGTCGCCGTCGACCCTGCGCTCGGCCTCGGCAAGACCGGGGCCGGCGAATGCTCCGGCAATCTCGTCGAGCTCGTTTGGAAGCAGGCCGGAGAGCACCAGCCGCCGGGGCGGATCAGCGAGCTGCTTGGCCACGTCGCGGAGCACAGAGGCGGTCAGGTTCGCGACGCTCGTCGGGGCGAGCGGCGGCAGACCGGTGCGGAGGTTGGCCTCGACGAGCTCGATCTCGACCCCGTTCGCCGCGGCGTTCGCGGCGGCGGCCTCGATTGCTGCCTGCTGATGGTCATATCCGGTCACCGGCGCCCAGCCGAGCTTGGCGGCGGCGATCGCGAGCAGCCCCGATCCGGTGCCGAGGTCGGTCAGGGGTCCGGCGGCCTCGCCCCGCTCGGCGAGCTCCAGCAGCAGCTCGAGGCACATCCGGGTCGTCGGATGGGCACCGGTCCCGAAGGCGAGGCCCGGATCGACAACCAGGTCGATTGCGCCATCGCGCGGCCCCTCCCAGGTAGGCCGGACGTAGATCCGGTCGCCGACGAGGATCGGGCGGTGGAAGTCCCGCCAGCGGTCGGCCCAGTCGTCGGGGACCTCGGTCGCGTCGACCTCGACCAGGCCGTCGCCCGCCGCCGCCTCGATCTCGCCGAGCTCCGGCAGCTCCCCCTCGGCGCCGTAGATCGCGTACTCGACGTATCCCTCGCCGCGCTCCTCCTCGACCCCGTTCGGCGCCAGCACCGTGAGCTCGGCGAGCACGATCTCTGCCTGCTCCGGGCGACACCTGACAGCCAACCGAATCACCAAGCCGCCCCCGGACGCGGGAGCAGATGCTCGGCCACTACTGGAAAGCGCGGCGCACGCGCGAGAAGAATCCCTCGTCCGCGCGCTGGCCCGGGAGGTTCTCGGGCCCGAGCGACTCGTCGAGCCTCTCGGCGATCTCGCGCTGCTCGTCGCTCAGCTTGGTCGGGACGATGACCCGGACGGCGATCACGAGGTCGCCCGGCGGCCCGCCGTTGGAACCGGGCAGGCCGTGGCCTCGCAGCGCGAACTGAGTGCCGGCCTGGACTCCCGGCGGCAGCTCGATCTCCCGATCCCCCTCGTGGCTCGGCACGCTGATCTTCGTCCCAAGCATCGCCTCGACGGCGGAGATTTCGACGCTGTGGATCAGGTCCTGTCCGCGCATCGGGCCGTGCCGCACCTCGAAGCTGAAGCCGCGGCCGAAGAACGCCTGGAAGATGTCCTCGACCGAGGTGAACCCACCGCCCGGCGGGAAGCCGCCCGACCGCAGGCCCTCGTGGCCGTAGGTGTCGTAGACGCGGCGCTGCTCGGGGTCGGAGAGCACCTCGTAGGCCTCCGCCGCCGCTTTGAACTTCTCCTCGGCCTCGGGGTCGTGGGCGTTGACGTCGGGGTGCAGCTCGCGGGCGAGCCCGCGGAACGCGCGCTTCACCTCGGTCGCGTCGGCGTCGCGGCCGATCCCCAGCACGTCGTAGTAGTCGCGCGGCATCCCGGGTCCCCTAGTTCTCGAAGACCGTCTCGCAGTAGCGCGACAGCTCGCGCGCGGCGCTCCGCACCGAGGAGATCGCGGTCGCGTAGTCCATCCGCAGCGGCCCGACCACGCCGACCGACCCGAGGTTGCGGTGGGCGAGCCCGTAGTTGGCGCCGACGACGCTGACGCTGCGGAGCTCCGGCTGCGGGTTCTCGTCGCCGATCCAGAGGAAGACCGAGCGCTCCTCGAGGGCCGAGCGCAGCATCCCGAGCATGCTCGCCCGCTGTTCGAGCGCGGTCATCAGCTCGTCGGCCCGCGGCAGGTCGTCGAGGTGCGCCTCGGAGAGCAGTCGCGAGGTGCCGTCGACGTAGAGGGTGCCCCCCTGCTCCGACTCGAGGTCGGTGAAGGCGCTGCCGAGGGTGGCGATGAAGTCGGCCTCGACCGGGCCGAGCTCCTCGCGGGCGAGTCGATCGGCGATCATCCGCGACCCGACCCCCATCCCCGTCAGCAGCTCGTTCAGATAGCTCGAGGCCCACTCGACCAGGCCGGGGTCGACCGGCTGGTCGAAGTCGAAGACGCGCTTGGCGACCGCGCCGGTCGATGAGATCGCGATCGCGACCACGCGGGTTGGCTGAAGCCGCAATACCTCGACCCGATGGATGGTCGCCGCCAGGCTCGGCGGCGGCGCGGTGACGAGCGCCATCAGGTCGGTGACGCTGGCCAGCGCCGCGGTGGTCTCCCGCAGCGCCTCGTCGATCTCCCGCCGCAGCTGCGAGAGCCTCAGCTCGGTCGCGGGGTAGACCGGCGGCGAGCCCGACCTCATCAGCGAGTCGACGTAGTGGCGGTAGCCGACCTCGGTCGGAACCCGGCCCGCCGAGGTGTGGGGATGAGTCAGGTACCCCGCAACCTCGAGGGCTGCGAGCTCCGCGCGGACGGTCGACGATCCCCATTCGACGTCGCCGCGCTCGGCGAGCGCCTTGGATGCGACCGGCCGCCCCGAGGACAGGTAGGCGTCGACCGCCAACCCGAGGATCAGCTCTTGGCGCTTGGAAAGCACAGACACATCTTAGGAACCGGCTCGACGCAGCTCTGGACTAGAGCTGAAGTTCGGCTTCGGCGTTGCGAATCGTCTGGTTTTCGCCCTGGGCGGCGACGGTGTCGATCACGACCCGGCCGTCCTCGACCGACTTGACCGTCCCGGTGACGACGATCTCGGTCTCGGGCGCGCCCATGCCGCGAAACTGGACCGAGAGCCGCTTCAGCGCCCGCGGGTCGCCGCCGGCGGCAGCCGCGTTGGCGCGCGCCACGAGCCCCATCATGTAGAGGCCGTGGAGGATGTTGTCCGGAAGGCCGACGTTTTTCGCGAATTCGCGGTCGATGTGGATCGGGTTGAAGTCGCCCGAGGCGCCCGCGTAGCGATGCGGCAGGTATTTGTCGGGGGTGACCCGCAGCTCGGGGATCTGGTCGCCGACATTCAGGTCACCCATTTCATACCCCCCTGACGATGTTGGTCCAGGTGCCGCGGACCACCTGGTCGCCGTTCTGGTTGACCGAGTTCGTCTCGAAGACGTAGAAACCCTTGCCGTCCTTCTCGAAGATCTCGAGGCATTTGGCGCTGGTCGTGATCTCGTCGCCGACGACGGCCGGCTCGTCCCACTCGAACTCCTGGCCGCCGTGGACCATCGCCGCGAAGTTCATCGCCACCTCGTCGTCGAACATCGCCGGGCCGAGCGCCGGAGCCGCGTAGACGACGACGAACATCGGCGGCGCGACGACGTCGCGGAATCCGGCCGCCCTCGCGGCCTCGCGGTCGAAGTGGACCGGGTTGTCGATCCCGATCACGCGCGCGTACTCGCCGATCTTCTCCTTGCCCACCTCGTATGTCGTGGCGGGCCATTCCTTCCCCACCGCGTCGGTCCTGATCGCCATCGCGGCGGGCATCCTACTCGTCAATCTCGAGCACGGCGAGGAAGGCCTCCTGGGGCACCTCGACCCGCCCCACCTGCTTCATCCGTTTCTTGCCCGCTTTCTGTTTCTTCAGCAGCTTCTGCTTGCGGGTGACGTCGCCGCCGTAGAGCTTCGCGGTGACGTCCTTGCGCAGCGCCTTCACCGTCTCGCGGGCGAGGATCCGCGAGCCGATCGCCGCCTGGACCGGGATGTCGAAGAGCTGGCGGGGGATCGTCTTGCGCAGTCGCTCGACCAGGACCTTGCCCTGGTCGTAGGCGAAGTCGCGGTGGACGATGATAGAGAGCGCGTCGACCTTCTCGCCGGCAAGCAGGATGTCGACCTTGACCAGGTCGGAGGGGCGGTTGCCGATCGGCTCGTAGTCGAGCGATGCGTAGCCGCGGGTCGAGGACTTCAGCAGGTCGAAGAAGTCGAGGACGATCTCCGCCAGCGGCAGGTCATAGCGGATCTGAACCCGCTGCGGGCTCAGGTAATGCATGTCGACGTGGGTGCCCCGGCGACCCTGGCAGAGCTCCATCACCGCCCCGACGTACTCCGACGGGCAGATGATCGTCGCCCGGATGTAGGGCTCCTCGATTTCCTCGATCGAGCCCGGGTCGGGGAGCTGGGTGGGGCTGTGGATTTCGATTGGATTGGCGCCGCCGATCAGGTGGACCTCGTAGCGGACGTTCGGAGTCGTCGCCAGGAGGTCGAGGTCGTACTCGCGCTCGAGCCGCTCGCGGACGATCTCCATGTGGAGCAGGCCGAGGAAGCCGCAGCGGAACCCGAACCCGAGCGCGTCGGAGGTCTCGGGCTCGTAGGAGAGCGCGGCGTCGTTGAGGGCGAGCTTGTCAAGCGCGTCGCGGAGGTCCTCATAGCGGTCGGTGTCGATCGGGAAGAGGCCGCAGAAGACCATCGGCCGAACCTCGCGATAGCCCTCGAGCGGCTCGGCCGCGCGGCGGTCGCGGCCGGTGAGCGTGTCGCCGACCCGCAGCTTGGCGACGTCCTTGATGCCGGTGATCAGATAGCCGACGTCCCCGGCCTCCATCCCCGACACGCCGGTCATCGCCGGCCGGAAGAAGCCGAGGTCGTCGATGTCGGCCTCGGTCCCGTTCTGCATCGCGACGATCCGCTCGCCCTTGCCGAAGGAGCCGTCGACCATCCGCACGTAGGCGACCACTCCGCGGTACTGGTCGAACTCCGAGTCGAAGATCAGGGCCCGCGGCGGCGCCGCGAGGTTGCCGTCCGGCGGCGGGATGCGATCGACGATCGCCTCGAGGACGTCAGCCACGCCCTCGCCGGTCTTGGCCGAGATCGGGATCGCGTCGGCGGCGTCGCCGCCCAGCAGGTCGGCGATCTCTTCGGCGACCCGCTCAGGCTCGGCCCCGGGCAGGTCGACCTTGTTGACCACCGGGATCAGCTCGAGCCCATTCTCGATCGCGAGGTAGGTGTTGGCCACGGTCTGCGCCTCGACCCCCTGGGCGGCGTCGACGACCAGCAGCGCTCCCTCGCAGGCGGCGAGCGAGCGTGAGACCTCATAGGAGAAGTCGACGTGGCCGGGGGTGTCGATCAGGTGCAGGTGGTAGGCCTGCCCGTCCGCGGCCCGGTACTCGACCCGCACCGCCTGGGCCTTGATCGTGATCCCGCGCTCACGCTCGAGGTCCATCGAATCGAGAACCTGCGCCCGCATCTTCTTCGGGTCGACGGACCCCGTGAGCTCGAGGACCCGGTCGGCGAGCGTCGACTTGCCGTGGTCGATGTGGGCGATGATCGAGAAGTTGCGGATGTGATCCATCGGCGGGCCAGTATGGCGAACCGCACTCCGCCGCCTGCTCCGCTTCGCGTCCGCGGGCGGCGGCTCACGGGCACGCCGATGGATCCAGCCTGCCCTTCAGCCTGAAGACCTTGGTTGGGGGGATCGAGAGGAGCAGTTTCGCGTTCGGCCCTTCGGTCCAGCGGGCGGATGCCGGGAATGGGGGCCGCCCCGGTTCGATCCGGTCGCGGCTGGCGACGACGTATTCGTAGTCGCCGGCGTTGATCAGGCGCCGCCATTCCCGGCAGGAGGACGGGGCGACGAAGCCGCCCTGCGGCTCATGGCGGCCGACGAACTGGACCCGATTCGAGAGGTCGGTGCCGAACAGCGGGTACTGCCGGGTGGTGGTCGTCGCGATGCGCTCGCCGGAGGTGGGCGTCGCCGCCGCAAATATGGCGTTGAGGCCCGGGGCGGCAAAGGTTGGGTTCGAATAGCGGTTCTCCAGGTAATGGCGCTGCACCGGATATCCGATTGCAACCGCGATCACTACCGCAGCAAGACAAGCGGGGATGGCAAGGGGGGTGTGTGGCATTCCCCGCCCCGACAAGTGCCGGCCTAATGAGGCCGGCACTTTGAGTATCCGCCGGTTCGGGAAAAACCACACACCCCCCCCGCCGAGCCGCTCACTCACTGCAATGGGCAGCACAGCCATTCCCACAACCAGCGCAGGGGCCAGGTAGCGGAGGCCGGATTCGAAGCCGTGGGGGCTGCCGTCCGGGCCGGAGGCAGAGGTTGGGGCGATGATCCAGGCGATTGCGGCGGCCAGGCCGGCGGCGCCGGCGGCACGGACGTATGGGTTGGCGCGTGATCCGAGGGCCAGGAGGAGGCCGGCGAGGGCGAGGGCGGCGAGCAGGGGCCAGAAGATCGTCAGGCCGTGGTGGAGGCCGGGCAGGAACCAATCCGACCAAACCGAGCCGTCGGTCAGATAGCCGAGGACGCTGTGGCCTTCGCGGCCGCCGAGCTTCTGGTCGGGGCCGGGCAGCGAGAGCGGGCCGAGGTCGGTGAACCATGGCAGCGGATTGCCGGTGTGGACGAGGTTCCGCAGGTACCAGTAGCCGCCGCCGGCGAGAGCCGCGAGCGTCCCGACGCCGAGCGTCCGCCAGCGCCCGCCTGCGGGCGCGGCAACGGCGAATCCGATCAGGAGCGCGGCGGATGGGAGCAGGTAGTTCAGCTTGGTCCCGGCGGCGACGCCCGCCGCGAGGCCGGCGACGAGCAGCGCCCCACGCGAGAGCCGCGCTGCAGCGCCCGGGCCGGTGGCCGCGTTCAGGGCCACCGCGACGGCGGCGAGCAGGAAGAAGATGCCGACGATGTCGTTGCGCACCTCGCCGGCCTGGTCGGAGAGGAGCGGCGCAATCAGGATCAGCGCCCCCAACAGGACGGAATAGGCCCCGACTCCGTGGGGCCGGCCGATACACCAGAGGGCGAACAGGCAGCCGATGAACCAGCCGAGGTTCAGCAGCGGCGAGAGCAGGTCGCGATCGAACGCCAGCATTCCGACGGCGTGGAAGATTTCGGCGTTGGCCGGGTAGAACCAGGCGAGGAACTGGGGCGCGATGAAGTGCAGGTCCCAGGTGTTGCCGCTCTGGTGGAAGCCCGCCGCGAACGGGCCGTGGTACCAGGTCGAGTCGAAGCCGGTCATGCCGGTGCCGAGCGAGTCGCGGACGCCCGGGATGAACAACAGCACCGCGATCAGGCCGATGAGGGCAGCTGCGAGGGACTGGATCTGGGAGCTCCCGTCCGCGGGTCCTGCCATCGGGTGAGGGGGGATCTGCGGGCCGAGCTGTCCTCGACCCCCCTCACCCGATGTCACCCGCGGAAGGAGCCGCCACAGACCGACCCCCAGAACTGCCACAACGGCCAGATACGGGGCGGGGTCGAACAGCCCGAACGTCCCCAGTAGCTCAGCTGGCCATATGAGCAGCGCGGTGGCGACCACCGAGGTCGCCAGGTGGGACGGAACGCCCGTCAACTCGGGGACCAATCTGGCTCTCGCGGCGGAGGCGCCGAGCCAGGAGGAGGCGGTGAGGACGGCGAGCGCGGCGACGCCGAGCAGGTAGTCGCCGGGGCCGAGCATCTAGCCCCTGCGCAGCAGCCGCATCACCTGTGCCAGCTCGGCGATCCGGAGCAGCTTCGCGGCGCCGACGTAGACCAGGCCGCCGAGCGCGAGGCCGCTGCCGAGCGAGACGATCTGGCCGAGGAGCCCGCGGCCGAGGGCCTGGTCGAGAACGTCCCAGATCCCGTAGCTCACGGCCGCCAGCGCCGCCGAGGCGACGAGGATCCGGACCGCGGCGTCGAGCAGGCGCCCGAGTTCGAGCCCGTGCAGGAGGACGCGCAGGATCAGGAGCTGCGCGATCACGCTTGCCAGCGTCGCGATCGCGGTCGCGGCGACGATTCCGCCGACGCCGAGGTGGTAGAGACCGAGCGCGGCCAGCGCCGTGACGGCGAGGTTCGCGGTGGCGATCGCGGTCGGCACCCACGGCCGCTGGAGGCTGAAGAAGGTCCGGGTCAGCAGCAGGAAGAGGCCGTTGGTCGGCAGCGATAAGGCGAACCAGAAGAGCGCGGTCGCGACCAGCGTCGTCTGCGAGGCGTTGAATTCGCCCCGTTCGTAGACGAGCCGGATCATCGGTTCGGAGAGGACGAGGATCGCCGCGGCGGCCGGCACCAGGACGAAGAGGATCTGGCGCATCCCGTTCGCCATCGTCGCCCGCAGGTCGTCGGTCGCCCCGCGTGCCGCGAACCGGGCCAGGGTCGGGAACAGCACGGTCGCGATCGCGACCGAGAAGATCCCCTGCGGCAGTTGGTAGATCCGGAACGCCTTGTCGATCGCCGCCGGTCCCTCGTCGCTGACGAGGCTGCCGAAAAGGCTGTTGATGATCAGGTTGAAGTTGATCAACCCGAGGCTGATCGTCACCGGCAGCATCAGCAGGAGGACGCGGCGGACGTCGGGGTTGCGCCATTCGAAGCTCCAGCGGAACTTGAACGGCGTGTTGCGGAGGTCGAAGACCGGAATCGTCAGCTGGACGACGGTGCCGATCACGATGCCGATCGCGTAGGCGTAGATCCGGTTCTGGCCGTGGAACAACGGGATCAGGAAGATCAGCGAGACGATGATCGTCAGGTTCCAGAACAGCGGCGAGATCGCGAAGGCGCCGAACCGGTCATAGCTGTTGAGGATTCCGACCACGACCCCGCTCAGCCCGAGCAGGATCAGGATCGGGAACAGGATCCGCGAGAGGCTGACGGTGAGGTCGAGGATCTCGCCCGAGAACCCGGGCGCGACGAGGGGCATGATCACCGGCGCGACGAGGACGAACAGCGCCGTGATCGACCCCAGCACGAGGGTGACGAGCAGCAGCAGCGTAGAGGCGAGCCGGAAGGCCTCGCGGTAGTTCCCCTTCTCGAGCTGTTCGGTGAAGATCGGGACGAAGGCGGGCTGGAGCGCAGCGTCGGCGAAGAGAGCGCGGACCAGGTTGGGGACCTGGAAGGCGATCGTGAACGCCGACATCGGCCCGTGGACGCCGTAGTAGCCGGCGGCGACTATCTCCCGGACCAGGCCCGCGATCCGCGACAGCGCGGTGGCGGCCGAGAAGAACGCGGTCGAGCGGGCGATCCGACCCGCCTGCCGTCCCGGCGACGGATCTCCGCTCGGCTCCTCGCCCGGCTCGAACGCCTCGGCGGCACGCACCGCGGCATCGGCATTGCGCTCGGCGTCCTCGCGATCGGGTGTGTCGGCTGCCTCGGGCGTCTCCAAGCTGGATCTCAGTCGCTATAGTCGGCGGCCGCCCGGAGACCGGCCTGCGCCGCTTCAGGCACGCGAATCATGGCCAACATAGCCTCACAGAAGAAGCGGATCCTACGCAGCAGCCGCGAGCACGCGGAGAACCGGCTGCTTACGAGCACCGTGAAGACCCACTTCCGCCGGCTCGAGAGCGCGGTCGAGGGCGGCGACGCCGCCGCGATCCAGACCGAGCACCGTCTCCTCGTCTCGCGGATCGACAAGGCCGTCCAGAAAGGCGCCCTGCACCGCAACACGGGCGCTCGCAAGAAGGCCCGCGCGGCCCGAATCGCCGCCGGTTCCTAGTCAGACCGCCGACCCCGAGGCTGCTCGCCGCAGGGCGAGGGTCAGCGCCAGCTCGTCGCCGTAGTCGGCGCCGCCGCGACACCAGACCTCGAGCTCGGCAAGGGCGACGGTCGCGTGGCGGAGGTCGTCGACGCTGGTCTGGCCGAGCCGGCCGACCAGCTGCTTGGCGGCGTATGGGTGCATCCCGAGGCCGGCCTCGACCTGCTTCGGCGGGACCCCCTCCTCGAGCTGGGCCGCGGCGGTGCAGGCCTTGCGCAGCCGCGAGGCGAGGCCGTAGATAAGGCCGGTCACGTTCTCTCCCTGCGAGATCAGCCGCTCGGCGATCGCCAGCGCCTTCTCGGAGTCGCGTTCGAGCAGGGCGTCCGAGAGCGCCCAGACGGCGGCCTCCGAGGTGTCGCTGACCATCGCGTCGAGGTCGGCGGCCGTCACCTCGCCGCCCTCGCCGGCCCAGAGCGCGAGCCGCTCGAGCTCGTTCTGGAGGCGCAGGCTGCCGGTCCCCATCCTCTCGACAAGGAGCCTGGCGGCGGCGGGCTCGAGGCGGAACCCGAACCGCTGTGCCTCGGCGACGAGCGCCCGCGGCAAGTCGCGCGCGCGGGGCTCCTCGAACACATGCAGCTCGCCACCGGCCGCCTCGACGGACTTGGCGAGCTTGGCCGGCGGCTTCGCGCGCGCGATCAGGACCACGGTGAGGTCGGGCGGGAGATCGGCGACGGCCTCGGCGACGGCGGCGAGCTGGCGATCGCGCCAGCGCTCGACCCCGTCCGCCAACAGATATCGACGCGATTGGGTCAGCGACATCGCCGGGATCGCGGCCAGCAGCGCCTCGTGATCGGGGGCGCCGGCGCCCTCCCTCGGCTCGAAGACCTCGAGCGCCGCCGCCCCGCCCTCGCGCTCGGCCCGCGCCCGGAGCCTCGAGCGGGTCGCCTCGATCTTCGCCGTGTCGGTTCCGGCGATCAGGTAGAGGGAGCCCATCTCGGCGGCCATCGTCCGAGTGTATGGCTAGCGGCAGCTCCCCAGGCGCCGGAGGCGGCGCCGGTAGATGCGCATCGAGTGGTGCCGCCAGTCACCGTGGGTCTGGCGGCGGAGACTCGGGACCCGCTCGCGATGGTAGGGCGAGCGCAGGCTCTCGGCATGCCCGATCACGTTGCGGAGGCGGATGTAGAAGCGGCAGCGCAGATAGCGAGTGAGCCGCAGCGAGGCGTGCATCTGGCGTCGGTTGCCGAGGACATCGCCGTCGCTGAATCCGGTGTGCTCGATCCCGATCGCCGTCCAGTTGAGGCCGACGGTGTGCCGGCAGCGCGTTCTCAGGTTGACAAGCCTGTAGATCCGCCCCGAGGAGGAGATTACGAAGTGGGCGCAGACGTTGGGTAGCTCGCCGAGCTCAGGGTCCGGGACGTCCGCCGCAAACGTGTCGTGGACGGCCGCGGCGCTTCCCGCCACCGCGACGTGCTCGACGATCACCCGCGGATGGCGAAGTCGCCAGGTGTGTTCCCCGTAATGGCGCTCGGAGTACGCGGCCATCTCGTGCTTCCGCTTCGGGCCGAACGGGATCAGCCATTTCCGGATCCGAGGCTTCGGGACCGGTCCTCGCGAATGGCCGCCCACCGCCGCGACCGGGACGCCGACGACGACGCCGGCAAGGGCCAGGGTTGCCGCGATCAGGATCGTCCCGCGTCGGTGCCTCATCGGTTGAGAAGTAGCATCGTCGAGTCTGGTCCCCTTCGCGGATCCGGGCCGATTTCCAGCCCGATCGTGCCGTCGAGATCGGTGCGAAGGACGGGGACATGGTGCCGCGCGAGTGTCGCCAGGGTGCCCGGCGTCGGATGGCCGAACGGGTTGCCGGCCCCGACCGAAATCAGCGCCAGGCGCGGCCGGGTCCGATCGAGGAGGTCGTCGAGGCCGGCGTCGTCGCTGCCGTGATGGGCGACCTTGAGGACGTCGATCGGGCCCGGATCGAGCGGAACCGTCTCGGCCTCGGCATCGGCGGTGAGGAGCATCGAGAAGTCGCGCCAGCGGGCGACCGCGACGACCGCCAGCTGGTTCGGGTTTTGGCCCGCGTCGCTCGTGCCGAGAAGCTCCGGAGGCGGCCAGACGATCTGCAGCCGCAACTGCCCGGAGCGGATCACCGCTCCCGCCGCGATCCGCTCCGGTCGCGCCCCGGCATCTTCGGCGAGGGCGCGCGGATCGCGCCCGAGAAAGGCGTAGAGCAGCCGGTCGACCGGCAGCGCCTCCAGCAGTTCCCGCTCGGCGCCATCGTGATCGGACTGGTCGTGGGTGAGGACCAGCGCCCCGAGGCGATCGACGCCGGCATCCTCGAGCTGCCCCGCGATCCGATTGCCGGGCGGGCCGGTGTCAACGAGCACGGGCGGAGCGGCGGCGGGCTGCAGGAGGATCGCGTCGCCCTGGCCGACGTCGAGCATCGAGACGCGCAGTCCGCGCACCGGCTCCGCGCTCGCGTCGCCGCGGCCGGCGGCGAGCGCCGCCCAGAGCAGGAGGACGCCGAGCGCCGCGACGGCTGCCGTTCGACGGCCGCTCGACCGCGGCGGCCGCAACTCGCGCCGCCTCCGCAGCGTCGCGATCCTCCGCCTCCTCGCGAGGCGACGGACGAGCAGCGCCGCGAGGCCGATCACTGCGTAGGAGGCGGCCAGGCCGCCGAGCCCGATCCGGACTTCGAGGTAGGCCCAGCTCGGGCGCCCGCACCACGACGCGACTTGGGCGATGTAGGCGAGCAACGGCGCGTTGAGGGCGTTAATCGGCGAAACCGGCAGGCCGGGGACCTGGCCGGCCAGCGCGGCGAGCATGCCGAGCCACATCGCGGGCGCGACCGCCGGCAGCGCCAGGAGGTTGGCGAAGAGCGTCGTCGTCGAGACGGCGCCGAAGTGGAACGCGATCAGCGGCGCGGTCGCGAGGGTTGCCGCGATCGTCAGCGCCGCCCCCTCGGCGAGGGCGCCGGCGAGCCCCCCGGAGCCGATTCGAACGGTGATCGCGCGCCGGATCGGCCCGGCGAGGAGCAGGATCCCCACGACCGCGGCGAAGCTCAGCTGCCAGCCGACGTCGGTTGCGATCCGCGGCTCGACCGCCAGGGTCACGATCGCCGCCACGGCGAGGCCGTAGAGGCGAGACGCGCGGCGACCGGCGAGCGTGGCGAGGACGGAGAGCGCCCCCATCACCCCCGCGCGCTGGATCGAGGGCCCGGCCCCGGTCAGCGGCACGTAGACGGCGATCAGCGCCAGGACCCAGACCAGTCGAGCCCGCAGGGGGATCCCGAGCGCGCCGAGGACGGGCATAGCCAGCAGGGCGAGGAGCGCGACGTTCTGGCCCGAGACGGCGAGCAGGTGGCTGAGGCCCGAGCGACGGAAGTCTTCGACCGTCACCGGGTCGATCCGGTCGTCCTCGCCGAGGACGAAGCCGCGAGCGAGCTCCGCCTCGCGGCTGGGCATCCCCCGCCCGAGCGCCGCGTCCGCGCGGGCGGCGATCTCACCCGTGTGCGCGAGTGCGAGGGCGACCAGCGCGGCCACTCCGAGCAGGAGGAGCAGTGGCGGCCGCGCGCTCGCCACCGCGCCTCAGGGCTGGAGGCGGGAGCGCAGCGACTCCATCGTCGCCGGGCCGATCCCGCTCACCTCGTCGAGCTGCTCGACCGAGGAGAGGCCGCCATGCTGATCGCGGTATTCGACGATGTTCTGCGCGGTGACCGGGCCGATCCCGTCGATCGTGTCGAGCTGTTCCACCGTCGCCGAGCCGAGGCTGATCGGCCCTTCGGCGGCGGCGGGAGCCGAGGCCCCGCCGGCGGCTTCGGCCGTGGCCTGCGCCGGCACGACGACCTGCTGACCGTCGGTGAGGCGGGCGGCGCGGTTGATCGCTTCGACGACGGCGCCGGGGGCCGCGCCCCCAGCTCGCTTCATCGCGTCGATCACCCGCGCCCCGGCGGGCATTCGATAGACGCCCGGGCGGCGCACCGCGCCGGACACGTCGACGACGACGTCGCCACCCCCGCCGTCGACACTCAGCGCGGTCGGGGCGCCCCCACCGCCACCGTCTCCGGCCTCCGCCGCCGCCGCTCCGGGGTCAGCCCGGAGCGCGCGGGCGCCGACCAGGAGGAGGGCGACGGCGACGGCGCCGTAGACGATCAGCTGGGAGCGGCTCAGGTCTGGCACCGCGCAAGCGTCTGCCCCCGCCGCGCGCGGGTGGCGCGCTCACTCGAACAATTCGGCTACAGGTCTTCGTCGTCGTCGTAGCCGGTCACTTCAGCGAGCTCGTTCTCATAGAGCTCCTGCATCGAGACCGGCGGCGAGGCGGCGGTGACGTAGACGAGGTCCTCGTCGCCCTCGTTCTCGATCCCATGATCGGTCGCGGGCGGGATCAGGACGAGGTCGCCGACGCCGACCTGCTCGCGGTCGCCGGCGACGATCATCGTCCCCGTCCCCTTGACCACGACGTAGATCTGCTCGGCGTTCTCGTGCGAGTGCGACGTCTGGCGGGCGCCGGGCGGCACCTCGACCCAGGTCGCGACGAGATTCCTTGACCCCAGCTCGCCCGCATCCATGAGGATGTGCGAACGGAGACGATGGCGCTCCTGGACCGGTGCCTCTGAGAGCCGCCTGACAAGCACGCGCGCTTTCTACCAGAAATTCGCGCCGGGCTGTCGAGGGTGTCAGCGGACGACCAGGTTGACCAGCTTGCCGGGAACGACGATCTCCTTGACGATCTCCTTGCCGTCGAGGTGGCGGCGCACCTTCTCGCTCTCCCGGGCAAGCGCGAGGAGCTCCTCCTCGGGGGCCTCGGCGGCGGCCTCGATCCGGTCCCGGAGCTTGCCGTTGACCTGGACGACGAGGGTGACGGTGTCGCGCGCGAGCAGCTCCGGATCGGCCTCGGGCCACGGCTGCTCCCAGATCCGCCCGCCCTCGAGCCGCTCCCAGATCTCGGCGCCGAGGTGGGGCGCGAAGGGGAAGATCAGCGAGGAGGCCGTCGCCGCCGCGAACCGGACCGCGGCGACGCCGGCGGGGTCGCCGTAGAGCCCGTCCTTGACCCGGTAGGCATCGTTGACGAGCTCCATCACGGCGGCGATGGCGGTGTTGAACTGGAAGCCACGCTGGAAGTCGCGGGTCGTCTTGTCGATCGCCCAGTGTGCCTTGGCGAGCAGCTCGCGTGCATCGCCGCCGGCGCCGGCGTCGAGCTCGCCGGCCTCGCGTCCCTCGACCTCCTCGCAGAGCCGCCAGAGGCGGGCGAGGAAACGATTGACGCCCTCGACGCCCTCGTCGGACCAGTCTCCCCCGCGCTCCGGCGGGCCCATGAAGCAGATGTAGGTGCGGGCGCTGTCGGCGCCATAGCGCTCGACGTAGTCGGCCGGGCTGACGGTGTTGCCGCGCGACTTCGACATCTTCGCCCCGTCGCGGGTGATCATTCCCTGCGTGAAGAGGTTCGCGAACGGCTCCTGGACGCTGAGCCAGTCCATGTCGGCGAGCGCCTTGACGACGAACCGCGCGTACATCAGGTGCAGGATCGCGTGCTCGACGCCGCCGATGTACTGGTCGACCGGCATCCAGTGGTCGGCCGCATCGCGATCCCATGGCGCGTCCTCGTCCTGGGGGTCGAGATAGCGGATGAAGTACCAGGCGGAGTCGACGAAGGTGTCCATCGTGTCGGTCTCGCGCCGGGCCGGGCCGCCGCAGCGCGGGCACTCGGTCGCGACCCAGTCCTCGGCCGCGGCGAGCGGGCTGCGGCCCTTCGGCGCGTAGTCGACGATCTCGGGCAGCTCGACCGGGAGCTGGTCCTCGGGGACCGGGACGATCCCGCACTCGTCGCAGTAGACCATCGGGATCGGCGCGCCCCAGTAGCGCTGACGCGAAACGAGCCAGTCGCGGAGGCGGTAGTTGACCGACGCCCGGCCGCGTCCCTCCTCTGTCAGCCACTCGACGATCTCCGCGTAGGCGTCGCGGTTGTGCTTTCCGTCGAAGCGACCGGAGCCAGTCATCGGTCCGTCGCCCGCATAGGGGAGGCCGGCGTCGTCGCGGACCGTCTCCTCGTCGACGCCCTCGATGACCCGCCGGATCGGGAGATCGAACGCCTTCGCGAACTCGTAGTCGCGGTTGTCGTGGGCCGGTACCGCCATGATCGCGCCCGTCCCGTACTCCATCAGCACGTAGTCGGCGACGAACATCGGGATCTCCTCGCCGTTGACGGGGTTGACGACGCTGCGCCCGAGCGGGACACCGGTCTTGTCGCGGTCCTCGGCGCCGCGCTCCTCGGCCGACTCGCGCGCCACCCGGTTGACGTACTCGCGGACGGCCTCCTCGGCCGGGGTGCCGGCGACGAGGCGCTCGAGCTCGGGGTGCTCGGGGGCGAGGACGAAGAAGGTCGCCCCGAACAGGGTGTCGGGCCGGGTGGTGAAGACGGGGAAGTCGAGGTCGAGCCCCCCTTCCTGACAACGGAAGGTGACCTCGGCGCCCTCCGAGCGGCCGATCCAGTTGCGCTGCATCGTCACGACGTGCTCGGGCCAGGACTCGAGCAGGTCGAAGTCGGAGAGGAGTCGGTCGGCGTAGTCGGTGATCTTCCAGAACCACTGCTCGAGGCGACGCTGTTCGACCGGGGTGCCGCAGCGGTCACAGCGGCCGTCGATCACCTGCTCGTTGGCGAGGACGGTGGCGTCCTTCGGGCACCACTGGACGGGGGCCTCGGCCCGATAGGCGAGGCCGCGCTCGAACAGCTTGAGGAAGATCCACTGGGTCCAGCGGTAGTACTCGGGGGTGTGGGTGCCGATCTCCCGCGCCCAGTCGATCGATATCCCCCACTCCTGGAACTGACGGCGGAACGACTCGATCGAGCGCTCGGTGACCTCGCGCGGCGGTTCGCCGGTCTTGATCGCGTTGTTCTCGGCCGGCAGGCCGAACGCGTCGTAGCCCATCGGGTGGATCACCTCGTACCCGTGGCGGCGCCGGAAGTGGGCGATTGCGTCGCCCACCGCGTACGTCTTGAGGTGCCCGACATGGGGCTCGCCCGACGGGTAGGGCAGCATCTCGAGGACGTAGGCCTTCGGCCTCGAGCCGTCAAACCCGGGCTGGCCCGGGTTGGCGACCTCCCAGGTCCGCTCGTCGGCCCAGACCTTCTGCCACCGCGCCTCGATTTTCTTCGGCTCGTATGCGCTGCTCACAACGGCGATCTTATGGAGAACAAATGCGCCACCTCCTCCGCTTCGCGTCCGGGGGTGGCGCCCATGCGCCATATTGGCGCCGCTCGCAGAGAATCAGATCGTGATGCTCGCTAATTGGTTCTTCGGGCGGCGGTTTATTCAGAACCTGGGTGAGACGGCCTCGAGGATGTGGGGCCAGACGTAGACCTCGATCGAGGCGGCGATGAGGAGTGTGGGAATTGCGAGAAGGACGGTGACGAAGGTCGCCGCAAGGAGCTGGTTCCACTCGCCACGGCGGCTGGCGATCAGCCAGGCCGCGAGGGGCAGGAACAGGGCGCAGAGCTCGGGGATCGCGTGCGGGAGGACGGTGAGGATCAGTTCGAAGCGGGTGATGTCGAGCTGCTTGGCGATCGTCGCGCCCTGGAACCCGAGGTAGAGAGCCTGGGTGGAGAGCGAGAAGAGGGTCACCGCGCAGACGAAGAGGATCGCGAACTCGGCCGCCTTGACGTGGATCCAGCGAGAGAGGCCCGACCGCTGCTCGGCCGCGATCGGCATCGACGCGCCGGCGATGAAGCCGGCGACGCAGGCGGTCCCGTGCAGGGCCAGCACGAGCGAATTGCGCCAGAGGATCGGAAGCAGGTCGGCGGGCGTGCTCGGTTCGGTCAGGCCGGGCAACCGGATCGGGGTGATGTCCGGCGTCAGCAGGCCGGCGACGACCCAGGTGGCTCCGAGCAGCGCCAGCGCGATCGCGAGGCTGAGCGCGAGCCACCCCCGCAGGACCCGCCAGGGATGGCCGCTCCAGGCATCGAGCGTCTCACGCGTGTCCTGCATCCCATGCGAGAACACGTGCTCATTGGCAGCATTCATCGCTGTCTCATCGGCAGATGCGGTCGCCGCTTGAGCGGGGCGGGGCTCAGTGCTCGGGCACCGTCGGGCCACGCAGAGCCTGGATCAGCCCCCAGAGCGAGACCGCGGCCCAGAAGGACTCGAGCAGCAGGAAGCCCCAGAGGCTTTCGACCAGCGCGAGGATGGCGAGGATGAACGAGCCGACCAGGTTGAGGAGCAGATAGGTCCGCGAATGCTGGCTCATCGCGCCAAACTGAGCCGACGCGTAGGCGATCAGGATGAGTACGGCGCCGACGACCTGAACCAGCTGGTCCATTACGTGAAACTAGTCGGCGAGCTCGCGCGGGACGATGCCGATTCGCAGGTCGCGGCCGCCGCGGTCGATTCGCAGCTCGAGCTCGCTCCCGATCCGCTCGCCGACCATCAGCCGCTGCAGGTCGCCGACGTCGGCGAGCGGCTCGCCGTCGACTCCGACGATCAGGTCGCCGGCGCGGAGGCCCGCATCGGCGGCCGGGCTGTCCTCGACGATCTCGACAATCTCGATCCCGTTGGCCTGGCCGGTCTCGGCGGCGAGGCGGGGCGGCAGTGGCCGGGAGCCGCCCGCGACGCCGATGTAGGCGCGCCGTACGCGTCCCTCGCCGATCAGTTCGGAGACGATCCGCCTCGTCGCCGGGTTGATCGGTACCGCGAGGCCGAGGCCGACGCCGGCGACGGCGGTGTTGATACCGACGACGCGGGCGAGTCCGTCGCCGAGCGCGCCGCCAGAGTTGCCGGGATTGAGGGCGGCATCGGTCTGGATCACGTTCTCGATCAGACGCGTCGCCGAGCGGGAGCGGGTCGGGAGCGAGCGACCGAGCGCGGAGACGACGCCGGCCGTGACCGAGCCGCTGAACCCGTTCGGGCTGCCGATCGCGACGACCAGCTGGCCGACCCGGAGGCCCTCGGCGTCGCCGAGGATGGCCGGGATCAGGTCGCGTCCCTCGGCGCGGAGCACGGCGAGGTCTGAGAGGGCGTCGGCCCCGATCACCTCGAATCCGAACTCGCGGCCGTCGGGGAACGATGCGGTGCCGCGTCTCTCGGTCCCGGCGACGACATGGGCGGCGCTGAGCATGAAGCCGTCGGAGCTGATCGCGACACCGCTTCCGGCGCCCGCGGCGCGGCGGCCGCGCCCGGTCCGGCGCCTGACGGCGAGATGCGCGACCGAGGGGCCGAGGCGCTCGGCGACTCCAGAGACGGTGCGCGAGTAGGCGTCGAAGGCCTCCGCGTCCGGCAGCCGCTCGCTCTCGCCCGGGCCGAACGAGGCGTCGGAGGGAGAAGTTGAGTCGACGAGACGAAGATCTGGCATCCCGGCTGACGTTAGCAACGGGTCCGCCCCGGCTCGGTCAGTCGAGGCTCGAGAGCGCCGTCGCGACCGCAAAGCCGAGCGTGGTCACGAGGCCGGCGACCCGCCCCGACTGCCGGGTTGCGTCGGGGATCATCGAGTCGATCAGCATCACCAGGAGGGCGCCGGCGGCGAATCCGTCGATCCCGGCGCGGAGCTCGCCCGAGGTCAGATCGGCGATCGCGTAGCCAATGACCGTCGCCACGGTGCAGACCGCCGCCACCGCAAGCCAGAGCCGAATGACGCGGTGGCGCGGCTCGCCGGCATCGTCCATCTCGGTTGCCGAACCGATCGACTCGGGAAGGTTCGAGACGAAGATCGCGACCAGCAGGCCGAGGCCGACCCCCTCGCCGGCCGCGAGCCCGATGCCGAGCACCAGTTGCTCGGGGATCCCGTCGAGGAAGGCGCCGAGCGCGAGCGCGATCCCGGGGTCATCGGCCTGGGCACGGCCCGTGCGGCCGCCGCCCTTGGCGAAGTGGGCGTCTATGCGCCCATCGAGGAAGACGAAGGCGAGGGCGCCTAGCCCGAGCCCGAGCGCCGTCGAGCGGATGCTGCCGACCTCGATGCCTTCGGACGCCAGCTCGAAGCTGATCGCGCTGATCAGCGCCCCGGCCCCGAAGGCGAGCACGAGACCGACCTGGCGTTCGGGCCAGCGCCGCGCGTAGGCGAGGAGCGCTCCGATTACGAGAGAGGACGCCGCCAGCGCACCCCAGCCGAGCGCGGCGGCCATTCAGATCACCGACCCCTGGAAGTGGAGCTGACGGGACTCGAACCCGTGACCTACGCGCTGCCAGCGCGTCGCTCTTCCAGCTGAGCTACAGCCCCAGACGTCGAAAATGGAGGATGAAGTGTAATGCGCGCACAGCTCGATTCCCGAGCGGGCGCAGTGGGCGCAACCGACTTTGACCCCACTGGAGGTGGGTGAATATCCGATCTGCGCGCCCAACCAGTTTGTCCGGCCAGCCGCCGGCGTCCCTGCCGAAGAAGGAAGCCTACGCAGCGGCCTGATCGGGGCCCGGGTCCTCGTCGATGTCGAGGATCAGGCCGTCGTCGGCGGTGCGGCGGACGCGGAAGTCCATCGGGGCGCTCTCTTCGAGCTCGCGCAGGAGGTCGATCGGGTGCTCGAGGTTCATCGAGAGGGTCGCCCGCCCCTCCGAGAAGCGCTCGACCGAGATGTCGGCGGCGCCGAGGCGGCTGATCGCGTCCTCGATCCCCACCAGCTGCGAGAAGTCCCCGAGGGGGCCGATCTCGAGCCTGAGCGGGCCCTCGAAGAGCTCGTTGCCGTTGCTCGCGCCGTTGCCGGCCTCCGATGCGGCTTCGACATCCGCGTTGGCGTCGACCAGTTCCTGGGCCCGCCGGCTGACGTCGACCGCCTCGCGCAGCGCCTTCATCCGGATCCGCGTCGCCTGGCCGCGGGCCTGGGAGTGGATCTCGTCGATGTGGGAAGCGACCGCCTCGAGCGAGGCGATGCTGCGCTCGTGCCGCTGGTCGGCCTCGGCCAGCTTCTCGCTGAGGATCCGGATCTCTCGCTCGCGCTCGATCACCATCCCGGAGAGGTCCGCCGCCTCCCGTTCCGCGCCCGCCGCCTCGTCGGTGGCGATGCGCCAGCGCTCCAACGCATCCGCGGCCTTCTCCTGAAGGTTCGCGATCTGCTCTTCCCGATCCCCGAGCGCCGCGTCCACCTCGCTGCGGCGGTAACCGAAAAGGGCCCTCTTGAAGCTGCCCATGGGCCGCAAAGGTAGGGCCCTCCTCGGACGGCATTCCGTGCCGGTTCCCCAACCGTCGAACGTGTGTTCGAAAGCTGGTCTCAGGCGCTCGCGGCGGAACGCGGCTCGGGCTCGTCGAGCCCGAGATCGAGCCGCGGCGCCTCGTGCCAGAGCTCCTCGAGCGAATAGCGACGGCGGGCGTCCTCGGTGAAGACGTGGAGCACCGAGTCGAGATAGTCCAGCACGATCCAGCCGGCGGCCCCGTCGCCCTCGACCCCGCCCGGCAGCAGCTCCATCTCGTTCTTCAGTCGCAGCCTCACCTCGTCGACTATGGCCTTCGCCTGGCGCTCGTTGCCGGCGGTGCAGATCGCGAGAAAGTCGGTGTAGGAGACGAGGCCGCGCATGTCGAGCGCGACGATCTCGGTCGCCCCTTTTGAGTCGGCGATCTCGCCCAGCCGCCGCGCCAGCGCCTCGGAGTCGAACTCGGTCATGGCCCGTAGACGCCCTTCTCCTCGATGAACCGGGCAACCGGCTCGGGCACCAGGTAGCGGAGCGGCCGCCCGGCCGCCGCCCGCTCGCGTACCACCGAGGAGGAGACGCCGAACTCCGGCATCTCCAGCATCGTCGCCCGGCCGTCGCAGTCGAGGCTCCGCATCACCGCGGCCACGTCGGAGTCCGAGATCCCCGCACGCCGCGCCACCGCGAGGCTTGCAAGCTCCACCACCCGCTCCGGCTCGCGCCAGCTCTCGAGGCCGACCGCGGCGTCCGCTCCCATCACGAACACCAACTCCCTGTCGCCTCTTTCGCTGCCAAGCCGTTCCAAGGTCTCATACGTGTAGGACGGGCCCTGACGTTCGGTCTCGAGCGTCGAGACGCTGAAGCGCGGGTCGTCGGCCGCCGCCAGCCTCGTCATCGCCAGCCGCAGCTCGCGACCCGGATCGTCGACGATCCGCTTGTGCGGGGCCTCGCCGGTCGGCATCAGGATCACCTCGCTGAGCCCGAGCTGCCAGAGCGCCTCCTGGGCGAGCGCAAGATGCCCGAGGTGCGGCGGGTTGAACGCCGAGCCGAGGATCCCGATGCCGGCCGGAGGAGGACTACCCACGCACCTGGCCGTCGCCCTGAACGACGTACTTGTAGGTGGTCAGCTCGCGGAGGCCGATCGGGCCGCGCGCGTGCAGCTTCTGGGTCGAGTTGCCGATCTCGGCCCCCATCCCGAACTCGAAGCCGTCGGTGAACCGGGTCGAGGCGTTGGTGTAGACGACGGCCGCGTCGACGCCGCTGCTGAACCGGTCCGCGGCCTCCTCGGAGCCGGTCACGATCGCCTCCGAGTGGCGGGTCCCGAACCGGTTGACGTGCTCGATCGCCTCCTCGAGCGAGTCGACCACCCCGACCGCGATCTTGAGGTCGAGGAACTCAGTTCCCCAGTCCTCGTCCGCGGCCTCGCCAACCTCGACCTCGCCCGCCGCCGCCCGCGCCCGCTCATCGCCCACCAGCTCGACGCCGGCATCGCGGAGGTCGGCGAGGGCGCCCGGCAGGAAGTCGTCGGCGACGGAGGAGTCGACGAGAAGGGTCTCGGCGGCGTTGCAGACCCCGGGCCGCTGGACCTTCGCGTTGAGGGCGATCCTCCGCGCCATCTCGAGGTCGGCCTCGGAATGCACGTAAACGTGGCAGTTGCCGGCCGCGGCGTAGATGACGGGCACCGTCGCAACCTCCTTCAGGGCCGCCTTCAACCCTTCGCCGCCGCGCGGGATGAGGAGGTCGATCAGCTCGTCCTCGGTCGCCAGCTCGGCGAGCTCCTCGTGCCCACCGCCGGCCAGGAGGACCACCGCGTCCTGCGGCAGGCCTGCCTCGGCCAGCGCCTCGCGGACGATCGCCGCCAGGGCGCCGTTGGTGCGTTCGGCGTAGTGGGAGCCGCGGAGGACGATCGCGTTGCCGCTCTTGATCGTCAGCGCGGCGCAGTCGATCGTCACGTTCGGCCGCGCCTCGTAGACGACGGCGACGACTCCCAGCGGCACCCGCAGCTTTCGCAGCCTCAGCCCGCCGGCGACCGCTTTCGCTTCCAGCTCCTCGCCGACCGGGTCGGAAAGGGCGGCGATCGCACGCACACCCTCGGCCATCGCCTCGATCCGCGACTCGTTCAGCGTCAGGCGGTCGCGCAGCGCCGCTGTCAGCCCGGAGGCGCGCTCGTCGGCGAGGTCGGCGGCATTCGCCTCCAGCACCTCGCCGGCCCGCTCGCCGAGCAGCCGCGCGGTCGCCTCGAGGGCGGCGTCCTTGGCCTCGGTCGAGGCGCTCGCCAGCACCCGCGACGCACGCCTCGCGGCTTCACAGCTCTCGGCAACGCTGATCGTGGTCGTGGCCATCGAATAAGGGTAACCGGGGCCGCGGTTTCGCTAGAGCAGCACGAACCGGTCGCGGTGGATCGCCTCGTCGGCCGCGTGCGGGAGCCGCTCGCGCACCGCGTCGCTCTTCAGCCCCGTCACCTGGCCGAGCTCGCGCGAGGAGTAGTCGACGATCCCCTTGCCGAGCACGGAGCCGTCGATCGCGACCTCGACCGCGTCGCCGGCCCCGAAATCGCCCTCGACCGCGATGATCCCGACCGGCAGCAGGCTCGACCCCCGCTCGCGGAGGACCCGGGCGGCGCCCTCGTCGACCATCACCCTCCCCCGCGCCGGCTTCGCGTACTTGAGCCAGAGCTTGAAGCTCGAGGCCCTGCCGGCCTGAGCCGCGAACCGGGTGCCGACGGCATCGCCGGCGGCGGCGGCGGTCAGCGAGCCGGACCGCGTCCCGTCGCAGATCACGCTCGGGATCCCGGCCTCGCTCGCCATCTCTGCGGCCGCGACCTTGCTCCGCATCCCGCCGAGGCCGAAGGCCGAGGTCCGGTCGCCGATCTCGGCGAGCCCCGCGAGCTCGGAGAAGTCGCCGACCTCCGGGATCCGCGTGGCCTTCGGGTCGGCGCTCGGGTCGGCGCTGTGGAGCCCGTCGACGTTGGAGAGCAGGACCAGCAGCCGCGCGTCGAGCAGGATCGCCACCTGCGCGGCGAGGAAGTCGTTGTCGCCGAAGCTGATCTCGTCGGTCGCGGTGGTGTCGTTCTCGTTGACGACCGGGACCACGCCCCAGGCGATCAGCCGCCGCAGGGTCCGACGCGCGTTGAGGTAGTTGGTGCGGGCGGCGATGTCGCCGGCCGCCAGCAGGACCTGGGCCGCGTGCGTCCCGTGCTTCGAGAGGCGCGCCTCGTAGGCGCGGAAGAGATCGCCCTGGCCGACTGCCGAGGAGGCCTGCAGCTCGTCCATCGACCGCGGCCGCGACGGCAGTTCGAGCAGCCTCATCCCGCGCGCGATCGCCCCCGAGGTGACCATCACAACCCGCTCACCGCCCTGCTCGAGCTGCGCGACCTGCTCGCAGACGGAGTCGAGCACGTCGACGCGCAACTCGCCGTCGTCGGCGGCGACGATCGAGGAGCCGAGCTTCACCAGCAGCGTCATGGCCGAAGTGTCTCAGGGGTGGAGCTCGAACTCGTGCTCGCCGATTCGTACGTCATCGCCCGGCTCGAACCCGGCGTCGCGCAGAGCCGCGACCACGCCGATCTCGTTCAGGCGCTGCTCGAGGTATGCGAGCGCCTCTTCGTTGCCGAGGTCGTGGCGCTCGAAGAGGAGCTCGACGCCGCGCCCGAGGACCCGAAAACCGCCGTCGTCCTCGCGGACGATCGAGTACCCGCCCTCCCCGACCGGCCGGTATACGCGGTGCTCGACCTCGAACTCGGCGGCGGCCGGCTCGCCGTCGGACGGGCCCCTCCGCTCGTCAGGCAGCTCGGCGAGGATCCTGCGCCGGAGCTCGTCGAGGCCCTCGCCCGTCGCCGAGGAGACGGCGATCACCCCGATGCCGGAGTCGCCGACACGTCCCCGCCAATCGGCGAGCGCGGCCTCGACGTCAGCATCGGCGAGGAGGTCGCGCTTGGAGAGGACGATCAGCTCCGGCAGCTGGTCGAGGCCGCCGCCGTAGGAGGCGAGCTCGCTGCGGACCGCGGCGTGATTCGAGACCGGGTCTCCCTCGAGCGGCGAGAGGTCGACAAGGTGGACGAGCATCGCGCAGCGCTCGACGTGGGCGAGGAACTCGTGGCCGAGGCCGGCCCCCTGCGAGGCGCCCTCGATCAGCCCGGGAATGTCGGCGAGGATCGCCTGGCGGTCCTCGTCTTCGATCGTGCCGAGGACGGGATTGATCGTCGTGAAGGGGTAGTCGGCAACTTTCGGCGAGGCCCGGGTGAGACGGCCGAGGAGCGACGACTTGCCCGCGTTCGGGAGCCCGATCAGCCCGGCGTCCGCGAGCAGCTTAAGGCGCAGCTCGATCCAGCCCTCCTCGCCCCCCGTCCCCCGCTCGGCGAACCGCGGCGCCTGCCTGGTCGAGGTTGCGAACCGGCGGTTGCCGTGACCGCCGCGGCCGCCGTGAGCGACCACCGCGCGCTGGCCCGGCTCGAGCAGGTCGATCCGGCTGCCGTCGACGGCCTCCGCCTGGGTGCCGGGCGGCACCGGAATCTCGCGGTCCTCCCCCCGGGCGCCGTGGCGGTTGCTCCCTTCGCCGTGGCCGCCGCGGCCGGCGCGGAAATGCTTGCTGCCGCGCAGCGCGCCGAGGTCGCGCCTCGATGCGTCGCAGACGAGGACCACGTCGCCCCCGTGCCCGCCGTCGCCGCCGTCCGGGCCGCCGCGCGGCACATGGGCCTCGCGGCGGAAGCTGACAATCCCATTCCCGCCCGCCCCGGCTTCGACTCGGACCCTTGCACGATCGTCCATCGCGACACAGTCTGTCGATTCGGGATCCGGCGCTGCGAGAATGTTCGATCGGGTGCAGGCTCGACGGATGCCATCTCGCTCGATCGCGATCACGGCCCTGGCGCTCGTCGCCGCGGCGACCGCCGCCCCGGCGCACGCCGGCGACATCGCGCCCGCCCTGGCCCGGCAGCTCGGGCCCGGTACTCGCGTTGCCGCCCAATCTGAGGCCGGTGACGGAATCACCTTCATCGGCACCAGGCACGGCGCCGCCATCCCCCTTCAGGCCTCGACGCCGCGCTCCGCCGCCCTCGAAGCGGGCGAGCGCTTCGGGTCGCGGTTCGGGCTCGGGCCCGGCGCCTCGCTCCACGTCAGCAGCGTCGAACCGATCCGCGACGGGAGCTTCGCCGCGCACCTCCAGCAGACGATCGACGGCGTCCCCGTGCTCGGCGGCGAACTGGCGGTCGGCCTCAACCCCGCCGGCGACCTGCTTTCGATCGGCGGTGAGCTCGAGCCTGCGGAGCGCGTCGACGCCGGTCCGGCAATCACGCCGGCGGCGGCCGCGGCGAATGCGACCGCGGCGGTCGCAAAGGACAGCGGCGTCCCCGCCGCCGGACTCGTGGCGACGACCCCCGAGCTCGCGATCTACGACCCGAGGATCCTCGGCGGCCCCGGCCTCTCGTTCCCGCGGCCGGTCTGGAGGCTCGAGGTCAGCTCCGACGGCAGTCCGGTGACGGTTCGCAACCTGGTCCTCGTCGACGCCGATCTCGGCAACGTCGTGCTCAACTTCAGCGAGATCGAGGGCGCGAAGAACCGGATCGTCTGCAACGCGAATTCGAAACCCGAGCTCGTCCCCTGCACCGAAGGCCTCGCCGATCTCCTCGAGGGCGACGGCCCCGTCTCCACCTCGGACGAAGTCAACACCGCCTACGACCTGACCGGTGCGCTCTACGACTTCTACCTGGACCATTTTGGCCGCGACAGCATCGACGGCGCCGGCCTGCCGCTGATATCGACCGTCAACTACTGCGAACCCGGGGAATGCCCGTTCGAAAACGCCTTCTGGAACGGCGCGCAGATGGTCTATGGCGCCGGCATGGTCACCGACGACGTCACCGGTCACGAGCTGACCCATGGCGTCAACGGCTCCGAGTCCAACCTCTTCTACTACTACCAATCGGGGGCGCTCGACGAGGCGCTCGCCGACGTCTTCGGCGAGCTCTTCGACCTCAGCACTCCCGACGCGCCGGCCGACCGCTGGAAGATCGGCGAGGATTCCGCGATCGGCACGATCCGCGACCTGGCGGACCCCCCCGCCTTCGGGCAGCCCGACCGGACCGGGTCCGAAGATTGGTTCACCGACCAGGACACCGACTTCGAAAAAGGCGACAACGGCGGCGTCCACGAGAACAGCGGCGTCGGCGGCAAGGCCGCCTCCCTGATGACCGACGGCGGCAGCTTCAACGGGCAGACCGTCACCGGGCTGGGTGAAGAGAAGACGCTCCAGATCACCTACCGCGCCGCCACCGACATGCTGACCTCGGCGAGCGACTACCAGGACTACGGCAACGACCTCCGCCAGTCCTGCTCGGACCTCGTCGGCGAGGACGAAATCACGGCCGCGGACTGCGAACAGGTGGACAGGGCCGTCCTGGCGACGGAAATGGAGACGCCGCCGGCCGACGCCGCCCCGGCGACGGCGAGCCTCTGCGGGCAGGCCGGCTCCCCGGTCCCGGTCTTCTTCGACGACATCGAGAACCCCGAAAGCGGGAATTGGGAATTCGAGCCGTCGCGCCAAGAAAGCGTCTTCTTCTTCTCCCAGGAAACGGCCTCCGAACTCGAATTCGACGCCACCTACGCCAAGAGCGGCAGCGGAAACATCTGGGGATTCGACGTCGGCGAAGTCTCGGACTCGGCGATCGCGATGACCGAAAGCGTCACCGTTCCCGCCGGCGGCCGGATGCGCTTCGACCACGCCCACGGCTTCGAGACCGGCGAAGGCAACGACTACGACGGCGGCGTGGTCGAATACAGCACCGACGGCGGCGCCCATTGGACAGACGCCGGGAACCTGATCGAAGCGGGCGACGACTACGGCGGGCCGATCTTCACCGGGGCCGGCAACCCGCTCTCCGGCCGGCGCGCCTTCGTCGGCGACAGCACCGGTTACGGCTCGACCCGCCTCAACCTCTCCTCACTGGCCGGCAAACAGATCCGGTTCCGGTTCCGGATCGGGACCGACGAAGCGCAGGAAGACTACGGCTGGTTCATCGACGACGTCGAGATCTACCACTGCGAAGGCGAACCCAATCCGCCTCCTCCGCCGCCGCCTCCTCCGCCGCCCCCACCGGTCGAACTGGTGACGCCGGCGCCCGCGCCCCCCGCCGTCACCGGGCCCGCCGAGGATCCCTGTCCGGCCGCCCGCGCCGCGCTGGCCAGAGCGAAGACAAAGGCCGCGAAGCTGAGGAGGAAGCTGCGCGCGACGCACCCGCCGACGGCGGCGGCGCGGAGGGCGCTCCGCCGCGCGACGGCCAACGTCCTCCGCAAGCGCGCCGCCGCCCGCACCGCCTGCGCCCACTGAGCACAGCTCGCGCGGGCGGTCCTGCAGCCCCCTGTGATGAGAGCGGGGCGGTGCCCCTACCCGCGCAGCGGCGTCCTGTTTTCGCCACCTGTGTCAGCGAGAGAGGCGGGCGCGACTGACGAAAAACCCAGCAAGCGGGAGGGGCACCGCCCCGCTCCCTACTAGGAGTCCTGCAGAACCGAGATCGTGCGGCCCCGACGCGACGGTCGGAAATCGACCGTCCCCTCGCGGGTCGCGAAGATCGTATGGTCGCGCCCGAGGCCGGTGCCCTCGCCGGGGCGGAAGCGGGTGCCGCGTTGCCGGACGATGATCTCGCCGCCGGAGACGCGCTGGCCGGCGAACACCTTCACCCCGAGCATCTTCGGGTTCGAGTCGCGGCCGTTACGGCTTGAGCCGAGTCCTTTCTTATGAGCCATCGTCTTCCTTTTTAGCAGCCTCTTTTTTCGCTGCCGGTTTTCTCGCCATCAGTTTCAGCTCGGTCACCTCGAGCCGGGTCAGCTCCGAGCGGTGCCCGGCGCGCCGGCGGTAGCCCTTCTTCGGCTTGTATTTGAAGACCTTCACCTTCGGCCCGCGCAGGTGCTCGGCGACGGTCGCCTCGATCTTCACCTTCTCGAGCTCCTTCGGCTCGGCGATGACCTCCTTGTCGCGGAACAGGACCGGGCGGAGGACGACCTTGTCGCCCTCCTTGGCGGTGAGCCGATCGACGAGCACGGAGGTGCCCTTCTCGACCCGATACTGCTTGCCACCGCTCTCTATGACCGCGTACGTGCTCATTCTTCCTTGCCGCTCTGGGTTGAGCGCGACCGACCGCGACCGCCTCGGCGACCACGACGGCTACTGCGCGAGGCGGCGGATTCTAGACGCTCGCCGTCCCCGTCGCCTCCCGTGCCGTTCGACTGATCGGCGCCATCCGGCAGCGAGGCGACCGCCGCCGAGCGTTCGACGCTCTCGATCCTGACCAGCTTGCGCTCGCCGACGAACGGGCCGCCGCCGCTGACGCTGACGATGTAGGAGTCGATCCTGGCGACCGCGTCGTCGGGGTTGTACATGTGCGGCTCGTCGATCTTGACCAGCACCTCCTCGCCGACCTTGAACGGGAGCGCACGCTCCTCGATCTCCTCGATGCTGCCCGCTTCGACCAGCTCGAAGGTGTCGATCGGGAGCGCGTCGCCACCCTCGAAGTGGAACTGCTTGCCGAGCTCCTCCTCGAGCTCGGCGAGGCCGCTGTCGCGTCCCATCAGCTCGGCGGCCACCTTCGGGTTCACCCGCAGCAGATAGGCATCGCCATCCTCGGCGGCGATCTCGCGCATCTTCCTCAGGCCGTCGAGCGCAACCGTCTCGGCCGAGAGGACGACCCCCTCGCCGTGGCAGGTCGGACACGGAGCGGTGAGGATCTCCCGTACCCCGTCGGTGATGTTCTGTCGCGTCATCTCGACCAGGCCGAGCGGGGAGACCTCGACCACGTAGCTCTTCGACTTGTCGGCGTCGAGTGCTTTGCGCAGCGTTTTCAGCACTTTGTCGCGGTTTTTCGCACGCGCCATGTCGATGAAGTCGATGACGATGATCCCGCCGATGTCGCGCAGTCTGAGCTGACGCACCACCTCGTCGGCGGCCTCGGTGTTGACCCGGGTGATCGTCTCCTCGAGCCCGCCTTTGCCGCGACCGGTGAAGCTGCCGCTGTTGACGTCGATCACCGTCAGCGCCTCGGCGTAGTCGATGATCAGGTAGCCGCCCGACGGCAGGTCTACCCGCCGCTCGAGCGTCGACTCGATCTCGCGGTCGACGCTCCATTTCTCGAGCAGAGGTTTCTTCCCCTCGTAGAGCTCGACCTTCTCGACCAGCTCCGGCGCGGTGCGCTGGAAGAACCCGGTCACCCGTTCGAACTGCTTCGGGGAGTCGATGATCGCCGCTTCGAAGTCGCTGAGGAAGACGTCGCGGAGGACGCGGACCGGGAGGTCGGCCTCCTGGAAGACCAGCCCCGGGGCCTTTGTCTGCTCGATCCGCCGATCGAGCACCTGGTTGAGTTTGTGCAGGTAGCCGATCTCCCGCACGAAGTCGGATTTTTTCGCTCCGTGCGCCGCGGTGCGGACGATCAGCCCGCCCGGCCCCTTGTAGGTGCGGTCGACCATTCGCCGCAACCGGTCCCGCTCCGATTCGGACAGCCGCCGGCTGACCCCGACCCCGCTGCCCTGCGGTGCGTAGACCAGGTAGCGACCGGCGACCGAGACGTTCATCGAGAGCCGGGCGCCTTTCGACTTCAGCGGGTCCTTGACGACCTGAACGACGATCTCCTGGCCGGATTTGAGCATCTCGCTGATCCGGCGGCCGCTGCCGCGACCGCGGCGCGGGACCTGCTCGCCGTTGGGAAGGACGATCTCATCGACGTGGAGGAACCCGTTTCGCTCGAGCCCGATGTCGACGAAGGCCGCCTCCATACCCGGCAGGACGTTGTCGACCTTGCCCTTGTAGATGTTGCCGACGATCGAGCGCCGGCCGCGGCGCTCGATGTAGAGCTCCGCAACGTTGGGTTTGCCGCCCTTGGTCTTCGACTCGAGGACGGCGACGCGTGTCTCGCCGCGATCGGCGGACACCAGAATTGTTTTTTTCATTTCCTTTGACTCAGTTCAGTAGGTACGCATGCCGGCTCCCGCTCGGGTCACCAGGCGAACCTGCCTTTCTGACTGAGGCGCGCTTGGACGTGAATGCTCTGCAGCACTCCGATCGCGAGCAGGGTCGCGATCATGGAGGATCCTCCATAGCTGAGGAGTGGCAGGGTGATTCCCGTGATCGGCATGATCCCGAGGTTCATCCCCACGTTGACGAAGACCTGGAAGAGGAGCATGGCGGCGATTCCGCCGGCCACTAAGACTCCATACGAGTTCTTCGAGAGCGTCACGATCCGCAGCGCCCGCCAGAGCAGCAGGGCGTATAGGGACAGGACCAACGCGGCGCCCGCGAACCCGTAGCGCTCACCGATCACCGCAAAGATGAAGTCGGTGTGCCGCTCGGGAACGAAATCGAGCCGCGTCTGGGTGGCGCTGTTGCCACGGCCGGTCTCCTGACCGGCACCGATGGCTATCCGCGCCTGATTCTGTTGGTAGCCGGCGTCGCTGGGGTCCTCGCTGGGATTGAAGAACGACGTGAGCCGTTGTTGCTGATATCCCTTGAGAATCGGCATCCCGAGCTTGGGAGCGCCGACAAGGACGATTGCGACGGAGACTGCCACCACGCCGACGATGGCCGCGAGGTGCGTCCAGCGGACGCCTCCCACGTACATCACGGCGAGGGTGATCGCCCCGAACACCAGAGAGGTGCCGAGGTCCGGCTGCAGGAACACGAGAGCAGCCGGGGCGAGGCCGAGGCAGAGGTAGCGCACGGTGCGCTGCCACGGCGAGCCTCGCCTGGCGCCATCGATGACGAACCCGGCAAGCGCAAGCACTAGCAGGAGCTTGCCGAGCTCCGATGGCTGGAAGGTGAAGAAGGGAAGTTCGAAGGAGCGCCGCGAGCCGCGGGCGGCGAAGCCGAAGACGAGGACGAGCGAGACGCTCGCGCAGAGAAGGGTGTAGATGCCGACCCGCACCTCGCGGAACCGCGAGTAGTCGATCCGCGACAGCAGGTACATCCCGACCAGTCCCAGCACCGCGTAGATCGTCTGCCGATCGCTGTAGTAGCCGGGGTTGCCGGGCACGTCCTGTGCGGTCGCGTGCTCGAGGGTGTAGATCGAGATCGCGGCGAGGGCGATCGCAGCGAACCCGAGCGAGAAGTCCATGTAGGGCAGGCCGAGCCGCTCGGCGATTCCCGGCCTTACCGCAAACGGCTCGGGACGGGCGCGGCGGGCTTTGGTCGCGTACATCACCCTTCTTCCACTTCTTCTTCGCCTTCGGACGAGGAGCCTTCGGCGAGCTGTTCCGCGAACAGCGCTTCGATGATCCTCCTTGCGGCTGGCGCCGCGGCTTCGACCCCGAACCCGCCTTCCTCCATCGTCACGAAGGTGATGTATTGCGGATCCGGGTAGGGCGCCAGCAGCCCGTACCACGACTGGTCCGGGTAAGGCGGCCGCTGCGCGGTTCCGGTCTTGCCCGCGACCGGGATCGGGAAGTTGCAGAAGACGGCGCACGAGGTCCCGCCACCACCCTGGGCAGCATCGTGAAGCCCTTCGAGGATGTCTTCACGGTAGGTCGCGTCCATCTTCACGTGGCGGCGCGGTTTCGGATCGAATTCCTTCAGGACCCGTCCCGCCGCGTCGTCGATCTGGAGCCCGACGTGGGGCGTGACGACGGTGCCGCCATTTGCGATTGCCGCATAGGCGATCGCCATCTGCAGCGGGTTGGTCTGGAGGTCGCCCTGGCCGGTGGCGAGCTGGACGTTGTCACCCGCCGACCACGGCCGTTCGGTTTCGCCTTCCTTGTAGAGCTGGTCGCGCCAGTGCTGGGAGGGAAGCAGGCCTTCGGTGGCGCCGGGGAGGTCGACCCCGCTCGGCCTCCCGATCCCGAGCGCGTGAGCCCAGTGCTGGAGGTCGCCGGTGTCCCACATCCGCAGGCCGAGCGTGTAGAAGAAGACGTCGGAGGAGACTTCCAGCGCCGAGACGAGGCTGACCGAGCCGTTGGCCGCTTCGCCGGCGTTGGTGAAGACCTGCCCGCCGACGACGAGCTGACCGGGGTCGTAGATCACTTCTTCCGGCGTCAGGTTGCCGGATTCGAGCGCCGCGATCGCCGTGATCGGCTTGAAGGTCGAGCCGGTCGGATAGAGGCCGGCGATCGCGCGGTCGGTGAGCGGGGCCAGGATTTCGTCGCGGTAGAGTTCGTTCACCTGCGCCTGGGTCATCGGCCTGGTGAAGACGGCGGGTTCGTAGGTGGGGTAGGAGCCCATCGCGATGATTTCGCCGCTGTGGACGTCCATTGTGATGAAGCCGCCGCGCAGCCCGGTTGAGGCCATCGCCGCTTCGCCCGCTTCCTGCACCGACTTGTTGATCGACAGCTTCAGGTTGTCGCCCGGCACCGGCGGCTGCGAGAGGAGCTGCCCGTTCGGCGTCGGCTGGCCGAAGGCGTCGACCTGGATCTTGGTCAGGCCCGGCTTGCCGCGCAGGTATTTGTCGTAGGTGTACTCGACGCCGTCCTGGCCGATCTCGTCACCGGGCTTGAGGCCTTTGTACTGGGCTTCCTTCAACTGTTCTTCGCTGATCTCGCCGACCTGGCCGAGGATGTGGGCGGCCAGCGACCCGTCCGGGTAGCGACGGACGAAGACGCGTTGGACGCTGACCCCCGGGAAGAGGTGCTGGTTCTCCTGCATGTAATAGACGAGGTAGTGGCCGACGTCCTTGCGCAGCGTCACCGGTGCCCCGGGCGAGGTCACGACCCCTTCGTGGATCAGCTTCCGGACGTGGTGCGGAGTCGAGTGGGTGAGGTCGGCGAGCTTGGCCAGCTCGGCCTGCCGCTGCTTCAGTTCGGGCGGCAGCTTGTTGGGGTCGATCTGCAGCGCGAGGCTGGTCCGGTTCTCGACCAGCACTTCGTTGTTGCTGTCGAGGATCGAGCCGCGCGGGGCGCTGACCCGGAACTCGCGCGTCCTGTTGTTGCGCGCCTCGGCCAGGTATTCCTTGCCGTTGAGGATCTGCAGGAACCAGAGTCGGAAGAAGAGGACGACGAAGAGCGCAAGGGCGATGGCGCCGAACAGCGCCAACCGCACCGCGAGGCGGTTGTTCATCTCCGGGCCGCGTTCGTCCGAGCGCAGGTACATCTCCGGCTACCGCACTCCCAGCACCGTCGGCTGCCGCCGGCGCTCTACGCGGGGTTCGTCGACCAGCGCCGCGCGCAGGGCGAGCCGCATCCCGTAGTAGAGCGGCCAACCGAGGAAGAACGCGTAGATGCTCTTCAGAGCCATGTCGCGCAGCACGAGGGTGCTGATCGGGGCGTCGATGCCGAGCGTCACTTCGACCAGCGCGAACCCGAGCTCGGCGACCAGGGTGAACCCCATGCAGAGCAGCGGCGGCACCAGGGAGCTGTGGATCTCGAACCGTTCGCGGAAGAGGCCGGCGACGTATCCGATCCCGAGCAGGACGAGCGAGGTGACCCCGAGCGTCCCGGCGACAAGGCAATCGACGAGGAAGCCGATCGAGAATCCAGTCACGGCACCCGCCATGCTGCCGCCGAGCAGGCCGAGGACGACGACGAATGCGGGAAGGATGTCGGGGCTGGTGTCGAGGAATGTCACGCGCGAGAAAAAGGAGAGCTGGAGCAACACGACCAGAATCGTGATCAAGACGAGGCGGGCGAGGATCTTCGGCGTGACGATCACTTGCGGGGCCCCCCGGTCAGGATTTGCACGAGGTCCAGGTTTGCCAGGTCGGCGAATGGTCGCAGGTGAACCTGCTGGCTTGCCTCCTGCTCGAGGACCGAGGCCTTCGTCACCTCCCCGATCGGGATCCCGGGCGGGAAAAGCGAGGCCAGCCCCTGGGCCCGCCAGCCCGAGGTGACGACCGTCTGGCCGACCCCCACCCGCTTCGAGGAGTCGATGAAGTCGAGCACGAGGTCCTCGGGGTCGCCGACCGACGGCCGGACCACGCCCTGGACCCCCAGCGGAAGGACCTTTGCCGATACCGCGCTCGCGTGGTCGGTGATCAGCTGGACCTGCGAGGAGTTCGGCTGTACCGCCGAGACCTCGCCGACGAGGCCGTCGCCGCTGATCACCGGGTCGTCGAGGACGACGCCGTCACCGCTGCCGGCGTCGATGGTGACCGATGAGTGCCAGACCGTCGGCGAGCGGGCGATCACCCGGCCGGTGACCGGGGTGAATTCGGAGGTCGCGATCACCGGGTCGCGGTCGAGTTCGACCAGCTTGCGCAGCTGCGCGTTCTCCTGGATCGCCTCCTGGCCCGCCACTGCCTGGCTCCGGGCCTGTTCGAGTTCTTCGTTGAGGCGGCTGTTTTCGCCCCGGGCCGCGAAGGTCTTGTCGAACCAGTCGACGAGATCGCGGGCCGGCTTCAGGGCTCGGTCCGCAACCCCCTCCAGCGGGCTGAAGATCGTGCTGACGCCGTCCTGGATGCCGCCCGACCCGTGCCCGTAGGAGATCGTCAGGAGCAAAAAGGAGCCGAGGATGAGAAGGGTGAGGACCGCCCTACGGCGGCGTACTTGCTTGCGATACACGAAGGAGCCTTAAATCCGTTGGTTTCGGGCAGCCGCTATGCATAGCGTGCCGCACCCGAGTTCATCTTGCTGGCGCGGTGAATCGCCTCGAACTCCTCCAACGAGAGGCCGGAGCCGACGGCCACGCACGTGAGCGGTGACTCTGCCAGCTGGCACGGCATCTGGCACTCGTCGCGAAGACGCTGTTCGAGTCCTTGCAGGAGGGCGCCGCCCCCCGCCAGGGTGATTCCCCTGTCCATTATGTCGCCGGCCAGCTCCGGCGGCGTGCGGTCGAGGGTGTCCTTGACCGCGTCGACGATGTGACTTACCGGTTCCTCGAGGGCCTCGCGGACCTCGGCGGAGCCGAGGGTGATCGTTTTCGGCAGGCCGGAGACGAGGTCCCGTCCGCGGATCTCGACCTCGACCTCCTCGGCGAGCGGCGACGCCGAGCCGGCCTCGAGCTTGACCTCCTCGGCCGTCTGGGTGCCGATCGCCAGTTTGTAGTGCTGTTTACAGTGCTGGACGATCGCCTCGTCGAGCTCGTCGCCGCCGACCCTGATCGACTGCGAGACGACGATCCCCCCGAGCGAGATCACCGCGACCTCGGTCGTGCCGCCGCCGACGTCGACGATCATCGAACCTGTCGGCTCAGCTACCGGGAGGCCGGCGCCGATCGCCGCCGCCATCGGCTCCTCGATCAGGAAAGCCTTGCGCGCCCCGGCCGAGAGGCAGGCCTCCTCGACCGCACGCTTCTCGACCCCGGTCACCCCGGACGGGACGCAGACGACGACCCGCGGGTGGGCGAACCGGTTCGAGTGGACCCGCTTGATGAAGTGGCGCAGCATCTGCTCGGTGACGTCGAAGTCTGCGATCACCCCGTCCTTCAGCGGTCGGATCGCGGTGATCGTCCCCGGCGTCCGCCCCAGCATCCGCTTCGCTTCGACCCCGACCGCGTGGACCTGGCCGTTGCGGGAGTCGATCGCCACGACCGAGGGCTCCGAGAGCACGATGCCGCGCCCGCGCACGTAGACGAGGGTGTTGGCGGTGCCGAGATCGACGGCCATGTCGCGGCCACCAAGACCGGTGAGATTGCTGAAGAGACCCATTCGGTGAGGATGAAGCTTCGCGCAATCATCCCAGATGCTTCTTAAATGCCCTGCAAGTCAGCCGCGCCGAAACAATTCCGGCGCGAGGTCGAACAGTAGCCCGACCGGCAGCCCGACCACGTTCGAGACGCTTCCCTCGATCTGCGCCACCAGGGTCGACCCCAGGGTCTGGATCGCATATCCGCCGGAGCGCCCCCGCCACTCGCCGAAATCGACGTAGCGCTGCTTCTCCGCCTCGTCGAGCTGACGGAACTCGACCGCGGTGCGCTCCAGGCCCGAGCGCTCCTCGCCGTCGGCGATAACGACGAGGCCGCTGACGACCTCGTGCACGCGCCCGGAGAGCAGGTCGAGGTAGCCGCGGGCGGCCTCGGCGTCAGCCGGCTTGCCGAGGGCGCGCCCGTCGATCGCGACGTCCGTGTCGCAGCCGATCACGAGGCCCCCGGCCGCCGCGACGGCGGCGGCCTTGCGGCGAGCGTTCTCGACCACCTCGTCGTCGGGGTTCCCCCCGCTCAGCTCCGCGACCCCGGGGACGACGACGTCGAATCGGACTCCGAGCTTCTCGAGGATCTCGCGGCGCTGGGGCGAGCCGGATGCGAGCGTTACGTTCAGGAGGACAGCTCGGGGAACCAGATCCCGATCTCGCGCTCGGCCGACTCATCGGAGTCGGACCCGTGGACCATGTTGTAGGTCACCTCGAGGGCGAAGTCGCCGCGGATCGACCCCGGCGCGGCCTCGACCGGGTTGGTCGCGCCGATCACCTGGCGCGCGGCCGGGACCGCTTCGGCCCCCTCGAGGACCATCGCCACAAGCGGCCCGCCGGTGATGAAGGAGACCAGCTCGCCGAAGAACGGCTTCTCGGCGTGCTCGGCGTAGTGGACGTTGGCGATCTCCTCGTCGGCCTGCATCATCTTCAGGGCCCTGATCCTCAGTCCCTTGCGCTCGAAGCGGGCGAGAATTGCGCCGGTCAGGGTGCGCTCGAAGGCGTCAGGCTTGACGAGGATCAGGGTCCGGCTCACGTTCTGCGCTCCTTTGCGTTCGTTGCTGGGACGGCGGCCCCTGGCTGGCGCCAGCCGCAGGCTCTTTCGCGGCGGGGGATTTTTTCCGCCGCACGGTGGGCTGGCGTTTCGGAGGGGTCGAGCGTTTCGCGGCCCGCTCGCGGGAGCGGATCGGTGACTCGCAATAGGGGCACAGGGACCAACGTGGGTCGACGGGCTTGCCGCAGCTGGTGCACGGATTCTTGAGCCGGCGCTGGCAGCGGGGGCAGCGGAGGTAGCTGCGCTCGATCGGGTACTCGCACTGCGGGCAGGAGTTCTCCTCGAGCTGGCGCACCCGCAGCTCGGCGGCTTTGATCTCGAGCTCGCGCTCGTGTGCGTCTTCGAGGAACTCAGGCGGCCGCAGGATCGCGTAGATGGCGGTCCCGATGTAGGGGATGAAGGCGGCGATCGTCGCGCAGGCCACCAGGAAGGGGTCGGAGACGCGGCGCCGGGCATCCAGAAAGGTGAAGACGATCAGCGCAAGCCAGACGACGACCAGCATCAGGATGAAGAGGTTGACGACGAGGTTGAGGCCGTCGTTGTCGATGCCGAATATCGCGAAGGTCATGGTCTGGGGCTCGCCGGAGGGGGCGGTGAGTGTACTTCGCCGTCGGCGTCGCTAACCCTGTCCGCTCCAAGACATGCCGGCTTCAGAGAAACAGCCTTCCGAAGAGGAATCCGAGGCCGAAGAAGATCAGGATCACCGCCGCGACCACGGCGGCGACCAGGGCCATCATCGAGAGCAGTTCGCTGCCCGCGCTCTTAGAGCTCATGCCGAATCACGCCTGAATCGTCGCAGGTCGAGAAGTGCGGCGCGTCAGCAGTCTCAGCGAACCAGTGCTTTCCCCTGCGCCTCTTCCGGTGGGACTTTCCCGCCCTATTCGGGGGTTAACTCCCACGGGAGCAAAGTCCGGGTCAGCCCGACAGGGCAGCTCGTGCCGGTGCGAGCAGGTAGTGAGAGCCGGTGATCAGAAGGGTGCCGCCGGGTGACGAGGCGGCCAGCTCGCGGGCCCGCGCGAGCGCAGCGCCGAGGTCCGGCTCGGCCTCCGCGTCGAGGCCCTCCTCGCGGCAGATCCGCGCCAGGTCGCCGGCGGGGTGGGCGCTCGCCCCGGTGCGGCCCTGCGAGTGGAGCGTCTCGGCCGGAATCTCGGTGCAGACGACGTTCTCCAGCACCGGCGCCAGGGCGGCGACCGCGCCGGCGGCGTCCTTGTCGGCGAGCATCGCCAGGCAGGCCGTGACCGGCCCCGCGCCGGCGACCTCGGGCAGCGCCTCGGCGAGAGCCGCCGCCGCGTCGACGTTGTGGGCCGCGTCGAGATAGGTCGGCGGCTCGTCGACGATCAGCTCGAGCCGGCCCGGGATCGTCACTCCGGCCGCGACCGCGGCGACGACCTCCGGGTCGAGAGCGCCGTGGAATGCCTCGGCCGCCGCGCGGGCGAGGGCGAGGTTCCGGCGCTGGAACGCCCCCCGGGCCCGAAGGACGATGGCCCCGCCGGGGTCCTCGGGCGCGATCACCAACTGCGCTCCGCGCTCGGCGGCGGTTCGTTCGGCGAGCTCGCGGACCGAGCCCGAGACCCGCCCCAGGACCAGGGTCGTGTTGTCGCGCAGGACGGCGAGCTTCTCGGCGGCGATCTCCTCCTCGCTGTCCCCCAGCCACTCGGTGTGGTCGAGGCCGACCGAGGTCAGCACCGTGACCTGCGAGGGGATCGTGTTGGTCGCGTCGAGCCTCCCCCCCAGCCCGGCCTCGACCACGCCGACGCGCACCCTGGCCGCGGCCAGCGCGAGGAAGCCGGCGGCGGTCGCGACCTCGAACTGGGTCACGTCTTCGCCGAGGCTGCGACCGACGACCTCCGCGGCCTCCGCCGCTCGGCTGACGGCGGTCGCGAACTCCGCCGGGCCGAGGCTCTCGCCGCGGACAACGATCCGTTCCGCCCAGCGCCGGAGGTGGGGCGAGACGATCGCCCCGGCGGCGACGCCATGCGCGTCGAGCAGCGCCGCGGTCATCCGCGTCACCGAGGACTTCCCGTTGGTGCCGACGACGTGGATCGAGGCGAAGCGGTGCTGGGGCATCCCCAGCAGGGTGTTCAGCCGGTGCATCCGCTCGAGCCCGAGCCTCCACCCGATCGGCTCGAGCGAGTCGAGGTAGGACTCGGGGTCGGTCGCCGCTATTCCGACAGCTCCTCGAGCTCGGCGCTGTAGCGCTCGAGCTTGTCGCGCTCCTCGGCGACGACCTCGGCCGGGGCGTTTGCGACGAAGCGCTCGTTGCCGAGTTTGCCCTCGGCCCGGGCGACCTCGGAGCGGAGCTCCTCGCGCCGTGCCTCGAGCCGGGCGCGGACCGCGGCGGCGTCGATCTCAGCCGAGGCCAGGACCCTGACCGGGCCGACGGCGGCCACCGGCTCTCCGCCGTCATCCTCGAAACGGAAGCGGGCGAGGCGGCCGACGAACTCCTGCGGCTCGACCCCCTCGGCGCGCGCCGGTAGGACGGTGGCCGCCGGCGCCTCGACCAGGTCCCGCCACGCTCGCAACCTCCGCGTCAGGTCGATCCCGGCGTCGACCGCCGCCTCGGCCTCGGCGTCGATCAGCGAGCCGTCCGGCTCGGGGAACGGGTGGACGGTGAGATGGCCGCGGCGCGCGGGGTGGTAGGCCCAGATCTCCTCGGTGACGAACGGCATCATCGGGTGGAGCAGGGCGAGGACCCGCTCGAGCGCCCAGAGCAGGTTCGCCGAGACCTCCTCCTCGCCCTCATAGAGCCGCGGCTTGACGATCTCCAGGTACCAGTCGCAGAGCTCGGACCAGAAGAACGAGTAGACCTCCTGGGCGGCGTGGGCGAAGTCGTAGGCCTCGAGCTTCTCGGTGACCGAGGCGATCGTCCGCTCCAACCGCGACAGGATCCACCGGTCCTCAGGGGTCCGGGGGGTGGGCTTCGTCGTCCCTGACTCAACCCGCGCAGGAACTTGGTCCTGCGCGGAATTTATGTGCGATTGATCCTGGTTGAATTTGCAGTTCAGCAGGATCAATCGCGAGGCGTTCCAGAGCTTGTTCGCCAGATCCGCGCCCTGCTGCACCTTGGCATCGGAGAAGCGGACGTCCTGGGTCGAGGACATCGCCAGCAGCCCGAAGCGGAGGGCGTCGGCGCCGTGGCGGTCGATCTCCTCGAGCGGGTCGACGCCGGTCCCGAGGCTCTTCGACATCCGGCGGCCGTCGCGCGCCTGGATCACCGAGTGGACGTAGACGTCGCGGAACGGGATGTCGCCTGGGAACTCGAGCCCCATCATGATCATCCGCGCGACCCAGAGGAAGAGGATCTCGCGGGCGGTCGTCAGGAAGCTGGTCGGGTAGAAGGCACGGAGCTCCGGGGTCTCGTCCGGCCAGCCGAGCGTGGCGAACGGCCAGATCGCCGAGCTGAACCAGGTGTCGAGGACGTCCTCCTCCTGGCGCAGCTCACCGCCGCAGGCGCCACAGCGCTCCGGCGTCTCCTCGGCGACCAAAGTCTCGCCGCAGGCGTCGCAGTACCAGACCGGGATCCGATGGCCCCACCAGAGCTGGCGTGAGATGCACCACGGCCGGATCTCACCCATCCATTCGAGGTAGACCCGCTTCCACTGCGAGGGGACGATCCGCACCGCGTCGGTCTCGACAGCCTCGATCGCGGGGGCGGCGAGCTCGTCCATCCGGCAGAACCATTGCAGCGAGATCAGCGGCTCGATCCGCTCTCCGGAGCGGTGCGAGAACGGTACCGAGTGCGTGTAGGGCTCCTCGGCGCTGATCCGGCCCTCCTCGCGGAGGGCGGCGACGACCGCCTCGCGGGCCTCGGCGACCGTGAGGCCCTCGAACCGCTCGCCGGCGTCCTCGCTCATCCGCCAGTCGGGGCCGATCACGCCGATCTCCTCGAGGCCGTTGGCGCGACCGATCTCGAAGTCGTTGATGTCGTGTCCGGGGGTGATCTTGAGCGCCCCCGTCCCGAACTCCGGGTCGACGTGGTCGTCGGCGATGATCGGCAGCCGCCGCCCGACCAGCGGCAGCACGCAATGCTCGCCGACCAGGTCGGTGTAGCGCTCGTCCCCGGGGTTCACGGCGACCGCGGTGTCGGCGAGCATCGTCTCGGGGCGGACGGTGGCCACGGTCAGCACCCGGTCGGATCCCTCGACGGGGTAGTCGATCGAGTAGAGGACGTCCTCGACCTCGCGGTTCTCGACCTCGAGATCGGAGATCGCCGAGTGTGTCCCCGGGTCCCAGTTGACCATGTAGTTGTCGCGGTAGATGTAGCCCTTGTCGAAGAGCTGCTTGAAGACCCGGTAGACGGCCTTCACGTACCCCTCGTCGAGGGTGAAGCGCTCACGCTCGTAGTCGCAGGAGGCGCCGAGGCGCTTGTACTGCTCGACGATCTGGGCGCCGTACTCCTCTTTCCAGCTCCAGACCCGCTCGACGAACGCGTCGCGACCGAGCTCCTGCCGCGAGGTGCCCTCGGCGCGGAGCATTTTCTCGACCACCGCCTGGGTCGCGATCCCGGCGTGGTCGGTACCGAGGATCCAGAGCGTGTTGCGGCCGCGCATCCGGCTCATCCGCGCCAGCGCGTCCTGCATCGAGCCGTTGAGGGCATGGCCCATGTGAAGGGCGCCGGTGACGTTCGGCGGCGGGATCGCGATCGAGAAGTTCTCCTCCGGCGTCCCCTCGGCCTCGGGGTGAAAGTAGCCGGCCTCGATCCACTCCGCGAACAGGCGGCGCTCGACCTCGGCCGGCTCGTACCGGGTCGCATCCTCGAGCATCCTGCGGTCGCCCACGCGCATCGCGGCGAGTCTAGGGGCTGGCCAGCCCGAGTCGCTGCCGCAGCTCCTCCACGCCGAGCGGCGTCAGGCGGACCGCACGCGGTGCCGGTGTCCGCTCCAGCCAGGCGAGATCGAACAGCCGGCTCGTCAGGGTGACCCCGAGCCTGCCGGCCAGATGGGGGCGCCTCTCGCTCCAGTCGTTGCACGGCTTCCCGATCCGGGGCGGATGTTCGATCCCGATCCCCCGCATCCACTCGGCGCCGGCCTCGGTGAGCAGGAATACATCCTCCTCGCGCTCGATCGCCCCACGCTCTGCGAGCGCCTCGGTCAGCGCGACTCCGAGCCTTCCGGCCAGGTGGCCGTAGCAGGTGCGGGCGGCGCCGAGGGCGCCGGCCCGCCTCGATGCCCGCAGCGAGCGCACGGGCCTGCGGGGCGCGAGCGTCGCGAGCGACTCGATTGCCGCCGCGACCTCCGGGCCGGAGAGCCGGAAGTAGCGGTTCCGGCCGCCGCGCTCGACCGCGAGCAGCCCCGCCCGCTCCAGCTTCGCCAGGTGCTCGCTCATCGTCGAGCGCGAGACCCCGGCGATCTCGGCCAGCTCGCTGGGCGGCAGGGCGCGTCCATCGGTGAGCGCGGTCAGCACCGCGGCCCTGCTCGGATCCGCGAGCAGCCCGGCAACCGAGGCAATGTCGACGTCTCCATCCATGGCCAAAGAGTAGGAGAGGGACGATTCGGCCCGGACCGAACCATTTCGGCCCTACGGTGAAGAAATGCCCACCCGGTCAACCCAGTCAGATCCCGGCGGGCGACGCACGGCACTGCTCGTCGCCAGCGCCGGCTACTTCTTCGTCCTCCTCGATGTCACCATCGTCAACGTCGCCCTTGCCCGGATCGGGGGCGACCTCGGCGCCCCGAGAGCCGAGATCCAGTGGGTGGTGGACGCCTACGCCGTCGTCCTCGCGGCGTGCATGCTGACCGCCGGCGACCTCGTCGACCTGCTCGGCTCCCGCCGCCTCTTCCTCGCCGGCCTGGGGGTCTTCGGGCTGGGCTCGGCGGCCTGCGCGCTGGCGCCCGGGCCGGGATCGCTGATCGCCGCCCGCGCCGTGCAGGGCCTCGGGGCGGCCGCGATCCTCCCGACCTCGCTGGCGATCGTCAACCAGCTCTTCCCCGGTGACGGAGAGCGGCCCCGCGCAATCGGGGTCTGGGCCGGAGTCGGAGGCTCGGCGCTGGTCCTGGGACCAATCCTCGGCGGCCTCCTCATCGACCCGTTCGGCTGGCGGGCGATCTTCTGGATCAACGTCCCCCTGGCACTGATCTCGCTGGGGCTGGCGTTCGCCTTCATCCCCGCCGGGCAGGGCACCCGGACAAGGCTGCCGGACGTGGCCGGCCAGCTGCTCGGGACCGGCGCGCTGCTGGCTCTCGTCTTCGCGCTGATCGACGGCGGCTCCGGTGGCTTCGGCTCGCCGGTCGTGGTGATCGCCGGCGCTTCCGCGCTGGCCCTCGGCGTCGCCTTCGCGATCGTCGAGCTCAACAGCCCGCGTCCGATGCTCGACCTCCGCTGGTTCAAGCGGGCGGAGTTCTCGGGAGCGAACCTGGGAGCGGCACTGATGAACCTCGGCACGCTGGGGGCCCTCTTTGCGATCAGCCTCCACCTCCAGGACGGCGAGGGGCTGTCCCCGCTCCAGACCGGGCTCAACCTGATCCCGCTGGCGGCGCCGCTCGCGCTCCTCACCCCGCTGACGGGCCGCCTCGCCGCCGTCGTCGGGCCGCGCCGGCCCGCCGGCTGGGGATTGCTCTGCTGCGGTTGCGGCTACCTGGGGATCGCCGCCGACCCCTCCCGGATCACGGCCCCCGCGGGGTGGGCCCTGCTGGCGCTCGCCGGCGTCGGGATGGCGGTCGCCGTTCCCGGACTCGTCGCCGGCGCGACCGAGGCGCTCGGCGCCGAGCGAGCCGGCATCGCCGCCGCCGTCAACAACACCAGCCGCCAGATCGGCGGCGCGATCGGGGTCGCTCTGATCGGCGGCTTTGCCTCGATTTCCACCTCGCTCGCGGCGAGTGGGGTCGCGCTGGTCGTCGGCGGCAGCGCCGCCCTCGCCGCGATGGCCGGCGGCGCTAGGCCGATTCCTCGTCGAGCTCCTCGGCCTCGCCGATGTCCTGATGCGCGGCCTCGGTGACCAGGGTCGGCCGGCGGCCGTTGGCGATCGTCTCCCTGGTGACGACGCACTTGGTGACGTCGCGGCGCGACGGGAGCTCGAACTGGACGTCGAGCAGGGTCTCCTCGAGGATCGAGCGCAGGCCGCGGGCGCCGGTCTCGCGCTCGAGGGCGCGATCGGCGATCGCATCGAGGCTGTCGTCGGCGAAGACGAGCTCGATGTCGTCGAACTCGAAGAAGCGCTGGAACTGGCGGGTCAGCGCGTGCTTGGGCTCGGTCAGGATCCGAATCAGGTCCTCGCGGCTGAGCTGGTGGATCGCGGCGACCACCGGGAGGCGACCGATGAACTCGGGGATCAGGCCGTACTCGATCAGGTCCTCGGGCAGCACCTGCTCGAACCACTCGCCCTTGTCGTCGGTCTCGTGGGAGATGATCGCCGCCCCGAAGCCGACCCCGCGCTGGTCGACCCGGCGCTCGATCACCTTGTCGAGCTCGGCGAACGACCCGCCGCAGACGAAGAGAATGTTGGTGGTGTCGATCGTCAGGAACTCCTGGTGGGGATGCTTGCGGCCGCCCTGCGGCGGGACCGAGGCGGTCGTCCCCTCGAGGATCTTGAGGAGCGCCTGCTGGACGCCTTCGCCGGAGACGTCGCGGGTGATCGACGGGTTGTCGGCTTTGCGCGCGATCTTGTCGATCTCGTCGATGTAGATGATCCCCGTTTCGGCCTTCTTGACGTCGTAGTCGGCGGCCTGGATCAGCTTCAGGAGGATGTTCTCGACGTCCTCGCCGACATAGCCGGCCTCGGTCAGCGCGGTCGCGTCAGCGATCGCGAAGGGGACGTTGAGGATCCGCGCCAGGGTCTGGGCGAGGAGGGTCTTCCCGCACCCGGTCGGGCCGAGCAGAAGGATGTTCGACTTCTGAAGCTCGACTTCGGAGTCCTCGTCCTGCGCCATCTGGACCCGCTTGTAGTGGTTGTAGACGGCAACCGAGAGGGCTCGCTTCGCCGCCTCCTGGCCGACGACGTACTCCTGCAGGACCTCGTGGATCTCACGAGGTTTCGGAAGGTTCTCGAGCTCGACCGACGCCGGCGGCGAGAGCTCCTCGTCGATGATCTCGTTGCAGAGGTCGATGCACTCGTCACAGATGTAGACGCCGGGGCCGGCGATCAGCTTCTTGACCTGGCGCTGTGACTTCCCGCAGAAGCTGCAGAGGAGTTGCTCATTGGAATCTGTCGGGCGTGCCAGCGGAATCTCCTCCTTGCGGGGCGGTAGGTCCTTACCGGCTTCGCGGGCACAGGTAGCTTAGACGGGCACGCGATCCGGTCTCTCGATTGCAGGGATTACGTCATTGCCGCCGCCGTCCCTCCCCGTGACCGCAAACGCCCAGCCCCTATGGTGGCGGTGATGGAACGGGTCGAGCCGATCACCTCGGAGCAGTTCGAGACGCTGCTGCCGATGATCGCCGACTACCAACGCTTCTACGAGGTCGAGGAGATCGACGAGGAGCGCAACCGCGCCTTCTTCGCCCGCTTCATCGACCCCAGCGACCACGGCATCCTGATCGCCGCCTGGGAAGGCGACCGGCTGCTCGGCTACGCCTGCCTCTACTGGCACATGAGCTCGCTGGCGGCGGCGGAGACCGTGCTGATGAACGACCTCTATGTCGGCGCCGACGCCCGCGGCCGCGGCGTCGGCAGAGCGCTGATCGATGCCGCGGCCGAGATCGCACGCTCCCGGAACGCCCATTCACTCGAGTGGTCGACCGCGCCCGACAACCACACCGCGCAGCGGCTCTACGACTCGACCGGTGCCGGCCGCAGCGAATGGGTCGAGTACGAGCTCCCGGTGGAGTGAACGCAGAGCGATCAAGCGTCGAGTTCGAGGATCGCGATCCGCAGGACCCACTCGTCCTCCGGCTCTACGCCGACTTCATCCGCGAGACCGACACCGAGCTTGGGCTCGACGTCGTCGAGGCCGAGCTCGCGGCCGGGCCGCCGGGCGACCTCGTCCCACCGAACGGGGCGATGCTGGTGGCGCTCCGCGACGGTGAGCCGGCGGCGATCGGGGGTGTCCGCCACCTCGACACCGAGATCGCCGAGGTGAAGAGCATGTACGTGGTCCCGGAGCACCGCGGCGCCGGCCTCGCCGGCGCGATGCTGCGCCGGCTCGAGACGATCGCCGCCGACCGGGGCTGCGTTGCAACCCGGCTCGACACCTCCGACTACCTGACCCCGGCGGTCGCCCTCTACCGCTCCGCCGGCTACCGCGAGGTGCCCGACTACAACGGCAATCCCAAAGCCAATCTCTGGTTCGAACGTCGGTCAAACGTCCAGGACTGATCAAGCGAACTTAATCAATATCGCGCGATACCGATACCGGCTTTCGACCAACCCAACAGAAACGGAAATCGGCGATGTCGAAGGCTGCTACGCAAGATCTGGTTCTCAACGGAATTCACGCTCTTATGCACCCGGGCGAGAGGCTGGCCGGGTTGGTCAGGGTCGTCGCCGGGCCGTGGCAGTACCTCGTCTTCGTCTTCCTCGCGGCGGCCGTCGGGCTCGAGCTCGCCTCGGCCTATGTCCCCGGCATGGTCGCGGCCCTGCTGGCGCTGCTCTGCGTGATGAGGATGCGGACCTACGCGCTCGTCCTCACCGACACCTCCCTCTACCTCGTTCGCATTCAGCAGCGGCGGGTCGGCGCCGTCGAGGTGATCCGGCCGCTGGCCGACGTCGGCTTCGAAGGCGGGTCGATGCGCCTGGTGATCGCCGGCACGCCCTTCTGGGTCCAGCCGACGTACCTCGGCGCCGACGCCCAGCAGTTCGAACGCAACCTCCAGGCAGCGACCGGCGTCGCGATCGCCTACTAGGCCCCGGGCCGGTCCCAGTCGCAGCCACTCGATTGGCGACTTAGGCACACCCCGGTGTGCTCAAGCCGCCGATCGTCGATCCTGAGTCGCCGATCGTCGATCCCAGCGGCCGAGCGCGGGGGCCGGGTCGATCGGGCGGCCGCGGAGGTGGATCTCGAAGTGGAGATGGCAGCCGACGGTTCGCGCGTTGCCCGTCTTCCCCACCGCCCCGACCCGCTCGCCCGCCCAGACGCGATCGCCGCGCCGCACCGCCGCCCGACGTCGCATGTGCGCGTAGAAGTAGCCGCGGCGCTCGCCCTGGCCATGGATCAGGAGGTAGTTGCCGTAGAGGACGGGGTCGAACCCCCGGCGCAGGACCCGTCCCGTGCGCGCCGCAACCACGCCGGCCCCGCACGGCGCGACGATGTCGAACCCCTCGTGGGTGCGGCCACCGGTTCGCGGGGCGCCGAACTCGCCGATCGGCCCGCGTGTCCAGTGCGGGCCCAGCACCGGGAAGACGTGACCCCGGTATTCGACGCCGCCGGTTCGCGGGGCCGCGGCCGTCGCCGAAGCGACGAGTCCGGTGAGCAGGAGAGCCGCAGTCGCGGCGCCGAGGGCCCGGCGCCCGCTCAGTGGTGCTCGATCACCCGGTCGACGAGGTTGTACTCCTTCGCCTCATCCGGGCTCATGAAGTAGTCGCGATCGGTGTCCTGGGTGACCTTGTCGAACGGCTGACTGGTGTGTTTGGCGAGGATCTCGTCGAGGCGGCGGCGGACGTCGATGATCTCTTTCGCGTGGATCTCGATGTCGGTCGCCTGGCCTTCGAACCCGGACGACACCTGGTGGATCAGGATCTTCGAGTTGGGCAGTGCCATCCGTTTCCCGGCTGCGCCGCCGGCCAGCAGCAGGGCGCCCATGCTCATCGCGATCCCGACGCAGATCGTCTGCACGTCGGGCTTTATGAACTGCATCGTGTCGTAGATCGCGAGGCCGGCGTAGACGTCGCCGCCCGGCGAGTTGATGTAGAGGCTGATGTCCTTGTCCGGGTCCTCGGACTCGAGATGGAGGAGCTGAGCCACGATCAGGTTGGCGATTTCCTGGTTGATCGGCGTGCCGAGGAAGACGATCCGCTCGTTGAGGAGACGCGAGTAGATGTCGAACGAGCGCTCGCCGCGCGAGGTCTGCTCGACGACCATCGGGACCAGCGGGCTCATGAAATGACTCCTTCGCGCTTCATGGCCCGCACTCTATAGAAGGCGACCGGCGGCCCCGCCGGCTCGCTCCGCGCTCAGTCCGAGCCGGGAGTCCAGAGCGAGCCCGCCGCCTCCCGCTCCTTCTCGGGCGTCCAGATCTTCTCCCGCGCCTCAGCCTGTCCGAGGGGAATCGGCTTCGCGCTCTCGGCGATCACGTCGATCGCCTTGCGAAAGCGGATGTCCTCGGCGACCATCGCGTCGCGCCCCTTCTCCCGCAGCCGCTTCAGCAGCTTCTCGGGCGTCGTCCGCTCGTGTTCGGCGGGGTGGGCGAGGGCCTCGAGCAGCTCCTCCTCCGTCGCCTCGATCCCCTCGGCGTCGACGACCGCGGCGAGGACCGCCTCGCGGCGCAGCTCGCGTTCGGCATCGGGTTTCGATTCCCCGATCACCTCGTCACGGGTCTTGTTCTGCATCTGCAGATAGGAGTCGGGGCTCATGCCGCGGGCGGCGAGCTGCCTTTCGACCCGGCCCCACCTTTCCGCGGCGCGGGCGACGACCAGCTCCTCAGGCAGCTCGACCGTGGCCTGCTCGGCGGCGGCATCGACCGCGGCGACCCGGAAGTCCTGCTCGATCCGCGAGTCGACGACCTCGGTCAGTTTCTCGCGGATGTCGTTGCGCAGCTCATCGAGGGTGTCGAACTCCGACGCCTCGGAGGCGAAGTCGTCGTCGAGGTCGGGCAGGATCTTCTCGCGGACCTCCTTCACCTCGACCGAGAAGGCGGCGTCTTGGCCGGCGAGATGCTCCGCCTGGTAGTCGTCGGGAAAGCTGACCTCGACCGTGCGCGACTCGCCCGGGGTCGCCCCCCGCAGCTGATCCTCGAATCCCTCGATCAGCTGGCCGCTGCCGAGCTCCAGCAAGTAGTCGTCGGCCTTGCCCCCCTCGAACGCATTGCCGTCGATCAGGCCCTCGAAGTCGACCAGGAGGACGTCGCCGTCGGCCGCCGCGCGCTCGACCGGCTCGAGCCTGGCGAAGCTGCCGCGGATCCGCTCGATCTCGCGCTCGACCATCTCCTCGGGAGGCTGCGGCTCTTCGCGCCCGACCTCGAGGCCCTTGTAGTCGCCGAGCTCGGCCCCGGGCCGGACCCCGATCTCGAATTTGAAGCCGAGCGGCTCGCCCTCGCCCTGGGGCGCGGAGACGATCTCGATGTCGGGATCGCCGATCGGGCTGAGCCCGGCCTCGAGCAGAGCCTCTTCGTACCACTCGGGCAGCGACTCCCTGACCGTCTCCTCGATGACCGCCCCGAAGCCGAGCCGCTGGATCACCAGCGACGGCGGCGCCTTGCCCTTGCGGAAGCCGGGCAGCCGCATTTCCCGCGCGAGGGCACGCGCCGCGCGCTGAACGCCGCGGCCGACGTCCTCGGCCGGTACCTCGACCTCGACCCGGGCCCGCGACCCGGGCAGCTCCGTGACCGTCGTCTCCATCCTCGCTGACCCTAGATGATCGTCTGCAGCGGGCTCGCTCTCATCGCTGACTGCGGCGCTCGATCAGGCCGCGGCGAATCGCGGCCGAGAAGTCGACGGCGAACGCCAACCCGCGCCCGATCGGGCCGGTCACCACCCAGGCCCGGAACCTACTCATTGGCGTATTCCAGCAGCGAGCTGTCGACCAGCCACTCGACCGGCGCCCGGTCGTCGGTGTAGACCTCGCCGCCGGGCAGGCGGGGCTCGACCTCCGCGGCCGCCTCGCGGGCCAGCGCGCGGATCGGGCGTGGAAGCGTGGCGGCGCGCTCGGCCAAGCGCGAGCGGGACAGATCCTCGGCGCCGACCAGGAGGGTGTTGGTCGGCTCGATCGAGTGGCGGAGCACTCGCGGAAAGGCCGCCGCCATCGTCCTCCCCAGCACCCGCTCCAGGGCGGTGCTTCCCTCGGGGTGGCCGACGTTGACGATCAGGATGCCGCCGGGCCCGAGCCGATCCCTGGCCAGCTCGAAGAACTCGCGCGTAGCCAGATAGAACGGGATGTAGGGCTGCCGGTAGGCGTCGACCATGATCGCGTCGTAGTCCCCGCCCGAGCGCTCGAGCCAGGGCCGCGCGTCCTCGGTGAAGGTGCGCATCCGCGGGTTGCGGAGGCCGAGGTACCGGCGGCCGAGCTCGGTCAGCTCGCCGTCGATCTCGACCGCGTCGACCCCGGTCGCGGGGAAGAAGTGCCCGTACGCGCGTGCGACCGTGCCGCCGGCATTGCCGAGGATCGCGATTCGAGCCGGCGGTTCCGCCCGCGCCAGGAACGGCAGCACCAGATGGCCGTCCCAGTAGTCGCCCGTGAGGAACCGACCCGGGCGGTAGATCGAGTGCACGGCCTGGCCCTCATTCAGCTCGAGGACGCGGGCGCCGTCGGGGCGTTCGACCACCCGCGCGTACTGTTGGGTCGTCTCGGCCTCATAGAGCACCCGGCCCGTGTCGGAGGCCTTGATCGTCCCAACCGGGATCGCGAGCGCGAGCGCGAGCGCCGCCGGGACCGCGGCGAAGCGCCAGCCCAGGCCGCAGATGCCGACGAGCGCCAGCGCCAGCGCGAAGACGAGGAAGGTGCGCTGGGTGCCGAGCTGCGGGATCAGCAACAGGGCCGCGGCCATCGTCCCGAACAGCGAGCCGGCGGTCGAGATCGCGTAGAGCCTCCCGACCACCTCGCCGGAGCGGTCGACCTCGCCGACGGCGAGGCGCACCGCCCAGGGGGCGGCGGCGCCGAGCAGCATCACCGGCACCGCGACGAGGACGAGGACGCCGAACAGCGAGCCGGCGAAGCCGCCGACCGAGACCGAGTCGAAGGCGTCGACGGAGAATCGCAGGAACGGGCGGGCGGCGAACGGGATCGCGGCCATCAGCACCGCGGCGGCGACGACGACCAGGCAGAGGCCACGCAGGTGCGCATGGCGATCGGCGAAGCGGCCACCGAGCCAGTAACCGATCGAGAGGGCGACGAGGACGACCCCGATCGTGTTCGCCCAGACGATCGTCGAGGCGCCGAAGTAGGGGGCGAGGAGACGGGCGGCGGCGATCTCGGCGCCGAGGCTGGCGGCGCCGACGACGAAGACGAGCGCCGGCAGGAGGCGCCGGGAGCCCATCAGGAGTCGGGTTGCCGGCCGTCGCCGGCGAGCAGCCGTTGCTCGAGCAGCGCCGCGTGGCCGGCGGCGACCGCGCGCTGCGCCCGCCGCTCGTCGAGCGCGATCCCACGCGATTCGGCGAGCTCGATCAGCCGCTGCTTCTCGGTCCCTTCGCGGGCGAGCTCGAAGAACGTCCAGGCCAGGACCCCGAGAATGAGGAATGTCCCCTCGACCATCATGATCGCCCCGGCGGTGCTCTGGTCGGCGAGCGGCGTGACGTGCCAGTAACGCTCGCCCGGGCCGTAGATCGGATAGAGCACCGTGCCCGACCACATCAGGACGTTGCCGAGGATCGCGGTGGCGAACCGCACCGCGATGACGTAGCCGATCTTCCAGCCGGTCCCGAACCATGCCGGCTTCGGCAGCGGCCCGAACACCGGCATCCACATCAGGCAGCCGAAGAAGACGAAAGTCGTGTGCTCGAGCGCGTGGATCGGCGCCGCTCCGTATGCGTCCTGGTAAAGCGCCGGAACGTGCCAGAGGAAGAGGTTCACCGCCCAGAGCGGCAGCGCGACCGCGGGATGGGTGAGGATCTGGAGCCGGTTGAAGAACCGGATCGCGAGGATCGGCTGCAGCAGCGAGCGGGTCAGGCCGAGGACCAGCAGCAGAGTCGCGATGTCGCCGAGCAGGATGTGCTCGACCATGTGGGCGAGCACGAGCTCCTCGGAGATATGCCCGGTCGGGCTGAAGAGGGCGATCGAGATCACCAGGAGGCCGGAGCCGAAGCAGACCTGTCGCCAGGTCGGGACCGGACGCTCGTCCCAGTGCAGGACCATCACGCGGTGCCAGTAGAGGACACCCGCGACGGTGATCGGGATCACCTCGATCGGGACGAACGCTCCGGCGACGTGTGCGAGCGGCAAAATCACTGAAATTCAGCGTACCGGCGCGATTCCCGCGGCCACCCCCCGCGCCCGTTGGTAGCTTGGCCACGCCGTGGACTACCTCGACGAGCGCTTTCCACCGATCGGCAGCTATGGGTTCCTGTCGGACTGCCACACGGGTGCGCTGGTCTCCTACGCCGGCACGGTCGAGTGGCTCTGCCTGCCCCGCTTCGACGGGCCGAGCGTCTTCGGCGCGCTCCTCGATCGCGGCGCCGGCCGCTTCAAGCTTGCGCCGCGCGGCGTCGTTGTCCCGATCAGCCGGCGCTACGAGCCGGGCACGCTGGTGATCGAGACGACGTGGGTCACCGACACCGGCTGGGTCGTCATCCACGACGCCCTGACGATCGGCGACTGGGCCGAACCGGGACCTGGGTCGCGGCCGCGGACCCAGCACGAGCCGGATCACTCGTTGATGCGGGTGATGACCTGCATCGACGGCGAGGTGGACATCGACATGGAGTGCGCGCCCCGGTTCGCCTACGGGGCCGAGGCGGCCGAGTGGACTGGAGGCGAGCTCGGCGAGGCGACCGCCCGCGGGGCGGAAGGAACCGAGCTGCGCCTTACCTCGGACATGGAGCTCTCGCGCGACGGCGAGGCGGTGACCGGGACGATGCACCTCCGCGAGGACGAGACTGGGTTCTGCGCGGTGACCTGGGGGGACCACGACCTCGGCGGGCCGCGAAGTGCGCCGGAGGCGCTCGAGCGGCTCGACTCGACCGAAGAGTTCTGGCGACAGTGGCTGCGAGCCGGCAGCTTCCCGGACCATCCCTGGCGGATCCACCTTCAGCGCTCGGCGCTGGTCCTGAAGGGGCTGACCTACGCCCCGACCGGGGCGATCCTCGCCGCGCCGACCACCTCGCTGCCGGAGACACCCGGCGGGGAACGGAACTGGGACTACCGCTACAGCTGGATCCGCGACTCCACCTTCAGCCTTTGGGCCCTGCACACGCTCGGCTTCAGCCAGGAGGCGCAGGCGTTCATGAAATTCGTCGTCGAGGTCTGCCGCCAGGACCCGAACCTGCAGATCATGTACGGGATCGGCGGCGAGAAGGACCTGGCCGAGAGCACCCTCGATCACCTAGGAGGCTACGGCGGGGCGCGACCGGTGCGGATCGGCAACGGCGCCTACGAGCAGCACCAGCACGACGTCTGGGGCGCCCTGCTCGACTCGATCTACCTGCACGAGAAAGCGCTGCGGGGGACCGGGACCAAAGCCGACCGGCAGCTGATCGGCGAACAGGTCGAGGCGGCGATCGCGGCCTGGCCCGATCCGGACCAGGGAATCTGGGAGGCCCGCGGCGAGCCCCGCCACTACGTCTCCTCGAAGCTGATGATCTGGGTCGCGATCGATCGCGGCGCCCGCCTGGCGCAGGAGGTGGGACGCGACGACCTCGCCCAGCGCTGGCGACGGACGGGCGACGAGGTGCGCGACGAGATCCTCGAACGCGGGGTCCGCGACGGCATCTTCCGCCAGCACTACGAGACCGACGCCCTCGACGCCTCGACCCTGCTGATCCCGCTCCTCCGCTTCCTCCCTCCCGACGACCCGCGGGTCCGGGACACCGTCGAGGCGATCGCCCGGGACCTGACCAAGGACGGGCTCGTCCTTCGCTACCGGGTCGGGGAGACCGACGACGGCCTCAGCGGCGAGGAGGGTACCTTCCTGATCTGCTCGTTCTGGCTCGTCTCGGCGCTGTCGGAGATCGGCGAGGGAGAGCGTGCGCGGGAGCTCTGCGAGCGGCTGCTGGCCTCGGCCGGCTGGCTCGACCTCTTCGCCGAGGAGCTCGACGCGCGCAGCGGTCGCCACCTCGGCAACTTCCCGCAGGCGTTCACCCATCTCGCCCTGATCAACGCGGTCTCACACGTGATCGCCGACGAGCAGCGCGGCGACGGCGGGCTGACGGCGGTCTTCAGCGAGATGGGCGGCGTCCGCGAGGACGCTTAGACGGTCGGCCGGCCGAGGTGGCGGGCGAGGAAGTCGGCCTCGACGCCGATGCTGCGCCCCGCGTAGAGGTCGAAGTGGCCGCACTCGAAGGTCTCGAGCTCGCCGGCCACGGCCCGTCGCGCGAGCTCCGCGGCGGGGCCGGGCGGGCAGAGGAGGTCCTCGGCGCCGGCAAGCACGAGCACCGGGCAATCGACGTCTCCCGCGACCCGCAGCGGGTTCGGGGTCCGCAGCCGCGGGCGCAGGACGACGCGGTTCTCCCAGATCGCGCCGCCCGGGAGCTCGGCCCGGTCTCCGGGGGGATTCAGGCGGGCATCCGCGGGGAGCAGTCCCCGCTCCCCGGCGGCGGCGTCCTCGCGCACCAGGATCGCCGCCTCGCCGGGTCTGCCGCCGACGGCGACACCGCGGGGCTCGCGGCCGAGCAGCATCCGCATCCGGTCGCCGGCGGCCGCCGCGGCGAGTCGCAGCAGCGGCGTTCCCGCCGAGCGCTGCGTCTCCCGCCCCGGCACGAACGGGGCCATGCAGACGACCGCAGCGACGTCATCACGCCGGCGGGCCGAGTCGAGCACCTGAGCGCAGCTCGCCGACCCGCCCCACAGCCCGAGCCGCCCGCTGTCGAGATCCTCGCGGTCGCGGGCGTATCCGATCGCGGCGGCCAGGTCCTCGGCCAGCATCCGGGCGTCGTAGAGCTGGCGCGGCTCGCCCTCGCTGCCGCCGAAGCCGCGGCAATCGAACTGGAGGGTCGCGATCCCGCGCTCGGCGAAGGCCTGCCCGCGGTCGGAGTAGCAGGTCATCTGGCGCACCCCGGCGGTTGAGTGCAGCATCACGACGCAGGGATGAGGGCCCTCGCCGGCCGGGAGATGGAGCCGGCCGGCGCAGCGGGCCGCGCCCGAACGGAACTCGACCTCGGCGATCGAGGCCACCGCGCTCACCGGTAGAGGCCGCCGCGGAGAAGCTCGACGTTGGCGTCCACCCAGCGGTCGAGGTTCCGGCCCTCCAGCAACGGACCGCCGACATCGCCCTCGAGCAGCGGCCGAAAGCTGAGCGGCGCCCAGACCAGGAAGAAGTGCTGGAGGGTCGCCCAGACGCGATCGGCATCGGCGCGGATGGCGCCCGCTTCGATCAGCCTCTCGATCTCCTCCCGGCCCGAGGAGACCATCAGCCCGAACAGGCGCGCGGCTCCCGGGGTCACCTCGACCATGGCCCGGCCCAGATAGGCGCAGACATCGGGGCGCTCGCGCATCACCGTCGCCGTCTGCTCGGCGCGCCGGCGCAGGAGCTCGGCAGGCGGTTGATCCTCCACGTCACGATAGGCCTCGCCGAACGCGCGGATCGCCGCCTCGTCGACCGCGGCCACCAATCCGTCCTTGCCGCCGAAATGGTGGACGATCAGAGCCGGTGAGACCCCTGTGTCCCGTGCGACCTCGCGCAGCGAGGTGGCGCCGATGCCGCCGTCGCCGAACAGACGCATCGCCCGAGCGACGATCTGCTCGCGAGCTGTCTCGGCGGCAATCGGGGCGGCTGAACGCATGTTCAGCCAAGACTGTACAGGTGTTCAGGGTGCGGCGGTGCCCTCGTCTGCCTCGAACAGCCCGCCGGCGCGGATCCGCTCCGCCATGTCCTTGGACTCCTCGCGGTAGGTGTTGCCGTCCTCGAACTCGATGACGGGGTACTTGCGCTGGCCCGAGAGGCGTTCCAGGTCCTCGCGCTTGCCTGCGGAGAGTGGGCCCTTCACGACCTCGTACTCGATCCCCGCCTCGTCGAGCGCCTTCTGCACCTTCCAGCACGGATGGGCGCCGATCTTCACCCACAGGAGAGAACAGCGGTGAAGCTTCACGGCCATGTTCCGACCCTAACCGATGTCGACGGGGTCGCCGATCGGGAGCCAGCGGACGCTGTCACGCATCTCGGGCGGAGCGCCGGCGAACTCCGCCTCGATCGCGTCGCGGTCCTGGCGAAAATGCTTCCAGCCCTCGTAATGAATCGGGACCGTCACCCGCGGGCGCAGCAGGGAGCAGAGCTCGACCGCCTGCGCCGCGGTCATCGTGTAGTGGACCGGGCCTGAGATCGGGAACCTGACGCCACCGAGATGGATCAGCGCGGTGTCGACGTCGAGGCGATCGGCCACCGCCCGAACCCCCTCGTAGAGGACGGTGTCGCCCGAGATCCAGAGGACTCCGCCCCTCTGGCCCTCCCAGGCCAGCGAGAAGCCGACGACCTCGCCGACGATCGGGTGGCTCAGCGGCGGGCCGTGGCGGCAGGGCGTCGCCGTCACCTCGATCGCCGGCCTCCCCTGAGCCTCGAGGCTCGTGCTCTCCCAGGCCGCGAGGCCGCGGGCGTTCCCTCCCAGGCGCCCGGCGCCGGGGACGGTCGTGATGACGGCGCCGGCGCTCGGCAGCAGCTCGCGACCGGCGCGGTCGAGGTTGTCGTCGTGATGGTCGTGGCTGAGGAGGACGGCATCGATCCGGCCAAGCTCGTCCGGACTGAGCGCCGGGCCGGCGAGCTTCTTCGAGCCGGTCCCCCAGCCGAACCGGTAGCTGCCGCCGGCGGGGTCGAAGGTCGGGTCGGTCAGCAGCCGCCAGGCGCCGATCTCGAGCAGGGCGGTCGGCCCGCCGATGTGGGTGATGCGGACCGCGGTCACGTCTCCTCGCCCCTCCATCCAGGCGGACCGTAATCGACCCGCGACTGGACCGGTGCGCTCCGGCGGGCTAGGCTGGCTGTGTGAGGCTCCCAACCGGGTGCCGATGTCTTGTCCTCGTGGCTCTCGTCCTGGCTGCGGCTGCCGTCCTTGCGCCCGTTGCCGACGGAAAGGGCAAGAAGTCGGCCTGCAAGGGCACGAAGGTGGCGGTCAAGGTCGGCGGGAGGAGGACCTGCCAAGCATTCTCGAAGGTCTTCCCCACCCCGAAGGACGTGGATCTCAGGCTCTCCTACCTTCGCCAGGCACTCAAACTCGACCCGGCGAAGGTCGCTCCGAAGAAGAAGCGAAAGCGCATCCACTCGCTGCAGAGTGGCTTCGGGGCCACCGGCAGGCGTCTCCAGAAGAAGCTGCTGGCGTCACTGCCGAAGGCGTTGGCCTACTTCGACCGCAAGCGAGGAGACGCTCGCTCCGCTTCCCTCCTCGGCCCAACGGCGCTGGGGTCGGCGAACTGCGGTGTCGGGCCGGCCAGCGAGCGGGGCAGGCTCGGCGGAAGCACCTCGGTGACCCTGCTGGGTGACAACGGCATGCTGATCGAAACCGAGGCTGCCGGATACACCGTCCGGGTGAGCTTCGTCTCCTGCGGCGGCGTCGACCGCTTCTCGGTTCCGGAGTGCCCGAAGGCGAATGGGAGCGTCGACGCCAAAGGGACCGGGGATTTCCGGGCAACGACCGAAGTCTGGAAGGGAAACCGGCTGGAAGAACGCACCAGCACGAACTTCGAAGACTCGGCGGAGATCCACGGCGAGGTCGGCGCGGACGCGAAGCTCAGGTTCATCAGGGTCAAGCACAAACAGGAAATGCTGATCATTTCGAGGAAAGTCGGCGGCGCCTACAGGGGCGGGATGGAACGCGACATCGAAATCCGGATGCCGGGCGGCCAGTACGACCCGGCGAGCGCACGCGCGAAACCTCTGGGCGACCCGGTTTCCGCGAATTTCGGCGCCGATGCATTCCGGAAGACGGCGGCGGCGGCGCTCAGCGGCTACCGGAGTGCCGAGGCCAGGTGGAGCAGCTTCGATCGCAAACCGTTCTGTGCCCAGACTGTCTTCTCGCCCCCCGCTGACACGATCAAGGTGAAAAGCGGAGAGAAAAATCAGCTCGGCATCTACGCCAGGGCGGCGGCGGACGGTGGACGGGCTACGGCGGCGAGGTGGTCCCTGATCGGCCCGGTGAATGCGAATTTCTCCCCCGCAGCATCGGAGGAGCCGGCGCCGACCATTCAGTACACGGTGACCAAAACCCCGCAGGGAAACGAGGTCAGGGTGACGGCCAGATTCACATCGACCGCCGGGGTGGGCGAAGACAGCTGGAAGCAGCCGCTCGAAGTTGGCCTGCCGGAAAGGTTCGCGATGACGTTTTCGGGCTCCGCCTCCTACGACTCGAGTGAAGTGGGGACCGGAGGAGGCACCGCGAACTGGAGCGGGAACGTGGAACTCCGCGAAATCCCCAGCCCCTACCCGCCGGGATCGTTCCCCTACGAACTCGCGCAGTACAAAATCGCCTCGGGCTCGATCACGTACTCGTACTCCGGGGCGTTCGGTAATGAATGCTCCGCGACCGCGTCCGGCCCGATCGACCTCGCCCAGCAGCCCGACCTGGCTGGCGGGGCCGTTCTCTCCATATTCGACAAATCGCCGCGCGAGTACACCATCTTCCTCCCGATGCCGGTGACGAATGAAGCCGAGGTCCCCGGGACTCTCGGACCCTGCGACAACCCCGAAGACGAAAAGGCGATCGACTTCTTGCCTGGAATCGGAGGGCCGTTGCTCGTCAGCGCGCCACTCCCCGGCGGCCCGGTCAGTGAGGGCTGGGCGTTCTCCGGGCAGAGCTCGTCAAACCTGACGGGCTATCCGGATCAGCACTGGCAGTGGAACGCCAGCCCGATCTCCTCCCCCTGAGGCCGCCGGCGGCCTACTGCGCTGAGGCGCGGTGCTCGTAGGAGATCGAGTAGGCGCGGGCCCGGAAGCGCAGGACCGGGTCGTCCGAGAGCTCGATCCCGTCGGTGACGCGGGTCGGGTCGTAGACGTGCTCGTCGCCCTCCTCGCTCGGGCCCGTGACCGCGAGCGTGCCGACGACGATGCGGTCGCGATCCTCCGGCCAGGTTGAGGAGGGATCGTCCGGGTCGTCGCCGGGCCCCGCGACCTGGACCTCGAGCTCGAACCGGGCGGGGCCGTCCGCGAGGCGCGCATCGAGGTCCTCGCGCAGGTAGTCGCGGCCGCGGCGCCTGGCCTCGCCTCGCGCCAGCGGCTCGAGCTCGATCGTCGGCCGCCACGTGTAGCGGACGTAGCGCTCGCCGCCGTCGGCGTCGATCCAGCGGAAGGCGTGGAGCGCGTAGTAGGTGATCGCGGCGTAGCTCGGGGGCGGCTTCAGCAGCGCCAGGTTCCCCCTCAGCGCCCCGATCGCGCCGGGGTTGCGAGCGAGGAACAGGGGGAGCCTCAGGGCCGAGGTCGCGGTCGGCTTGGTGAGCCGGATGAACTCGACGAAAGGGCCGGCGTCCTTGAACGGGAACCGGGGCAGGGTCTGGCAGGAGATGTCGGTGCGGGAGCCGTCGGGCAGGTGGAAGGAGACGGCCAGGCCGCGGACGTCCGGGGCGTAATCGGGCGCGCCGGGGTCGCCGCCCCCGTTCGAGAACCGGGCCGTGACCTCGACCGGATCGCCCTGCATGTGGGCCGCCCGGGTCAGGCTCGCCGCCTCGGGGGTCGCCGTGAAGGTCCCCGAGTAGACGCTGCCCTTGGCGTGCAGGGCACGGCTCCCCGGGTGAGCGCCGAATTTGAAGTGCGCCGCCTCGATCGCCTGCTCGGGCGTGGTCACCGGCGCCAGCCTACCCCGCGGGCCGGTACGGTATCGGCGTGGACGAGACGCACGCCAAGGAGCTGCTCGCGCGCGAGCGGCAGCAGATTGAGGATGAGCTCGCGACGCTGCGCCGCGAAGGCACAGAGGAGGGCGACGAGCGCATCGAGCCGGGCGACATGAACTCCGAGGGCCTGTACCAGGACGAGCTCGACGCCGGACGCGCCCAGGACCTGAACGCGAGGCTGGCGGCCGTCGAGCGCGCCGAAGAGCGACTTGCGGCGGGGACCTACGGCCTCTCGACGCTGAGCGGCGAGCCGATCCCGGACGAGCGCCTCGAGGCCCAGCCCGCGGCGGAGCTGACGGTCGCCGAGGAGGAACGGCGGCCGCGGTCGGAGTGACCGGCTACTGCTCGTAGCCCTCGACGACGTCGGGGCCGCGCGGAGAGGTGTCGTCGGTCCCGAGGCCAAACTCCTCGTGACCCTTGCGCTGGCGCAGCAGGTCCCAGCAGGTGTCGAGTTCGACCTTGAGCTCCTCGAGGCGGGCGTGCCGCTCGGGATCCGGCCCTTCGTCGACGGCGGCGTCGCCGAGACGCCGCTCCTCCGCAACCAGCTCCTGAATCGTCTCGCGCAGGCTTTGGTCGTCCATCGAGTTCACAATACCGGGGTCATCAGGGCGACCGGCAGGCTCAGCCCGGCCGAGCGCCGCAGGGTCGCGATCCGGCGGCCGGGCTGGATCGCGTCGCGGACCTCGCCGACCCGATCGCCGAGCGATGCCACGGTCGCGTCGAGGTCGGGCGCCGTGAACGCGAGCCCCCAGAAGAAGGCAGGGTGGTCTCCCCCGGCCCGCTCGATCGCCTCCGGGGGCTCCTGGACGACCTCGAGGATGACCGCGCCGAGGCGGAAGAACGCCTGCCGGGGCGCGCCCGCCGGCGTTGGCTCGTCGCGGATCCGGCGGAGGTCGAGGCCGGCAGCCTCGATGGCAGCGATGGTGCGCTCGAGATCGGGCGTGATCACGACGACGTGGTCGAGGGCGGCGACACCGTTCGGGTGAGCGGGTGCGGTGTCCGGCGGCGGCCGCTCGGAGCGTGCGGTCGGGATCCCGTCGAGGGCGCCCGAGGCGGCGATCCCCCGCAGCGACCATTCGGTGATGCCGCGGCCCAGGCCCCCGCCTGCGAGCCCGATCCGTGTGTCGCCGACCACGCATCGATCACCGTCGACCGCGAACCCGACCTCCCGCCAGGCCGCGGGAGAGTCGGCGACGGTCAGCTCGTCGAGGGTCACCGGCACGGGCACACGCTAGCCGCAGGCGGCCCAGTTTCGCCGGCATCCCCGCGGGTAAGCGCGAGAGGAGGACAACGAGCGAAGGAGGACTCCATGCCAGAGACCATTCGAGAGGTGATGACGCCGGATCCAGCCCGGGTCAAACCCGACGACCTCCTGACCGACGCGGCGAAGGCGATGAGCCAGGGGGACTTCGGCGCCGTGGTGGTCGTCGACGACGAGGGCGGCAACGTGCGCGGCATCCTCACCGACCGCGACATCGTGGTCCGCGCCGTGGCCGAGAGCAAGGATCCGGGTTCGACCGTCGTCCGCGAGGTCTTCACAACCGAACCGACGACCCTCTCTCCCGATGACAGCCTCGACGAGGCGGTCGACGCGCTGCGCGAGTCGCATGTGCGCAGGCTGCCGGTGGTCGAGGGCTCCGAGGTGGTGGGCATCGTCTCGATCGGCGACCTCGCCCAGGCGCGCGACGAGAAGTCTGCACTGGCCGACATCAGCGCCGCCGCACCGAACCACTGACAGGCCCCGTTACTCGCCCGCGGCGGGGCGGCCTCCCCCGTCCGTTCCCGCCGCGGCGAGGGGCCTGTGCAGCGCCTCGAGCACCTGGTCGGCAAGCGCCGAGCCATCCTGCGGCTGCACCGGCGTGGCATTGATCCTCAGCACGACCCCGTCGTCGTCGATCTCCTCGAGACCGACATGGGGCGGATAGCGGGTCGGGACCGAGATCGATTCGCGGAGACGTTGCTCGATCTCGTGCGGGCTGGCACCGTGCCCGAAACGGACCCGCACGTCGAGCTTCTCCGGCTCGCGCAGAGGAACGATGACCAACGTCAGCAGGACCGAGTTCGGGACCCGGAGGCGGTCGGCGCCCTGCGCGAGCGTCGTGTAGAAGAGGCCGAGCGAGCTCACCGTCCCCTCCAGCGAGCCGGCGAGCGCCCCGCCGACCAGGCGCACCCGCTGCCCCACCCGGAACGGTCTCGTCCCCTGCAGGACGATGCCGGCGAAGATGTTGCTGACCGTCTGCTGCGCCGCGAGGCCGAGGACGATCGCCGTGAAGGCGCCGCCGACCGCCAGCGTGCCCATCGTCACCCCGGCGATCCTCAGCGCGACGATGACGACGACTAAGAGCGAGACAAGCCGGACCAGGAACCCGACCGTCCCCGCCACAGAGGGGTCGAGGCGCCGGTAGAAGACGGGCGAGAGCCAGCGCCCCAGCAGGGTCGCGGCGGCGGAGCCGGCGACGACTATGACGACCACGGCGAGCACCTGGATCCATGTTTCGTAGCCAGGGGCCAGCTCGCCGCGCCGGCCATAGAGGACCAGCACCCCCGCGATCAGGATGAGCGCGACGAGCAGCAGACCCTTGCGGGGCCGGCCACCGAGGAACTCGACCTCTTCTCCGAGCCCGGCGGAGCGCCAGAGATCGGTCCTGGTCTGAAAAAGATCTGCGCGGAGCCTTTGTCGGACAGGGGGCATCAGGCTTCGAGCTACCCGCCCTCGCCCTCTTTCTCTCGCGCCGGCGCGAACTCGCCGCCGCGAAGCCGTTTGACGCGCCCTTCGGCGACCGCTGTCCGCAGCGCGGAGCGGAAGCGGCCGGGGCCCCAGTAGCGGGCGCCGACCCGGCGTCCGAGCTCGTGCCGGTTGGCGCTTCCGTGATCCTGAAGCGCCCGGTCGATGATCTCGACCTCGTGTTCGACCACGGCCGGCGGCAGCGGTGCCGAGACGAGCATCCCGGGTGAGCCGATCCGCGCCGGGCCGGGCCGGAAGCGCCGTTGCGGGGGCCGCCGCTCGGGAACCTCCCCCTCGGCGCGCTCGGGCTCCTCGCCCTCGGCCCCCTCGGCCCCCTCCGCGGTCAGCGGTTCGGCGACGTCCTCGAGCCGCTCCTGCTCTGCCCTGACGCCGAACAGCAGCTCGGCGACGCCTCCGAGTGTCATGACCCCAGCGCCGATGAAGAATCCGACCGCCACCTGGCTTTCGCTGCCGGAGGCGATCAGGTGCCCGAACAGCAGCGGGCCGGCGATCCCTCCGGCGGCGGTGCCGACTGCGTAGAAGAACGCGATCGAGAGCGCCCGGGCCTCCATCGGGAAGATCTCGCTGACGGTCAGGTAGGCGGAGCTTGCGCCGGCCGAGGCGAGGAAGAAGATGACGAGGATGAAGGCCATGAACGACCAGGTCGTGAGGCTGCCGTCGATCAGGAAGATGCCGAGGGCGACGGTGACCGCTGCCGAGAGCAGGTAGGTCGAGCTGACCATCGGTTTGCGTCCGACCGTGTCGAAAAACCGCCCGAGGGTCAGCGGCCCGAGGAAGTTCGAGAACGCGAACAGCGCGATGTAGAGCGGAATCGTCCCGGCACCGACTTCGAAGAATTCCCCAAGCAGCGTTCCGAGGTCGAAGGTGACGGCGTTGTAGAGAAACGCCTGGCCGACGAAAAGGGCGAGCCCGAGAATCGTGCGCTTCGGGTATTTCGAGAACGCGGTCGCGGCGATCTCGCGGAAGTGGATCCGTTTGCGCGGGCGAACCGCGATCGTCTCCTCGGGCTCCTCGAGCTCCTGCCCGGTGCTCTCCCGCACTTCCTCCTCGATTTCACCGACGATCGCCTCGGCCTCGTCCTCGTGGCCATGGATGAACAGCCACCGCGGGCTCTCCGGCACGTGGCTGCGGACGATCAGGATCCCGATCCCGAGGACGGCGCCGATCCCGAACGCGAGGCGCCAGCCGAAGTCGGCCGCGAACAGGGCCGTATCGAGCAGCGGCACCGCAAGCAGCGCGCCGATCCCGGCTCCAACCCAGTAGCTGCCGTTGATGATCAGGTCGACCCTGCCCCGCACCCGGGCCGGGATCAGCTCGTCTATGGCCGAGTTGATCGCCGCGTACTCGCCGCCGATCCCGGCTCCGGTGAAGAACCGCGCGGCGTAGAAGTACAGCGGGGAGAACGCGAAGGCGGTGGCGACGGTGGCGACGATGTAGACGCCGAGCGTGACGAGGAAGAGCTTCTTCCGACCGAACCGATCGGTCAGCTGACCGAAGAACAGTGCGCCGAGACAGGCGCCGCCGACGTAGAACGCCGCGGCGGTCCCGATCTTGCTCGGATCCATCGCGATGCCGCTGCCGTCTTCCGTCAGCCGCTGGGCGATGCTGCCGACGATCGTCACCTCGAGCCCGTCGAGGATCCAGACCGTCCCCAGCCCGATGACGATCATCCAGTGGAAGCTCGACCACGGCAGCCGGTCGAGACGGGCGGGGATCTTGGTCTCGATCGGCCGGGCCTGTGCTTCAGCCTCCATGGCGGGCGATCTACCCACGCTCGAAATTGCGCAAACGAATTCGCTGAGTCGGCGCGCCCCAAAGTTTGAGCGCCCCGGCCCCGGGGCATCCCTTCCAGCGTGAGGGATCGGGAGCCCGTCGAGTCGGAAACCTACGCACACCGCTTCGGCAGCTCGCCGCCGCTCTCGATCGGCGTCGAGGAGGAGCTGCTTCTGGTCGACGAGCGCCGTCAGCTGGCGGCGCTCAGCGAGGCGGTCCTCGACTCGGTGCCGGAACCGTTCGGCAGTCGCATCTCATCGGAGATCTTCAGCGAACAGATCGAGCTGAAGACGAACGTCTGCCACGACGCCCACCAGGTGCTGGACGAGCTGCGGGCGGCGCGCCAGGCGGTGCGGAGCTGCGGCTTCGAGCTGATGGCGTCGGGCCTGCACCCGACCGCGTCGGAGGGCGAGCCGAAGCTGGTCGCGAAACAGCGTTACGACATCGTCGCCAAAGACCTCGGCAAGGTTCTGCTCAGGACTCCGCCCTGCGGCCTCCATGTCCACGTCGGAATTCCCGATCCCGACCTCGCGATCCGGGTCGCGAACTCGTTCCGCATCTACCTGCCCGCGCTCCAGGCCCTCAGCGCCAACTCCCCGTTCCGCGAGGGCATCGACTCAGGGCACGCCAGCGCCCGGACCTCCGTCGTCCGCAGCTACCCACGCTTCCAGGTCCCGCGCCGCTTCCGGGACTATCAGGACTTCTGCCGGGTCTCGGAGCAGCTGATGACGGCTGCCGGTGTCGACGACTACACCTACATCTGGTGGGACGTCCGCCCCCATCCCAATCTCGGGACGGTCGAGGTCAGGGCTCTTGACGTGCCGACGACGGCGGCCGCCTCGGCCGCGATCGCGGCGCTGATCCAGGCGATAGCCGCGAAGGAGCTCGAGGAGCCGAGCGCCCCCGGCCTCTATCGGGAGTCGCTCGAGGAGTCCTACTTCCAGGCCGCCAGCCACGGGCTCGAGGCCGAGATCCTGTTCGACTCGGACGACCCTGAGCCTGCTCCGCTCGTGATCGAGCGAATGCTGACCTCGATCCGGCCCTACTGCCGCGAGCTCGGCTCAGAGCCGGCCCTTGCCGAGCTGGAGCGGATCCTCAGCCGCGGGAACGGGGCCGCCGACCAGCGTCGCGTCGAGCGGGCGTCGGGGATGGCCGGACTGCTCGACGACCTCGTCGAGCGGGCCACGGCCTGACCTCGATCTCAGTAGCGGGGGTCGACCGGGTCGCGCCGCGGATCGACGGGCTCGCGTCGGTCTTCGACCAAGACGTCGCGCCTGCCGCGTCGCCAATAGCTCAGCTGGACGAAACCGAGGATCAGACCGGCCGCGCCGGCGATCATCAGGATCACCCCGACTGTGTCGACGTCGACGTGGGCGACGTGGAAGTTGGTCGCGAAGTAGAGGATCGCCCCAACCACGATCAGGAATATGGATGCACCAATCGTCATGTTCAGGTCCCTACCCCGGTGGATCAAGCCGGAAACGCGCCGACCGCGGCCGCACGATTGCTTTCAGAAGTTTGTCCATCTTGGAAGAGATTCGTTTGCCCTTTGGGACGAATGGGTAAACGATCCAGGCATGATCAGAGGAGAGAAGCGAAAGGCTCGACGGCAGCCGCAACGGATCTCGGTCAGCCGGACGATCGAGGCGGTCCGCGCGATCGGCGGACGGCGCGCGATCGCCACGGGCGCCGCGCCGATATCGCCGCGAGGCACGAGGCGCGTGGCCTGATTCGCGCTTGGAGGGTTTGCTGCCCTTCTCCCGGGTAGCACCCTCGCATGCCGTCCTCACAACACGACGAATCCAGCAACGCCTCCGAGGTTCGCCGGGACCTGAGGCCCGAAGGCGCCGGCCGCGATCACGGCTGGATCGCGACCCTGAAACGGACCGCGACCGAGTTCCAGGAGGACAACCTCTCCGACTGGGCGGCCGCCCTGACCTACTACGCGCTGCTGTCGCTGTTCCCGGCGCTGATCGCCCTGATCTCGCTGATCGGCATCTTCGGTGACCCGAAATCGACGACCGAAAGCCTGACCGAAATCATCACTGAAATCGGCCCCGAATCGGCCTCTGAAACTTTCTCCGGACCGATTGAATCCCTGACCGAACACCGGGCGACGGCCGGGTTCGCCCTGATCGCCGGGCTCGCCGTCTCCCTCTGGTCGGCCTCCGGCTACGTCGGGGCGTTCATGCGCGCATCGAACGTGATCTACGAGACGCCGGAGGGGCGGCCTTTCTGGAAGCTGCGGCCGCTGCAGGTCGCGGTCGCCTTCGTGATGGTCATCCTCTTCGCGCTGCTCGCGATCTCGCTGGTGTTGACCGGCCCGGTCGTCAGCGCCGTGGCGGCACCGCTCGGAATCGGCAGTACCGCCGTCGACATCTGGAACATCGCCAAGTGGCCGGTGATGGTGCTCGTCTTCATTCTCCTGCTCAGCATCCTCTACTACGCCTCGCCGAACGTGAAGATGCGCGGCTTCAAATGGATCTCCGCCGGCAGCGTCGTCGCGGTCATCGTCTGGATCATCGCCTCTGTCCTCTTCGGCATCTACGTCGCCAACTTCAGCTCCTACAACGAGACCTACGGGACGCTCGGAGGTCTGATCGCTCTGATGATCTGGATCTGGATCAGCAACATGGCGATCCTCTTCGGCCACCAGCTGAACTCCGAGCGCGAGCGCAGCCTCGAGCTCGAAGAAGGCCAGGAGCGGGCCGAGCGCGAGATCCAGCTCGAGCCGCGCTCGGAACCGAAGGCCCCGAAGACCGCCTAGCCCGCCGGGCGTGCCGCCAGCTCCTCGAGAGTGCTGCCGCTGAGCACCGACCGCGGCGACTCCGCGACCACGTCGGAGCCTGGGCGGGCGTCCTCGTCGCGGCGCTTGATCAGCAACCACTGGGGCTTCTCGCCGGGGCGGGTCCTCTGCAGCGCGAAGCCGCCCTCGAGCTTTTCGCCGTGGAGGACGAAGACCGCATGGCCGCGCTCGAGCGCCTCCGGCCAGGCGACCCTGCCGCCCTGCTCGTAGGTGCCCCGGTCCCAGACGATCACGTGGCCGCCCCCGGCCGACCCCTCGAAATCGTTGTGGGCGATCCCGTGATCCTCGACCTGCACCGCGAGCCGTTTCACGGCCGGGTCCATCGACGGCCCTTTCGGGACCGCCCAGGACCGCATCACCCCCTCGACCTCGAGCCGCAGGTCGAAGTGGTGCGCGGTCGCGGCGTGCTCCTGGACGACAAAGGCGCCGGCGCTCACTCCGCGGATCGCGAACTGCTCGTGGCCCTCGACCTTGACCCGCTCGATCTCGGCCTCGTCGACCGCGGCGCCGGACGGCCCCTCCTCGAGGTAGCCGACAAGCTCCTCGACGGCCCCCTCGGGCCCCTCGGCGTGGACGAGGACACCGTCGTCGGCGTGGCGGATCCAGCCCGATAGGCCGAGGTCACGGGCGCGGGCCACGGTCTCGTCGCGGAAGCCGACGCCCTGAACCGTCCCGCTCAGCCTTGCGCGGATCGCGATGCTGCCGGGGTCGGACCTGGCCACGGCTGCACCGTAGCGCCGACCTCGGCCCGCATCAGCAGGACCGGGACCGTCGCGCCCTTCAGCACCCGCTCCGAGACCGAGCCGAGCAGGGCGCGATGAACGCGGCTGTGCCCGTGCGAGCCCATCACGACCAGGTCGCAGGGGTTGTCCCGCACCCAATCGAGGATCGCCGACGCGGGGTCACCGTGCTCGAGCTTGGTCGTGACCCCGACGTCGTCGGGCACGAGGTCGAGCGCCTCGCGGATCAGGGCCTCGTGGACCTTGGTCAGGTCCGGCGGTGGGGCGACCCCCGGCCCCGTCGGCACCGGCGGCCGCGCCACCACGGAGAGCAGCGTCAGCCGCGCGTTCTGATCGCGCGCGAGGGTAACCGCGTGGCGCAGCGCGGCGGCCGCGTCGGGGGAGCCGTCGATGGCGACGAGGATGTTGCGGTAGCAGCTCATGACTCGGCCGCCAGGGCCGCCGCCCGCCTGGGCTGGAGCGCGGTCCGCGGCGGCTTCGGGACGATGATGCTGGCGAGCGCCGCGACCAGGCAGGCGGCCGCCGAGAGGGTGAAGGCGAGGGTGAAGCCGTGCTCGGTCGGCAAGCCTGCGGCGGTCACCGTCCCGGCAATCAGGCTCGCTCCGACCTGGCCCCCGACCGAGCCGCCGAGGGTCCGCATCACGGTGTTCATCCCGGTCGCGACCGCAGTCTGGTTCGGCGGCACCGCCTCGACGATCAGATTTGCGAGCGAGGCGAAGGCGAGGCCGATGCCGACCCCCAACAGGCCGGTCGAGAGGTAGATGTCGATCGGCTGCTGGTGCGCGGCGGCGGCCAGCGTGAAGGCGGCCGCGGTCGTCAGCGAGCCGGCGATCAGCGTGACCCGCGAGCCGACCCGGCCCGCGAGCCAGCCGGCGATCGGGCTGACGATCAGCATCGCCAGCGTGCAGGGCAGGAGGAACAGGCCGGCCTCGGTGACCGAGGCGCCGAATCCGTAGCCGGCGTTCGGCGAGGTCTCGGTGAACTCCGGGAAGAGGATGAACGAGCTGTACATACCGGCGCCGACGAGGAAGGCGGCGGCGTTGACGGTCCAGACCCCTCGGATCCGCATCATCCCCATGTCGACGAGCGGTTCCTCGCTGCCGCCCTCGACCCGCACCCAGACGAGCAGGAGCGCGAGGCCGGCGAGGATCAGGCCGATCACCCGCGGGTCCCCCCAGCCCCATTCCGCTGCCTGGCTGATCCCGAGTAGGACGAGGACGACCCAGCCGGCCAGCAGCATCGCTCCCATCCAGTCGACCCGTCCCGGCGATTTGACCGGTGATTCGGGGACGAAGAAGATCGTCGCCACCGTTGCGCCGGCAACGGCGACGAGCGGGAACCAGAACAGCCAGTGGTAGTCGAAGGTGTCGATGATCGGCCCGGCGAGGATGATCCCGAGCCCGCCGCCGATGCCGAGGATCGCCGAGATCATCGCGATCCCCTGCGCCGCCCGGGCGCGCGGGAACTCGTCGCGGATGATCCCGAACGCGAGTGGGAAGATCGCACCCCCCGACCCCTGGATCACCCGCGCCAGGATCAGGACCCCGATCGAGTTGGCGAGCGCAGCGAGCAGGACCCCGAAGCAGAGGATCGCGAGCGAGGCGACCAGCGTCCGCTCCTTGCCGAACATGTCGCCGAGCCGGCCGATGATCGGGGTGAGGACGGACGCGCTCAGCAGGTAGCCGGTGAGGAGCCAGGCGGTCGAGGTCGCCGAGGCGTGGAGGTCGGCCTGGATCTCCGGCAGCGCCGGGGCGACCGCCGACTGGAGGAGCGCGTAGGAGGCGCCGGCGAGGGCCAGGACGGCGAAGGTGATCCCGTAGTGCTGTCTGTCCGGCTGCGCGGTGATAATGTCAGCGCTTGATGACATCGGCTGCCGCCAACACTACCAGTCCGGCAGTGCGCCGCCCGCACGATTCGGAGGCCAGCCGCGAGGCGCTGCTGCAGAAGGCGCGCGAGCTCTTCGACGAAGTCGGATACGAGCGCGCGACGACCCGCGAGATAGGCGAGCGAGCAGGCGTCGACCCGGCGCTGATCTCCCGCTACTTCGAAGGCAAGGAGGGTCTCTTCCTCGCCGCGATCGCCGAGCCGGCGGAGGGCGAGGAGGAGATCGACGGGGACTCGCGCGCCCTGGTCGAGCTGCTGCTGCGGCGCTGGGGCGAGCGCGGCCACAGCCCGATCAGCCGCGCGCTCGCTTCCCCGGCGCTGACCGAGGAGGCCCGCGACCGGACCCGCGCGATTGTCCGCGACCGAATCGTCGCTCCCGCCGTCAGCGGGCGCCGCTCGCGCGGCTCACGGAACCCGGAGCTCGAGGCGGAGCTGCTGGTCGCGCTCGCGCTGGGGATCGCGGTCACCCGATCGAATGGGACGCTCGAGGCGCTCGAGCGGGCCCGGCTCGACGACCTGATCGACGCGCTCGCTCCGCTTCTCGACGCGCTCTAGGCGGCGAATCGGGCTTCGGCCCGGGCGCGCCGCTTTGCCGCCTCGACCTCGCGGTCCTTGGGCGGGGCCGCGGTGACCAACCGGTCGAGCAGCTCGGCGGAGATCTCCGCCACAGCCGCAACGGCCGCGTCGAATGCCTCGGCGTTCGCCTTCGAGGGCTTGTTGAAGCCGCTGATCTTGCGCACGTACTGAAGCGCGGCGGCGTCAATCTCGCTCTTGTCGGCGGGAGGATCGAAGTTGTAGAGAGTTCGGATGTTTCTGCACATGGCCTGATCCTAAGGCCGCCGCTGCTCCCGCTCGCGCCAGATCGGGTAGGCATCGGGCATGCAGACGGCGCAGGGCCGATAGCCGGCGGCGACCGCATCGCGCTCGTCGCGGAAGAAGACTCTGTTCTTCACATAGCCGCCGCGGGCGATCGCCCGCCGCGCACTGCGGCAGTCGAGGCGCCCGTAGATCCGGGTCCGGCGGTGCCCGCCGAGGGTGCCCGGCCTCGCGCTCTCATAGGGCTCGCCGTCGGGCCCGAGCAGAGTGAAGCGGGCGCTCAGAGCAGCGCCTGTTGGCGCGTCGCCCAGACGGGATCGGGGTCGTGCCCCGTGACGATACGCCGCTCGAGGTCGAGGAGCGACTGCTTGCGGTGGATACCGCCGCCGTATCCGGTCAGCGACCCGTCGGCTCCGATCACGCGATGGCAGGGCACGATGATCGGGGTCGGGGTGCGCCCGACCGCGGCGCCGACGAGGCGGGGTCGCATGTGGGGCTCGAGGTCGTGCGGGTAGGAGCTCGGGTCGATCCGGCCCGCGAGCTCGCCGTAGCTGGTCGTCTCGCCGTAGGGAATCTCCAGCAGCAGGCCCCAGACCGCCCTCTCCAGCGGCCGGCCCCGGAGGTCGAGCTCGAGGTCGAAGGCTCTCAGCTCACCGGCGAAATACCGATCGAGCTGATCGCCGACCTCCGGCATCGGGACCCGGGAGCCCTCCTCGAGCCGCGGCGAGCGTCCGGGGAAATGGATGCCGCGGAGGCCGCTCTCCCCGGCGATCACGGTCAGCGGCCCGATCGGGCTCTCGTGGACGGTCCAGCCGGTTCTCATACGCATAAACATAGGAACGCCGTCAGCCGCCGAAACGTGAGACGGCCGCGGGCCATCGCCCTGAACCCGGCTCGGGATTCGCCCGTACACCCTGCCGCATCGCGAATTCGCGCGAACCAACCGATCTAGGAGGGCGCAGTATGAAGAAGGGCTACTTGGCGCTGATCGCCGCCGCTGTGCTCGGCGCGCTGGTGATCGCCGGCTGCGGCAGCAGCAACGATGAAACGACGGGCGAATCGGCCGGCGGGGGGAGCGCCGAAAACGCGAGCGCGGAAACCGGCGGCTACGGACGCGCCTACGGAGGCGGCGGTGAATCGTCCAGCACCACCGCCGCGGCCGAATCGAGCTCCGAAGGCGGCGGCACGACCTTCGTCTCGACCGGGAAGGCGGGCGACCTCGGTCAGGTCATCGTCAACTCGGATGGGATGACGCTCTACGACTTCCACAAGGACAAGGGCACCAAGCCGTCCTGCTACGGAGCGTGCGAAGGCTTCTGGCCTCCGCTCACCACCTCTGGCGAACCGATGGCCAAGGGCGGCGCCCAGGCGTCGATGCTGGGGACGACCGAACGCAAAGACGGGACGATGCAGGTGACCTACGCGGGCCATCCGCTCTACACCTTCGTCAAAGACGAAAAGTCCGGTGAAGCGAACGGCAATGACTACAAGGCCTTCGGCGCCCAGTGGTACGCGCTGATGCCCAACGGCGAAGAGCCGGGGGACTGAATCAGCCGGAGCGCTTCTTCCCCTTCGCCTTCTTCTTCAGGGTCAGGGCCTTCGTCTGAGTTCCGCCGCTGCCGCCGGCCGGCGTGAAGCTGACGGAGGCCCTGACCTTCGCCCTGCCCTTCTTCTTCAGCCCCTTCTTCGCCTTCCCCTTCGCCCTGACGAGGAGCTTGACGGTGGCTGCGGAGGTCGCCGAGCGCGTCTTCGTCTGCTTGCGGACCTTCTTCCCGGACAGCTTCAACACGCCGGCGCCGGGCACCTGGACCGCAATCGTCGCGGTGCCCTTCCTGAGGTTCCGCTTCACCTTGCCGATCTTGAAGACGCCGATCGGCGCGCTCGTCTGCGAGCTCGAACCGGCGTGATTGGTCGCGGTGCTCTGACATGCGTAGCTGCCGACCGCCCCGGCATTCACCGTGGTCCCGGTCGCGACCGGCACGCCGTTCTTCAGCCACCGCGTGGTGGTGGTCTGCGGAGCCCGATAGAGGAACGACTCGACCAGGTCCGGCGCCCAGGTCCCGGGCGTGCAGGCGAGGGCCGAGCCCGGCTTGACCCCGCCGCTGGCGCTCGGCGCCGCCACCGGGCTCGGCGTCTTGAGAAGGATCGGGAAGGCGGGGAGGTCCGGGGTCACTCCGGTGGTGTCGAGGTCGGCTCCGCCGCTCCCGCTGACGCTCGCGTAGGAGATCCGTCCCGCCTGTTCGGCGGCCCAGTAGACGCGGCCGGTGGTCGGATCGATCGAGATGCCGAACGGTTTTTCGGCGGTTGCGCCTGGGGTCGGCAGGTCACCGCCCCCGGTGCCGTTCAGGTTGGCGTAGGAGATGTTGTCGGCTTCGTAGTTACCCCAGTAGATCCTGCCCGAAGTGGAGTCGATCGCAACGCCGGCGGGCTCATTGACGGTTGCTCCGGAGGTGTTGAGGTCCCCCCCTCCGCCACCGTTGAGGTTCGCGTAGGAGATCCCTTCTTCCAGGAATCCGTTCGACCAGTAAACGCGACCGGTGTTGGGGTCGACATCGACGCCGAGCGGGTCGCTGACGGTCGCACCGGTCGTGTCGAGATCGCCGCCGCCGCTGCCGTCCAGGTTCGCGTAGGAGATCTTGTTCTCGGGCCCGTTGGCCCAGTAGATCCGGCCGAGCGCGGGGTCGATCGCGGCCCCGATCAGGAAGCCGGTGGTCGTCGCTCCGTTGATGTTCAGTTCGCCGCCGCCGCCGCCGGCGAGGTTGGCGAAGTAGACCTTGGGCGGTTCGGCCGAGACCCAGTAGATCCGCCCGGCGGCGGAGTCGATCGCGACGCCGTTAACCAGCGTTCCGGCCGCCCCCGTGATGTCGAGAAAGCCCGCCCCGCCCCCGGCCAGGTTCGCGAAGCCGATGTGATTGCTTTCGTAGTCGGCCCAGTAGACGGTGTCGGCCGCCCGCGCGGAAGAGGAGACGGCGAGAGCGAGAAGGCCGGCGATGAAGAGGCAGACGGCGAGAACGCGGTTCCTGACAGGCATGAGATAGGTCATGGGCGGCAAGCTAGCGAAAGGCCCGGTCGCGGGATCGCAAATCGGACGAACGGGTAGAGGCGACGCGTGATCGTCAGACTGTGCACATGAGCGTCGAGACCGCCGAGGCGCCGGCGGTCGCTCAGGCGGCGACCGTCCCCGACGATCACGTAATCGTCCTCTTCGGGGCGACCGGTGACCTCGCGAGGCGGAAGCTCCTGCCGGGGATGTTCCACCTCGCCGAGGCGGGGCTGATGCCAAACCGCTTCATCATCGTCGGCGCCTCGCGCGGCGAGATGGCCGACGACGAGTTCGCGGCCATCGCCCGCGAGGCGGTCGAGAACTGCGGCCCCGGGCCGGTCTCGGATTCCGCCTGGGAGCGCTTTGCGGCGTCGTTGCGCTCGGCCCACGTCGGCGACGGTTACGACCCGCTGAGCGAGGTCGTGCGCGAGGCCGAGGGCGAGCTCGGCGGCGAGCCGCGCCTTCTGCACTACCTCTCGCTGCCGCCGAGCGCCCACGCCGGTGTGATCGAGAGCCTCGGCGCCGCGGGCCTCGCGGCGCGCTCGCGGATCATCCTCGAGAAGCCGTTCGGGACCGACCTCGCCTCGGCCCGTTCGCTAGACGGCGTCCTGCATCGGGTGTTCGACGAGGACCAGATCTTCCGCATCGACCACTACCTCGGCCGCGACGCGGTCCAGAACCTGCTGGCGATGAGGTTCGCGAACGGGATGTATGAGCCGGTCTGGAACCGCAACCTGATCAGCCACGTTCAGATCGACGTCCCGGAGACACTCGGGATCGGGATGCGGGCGGACTTCTACGAGCAGACCGGCGCCTTCCGCGACATGGTCGTCACCCACCTCTTCCAGGTCCTCGGATTCGTCGCTATGGAGCCGCCGAACGAGCTGACCTCGAAGGCGCTGATGGCGGAGCGGCAGAAGGTCTTCGACGCGATGCTGCCGATCGACCCCGGCAACGTCGTCCGCGGCCAGTACGACGGCTATCGCGAGGAGGAGGGCGTGGCGCCCGACTCCGGCACGGCGACCTACGTGGCGCTGATCGCCTTCGTCGACAACTGGCGCTGGTCCGGCGTTCCCTTCTACCTGCGGACCGGCAAGCGGATGGCCCAGTCGCGGCACCTGCTGACCGTCTCCTTCAAGAAACCGCCGCGGCGGATGTTCCCGATCGACACCAGGCACGTTGCCGACGCCTTCGGCTGCGACCACCTGACCTTCGAGCTCGGCGACCCCGGCAGCATCTCGGCGAGCTTCCTGGCGAAGCTGCCGGGGCCGACGCTGCGACTCGGCCAGGCCCACATGAACTTCAGCTACGGCGATGGCTTCGGCGGCACCGAGCAGTCCCTGGACGCGTACGAGCGCCTGATCCACGACGTGATGGTCGGCCACCGAACATTCTTCACCACCTCGGAGGCAATCGAGCGCCTCTGGGAAGTCAGCGAACCGCTGCTGAGGAACATGCCGCCGGTCGAGGCCTACGAGCCGGGGTCATGGGGCCCGCAGGCGGCCGAGGCGCTGATTTCACCTCACCACTGGCATCTGCCGAGCGGCCACATCTAGGCGCTCGGCAGATGGGCCTCGGCCCAGACCTCGTCGAGGAACGCAAGGAGCTCGCCGGTGAGACGCTTGGGCGTCAGCTGCCACTCGATGATCGAGTTTGCCTCCAGCAGCCGGGCGTCGGGCAGCTCCTCGAGCAGCATCCCGGCGTCGCTGAAGGGATGGAGCGGGTCGCGCGGATGGCCGACCACCAGCGCCGGCTGCTCGATCCTGCGCCGATCCTCCCGATGCGGGGCCGTCTCACCGAGCAGCAGTCCCTCGAGCACCGCGCCCGACGGGCCGGGGCGCTGCCGCACGAAGTCGAGCCCGAGGTCGAGCAGGTGAAGGCTGCGGGGGATCGTCGAGGTGGCCCGGGAGAGCAGCTCGAATGCCGGCCGCCCGAACCTGAGCCCGAGCAGCAGTGGGGCGAACACCGCGACCACCGCGGGCAGGGCGTTGTCGAGGACCGGCATCTCGATGAAGAGCGCCCGCGCGCGCTCCGGTTCGCGCACCGCGAGCTCGAGCGCGACATTGGCTCCCAGCGAGGTGCCGCCGATCACCGCCGTCGGCACCTCGAGATGGTCGAGGACCGCCGCCACCTGGCGGGCGAACAGCGGCATCGAGTAGAGCCGCAGGTCCTCGGGGCGGTCGGAGCCGCCGTGACCGAGCATGTCGATGCAGACGACCCGGTTCCCGCGGTCGGCCAGCTCCGGCGCCAGCCGCGAGTACATGCGGCGGCTCATCAGCAGGCCGTGGACGAGCACGAGAACGCGGTCGCCCTCGCCATGGGTCTCGAACTCGATCCGGTGACCCTCGTAGAGGATGTCGTTGTTCATCTGCATGTCCGTACCCGCTAACGGGGTTCCAGGATCACGATCGGGATCCTGCGATCGCCGGCATGGGTCCTGAAGAATTCATAGCCGGGATAGAAGCCGACGAACTCCGGCCAGAGCCGCTCGCGCTCCTCCCCGGTCGCCTCGCGGGCCCGCACCTCGCGGACCTCGGAGCCGATCTGGACGGTCGTCGCCGGATTTGCCATCAGGTTGTGGTACCAGGCCGGATGGGTGGGCTGGCCGCCCTTCGTCGCCGCAACGACGATCCAGTCGCCGTCCTCGTGGTACATCAGCGGCGAGGTTCGCGCCCTCCCCGTCCTCGCCCCGGTGTGGTCGACGAGCGCGACCCGGGCCTGCGGCCAGCCGGGGAGATGGCCGGCAATCCTGCCGCCGGACCGGCGGTAGATCGCGACGTGGACCCTGGTCAGCCGGCGCCCCAGATAGAAGCCGTGCCTGTTGCCGAACTGCGACGTCGCGGCGGTGAAGCGCCCGAACAGCGAGGGCTGGGCCTGGGCCTGAGCCGATCCATCCATCCGGCACTCAGGATACACTATGTTCCCAGGTGCATGCTGTAACCTCAAAACCAAGACCGACCCGCCTCACCCGCCAGGAGCGGAGGCGGCTGACGCGTGAGCAGCTGCTGGTCTCCGCCCGCGAGGTCTTCGAAGAGCGCGGCTACGCGGACAGCTCGCTCGAGGAGATCGCCGAGCGCGCCGGCTTCACCCGCAAGGCCGTCTACTCGAACTTCTCGGGCAAGTCCGAGCTGCTGCTGGAGATCGTCGAGCGCCGCTTCCAGTCCCACATCGACCAGGTTGAGGCGATCATCCGCGAGGCCCCGGCCGCGCGCACCGCGCTCGACGTCGGCTCCGTCTTCAGCGCCTACTTCAGCCGCGAGCGCGCCTGGGAGCAGCTCTTCCACGAATTCTGCTCGGTCGCCTCTCGCGACGAGGCGATCGGCGATCGCTTCCGCGCCCGCTTCCGCGAAGCGAAGGACGCGATCACCCGCCTGGTCGACCAGGAGACCAAGAGACGCGGCGTCGAGCTCCCGCTGCCGACCGACCGTTTCGTCGACGGGATCTTCGCCCTCTTCAGCGGGATCTCGTTCGAAAAGCTGATCGATCCCGAGCGCACCGACGACGCCCTGTTCGGGGAGATGCTCGGCCTGATCGCCGCCGGCGCGTCCGCGCGGACACCCCGCCCCTAGACGCTGAGCACCCCGATCAGGATCAGGATCGCCACGAACGCGCACCCCATGCCGATCGCGACTCCGGTCATGTAGACGGACATCGGGGATTCCATCAGGGTCTTCATATCGCGCCTCCTCTGTCGGACTCCTACGGGGTTAGCTGACGGGCTCGCGGCCGATACCGCTAGGGCCGGAACACCGGCCCACTCGCCCCGACTTCTCGGGTCCCCCGTCCGCCTTCGCCTGCGCGCGGCGGCTCGGACTGGCGCCGAAACTAGCACCCGGCTCACCCGGATCGATCGGCGCGGGCGCTATTTGCGCCTAATGGCGGTGGTGCTTGCGCTTGCCGCCGCAGGCGGCCTTCGGCCTGACCCGCTGCTGGTAGGTATCGCCGTTCTGCGCCGTGTAGTCGACGACCATCGAGGCGGCTGAGGCGCAGAGGTTTCGGGTGTTGACGATGTAGCCGCGTTTTCCACCGAACAGGTCGAGGCGGAAGTGGCCGACCGGCGCGTCGGGGACGACCGGAACAGTCGTCCTCAAACGGCCCTTCACCGAGGACGATTCCGCTTCCGGCATGATCGTCACCTGCCCGTTGAGGATGAAGACGACGTGCGGCAGCTTGCCGAATCCCGAGACCGCGTAGGCGGGGCCCTTGAGGGGCTGTTCGAGCAGCGGCGTCTCGGCGATAGCGGTGCCGATCGGTTGCCGCCCGGCGCACCTTTCGGAGGCCAGCTGCGCCTTCGAGCAGATGTTGCCGAGGTGGCGCTGATCAATCGCGAATGACTTCGGCAGGGTCACCGTCAAGGACTTGATGTTGGCGTCCCCACGCCGCGTCCGCAGGTCGAAGCGAAGCGCCGGATCCTTGCTCCTGCGGGTCGCCTTGCGGCCGCCGAGCTGCTTCAGCGTCATCCTCGGTTTGAAGCGGAGCTTCGCGCAGTCGATCGTCTGGAAGTAGGAGGAGAAGTCGGCCACCGACCCCTGGTCGCCGATTCCCTGCGAGGCGACGCTGAACGGGGAGCAGTTGGTCGGGTTGATCATGAACCGGCCCCGATCGACGTTGACCTGGATCGATCGCATCCGGATCGGGATGCCGCCGATGATCGACGGGACCGTGTCCGAGATGGCGCTGACATGGGCATCGTGGGGGTCGACGTGAATCGCGACCCGGACTACGACCACCCCGTAGTCGTAGGGCCCCGCGAGCGCGGGCGTCACCGCGACCAGGCTCAGCGGGGCACCCTTGAACGGTCCCGCCAGGTACAGCCTGCCGACGGCGTGGAACGGGTGCGAACCGGGGCCCGCCGCGACGTTGGTGGTCCCGATCAGGCTGCCGGCCGGACAGCTCGGGCTCGCCTGCTCGGCCCGGCCCGAGTTCCGGGCGGCGGCGCCGATCGCGCTTTCCGGGCAGTAGCCGAGGCCGCGGAGGCTCGCGGTCAACCCGGGCGGCATCGTGAAGTTGAGGTCACCGAGGAACTGGTCGCCGTCTTCGCGGCCCAGCTTCAGCCTGAAGTCGGTGAAGTCACCTGCGATCGGGTTCGATGAACCGGCGACGAGCGTCGGCTGGAACGGGCGCTCCTGGCCGGGACAAGGCCTCCCGTTAGGCCCGGAGTCGATCGAGATGATCGGGCTCGAGACCTGCGGGGAGAGCGCCGCGTTCCACGGGGTGAACACCGATTCGGCGACGTAGACCCGGCACTGCGTCGGCGTCGCCATTAGCGCCCGGTCCGATGCGAACAGGTGAAGGTCGAACTCTTCGAACGGGACCTGCGGCAGGTCGTCGACGTGCATCGTCACCCGACCGGTCTGAGGGTCGGGACGGACCGAGGCGACGAGCTTCGCATGGATCCCGAAGCCCTCGGCCACCATCACGATCCGGTACTGGTCGCCGGGCTGAGGCTCGCCGATGTAGAGAGCGCCGGTCAGGGCATCGGGCAGCGACGGGGTGTGCAGCTGGAAGGTCCCGATCTTCGAGTTGTCCGGGCAGTGCGCGGCCTCGTCGCTGTTGAAGTTCGCGTCGGCGTCGGTGCAGGCGATCTGGCCATCCGCTGCGTCGGGGTTGATCGTCAGCCCTTCGGGCAGAGTCACGGTCGCCGACCGCAGCTCGGAGGGTGAGTTCGACTGCCCGAGGAAGATCGGGTCCCGGAACTGCAGGTCGAGCCCGGATGGGGCATCGGACTCGGTGTTCGTCAGAGCCAGGTTGAGGACGGGGTTGAAGACCTGTTTCTCGCAGTGGGTCGTCGGCTGATAGTCCGCCAGGGCGCTCGCGGGGCTTCCGGGATCCTCGTAGCTGGTCACTTCGAGCCTCGCGGTCAGCGGCTGGCCGGTGCAGACCGTCGGGTTGTCGACGTAGGGCTTGACCGGGATCCCGGCCGTCACGTACGGAGGCACGATGCAGCTGGTGGCGGCGATGCCGGCACAGCCTTTCTCGCCGACGTGGAATCTGTCGGTGTCGTGTCCCACATCCGCCGGGAAGCCCCACACTGTGATGTCGGCGCCGGCGAACGGGATTTCCTGGGTGATCCCCGTGACGGTCATCCGCAGGCCGTAGTCGGAGCCGGTGCGAACCGTGATCGGGACGTTGACCGGCACTTCCGCCGTCGGCGCGACGAAGGCGAACCGTGCCGTCTCGAACCCACCGCGGGCCTCCATGTTGTAGAGAGGCGCGGTCCCCAGCAGATAGTCCGGGTTGGATTCGTAGTTCGCGTAGATCGTGATGATGCCGACCTGCGCGGAGCCGGGACACTGGTTCAACGCGAAGTCGACCGAGCGGCAGACCGAGACCGCACGGGGGTTACCGAACAGCCCCACGGGGAAGTTGATCGCGACGTTCTGCGCAGCCTCGGGTTCGCCCGGATTGCTCATCGTGATGTGTGTCGTCACGTCGGGATGGGCGCCCGCCTCGGTGTTCGAGGACCCGACGCTGAACGATTCGATCGAGAGCGGCCCGGCCGCCCTTGCCGGCACCGCCAGGAGCATTGCCGCGAGGAGGGCCATGAGCACGGCGGTGATCGTCCTGGCGGCCATCGTCTCTCTCTGCTTGCTCATCGTCGGCACCTCAACCGTGATGGCGGGTCGCATGGCGGTGGTGCTTGCGGTGATGCACCCGGACACAGCGCCGCTTCTTCTTCTTGAAGCCGCGGCGGCAGTGCGGCTTCTTCGACGGATGCTTCACGTTGCCGGGCCCGGTGACGGTGTTGATGACCGGCTCCGGGGCGGCCTGCGTGCCCGGGCCGTGGCACTCGTCCGACGCTTTGCACGGATCGGGCGGCGCGATGAAGGGGAAGCCCCCTTCGGTGCGGGCGTCGTAGATCTTCACCGCGTTGCCGTTCAGGTCCTGCGCGACCAGCGTCTGGCGGGTGAAGAAGAAGGCGTTCTTCCCGTCGGCGCTCGCTGTGACGATGCCGGAGTCGGCCTCGCTCGAGCCGGTCGAGATCAGCTCGACCGTGCCGTTCTCCCACTCGTAGGCGTCGGCCAGGTTGTTCGTGTCCCGCAGCGCCAGCGGCTCCGATGACGTGAAGAAGACGCGGCCATCGTCGCTGAGGTTGAGCCCGTGCGGCGTGAGGAACGTCTGGGTGGTTGGAAGCGCCTGAGTCGGCGGACAGGAGGCGCAGACGACCGCGTCCGAGTCGGTGTCGTAGCGGTAGATCTCCGAGTGGTCGAAGGTCGTGAATTCGGTCACCGGCGCGGTCGTGGCGAATGCGGCGAACCTGCCGCTCGGAGTCACCTGGAAGTCGCCGTAGCTGTGGACCTCGTTGTCATAGACGGCGTCGTGGATCGCCGGATTCCCGGGATCGAGGGTCGCGACGAAGTGCGGCGCCGAGCCGGGCCGGGCGACGAATAGGTTCGGCTCGTCGGCGGTGCCGGAGCCGTCCAGTTCCTCCGGCGAGAGGAAGAAGACGGTGCCGTCGCCAGCGGCCACCCCGGCCCCGCCGGCAAAGGCGACGACGTCGCAGTTGTCCGCGCCCGTCGCGGTGTTCCAATGGAGGACGGGCGTGCAGGAGTCGGTGTCGCCACTGCCACCGCTGCCGGTCGAGACCCGGCTGGTGGTGGCGCTCGTCGCGCCGACGTCGGCGCGGTAGAGGTCGATGCTCGAGTCGGACTCGCCCAGGCCCGCGGATGCGGCGCTGAAGTAGACCCTCGATCCGTCGGCGGTCATCCCGTCGTAGAGGACGCCGGCGGGAGAGCTCGGGGTCAGGTCGATGCTGCTGCCGGCGTCGCCGACGTTCATGTAGAGGTGCCAGTACTGGTTGCCGGTCGTCGGATCGCTCGAGACGAGCTGGCCGATGAGGACGTGCGACCCGTCGTCGGAGACCGCCAGCTCGGCGATTCCGGTTCCGGTCACCGTCGCCCCGCCCGGCGTCTTCGAGACGACGTGGGTGACGCCGTTCGAGAGGTTGCGGTCGTAGATCGTGACGTCGCCGTTGGAGTTCCCGTCGGACTCGAATTTGGCGGTCGTGCCGAAGATCAGATGCGTGCCGTCACCGGACACCGGCTCGCGGACCGATCCGACCGCGGGATCGGCCGCCGGGTTCAGCGAGCCCGCCATCCCCTTCGCGATCGGCGCATCGCCATGGCGCAGCGGGATGTTGATCGAGCCGTCGCTGAAGCAGGGATCGCAGATCGGAGTGCCATTTCCGTTTTCGCCGAAGGCGAAGGTCGAGAGGTTGAGGTCGGCCCCCAGCAGCGGCGAGCCGAACGGCAGGGTCGATGGCATCCCGTTCGCGGGAAGTCCCACGTACCGGGTGGTCCAGCCGTTCGCGCCCCGCTCCGCGACATAGGGATCGGTGCCGTAGTTGGTCGGATTGCCGGCGATGCCCGGGATCGTGCCGCGATGCAGGGAGTACAGGATCCGGTCGGTCGCGCGCGGGAAGGCTTCCGGCGGCTCCTGGCCCGGGATGATGTCGGACTCGACGTCATATCCACCTGCGTTCGCCGCGGACACGAGCTCGTAGGCGCGGCAGTCGAGCAGGAGCGACGCACCGGTCTGCTGTCGGACGTGGGCGTTGGCGCAGGTATCGGTTCCCGGCGGCCTCGCGAACGTGGTGAATTCGCGATCCTGGCCCGGAACCGTTCCCGCCTGGTTCGTGAAGACGAAGCGATAGTGATAAGTGGCCCCTGGGGTCAGGCCGCTGAGGTGCTGGGTGACCCGCTCGACCCCCAGAATCGCATTCACATTCGCGCCCTGGACCGGGAGGACGTTGCCGTAGGTTTCGTCTGCGCCCCATTCGATCTGGTAGGTCGTTTCACCACCATTGGGTTCGACGTCGGCGTTGAGGTCGAGGTTGTCGGTGTTGACACCGCTGACGAACTCGTCGACGACGATCGGCGGGCCCTGCGGCCTGAATGTCGCGTCCGCGGTTCGGGCGTCGAGGCCGTTGGCTTCGCCGGTGGCGTTGTTCGAGACGAGTCGGTAGTGGTACCTGGTGCCCTGGGTGAGCCCCGTCAGCGTCGCGCTGACCTGATTGACGCCCGATCCGCTGAACGGCCCGCCCGGGGTGCAGGGGGTCGAGTTGGCGTAGGTATGTTCGGATTGCCATTGCGACTGCGACGCCCATTCGAAGTGACAGTCCGTGGTTGCGCCGCCGCCATCGGGGTCGACGGTTCCCCTCAGGGTGACTTCGGTCGGATGGAGCACTGGCGATTCCAGTGCGACCGTCGGAATCGTGATCGCCGACCCGGGCGCGAAGACGTCGATGTGCGGATGGCGTTCGCTGAATTCACAGCCGGAATTGCCGACGTCGCACTGCTGGTTCTGGTTCATGACGTAGACGTCGTGCGTCTGCTGATTCACGGCCAGGGATCGCGCGAAGTTGTTGAGCCCTTCGTATTCGGCCGCCGGTTCAGGCCCGCCGAACCTGTCGATCGGCGTCCCCGACGAGTTGTACTCGGTGATGTCCATACCGCCGAACTGCCCGTGATTCACGAACAGATCGCCGGTTGTCTGGTCGACGGCGATGTCCGAGGCCGGCCCGGGGTCCACCTGATAGAGGAAGTGGCCTTCCGGGTCGAATTTCCCGACCACCCGACCGCTGCCGCTGCAGCACCCGTTTACGGCGTAGACGACGTAGAGGTTCCCCTGGCCGTCGAGCGCGAGCGGTCCGGCTTCTTCGAGCGGAATCGCGGTTTCGCTCGCCGTGCCGTCGGCGTTGTAGAGGATCACCTTGTTTTTTTCGAAGACGTCCTGGCTCACCCAGAACTTCCCATCCGGCCTGACCGCGATCCCCCTCGGGGAGGTGGTCAGATCGCCGATCGGGAACGGAGAGCCGGCCTCGGCTCCGCTCTTCGCGTATTTGTGGATCTTCCCGTCCCAGCCGTTGGCGAAGTAGATGGTCCCCGCGCCGTCGACCGAGAGGTCGAAGGTTTCACCGAAGACCGGCGGGATCGGAATGACCGTCCCCCCTCCGAGCGACGGGTCGCTGAACGGCTGCGGCGCGCCGGAGGCGTCGAACTTTTTTATTCCTTCGGTTTCGAGCACGTACACGGTTCCATCGCCGGGGTCGATCCCGATCGTGTCCAGGCCGAACGGCGAGAGGGGCCCGCCGGTCGAGCCTTCGCCGGTGAACTGGAATGAGAAGTGGTGCGGCTGCACCTGGATCGCGGAGGCGCTCCCGACGCAACCAAGCAGCACCGCGAGGAGGGCCAGGATGCCCGCCAGTCCGACCTTCGAGGCGCTGATCGTTCTCACGAGCGACCCCCGCAGCTCGTCTTCAGCTTCTGGCGCTTGCTGCTGTGCGCACCGTTCTGCCCGACCAGCTTCACCGCGGCCTTCGGCTTTGCCTTGCAGAGATTGGCGCTGTTGATCAACAGGCCCGTCTTGCCGCCCTCCAGTTCGAGCACGAACGAGGAGACCGGGGCATCCGGGACGGCGTTGAACCGCGCGCGCAGGCCCGCGTTCTTTGCGGTGTCGATCTTGCCGTCCAATTCGATCTCGATCTGACCTCGAAGGTCGGCGACCAGATCGGGGAGGCGGTTGCCGGAGGCGCGGAGGTAGACCGGACCCCTGAGCGGCTTGTCGAGCAACGGCGTCACCGCGGTCGCGGTGCCGTAAATCGATCCGTCTGGACAGGCGCGCTGCGAGTACTGGACCCTCGTGCAGGTGGTGCGGATGTGGGCGTTGTCGAGAAGCTCGGTCTTCGGCATCGTCACCACGGCCCGGCGGATGTTCGCTTCACCGGGAGCGGTCCTGAGGGTGGTCGTCAGCGCCGGGTGGCCGCGTCGTTTCGTGCTGCCGGTCAGCTTCAGGGCGAGCCGCGGCCCGAAGTCGAGGTTGGGACAGCTCGACACCTGGAAGTGGCTCGGCACCGTCGAGGTGCTCCCCTGGTCGCCGAAGACGAGGGCGTCGACCTTGAACGGGTCGCAATTCGTCGGGTTGAGGGTGAAGTTCGGACGGTTCAGGTTGAGCTGGATCGAGCGCAAGCGCAGCGGGATCCCGTCGAGGATCGTCGGAATCGGGTCGGAGACCGTGGTGATCCTCGCCGTTGCGGGGTCGACGTGGATCGCGGCGCGAACGACCACGTTGCCGAGGTCGTAGGGGCCGGAGACGGCCGGTACGACGACGACCAGGCTCATCGGGGCGCCCCTGTAGGGGCCCGCCAGGTACACCCTTCCGGGAGTGAAGAGCGGATGGGTGCCGGCTCCCTCGCTGGTGCTCGCCGTCCCGATCTGACTGGCGGCCGGACAAGAGGGCGCGGCCTGCTCACTGCGCCCCGGACGGGCTGGGTCGGCGACCGCGGCGAGCGCAGGCTCCGGGCAGTAGGGGATGCCGCGGAGCGAAGCGAGGAACCCGGGAGGTGTCGAGACGTTGACCGCGGTGAGGTTCTGATCGCCGTCGTCGCGGTGCACGGCGAAGACGAACGGCGCGTAGCGCCCGGCCGTGTTGTTCACCGTCCCGGCGTCGACCTGCGGGCCGAAGGGCCGGATCGTCCCGGGGCAGGGCTTGCCGTTCGGGCCGGAGGTGATCGAGAAGAAGCTGTTCGAGTGCCGGGTCGTCAGATTTGCGTCCCAGGGCACGAATTCGGTTTCCACCGGGTATGTGCCGCAATGGGCCGGCGTGGCCAGCAGCCCCCGCTCCGAGCCGAAGAAGTGAAGGTTGAACTCCTGGAACGGCGATTGCGGCAGGTCGGGGAACGAGACCTGGATCCGTCCCGTCTGCGGATTCGGGACGACCTTGCCGGCGAGCTTCACATGGGTGCCGAACCCATCCGCCGTGAGGAAGATCCGGTACTTGTTGCCGGGCTGCGGATCACCGAGGTAGATCGCGCCGGGGATCGGCTGGGGCAGCGCCGAGCTGTCGAGGTCGACGGTGCCGACCTTCGAGTGCTCCGGACAGGTCGCGCCGGCACGGGTGCCGAAGGCCCCCTGCTGATCGCTGCAGGTGACCTTGCCGTCGGCCGCGTTAGGGTTGATCGAGAAGCCTTCCGGGAGGGTGACTGTGGTCGCGCGGATCTCTGATGGCGAGGGGGTGAACGGGCTCTGGGTCTGCGGCACGGTGAGATCGACGTCGAGCCCCGACGCGGCGTCGGCCTGGACCGTCCCGTTCGGCTGGCCGGGCTGCTGGGTGGTAGTCGGGGTCGCGCTGAGGCTCGGGTTGAAAGCGAGCTGGTCGCAGCCGGTTGTCGACGGCCACGGAGCGGCCGCGGTGAGGGTGTTGCCGGTGTAGTATTCGACGTCGACCGTGGTGGTCAGCGGAACGCCGCACTCGGTCGGGTTCTCCAGGTAGGGAATCGGCGGCAGGCTCGACTGCGCCCCGGTGACGTTGGCGCACGGTTCGGGATAGTTGAAGCAGGCTCCGAAGCCTTCCAGCGGTGAGAAGAACCGGTTCGGATCGTGTGCGTGGTCCGCCGGGACTCCCCAGAGATGGAGTTTGATGCTCGGGATCGGGAGGACGTGGAAGATCGGCGCGCTGGTTGCGTCGAGGCCGTAGTCGCTCTCGGTTCGCGCCGACAGGTCGATCAGTGCCGGGGCCGCGACAAGCGGGACCACAAACGCGATCAGGCCGGCCTGGTCGGGCGCGGTCTCCATGTTGTAGAGCGGTTCGTACCCGATGGTCTCGGCTACCCCGAGTTGGGCCTCGACCGGGCAGTGGTTGGTGCTCAGCTGCGCCGCCGTGCAGGTCGCGATCGCGTGCGGATTGCCGATGAACCCCGTCGGGAAGTGCTGGGTGATCACGCGCGCGTCATCGCAATGGCACGGCAGCGACTGGCCGACGACGTGAGTTTTCCATTCGGTCACGAAATCGAGGTCGGGATGCCCCCCCGCCTGGGAGGTCGAGACCGACGCGGACCATTCGGTGATTCCTTCTTCCGCCGACGCGGCGCCGGGAGCGATCAGGAACAGTCCCGCGGCGAGCGCCGTGGCGCAGACGGCGATGAGCAGCCGAGCGCGCTCAACCATGGTGGTGGCTCCTCGCATGTCGCCGGTGCTTCTTGTGAGGCTTCCGGTGGTGTCGCTTCGGGTGTCTCTTCTTCGCTCCGCTACGCAGGTTGCTGCCGGCGCCGAGGTCGGCTCCGGTCGGCAGCTGCGGGACGGTTTCCGGAGTGCTGCCCGTCCCGTGACACTCGTCCGCCGCTTCGCAGGGCGCCAGCGGCGGTGGAGGCTCGAAGCCGCCGTTGGTCCTGGCGTCGTAGAACTTGATCACGTTGCCGTTGTGGTCCTGCTTGACCAGCGTGTCGTAGGTGGTGAAGAAGACGTCCGTCCCGTCGTGGCTGACCGCCTCGAGGCCGATGTGCTCCGGCACGTAGAAAATCTGCACGATGCCGCTGGCGCCGAAGTCTCGCGTCCCTGTCCCGGTAGTGATCAGCTGTGGCCTGCCGTCGACGAACTCGTAGACGTCGATGATCCCGTCTGTGTCCTGCGGAACCAGCGCTTCGCGCGTGGCGAAGAAGGCGCGCCCGTCATCCGACATGAACGGGCCGCCCTGGCTCGCCTGCACGTTGACGGTCGGGGCCGCTCCGCTCGGGTTGCAGGACGCGCACCTGATCGCTTCGGTCGCGGCGTTGTATGTGTACATCTCTTTGAAGCCGCGGTTGTCGTATCCGGTCAGACGCGCCGCGGTCACGAAGGCCGCATGCAGGCCGTCGGGTGAGATCTGGATCCGGGTGACCTTGGTTCCCGGGTCGAGGGTCGCGACGAGATGGACCTGGCCGTTGCGGTAGAGGTAGAGGTTGCGCTCATTCGGGACGGCCGGCTTCGCCGGGTCGAGGCTCTCCGGCGAGTAGAAGTAGACGGCGCCGTTGGTGATCGCGAGCCGGCTGTCGATCCCCGGCAGGATGAACTGGGCGTCTTCGGGGTCGAACTGGCCGAAGCCGCCCTTTTCTTTGCGTTCGGTGTCGAGCGGTTCCGCAGCGCACTGGCTGGCGTATTCGGTGTTGCATTCGTCGGAGTTGCCGTTGCCGTTGCCGGTCGTGAGCAGCTTGATCGTGTCCCCCTGCTCGTCCCACTCGTAGATGTCGAGGCTGGTGTCGTGATCTTCGGAGGGGACGATCTGCTGCACGGCGCTGAACAGCACCTTCGAGCCGTCTTTCGTCATGCCGATGTAGTTGACCCCATGGTTTCTCGAGACCTCATAGGTGATCGAGTCGTTGACCCGCATGTAGAGGTTGTAGGCGCCGTCGTGTCCGGCGGTCTGCATCAGGATGTGCGAACCGTCTTTCGAGACACCGTTCGCCGGGAACGTGATCACCTCGAACTGGTTCCCTCCGTCCTTCGGCAGGTTTTCGCCGCCCGGCAGCTTCGAGATGATCGTCACCGTTCGGTTGACGGTGTCGTTGTCGTAGGCGGAGCCAGGGGTGCTCGTGAGGCCTCCGGGGGCGAATGCGAGGTCGCGCGAGGAGAAGACGAAGTGTGTGAAATCCGCCGACGTCTGCTGGTCGCCGAAGAAGGTCGCTCCACCTTCGATCGCGTTCACGTTGGTCGGCCAGCGGCCCACCTTGTCGCCGTTCGCGTTGAAGACATAGGGAGCATCCTCCGACGGCCAGGCCCCGCCGAGCTGGTCCTGAACGACGTGATCGATGCAGGTGTCGAGCGATTCCGAGCACGTCCGCCGGCCGGTGTAGAGGGTTTCGCTGCCCTTGATCCCGGGGAACGTCGTCACCCAACCGCTGTTGGTCCGCGTCGCCAGGTATGTGTCGAGAAGGCTGTTCGGAACGTCAAGGCCCGGAACCGCGCCGAGGCCCCCCTCGAAGGTGAAGCGCGCGGGATTCGTCGCGTAGCCGGTGTTCTGGGGGACCTCGGAGACGTCGAGCTCGGTCTGCAGCCCGAAGCCTTCGCCGAAATCGATCGTCTCGTTGCTCGGCCAGAACACCGCCGCACCCTGTTTTTCCGGCGAGACGAGCTCGTATGCGCGGCAATCGGGAAGGAAATTCGAACCGGTCTGCTCGCGTACGTGCGCGTTCGGGCATGAGGGGGGCGAGAAGCTGAAGGTCGTGTCGTCGCTTTCGCTGGTGCCCCACTCGTTTGTCGCCACCACCTTGAAGTGGTAGGTGACCCCCGGCTGCAGGCCGGTGATCGGCACAGAGACTTCGTGTTCGGTGTCGTCCGACCCGACCGGCTGGTCGGTCGCCGGGACGCTGGTGCCGTAGGAGGGGGTCGCCCCGTACTCGAAGTGGTACGTCGTCGCCGAGTTCTCCGGGTTGATCCGCGCGTGCAACGTTGCGCCGCTGGCCGACAGTTCGTCGGCCAGCACCCCGCCGACCTGCGGCTTGCTCGCGGTCTTGAACGTCCTGTCGGGGCTGAACGTCGTCCCCAGTTCGTTCGTCGCGACGAGTCGGAAGTGGTAGAGCTTGCCCGGCTGCAGATCCGAGATCGTCGCTTCGACCGGGACGTCACTCGAGCCCGATCCCGGATTCAGCTCCGGCGTGCTCTGTCTGTAGTCGGTGGTGAGCCCGTACTCGAAGTGGTAGGTCGTTTCCATCCCGTCGGGATTGAGGACGCCGTGCAGGGTCGCGTCGTTCTGATCGACGCCGGTCGCTTCCTGCGCTTCGACGTCGAGCACGGCCACCGGGGACACGACCTGGTCGCCGCCGTAAACTTCGCCGTGTGCGTTGGCGCCGACGAATCGGTAGTGATAGGGCTGGTCGATCGTCAGCCCGGAGAGCGAGGCGCTGACGTTCGTGGCCGTGGTGAAATTCGACCCGCTCGGATCCGGCGAGCAGGGAACCGAGCCGCTTTCGTAGCTCTGGAATTCGGTCCCGTATTCGAGTCTGCATTCGGTGATCGGATCGCCACCCGCCGGATCGATCCGACCGGTGAGGACGGCGCCTTCGTGCCCGATCTCGGGGATGTTCGGAGGATTCGTCGTGACGTCCGGAAGAGGGTCCCCCTTCGCGTAGACGTTCACTTTCTCGTTGGCTTCGTTGAGCGCAAGCACTTTGCCATCCGCGGGCGCGGCGACGGCCCAAGAGTCTTCGAGCGAACCGAAGGGTGGGGTCAGCGGGTGCGAGGGGTCTCCTAGGAGGGCCGGGCTATACGGTTCGATCGCCGATTGCCGGTCGACATAGAGCTCGTCGGTGTTCGGTTCGACGTCCATCCCGCGGACTTCGAATCCCGAGGTGATATCCGTGACCAGCGGCTCGTGTATGAGCAGCGACAGTTCGCCCTCGACGGCTTCCTCGGTCTGTCCGATCCCGTTGGTTTTCAGGTTCGTCGAGAACTGGTCCGCCTCGAACCTGAAGATGTTGCCCCCTGCGCGACTGCCGAAACCGGAACTGATCACCCAGACCGCTCCGGTGGAGTCGGGCCGGATGTATCCCCAGGCGTCTTCGGGCGTGAAGATCCTCAGGATCTCGTGGAAGCTCTGGTTGAATTTCGAGATGTGGCCGCGGCCGAATCCGCCGCTCGTCCCGGCATAGATGAAACCCTGGCGGTCGATCGCCACGCTCATCGGCTGTCCGGCGTTCCCCGGAGTCGGGATCGTCCCGACCCATTCGCCTGTGGGCTTGAAGATGTTGATGTCGCCGGGCCCGAAGGAGGAGGCGACATAGATGAAACCATTGTGGGCGGAGGAATTGTCGACCGCGATCGTGGAGGGCGCACCGAAATGGCCTTCCTGGGCATTCGGGTCGGGGGTCCCGGTCAGGGCGTTGCCGCTGATGTATGAGCCGGACGCGGGGAAGGCAACCGGATTGCCGTTGAGGTCGAACCTTCTGATTTCCGGCGCTTCCGGGAAGGAGTGCGGGCAGAGCACGTAGACCAGCTGGGTCGATTCGACGTAGGCGAGGTCACCGTCCGAAGCCCCGCAGTTGCCGCCGGTTGAGAACGAGTGATCGAAGGGATGCGTCGTGATCGCCGCGGCCGACCCGCACAGCACCGCGAAGCTGAGCGCAGCCAGCGCCATTGTCGCGGCGAATAGCGACTTGGGCCGTCTCACCGTCTCCCTCCTCGATGGTGCCTGCGGTGGTGGTGTTTCTTCTTCTTACGCACGCACTTCCCGTGCCGCTTGACGAAGCCTCGCTTGCACTTCCTGGGTGGAGACGGATGCGGCGCCGCCACCGGCGGTGCCACGGTCTGGAAGGTCTGATCGGGACCGGCCGTCGTCCCGAATCCATTGCTTGCGACGACACGGAAGTGGTAGGTCGTCCCCGACGCAAGGCCGCCGATCGCCTGGCTCGCGACGTGTTCGGCGTTGTCGGCACCGATCGAGGGGCTCTGCGGCGTTATCGCGCCATAGGCGGCGCTGGTCCCGTACTCGAAGTGGTAGGTCGTGGGGCTCAGCGCCGGCCGGATAGTCGCTTCGAGTGTCGCGCCGGTCTGCGATACGGCCGAGTGCGAGGTGGTGTTGATCACCGGCGGTCCCGGCGTGCTGAAGGTCTGGTCGGAGCCGTAGCTCGTGCCGCCGAAGTTCGTCGCCACGACTCTGAAGTGGTAGGTGGTGCTCGGTTCCAGAGCGGAGATCTCGCTGCTGACGGCATGCGGAACGTCGTCGCTGCCGATCGATTGGCTCGGGACGGTCGCCCGGCCGTATGACTGGCCGGTGCCGTATTCGAACAGATAGATCGTGTCGCCGAGGCCGGGATTGATTTCCGCGTTCAGGGTTGCCGAGCCGGGGGTGACTTCGGTCGCGGCCTCGCCGCTGATCTCGGGGAGGTCAGGGGGCAGCGTGTGGAAGGTCATGTCGGGCCCGTACGTCGTGCCGGCCCCGTTGGTCGCCACGAGTCGGAAGTGGTAGGGCGGCGAGTCCTCGCGATAGACGTCGAGCGAGCTGAGGTCGGCGGTGGCTGCGACCGTCCCCGTCGCCGAGGTGGGGGCCGACTCCGGGGTGCTGTTGCCGTACGAGGTGCTGGTGCCCCAATCGAAGTGGTATGTGGTGGGTTCGCCGTTGCCGCTGAAGGACCCGTTGAGAGTCGCGCTGGTGCGGGTGATGTTCGTCGCCGGCAGGGCCTGGACGTCGGCGACCGCATGGGGGACGAAGGTGCTGTCGATGGTCCGCGTGGTCCCATTCGCGTTGGTCGCCAGGATCCTGAAGTGGTAGACAGCCTCGGTCGTCAGCCCGCTGATGCTCGCGGTGACGTCGCCGCCGCCGCTCGCGGGCAGCGTGCCCGAGCAGGGAACGGACGAGCCATAGGTCGGTTCGAGGCCGTACTCGACTTCGCAGCCCGTCACCGGATTGGGGCCCGCCGTGTCGAGATGGGCGGACACCGTCGCGCTCGTCTGCCCGGTCGTGGTGCTGACGTCGGTTACGTCGGGCGTCGTGGCGGCGGTGTAGATCTTGACGTCGTTCGTCGCGAGGTCCGCGACGTACACGGTGCCGGTCAGGCTGTTGACGGCGACGGCCGTCGATTCGCTCAGATCGCCTTCGCCGAAGACCTCGACCGGTTCCCCTTCGGAGTCGAAGCGGGTGATCTGGGTGCTCGTGTCCGAGAAGATGTCGGCGGTGGCCTGATCCGCCGCGAAGGAGGTGACGCCCGTGTCGATCGTCTTCGACGGTGGGGCGACGAGGTCCACCGCCGACATCGGCCAGCGTTTGAGAGTGCCCGCGCCCGTGTAGGACCCCTGAGCGGTGTAGAGGAACTGGTTCGCGTCGGAGCTGATCTTGCAGATTTCCCGTTCTTCGGGTTGCTGGAAGACGCCGGCCACGGGCCAGATCTGCGGCGGGTTCGGATTGATTTTCCAGCGCCCGGGATGGAATTTGTCGGTGAAGGAACCCTTCTCGAAGAAGCCGCTGTCATGCTGGATGTAGAGGTTGCCGCTGCTGTCGACCGCGACCCCGCAATAGTCCCCATCACTCGAGAACTTTTCGCGGATGACGTGCGAGTAGCGGTAGGACTGCACGAACTGTCCGCTCGCGCGATAGACGAGGATGTTCCCTCGGCTCAGCGCGAGATAGATGACGCCGTGGTCCACGCCGGCCGAGTTGTCGACCGCGATTCCCCTGATGCAGCCGAATTCACAGGCGGTGAACGAATTTTTCCCGAGGAACGAGAAGTTCGACGGGTTGCCGGAGGCGTCGAATTTCTCGACCTTTTCGCCGCCCGAGAAGCTCGAGCCACCGGTGACGACATAGACGCTTCCGGTCGACGTGTCGACAGCCATCGCGCCGGGTTCGGAGAGGGACCCGCCCTCGTTGAAGGTTTTGGAGAGGGTGTGTGTGACAGCGGCCTGGGCGGCCGGCGCGACGAGAAGAGCGAGCAGGGACAGTGACATCAGGCCGACGACGACGGTGCCGGTCAGTCGACCGCGATCCCTGCGCGACGTCACCTATTCATCCCCTTCTCCTGACATCCCTTGAATCCGACTTCCCCTGAAGGACCAACCCCTGAACCCCTGTTCCTCCCGCTCTCTCTCCTGTTGAACGGGAATTTCAGACGGTGCACCGAAAACGAAGGTGTACCTAAAAGACGCGAGCCATAAAAACAGGTCTGTACCGCCTTGTCAAGGGCCACGGCCGGAGGTCTTAGGATTCGGCCGACCGAGCGGGATCACCCCGTGTTTTGTTACGTACATCTGCGCCGCTGCCGGGCGGTCAGGCAAGAAACACAGGGGCACCAGAGCCCGGCAGCGCCCGTCACTCGGTCGCCGACCAGGCTCCGGTTGCCGAGCTCAGCGCCTGCCGGGCTTCGCCGTCGAGCCTTGCAACGACCTCTGCGGCAGGGCGAACTTCCGCCAGCGCATGGGTCTCCCCCGCCCAGAGGTTGATCCCGTCCTCGTCGCCCGCCTCACGTGCTTTGGCGCGCAGCGGCGATGTGAGGTGATGGACCTCCGGATAGGCGAGCGGAGCGTCGCCCGTGTGCTGGTGCTGCCACCGGTTGACGATCCCCCGCGCCAGCCGTCCCGAAAAGGCGCGAGTGAGACCGGTGGGCCTCGCCGAGGAGATCGCGCGGCTGTGAGCCGCCGAGGTCCCGGCCTCCGGACAGAGCATGAAGGCAGTGCCCAGCTGAGCGGCGACCGCTCCGGCGGCGAGCACCGCGGCGACCCCGCGCCCGGTCATGATCCCACCGGATGCGATCAGGGGGAGGTCAACCTCCGCGCGCACCAGCTGAAGCAGCGACAGTAGCCCGTGCTCGACCCGCCCCTCGCGATCGACGAACGAACCGCGATGGCCTCCGGCCTCGACCCCCTGGGCGACGAGGGCGTCCGCCCCTGCATCACGCGCCTCTGCCGCCTCCTCGACGTCGGTGATCGTCACCCATACCTCGGCGCCGTGCGAGCGCAGCCGCTCGATCGAGTCGCGGTCCGGACATCCGAAGGTAAATGAGACGACCGCGGGCGGCTCCTCGCCGAGCAATTGGACCTTCTCGTCGAACTGGTCCCGGTCGAAGCAGGGCTCGCCGAGTTCGACCCCCGCCCGGGACGCCAGGGGCCCGAGCCGCCGGGCATAGGCCTCGACCGCCTCCGCGTCGGCAGGGGCGACGGGAGGGGCGAACACGTTGACTCCGAAGCCGGCACGGGTTCCTGCCCGCACCGTCGCCATCTCCTCCTGCAGCTGCGACGTCGACCGGTAGCCGGCCGCGAGGAAGCCGAGGCCCCCGGCCTCGCACACGGCGACCGCCAGAGCGGGCGTCGAAGGCCCGCCCGCCATCGGCGCCTGCACGATCGGGACTCGGAGCTCCACGGAACGGTTCTACTACTCGGGGCCGGGCTCGCGGTCGGCGATCAGCATCGGCGCGCTCAGCCGAGCCCCTTTTCCTCGGCTGCTTTGTAGGCGACCTGGAGGAAGTCGGAAATCGTCAGCGCCGAGAAGGCCGCGGCGACGAACCGGGTCAGGCGCGGGGCGAAGAGGAGTCCGACCGAGAACGCCGCCACCACCCAGAGCCCGAGGCAGTAGGGGCAGACGAGCATGTCGCCGATCGCGCGGCGGGCGCCCTCGCCGCGGGGGCTCTCGCTGAGCTCCGCGGGCCCGCCCTCCCCTTCGAGCTTCGTGAACGGAGCTCGCAGCGGGCTCGTCACCTTGTCCTTGGTGATCAGCCGGCTCAGCTTGTGGGATGCGACGCCGATCGTCAGCAGGTCGGCTGCGCCGATTCGTTCCGGCAGGGGCCGCCCGGTCCGTTTCGCGATCAGCAGCGCGGCGGCGACGAGCGAGTTGAACAGACCCATCGCGATCGCGTACGCCACCAGCGGCGGGCGCTCCTCCGGCGACGCATAGGCGTCCACCTGGACCTCCATCGTCTCGCCTTCCTTAGAAAGTGTGGACTCTCGCCTCTCTACCCCTGGGGTTGGGCGGGAAACGCTGCGCTGCTGTGCCCGAGGCGCTCGCGAATCGTCGCGATCAGCCGCGTGTCAAGGGGGGCGGTCTCGACGATGCGCTCGGGCATGAGGAGCAGCGCGCCGGCATCGGCGTCGAGGTCGCGCTCCTCGCTCAACCGTCCCTCGAGCTCGACGATCAGCTTTCCCTCGACGCTCGCATTCCTCTCGGCCAGGTAGCGGAAAAGGCCCTCGCGAACGGGGAAGACGGCGACCCCGGCGCGGCGGGTGTGGTCGATGTGACCGTCGCCGAGGCAGGCCGGACAGGTTTCGCGAAAGCGCACCCGTCCCTGGCAGGCAGGACACTCCGAGGAGGGACCCGTCTCCATGCAGGATCGGCACTCATAGAGCGTCGTGCCCGCCCCGCAGCACTTGTCGCAGCGGCCGTGGTCGGCCGAGCCCCAGGGCTCGGTGAACTGCTCGTCGGGATCGAGCAGGCGCTCGGGGTCGGCCGTCGCCGAGCAGCAGTGGAAGTAGGTCCGCAGGGTGGGCCTCGGCGCTAGGAGGCTTCGTAAGGGTCTTTCTCCCCGGCCAGCTTCAGCGACCCGTCCTTGACGTCGGCGAAGTGCCGTTCCTGGATCGGCAGCGCCCACTCGACCAGCTCCGAGATCCCGCTCTCGCCGGCGCTCTCGTTGAGCTTGCCGAGCACCGCCCAGTGGCCGACCTCGCCCGCCTCCGCCATCGTCAGGAACTCGAAGCCGTCGAGCCCGTCCGCCTCGCCGCCGAGGTAGGTCGACATCATCTCGGACGCCTCGCCCTTGGTTTCCTGGGCTTTTTCGAGGATCGCGGTCTTCTTGCCGTCGCGCGACTCCGCCGCGTCCGTACAGCGCCGCTCGGTCTCCTCGGCCTCCTCGCGCATCCTCTTCAGGGTCGCGACGATTTCCTCGTCCTCGACCATCCCCTCGACCTCTTCGGTCGCGCCCTGCGCGGCCTGGGCCAGGCCCAGCACCTCCGCGAGCTTCTCCTGATCGTCGTCAACTCAGCCATCTCGGTCCTCCTTTCTGGGAAGCGGAGGTGGTCAGTTACCCCAGCCGAGCTGGGGGTAGTCGCGAGAAATCAGAAGCTGTTTCTCATCACATCGGAGGATCGAAATGAAAGCTAAGCGGAGGGTCCATCGGGGCGTATTGCTGCTCGGTCTTGCGGCGTTGGCCACCATCGGCATCGCCGAGGGCACGGCCCAGGCAAGCGCGGTCGGCGAACGATCCCCGGTCGTCGACCTCAGGGTCAAGATGTCGGCGCAGCGATTCGTCGCCCATGGCAACACGGTGACGGCCGTCGGGCCCCTGTTCGCGAAGGCGACGAGGTCCAGCGGCGCCACAACGGTCGTGCGCAAGCGGGCCAGGCTGAGGGTCAACGCCACCGGCGACTGCCGCATTCTCGAACTCAAATTGGCGCAGCTCTACCTCAACCTGCTCGGCCTGAAGGTTCAGACGAGCGCGATATCCGCGGAAATCACGGGCAACCAGGAAGCGGTGCTGGGCAGGCTCTTCTGCAATTTGTCGGAAGGAATCAAACTCAACAACACCACCCTCGCCCATCGCGCCGCGAAGTCGATCAATCGCAGCCTGCATGGGCACTCGCTGCGGATCCTCGCGTTCGAGGCTCCGCTCCGGCCCCAGGGCGCGGCCGGCGCCAGCAGCACCGAGGGCGCCCGGGTGTCGCAGATCGCCGTCGGCGAAGGGGAATGCGAAGTCCTCAACCTGCTGCTCGGGCCGCTGCACCTCGAATTGCTCGGGCTGGTCGTTGACCTCTACGGAAAAACCCCTGAAGACGCCGTGCAGGTCCTCGTCACCGGCAATCCCAGCGGCGGGCTGCTCGGCAACGTCCTCTGCAGCCTGACGACGGCGCCGCCGGCGCCATAGCTCAGTGCGGCCTGGAGACGGCGAGAACGGAGGGAAGCCGGGCGCCCTGGGTTTGGGAATCGCCCGTGATGGGCGCCCGGCTCCACCTCTTTCGGCCCGACTCGATCAGGACATGAGAGAGGCGCCCTGAATGAGCGGGTGTCGGGTACCGCATGGGCGCCTCCCGGTGCGGGAAGAACCGGTCGGCTCCGCTGCCACCTGGGGTCGGTGGCTGGCCCCCCCGGGGCAGGGGACCCCGAGGAAGTTCTTTGGCGAGGCAGTCAAGACGTCATTCCGTATCGATGTGCAGGCTTCGGCATGCAGGTCACGCCGATCCCCGTTCCCCGATAGGCGCTGGGCATAGGAAAGCAAATCCTCATCTGGAAAGCAAACTAGTTTTTCTGAAGATAGCCATCTTGAGCGACTTCTGGCAAGAGCGGCATCGAGGGGGGCCTCGATCGGCCCCTTAGAATCAACTTCGGGAGATGGGGGAACTACGGGGTCACCGGGGAGCGCAGTCAGGATTGTGAGAGAGGCAGTGCCCGCTTGAGAAACCCTGAGGTCGCCGAGGCGACGGTACGCACCCCTTGGGGCCCGGCCGCAGAGCTGAGGGAACGAAAGCTTCATCCCAGCAGCGGTATGTCACGGGCGGAGGTGGCGCGGAACCAGCGAGAGCGTCTCTTCGGCGCGGTGGTCGCCGTCGTCTCAAACAAGGGCTACGAGGCTTGCACGGTCGCCGATATCGTCGAACTGAGCGGGGTATCGCGAAGCGCCTTCTACGAGCACTTCTCCAATAAGGACGAGTGCATTACAGCGGCGGCCGAGGAGATGATCGAACTGGCGATCGTCGAGCTGGACCAGCTCGACGAGAACGGGCTCCCCCCCGGTCCCGAGACGATCCTGGAGAGGTTCATCGCATTGGTGTGCGCGGAGCCGGCGGCGGCCCGCGTCTGCTTTGTCGAGTTGCATGCGGCGGGTAGGAGGGGCGAGGAGATCGCCGACCGAGGCTCCGAGTCGCTAGCACGCATCGTCGCGGAGGCGAACTCGCGTCAGTCGATGGGAGAGCAGATGAAGCCGGCGATGATCGAGATGCTCACCGGAGGCCTTGGCAAGTTGGTTCAAAGTCGCATATCTAGCGGCCGTGAGGAGGAGCTTTCCGATCTGGCGCCCGGTCTGTGGGCATGGTTCAAGAGCGTCGAGCCTCCCCCCCGCCCCCTCGGCTCGCCGCGCCGACAGCGTCCCGGGCCCGGCCCGAGGTTCGAGGGTTACACGCCGAGCGAACGAATCGCCAGAGCAGTCGCGCGGGTGATGTCCAAAAAAGGCTACCGAGCGATGAGCACCGACGACATCGCCGCGCAGGCGGCGATCTCCCTCAGCACCTTCTATGCGAACTTCGCCGACAAGCGCGATGCGGTGCTCGCCGCGCTTGAGATGAGCGGCGCCCAGATCATGGCGCTGGCGGGGCCCGCGGCGCGGCGGGCGGGCGATTGGCAGCAGGGTGTGCGAGCGCTCTACGAGGCGATGTTCTCTTACTTCGTCGCCGAGCCGGAGATGGCTCGGCTCGCGACCATCGGCGTCTACGAGGCCGGGCCGCAGGCGCTCGCCCGCCGCGACCGAGTGATCAACTCGCTGACCGAGATGCTGGCCCCAGGGTTCGAGGAGAACCCGGGTGCGTCGGAGGTGAGCACTGAAGCGGCGGCGGCGACCGTGTATGCGTTGATGCGCAAGGAGGTACGGGCCAGAGGCCCTGAGAGCCTCGGCTCTGTCGTTCCGCTCGCCACCTACATCACGCTGGTCGGTTTCATCGGCCCCGAGCGCGCCACGGCGGTCGCGAACGGCGATCGCCCCCGCTCCTGAGCGAGAGCCCTCTAGCCCGAGAGATCAGGAGGCGGCGGGATGCGGAGCTCCTCGGCGGCCGCTTCGGCCCCGAGGTAGGGAAAAACCGCCGCATACATCAGCTGGGGGACTTCCTCCTCCCCCAACTCCTCCAGTTCGCCATTGACAACTCCCTCCTGAATGCGGGCGAAGACGACACCGCCGACGCCGATCGCGGTGGCGAGCCCTGGCGACTCCGGACCGCCGGCCTCAGAGGAGCCCTCGTCGAGCAGTTCGACAAGGCGGTTGAAGGTCTCTTGGAAGAGGCGCTGGGCGTCCTTGCCGGCGTACTGGACCTCGACCGCCGCCAGCCGGGCGACGCGTTCGTCGGCGCGCAGGAAGCGGAGCAATGCGTAGGCCGTCGCGCGCATGCGGTCGCGCCAGCCAGTTTGACCGGCGACTGCCTCCTGGGCCAAGGCGAAGAATTCGGCGTACACCTCCCGGAGGACGGCGGCGAAGAGGGCATCGAGATTGGCGTAGTGGCGGTGAAAGGCATCCCCGCCCATGCCGGAGCGCTCAAGCAGAACCGGCAACTTGAGATTGGCATAGCCGCGCTCGACACAGAGGTCGAGCAGAGCCTCCCGAAGGTCGCGGGCCTCTTGTGCGCTCCCGTCGCTCATCGCCCTCGGACATATGTATTTCACAAGCGCGCACGGGCCCGTCTTTTGCCCCTCACCATGGCGCCTGCGCCACGGCCGCCACGGCGCGCGAGGTGCACCGCGAGCGAGGGGCGGGTCAGTGGTCCTAGAGCAGTGAAGACTGCTTCGGAAATCTGGTCGCGACCGGGACGCCAGGCCTCGGGTTGGACCAGGTAAAGGGCTCCCATCGCGGCCAGGATCGCCTCGTGGAGACGGCCATCGGGTAGAGCCCGGATGCGTTCTCGTGCACCGGCGGCGATCATCCCGAGACGCTTGGCGCCGACGCTGGGCGAGTCGTAGCGGCGTATGTGGCTCGCGTCCTCGGGATCCTCGTCGAGGTCGACGAGGGAGTCGAGCAGGGCGTTCAGGCCGCTGGCCCAGGGGAAGTAGGCGCACTCGACTCGGCACGCCTCCGCCTCACTCGTTTTGGGCGCGGCGGCCAGCGCGAGCAGCGCCCCGACGTTCAACGAGGAAGCCGCGGCGGCCGCGACCATCTCCCACCACTCGAAACTCTCGTCGAGCCCGATCTCGCACGCGGTCCGTGCCGCCCAGTCCGCGATCTCCAGCTCGAGCGGGACGAAACGCTGGGCATGGTTCAGTGCCTGAGACTCTCGGCATAGTCGCGCCTGGTGCAGGAGGGGGCCGCGAACGGAAGCGTAGGAGGGTAGATCCAGCAAGGATGCTCGGCAGGCTTCGATAAGCGCCACCAGGTAGCCACCGTCCTCGCGGCTGCGGGCGAGCGCGTAGTAGTCGTGATGCTCGGCGTCAGGGTCGAGGGCGACCTCGAAGGCGTGATGCAGGCACATCCCGTTGGCGACCGGGTCGTCGGCCGGCCGCTCCGAAATGCAATCGAGGTAGTCGAGCATCAACTGGTAGGCGACCAGACTGCGCGTCAGGGCCGCGCGCCGCTGCGGCGGCGCCAGCACCGCCATTGCGGCCAGGCCCTCGGAGTTGGAGCCCTTGTCGCGGTGGGAGATCAGCGCATCCTGCCGTAGGAGCGGATCGGGAATCGAATTGGCGCGAGCGAGCAGCTCACGTTGGGCAGCACGTGCCGCAGGGAAGACCCCGAGCCAGTAGCTGCGGGCAGCGCCGGCGAAGAGACCGACCGACCCGCGGCCGGTGCTGGGCTTGCCGGGTAGCAGGGACATGCTCGTGGCGGGAGTCAATCGACCGCGCGGCAGGCGCGCAGGATCGGGATGGACACGGTCGGTGATGGGGCGAACTCGTACCGAATGCGGGCCAGCGGAAGGCTCAGACTATGGAAGCGCGGGGGCAGCGGGCAGCGCGCGTTCAGGTAGCTGCGCAACACTCCGTCCGCACGGTAGCGGCGCCCGAGGGTGACCCGGAAGAAGCGGAGCCGCGGCCAACGGCCGAGGGCACGGTAGACGGGCGCCCTCATCACCACTCCGAAGCCGCCGGCGCGCAGGCGATGTAGGTAGAAGGGCAGCACGAAGGAGACCGGCGGCGCGGTTGCATAGGCGTGTACCCAAACCGCCGGATGCCCCCTGGCCTCGCCGTTGAAGGCAAGAACAGCGGCATGGGCGAGCAGAGGCCTGCTCGGTGCCAGCGGGACTTCGGTGAGGATCGTGCCATGGCCGATCAGGGCCGAACGACATCGGTCCAGAGCCTGACGCTGGGTCGCGTTCCGAAGCAGCCGGCGCGGACAGACGGGCAGTCCCTTCGTGGAGAGGCCACCAGGGGCGCCGAAGGCCAGCTCGATCCGCGAGAGTCGAGGGGGCGGCGACCCGACGCTGCTCTGGATTGAGCCGGAGAGTGTGATGAAGACCGGCGCCGCATGCCGCCTGGGCAGACGGTCGGGTGTGATCGAGCCGTCAAGGGTGGCCTCGACCCCGTCGCGGCCACTTTGCTCGGCACCCGCGAGTCCGACGGAGAGGGCGGCGCCAGAGAGCAGGGTCGCGGCCACGGCGACCGCCCATCTCCGTGTGACGGGCAGCTTCAAACGAACCTTGAGGGCTTGAAATCGCAGTAGTTGAAGCCGAATGAGACAACGACGTTGTTGGCCTTGTTGCCCTCGTGAATGAAGTCCGCCCAGCGGTGCTGAAAGCTCGGAATATCCTCTCGGCGCAGAGCGTCGGCGGTCCGTTCCAGCGCGACGGTCTCGCGTCCGAGCGCGGTGAACCAACGCGTCAACGTCGTCCGATCGGCATCGGGTCGAGGAACGACCGCGATCGCCGCCACCGTGTGGCTGAAAATCGTCTTCGCCTTGGCAACCTTGGTCGCGGCCAGACGAAGACGTTCCGCGCGGACGTCGGCCCGCGTGCCGCCCACGGCTCGCTGCGTTGCTTCGGATCCGGGCCTGCAGATCTTCTCGAGGCGGGCGACATACTCCTGGCGCGCGGGGCCCTGGGCGGCGCCGGACGATGCTGATAGCAGGAGCGCGACAACTGGGACAGCGATCAGTATCCGGACACACGTCCTCCGCATCAGATCCTCCCCCCGGCCGTTGCCTGCGCCGGCGCCGACCGGGGTCCCGGGCGAGGCAGCAGCCGCTCCAGCCATACCGGTGTGCGCCAGATGCGCTCACCGAGCAGGAGCATGAGCGCCGGCAACAGAACGATGCGAACGACTGTGGCATCGAGGAGGACCGCGACGGTGAGGCCAAGGCCCATCTGGCTGACGGTGGCAACCGGTGAGGCGGCGAAGGAGGCGAAGACGGCGGCCATGATCGCGGCGGCACCGGTGATGACACCGGCGGTCTTTTCGAGGCCGAAATGAATCGCCGCTCGATTGTCGCTGCCACGCAGGTGGCTTTCGCGCATGCGGGCTAGGAGGAAGACGGCATAGTCGATCGAGAGGCCGAACGTCACCCCGAAGATCGCCGCAGCACCCACCGTGTCTATATAGGAGTGCCCGCCGAGCGGGTACCCGGCGGGGATCTTGCAGGCGAGGGTGACGACGCCGATCGCTGCCGCGACGGAGAGCAGGTTGAGGGCGACCGCGAGGCCAGCGAGCAGTGGCGCTCGCAGCAGGAGCAGAAGCATCAGGAAGGTGATCGCGATGATCGCGATGATCACCAGCGGCAGCCGGGACTTTGTCGCCCTCCCGTAGTCGTTGAGCACCGCTGCGCCGCCGCCCACTCCGGCGGTGAGACCAGGCTGCCGATCGAGGTCGGCGACGATCGATTGCAGGTCAGCGCCAAGCTGTCGTGAGCCGCGGCTGTTGAAGCCGGCACGGGGGATGATCAGGTAGCGGGCTGCGCTGCCGCCGCCGGCGACGTTCAACACCTCGGCGGCGAGAGAGCGCCGCCGGTTCGTGGAGCCGTCAATCGCGGCGAGGGCAAGGAATCCGGAATCGAACATGCGGGGGGAAAGGCGGTGCAGGCGCGCAAGACGGCGGGCCAATGGCGCCGTGGCACGCGAGATCCGATCGCCCGCCCGCCGCAGGCTCCGCTGAAGGGGATAGCTGCGATGGAAGCCGCCGGCCAGGCCTCCTTCGAGAGTCTGCGCGCCCCCGTGCAGGGCGCCGAGGCCACCCGCGAGCCGCTGCGCGCCCGTGCCCAGTTGCTCGATGGCACCGCCGAGGCGCTGCGCTTCCGATGCGAGGCGGGCACTACCGCTCTGGAGCTGCTTGCCACCCGAGTAGAGACGTCCGAGACCCTCCTTCAGAATCGTCGCGAGACTGCGCAGGCGGCGCAGTTCTTCGCGATTGGCGGCGAGCACCGAAGCGAGTACGGCAGCTTCGTGGGCGGCAGCCCGCGAGGCCCGGCTGCTCGGCGCCATCGAGCGAAGCCGGGCGGTGAGATGACGTGCGCGGTCCACGCCCTGGGCGCTGAGGTTCGGCTCCAGGGTGTGCAAGCCCAGCGAGAGACCGTAGGCGGTGGCTGCCGCTTCACGCTGACCCGCGGCAAGTCTGTGCGCGCCTGCGGCCAGGCGGCCGACCGCGCTCGAGGCACGTTGGCCACCGCTGCCGGCGCGCCCCAACCCACCGGCCAGCCGTCCTGCTCCTTCCTCGGCACGGGCCGAGCCTTCACCGAGGAGACCCGCGCCGGCGGCGGCATCGGCGAGGCCGCCTCTGAGCCGCGACACCGCGCCGGAAGCCCGGTCCAGCTGCGGGCCGAGGCGACTCAGCTGCGAGGGGGCTGGGGCTTGAGGATCGAGTTCCCGGCCGAGCGACTGAATCGGGCGCCCGGCGGCGGCGATCGCAGCAGGGCCGATGACCGCCTCTACCCCGGACAGGGCCTCGACCCGGCGCTGGGTTGCGGCCAGCTTGCGAAGCCGCGAACCGGCGGTGATCGGTCCCCGTTCGCTCGCGACGGTCAACTGAAAGGGCGCCTCCCATCCGGGTCCCGCCGCCGCGGCGATCGCTTCGGCTTCGTCACGGGCCTGGCTGTGCGACGAGAGCTCATCCACGCCCGGCGCGCCGGTGTCGAAGGCGAGCGCGGGTGCGGCGAGCAGCAGCAAGGGAACCGCGATCGCCGTGGTGGCGAGGGCCGGCCGGCGCAAGGCTCCGGCGGCGGCGGCGGCGACGCGCGATCGTCCGGTTCCCGGGGGCGAGTTGCCGATCTGTCCCGCGTTGATGCGCGGCCCGAGAATCGTCAGCAGGGCCGGCAGTGCGATCCAGGCGATCCATACGGCGATCGCCGTGACGACGACGAGGGCCGTCGCGAGGGACACGAGCAAGCTGCCGGGCTGGAGGAAGGCGGATAAGAAAATCGAGAGGAAGAGCGTCGTTCCTGCGATGGCCGTGGTGCGGCCTGCGGTCCGCCGCGTCGCCGCGGCCGCATCGTGAGGCGGGCGTCCCGCGGCCAGCTCCTCCCGAAATCGGGAGACGATAAGCAGCGAATAGTCGACGCCAAGCGCGAGGCCCATCATCGTGCAGACGACCAGCGACAGCGCGTCGATCGGCATCAACGAAGTCAGGAAGACCAGCAATCCGCGCCCGGCGAATACCGTCATCGCGCCGAAGGCGAGCGGGATCAGAGCGGCGAGAACGGAGCGGAAGACGAGGAGCAAGACGATCAGCAGAATCGGCGCAGCGAGAACCTCGGCCTGCTCGGCGGCCGAGAGCGATTCGTGCTGCAGGGCTCGGGAGATGGTTGCGTAGCCCGACTGGGAGGCGTGGATGGGGGGATGGATCTCGGCCTCGAGGGTGCGTTCCAGCTTCGGAACCGTTTCGCGCATCGCCTCGGCCAGGGGGACGTGGTAATCGAGGAGGAGCAGGGCATGTGACGCGGCGCCGGGTGACGTCGCCGGCGCGGGAGCCGGAAGCTTGCGGGCTGCAGTGCCCGGGTCCCACGGCGAGACCACAGTCAGGGACCGGTCGCGGCGCAGGGCAGCTGCCAGGCGTGGGCCCTGGCGCTCGATCGCGCCTGCTGGGCCTCGTAGGAGGACGGCAAGCGGCGAGGAGTCGCCGAACCGCTCACGGGCAAGGTCTTCCCCGCCTGCGGATGAGGTGCCGGAGATCGTCAGAGAGGTGGGACGCAGATGACCCTCGACGCCGAGGCCGACGAGGCCGAGGCCGACAGCGACCACCAGGGTCAGAGCCAGGGTGGCGGAGGCTCGCCGGCGCGTGCGCACCGGCGATGGCTCGTGATCGCTTCGACGGCCGCCTTTCATAACTCCCTGCTCAATCCCGTCCGAACCCAGCGATGAAAGCACAGGCTGACCCGGAAGACAAGAATCGTTTTCTGGATCGCGAGCCCGCCATTCAGCACAAGCCCCCGACGTCGGCGCGCGGACGAAGCTCCAAGCGCACGCCACTTTGGCCGCTCAGGGCAATGCCCGCGCGGCGGGGGCCCGCGCAGAGGGATTCGCTGTTGACGATGATTCCGCGGCGAGCGCCGGCGAACGTGATCCGTCCGGCCGACAGAGGTATGTCGGGAAGGTGCCGGAAGGTGACCGTCACCTGGCCGGCCGCGGCCGATGTGGTTCCGTGGAGAACCAGGTGAAACCGCTCGGATCGGAGGCTCACCACGATGCCGGGCAGGCGACCTGCCGGTTCCCGCAGGTAGATCGGGCCCTCCAGAGAACCTTCGAGCAGGGGGCTCCGGAGCCGAGCGTAGCCGAGGCGCGAGGCGCTCGGGCAACGCTCGGGGGGCACATCGGTGCCGCAGAGTGCACGGATGCGGTGCAGATCGAGCAACTCGCCAGGGGGAAGAGTGAAGGCGGCGTTGGCCAGGTTTGCGTCGCCGATGCCCGATCGAAGCCGGACCGTGATCTTCGGGTGACCGTTGCGAAGAACGGGACCGCTGAAGCCGAGCTTGACGCGGGGTCTGAAGGGAAGCGCCGCGCAGTCCCCGACCTGGAACCGGTCGGAGACCGAAGCACTCCCCCCGTCGGCATCGCTCACCGCGCCGTTGACAGCGGTCGCAGCGCAATTCGTCGGGTTGATCATGAACCCTGGCCGATCGACCATGATCCGCATGTCCCGAAGCTCGAGCGGGACGCCGGCGACCAGCTCTGGGAGCGGATCCGACACGAGGTGCACCTGTCCGGTCGCAGGATCGATCGAAATCGCCACGCGCACGACGATGTTCCCCAGGTCGAATGGCCCCGTCGCGGCAGGCACCACCAGGGCGAGGCTCAGTGGCGCTCCCGCGTATGGGCCCGCGAGATAGGCCGCCCCGGTCTGCAGGAAGAACGGAAGCCCGGAGCCGAACCCGGCCGAGACGAAACCGATGCGTGAATCGACAGGGCAGCTCGCTCGTCTCAGCTCTCCGTTGGCGGTACCGAGTGTCTGGCCGAGACCGGCCAGGACCGAGTCGGAACACTCGGCCACGCCGGACAGCTTGGCCGACAGCCCCGGCGGCAAGGTTGCGGAGACCCGGCTGACCCGGTCCGATGTCGGGGGGCGGGTCAGCTGCGCCCCGAAAGAGCTGAACGCCCCGGCCACCGCGTTGGTCGAGCCGGCACTGAAGTGGACCAGGAGACCTCGCCTCTCGCAGTCACTGCCGATGGCCAATGGCGCCGAGCCGACTGTCGGGGGCCCGCCGGCCCAGGACAGGAGTTCATACCGGCTTCGGTAGGTGCCGCAGCGGCGAGGGGTCGTCACCACTCCCCGGTTTCCGCCCTTGAAGTGGAGTTCGATCGTGCTGAAAGGAAGCTGCGGGAGGTGAGAGAAGGTGGCGGAGATCGCACCGGTGTCGGGATCGAGCTCGAACTTGGCCGGGAACTTGACCAAGAGTCCTTCTCCAGAGGCCACGAGGTAGGCGGCGAGCATGGAACCAGCGGGATTCGCGCCCTGGTCGGCGAGATAGAGGGCGGCTGAGAGCGGCCCGGGAAGCATGGGTGTCCTGATCACACCGCTTGCGAGCTTCGACGATTCCGGACATCGAGGCGCTGCTCCGTCGAAGGCCAGGCTGCCGCCCTCCTGAACGACTTGGGTCGAGACCGGCAATCCGGCCTCGGTGAGGGTCGACGCTTCGATTGACCCCCACCCCGTGAGCGAGCCCGTCGCGACCAGCTGAGGCACATCGACGTCGGCGAGCGGGCCTTCAAACGCGACGTCGAATGAACGGGCGGTCGTCGCACCGAGGGGTGTGATCGGGCCGCCGATCACCCGCACGCCTCCGGGCGGCACGCCCGCCAGAGAGTCGAGCGCGGCCTGTACCTCCGGCGCCTGCGCGCCCAACCCGATCGGATCCGTGGTTTCTCCCTCGAATGACAGCGTGAAGGTCCCCCCTCCACCTTCAACGACGATCTGTTGCATCTCGCCGTGAATGCCGGCAATCGGTGACGCATCAAGGCCTCCGGAGCCCGCGGTGAAGTCGACGGTCCACGGTCCGCCCCGGCGGCCCCGAACCTGGACTCCTCCGGAACCGACCCCGGGTAGGGCCTCCAGCGCATCGCGCACCGTGTCGGCGGTTGCGAAGGCAGGCAGCGGCGCCGTCCTGTGTCCATCGAGGGAGAGGACGACCGGGGCACCCTGCCCCCCGACATTGACGATCTGGCGCTCGCCGCGAACGACTCCAATCTGTTCTTCGCTGCAGCTGCCGAGACCATCGACCACGGACGCGTTGAGGGCGACGCCCTGCGGCAGCGCCACGATCGCTTCCCTGACGTCGCCGCTTCGTCTTCCGTTCGGGTTCGTCAGGCCGGGCTGGGGGTTATCCAGGCGCACGTCGAGACCACTGGGCGCCCCGGCGCTGCCGGTCGTCGTCGTCACCGAAAGGCTCGGTTCGAATGGGGTTCTCTGACAGTCGCCGATCACGCCCGCAGACGGGAACGCGTAGTCGGCGCCGTCTTCGTTCTGATAGCTGGTCGCTTCGAGCCCCACTCCCAGCGGCCGGCACGCGGTCGGGTCGCTCAGGAAGGCCGTCGGCGGCAGCGTGCTCGGGCGCGGTCCCGAACAGGGCCCCCCGCAGCTCATGGCTTCGGGCAGATTGAATCGTTCGCCGTCATGGCTGGATGCAGTCGGCACGCCCCAAAGCGTCATGTATGCCCCCGTGACCGGGAACGCCGAAGGGACGTTGTCAACCGTCGCTGTGACCGCGTAGTCACGGCGAGGATCCAGTCGTAGGTCGACGTAGTCCGGATTCGCAAGGCCCATGAAGCCGAGCCGCGCCAGGATCTCGGTCGAGCCCGGCGGACGGGTGAGGTTGAACAGCGGTACCGGCAGGGCGCCCGGCGGGTAGTGGCCGGACGCGCCGGGTTCGATCACGCCAACCTGTGCGTCTTGCGGGCACCCTTCAGACTGCGGCGCCCCTTCTGAGTTCAGCCCTTCCATCGCGAGCGCCGCCTCGTCGCAACTGGGGAAGGCGCTCGGATTGCCCACCAGGCCAGGCGGAAGCTCGACCGCGAGCCGGCGCAGGTCCGCCCAGGGAAGCCTGTCGTCTCGTTCGTCGAGCACCCCGTGGCCCTTGATCAGGAATCGAGTTTCGAGATCGGAATGGCTGCCGGAGAGAGGGTTGGATAGCGAGGCGCTCGTCGCTTCCAGCCCGAAGTCATCCATAGCGGCGCGGGCTGAGCCGGGCATGCCCGCCGACGCGAGTAGAGCCGCCCCGGCGCAGGCTATCGCGAGCAAATGAATCGAGCGAGCACCCAGCCGGCAGTCCATTCGCATCTCTCTTCGCTTGATCGAGCAACCAACCGGGTAACGGCTGGATCTCCCCATTTCCCCCGCCCCCACGGGGTGCGTCACCGCCCTCTGGGCGGAACGCGATTTGGGAGAGGGTACAGCACTCAGAGCGGCCTGGAAAGCCGTAAAATCCGCACATGGGAGGAGGCCTGGCCAGGTGCCTGCGAGCTGTCCTTTGTCCGGCCGCCTTCGCGATTTGCCTGTTCAGCATGCCCGCTGGGACAGAGGCGGCACTCAGTTCTTTCGAGCCGAATGACACGGTCGCCCAGGCGTCAGGGCCACTGAGCGCAGGTCAAAGCTATGAAGCCGGGCTCACCCCGGCCGATCGCGACTTCTTCTTCTTCTACGTCACCGCCGAAGGCGCCCCGGCCGCCGAACTGACCCTGTCCAACCTGGGAGGCGGCACCCAGGAATCGACGATCGAATTCTCCGTCGTCGACGGCCTCGAAACCCCGATCACCACCCAGCCATTCATCCGTCCCGGTGAGCAGCGAACCCTCGCCGCCACACTCGCCCCGAGTAAATACTTCGTCGAAATCACGTCAAACCAGGGGTCAGGAGATTCGTATCTGCTGACTGCGAGAGCCGCCCCGGGGGTCTTCGCGCCCTACGCGGAGATCGCCGATCGCTGTTCGGAGGCCGACGGGAAGAGACAGGCTGCTCGGGCCGGCGCAATGCATGCCCAGGGCAGCTACCAGCGCGCCGTCGCTCGCCGCCGGCGGAGTCTCTACGCCGGGTCGCTTGCGCGTCGCAAAGCACGGCGCGCCCAGAACATGGCCCGAGCGCGCCTGGCCTCGGCGCGGCAGCGGCTCCGGGCTGCGATCGCGACGCGCGGACTCTGGTGCTCGATACCCCAGTGAGGGCCGGCTAGCGGACGCGGCAGGTACGGACGAGCGTCGAACTGAGGGTGCGCCCGTCCTCGAAAGTGACCGCGGCCTGCGCGAACGGGAAGGTGACCATGGTGAAGCCGGGGGGCGCGGCGCAGCCGGCGCTGAGATAGGAGCGCTGCCGGCCACGGTAGACAAAATGGCGCTCGAGCTGGAGATAGATGGTCTTGATATGAGCGGTGCGGTTGACACTCGGTGGAACGGCTGCTTCGAGCACCGTTCCGAAGGCGCCTCGTACGTGCCGGATTCGGAAGACGACGACCCGCGTGATCGGAGCCGGGTCGCGTTGAAAGACGTGGGCGATTATCGCCGGCCGATTGCCGACCACGGAGTTGAAGAGAAGCATTTCGGCCCTCGTGAGTATGGGCGTCTGTTCAGGGATCGAGATCCTTGCGGTCACCCCCCCGGAGCCGACCAGCGCGGAAGAACACGCGGCGAGGGCCTCATTCGTGCTGGCCGACCGCAGCTCTCCCATCGTGCAGGTCGGCAGGCCTCGCGTGTCGAGGCTCCCTGCCCGGTTGAGGGCGATGCGGATCCGGTGCAGGGCGGGAGGGTCGTCAGTGGTCGGCGCTCTGATCGTCCCTTCGATGCGAACCGCGATCGGGGCGAGCCTGTCCCGAGGCAGCGCCTTCGGCTGGATGCCGCCGTCGAAGCGAACGAAGAGGTTGCCGCGTTGCGTCAGCTCGGCAACGGCATGGGAGGCCGCGACCGCGCCAAGAACCGCGACCAGAGCCAGGACCAGAGCCGAGGCGGGCCTTGGACCGGTACCCCGCCATCGGAACGGATGCGTCACCTGGCGAGCGGCGCGCCGGCGAGAGCGGCGACCTTCCACATCTTGCCTTCTTTGACGACCGGCATCGCGTAGTCGGAGCTTCGCGCACCGTGGTACAGGAGAAAGCCGCGGTTGCCATTCAGCCGCAGTGAGCCGACATCCGCCTCCGCCCCTTCGCGCACGGTCCTCCGCGGCAGGGCGGCGACGAGGGCTGCGATTACCTTCGGACACCCGGGATCGCCGTGTCTCTGCGGGGAGAGGGCTGCCATGCGCTCGAGCCCCACGACCATCGACGCGGACATGAAGCTGCAGGCAGCGGCCCAGCGGCCGGCCACGCGGGAGTCGAGATAGCCGTGTAGTGCAGCCGCGGCCTGTTCACGGTCCGGCGCAGATGCCTCGCTGCCGGATTCCTGGATCGAGTTGTCGCCCGGTCCACGGAACTGCGCGGCGCCGCCCCCCGAATCGTGATGCCCGCCCGACGTTGGCGCGAGCGAGGGTTCCGCCTTTGCCCCCGACTGCCCCGGCTCGGATTCATCGCTCCGGCGCCGCCGCTGAAGCTCCTCAATCCTCTGCTGGAACTCACGTTCGCTCGACGCCGACTCGCCGGCGGCCGAAGCGGAACTCGAGTTGGTTGCCGCTGTCGAGGCGGACGACGAGGCGGCACTCCCACCGCCGCCCCCGCAACCGGTCAGCGATGCGAGTATGAGCGCAGCGGAAACCGCCGTTAGTGCCTTACCTTGCAATTTTCACTCAAGGTCGAAGAAGCGTGGACCCCGCCGCTGAATCGGAAGCTTGTCCTCGCCAGCTGGAAGACGGCGGCGCCGAAGCCTTTGGGGGTCGGGCAGGCGGCGCTGAGGAAGCTGCGCTGCCTGCCGCGGTCGACAAACTTTCGGGAAAGTCGCATGTTGACTTCAGTCAGGTTGCCCCAGTCCAGGAGGCTGCGCGGAAGTTTCGCGCTCAGCGTCGTGCCGTATGTGCCGTGCTTACTCCTGCCGACCTTGAAGGGGATCACGAACGAGGCGGCAAACGGGAAGCTGGTGTAGATCTGTCCATAGAGCACCGGCGTGTGGTCTTCGACGCTGTTGAAGACGACCATCTTGCCGTGCGTGAGAAAGTTTTCCTGCCCTTCAAGGCCCACGTGTGCAGAGAAATTACCGGTGCCCACGAGCGCATCGCGGCAGTTCTGCAGCGCACGTGACGTGGAGGCCGGCTGGATCCTCGAGTAGGGGCAGGTGGGGAGCCCCGTCGGGTTGAGGACACCATTGCGGTTGATCTCGATCTTGACCGTCTTCAGGGTTGGGGTTTCACTGCCGTCGGTCGAGGTGATCTTCCAACCGACGGAAACGGCGATCGGGGCAAGGCCGTCCCGGGGCAGCTTTTTCGGCGCGAGCTTCGCCGAGACGTGCACCAGCATGTTGCTGATCTTCTGGGTGTCGGCCCGCGCCAGACCGCCCACGGCAAGGATTCCGAGGGCCCCGGTCGCGGCGAGCCATGCGACGCGCCTCCTCATCGCTTCGTCGCCCGATGATGGCGGCCGTGCTTGTGGTGCCGGTGGTGCCGGTGCCGTCGCAAGTGGCGCCGGTGGTGCACGGCGTCGACAGCCGGAGAAGCCAACGGTGAGGCCTGCGCCGGGCTCGCGGGTCCGACCACGGGATCGAAGCGAGCGCGGACCGAGGCAGCTTCGTCGAGCTTGATCGTGCAGGACGGATCGCTGCCCGTGCAGGCGCCTGCCCAGCCGCTGAAGGCGGATCCCGAATCGGGCGTCGCGGTGAGCACGACCTGGGCCCCGGCGAATACCGTTTCCTCGCAGCTGCCCGCGCACGCGCGGGGGCTGAGGCTGCTCCGCACCGAGCCGGCGCCGTCTCCGGCGACCGTGATCGTCAGCTGGACCGCGGCCGCCCCGGCTTCTTCCGTCGTCGCCGAGTCAGGCGCGTAGTTGTAGATCGCCGCGTTGGTCGTGTTGCCCGATGTGACGTAGACCATTCCCTGCGTCCCGTTCGGGATCCTTATCGTGCTGTCTTCGAGCGGGGATTGCGGCGGGATGTAGGTGAAGCCCGTGAACCTGGGAGAGGTGCTGTTGTCGATGGCTATGCCCAGGGGAAGAGCGTCCTCGAACCTGTCCGGCAAGTGGCCCTCATAGGCGCCGGCGGCGTCGAAGACCTGCACGATCGCTTCCGGTTTCTCCGTGTGCAGCGGCTGCAGGTCGTCGACGACGTAGACCTCGCCGCTCGCCCGGTCGATCGCCACGGACCCGTCCCGCATCGAGACGAAATGGCCGAGCGGCGTGCCGCTCCCGTCTATTTCGTCGACAGGATTCGCCTTGTTCACCGAGGGGTCATAGATCTTGACCGTGTTCGTCGCCGCGTCGGGCACGTACAGATCGCCTTCAGTGCCCGGGTACGTCGAGTAGGCGAGTCCGTACGCGTCCCCGAGGCTGCCGACGCCGATTCGCAGCGGTTCGGCTCCGTCCATCACCGGGGTCCCATCCGCTTCATACACCGCGATGTAGGTGCGGTCGTTGACATAGACCGTCCCGGTGGCGGGATCCACGGCTACTCCGGTCGGGTGGGTCGAGTCGACTCCCTGCCCGGCGAATACCGTCCCGGCGCCATATTTGATGATCCGCCGGTGGAAGTCGTTGATGTAGACATTTCCTTCACCATCGAGCGCCAGTGCGCAGGGCCCGTCGATCGTGTCGACCGGTGCGATCTGGTACATGTAGCCCTCTCCCCCTGCCGGGGGACGTTTGTCAGGTTCGTAGTAGTACTCCACGTATCCGCTGGCGGTTTCGGCGCCTTCGTGGTTCCAGACGTCGACCGCATCGTGGTAGTAGTCGGAGATGTAGAAGTGTCCGGCAGCGTCGACGGCGGCCCCGCATGGACCGTTGATGACGCCGATCGGTGGAGGCAGGGGCAGACCCGATACGAATGGCCCTGGCGACGGAATGAAGACCCAGAGCGGTTCCTTTTCTTCCGCCCACGCAGCCGAGGCCGACAGACCGAGTGCCGTGAGGACGACGATCGCCGTGGCCAGCAGTCGCCAGAAGCGAACTGTTTTCACCGATGACCCCCTTTATGACGCTTGCCGCCATGACCGTGGCACTCTCCGCGCAGTTTGGTGGTGAAAACCGCGCCGACGTTGTTCTGGCCGATCGCTTTCACGTTCGATACCGGCGGCACGGCGCAGATGTTCGCGGAGTTGACGAGTAGGCCCCTTTTGCCACCGAAGAGCGTCATCACGAATTTGCTGACCGGCTCGTCCGGCAGGTTGCTGAAGAAGGCCCTGATGCCGCCCTTTTTCCCCGGCCCGATCTTGCCTTCGAGGACGATTCGGACGTCTCCGCTGTGGAGGTCGGCGACGAGGTCCGGCAGCGGGTTGCTGGAGGACCGCAGGTAGACGTTCCCACGCAGTGGTTCGTCGAGCAGGGGCGTGTAGGCGACAGCTGAGCCGTAGACGGAATCCGACGGGCACTGTTCGGCGGCGAACTGCACCCTGGTGCAGATTTTGCGGATGTGTTCCTGGGCGAGGAACTCCTGCCGCGGGATGATGACCGCGATCTCCTTCAGGTTCGAGTCATTCGGCCCCCTCGAGGCGAACGTCGTTCGCAGCTGCGGGTAGTCGCCGCGGCGTGTGCCCCCACGCAGCCTCACGCCGAGCCGCGGGTGGAAGCCGAGGATGCGGCAGTTGAGCAGCTGGAAATACGTCGACGGGGATGCCGATGAGTCGTCGGCGGTGGTCGTGAAGTCGGCACCGGACCCGGTCAGGTCCGAGGTGAGCCGAGACGCTTCGCAGCTGGACGGGTTGTGGGTGAATTCGGGGCGGTCGACGAACACGCGGACGTCCTTCAGGTGGAGGACGACGCCGTCGATGATGTGCGGAATCCGATCGGATGCGCTCGAGTCGATTCGCAGCTGAGCGGTGTGTTGGTCGACCTGGAACGCCGATTGGATCACCACGGTTCCGAGGTCGAAGGGACCGATGGTCGCCGGATTGACGGTGATGAGCGAGAGGGGGGCACCGTGGTACGGGCCGCCGAGGTAGACCTTGCCTTCGGCGTAGGTGAGAGCCGAGCCGACCCCGTAGCCGACCAGCGTGTGACCCACCTGGCTGGCGGTCGGACAGGACGGATCGGCTGCCTCGAGCGTGCCGCTCTTGACACGCGCCTCCGCCACCTGAGCCGGCGAGCATTTGGGGATCCCCGCCAGTTTGCCGGTGACTCCCTTCGGCAGCACCAGCGAGTACGAGGTCAGCTCCTGTTCGGTGTCCTTTCGCTGGATGCGCACGAAATACGGGGTGAACGAGTTGACGTTGGAATTCACTGCGCCCGACGTCACGGTCGGTTCGAAAGGAGGCGTGCCGGAGGGACATTGGCCGCCGTCCGGACCGGTTTTGACCAGCGTGTAACTGTCTTCTTCCACCGGCACCGCTTCGCCCCAGGGGAGGCCTTCGATCGTTGTCCCGACGTAGCCGCAGCGATCCGGCGTCGCCAGGAAGGAGCGCTGGCCTGAGCGGAAGCTGGCTTCCAGGTCCGTGTAGGGCAGTTGGGGAAGGCCGTCGAACACGGCGGTGACGGTGCCGTCCTCTGGATTGAGCTTCAGCTGCCCGGCCAGCTTCACCATCACGGCGCGCGCGGGTGACTTGGCAAGTAGATAGACGGCGACGATGCTGTCGAACGGGTTCTCCGCCCCGTGCGTCGGCGTCGCCGGATTGTCTGGCTGGGCGAGGTAGATGTCACCCGCGAGCTCGTCTTTGAAAAGCGGTGTTTTGACGGTGAGCGCGCCGATCTTCGCGGAAGCCGGGCAGCCCTGCCCCTGTACGGTCAGAGCGCCCTCCGCGGCGAACTGTGACGGGGTGCAGACGCCGAGCCCGGCACCCACCGATGGGTTGACGGTCGTGCCCTGCGGCAGCTTGACCACAACCGTGCGGGGCGGTGAGGGATTGGTTAGGTCCGGACGCGTCAGGCGGTCGTGATTGATGTTGAGCCTGAACACATATCCGCTTGGAGAGGACGCTTTCGTGCTGTCGAGGTGCCCGACCATTTCCGGTTCGAATTGCAGGTGGGAGCAGGTCATTTCGGCCGGCTGCCCGCCCGACGTGCGGTTGGTGGCGGTGGCGCTCGCAGGCGAGGCTCCCTTCTGCCATGAGTCGGCGGTCAGGTCGAAGCTGAGCGCTCCCGAGCAGAGCGACTGCAGGCTGAGGTAGGCACGCGGTTTGAATTCCTTCGGCTCGCCGAGCCAGCATTTCGCCCACGGGAAGATCGGTTCGGCCTCGTTGAGGCAGTTGCCGCGCTCGGCGTTGTGGGACGCCCCCCAGGGGGTCCCCCAGAGGTTCAGATCGAACGTCGAGAGGTCCAGCACCTGCGGAATGTTCTTCGCCTCCAGCAGGAGCGAGTAGCTGCCGTCGGAGTTTGCATTGAGCTGGACGTTCATGACCACCGGTGAGCCGAACGGAGAGAACCCGAGCTGGGCCAGCGTGCCTGGCGCCGGATCCAGGTTGAAGAGGCCGAACGTCCTTTCGCCTTCGCTTGTGAGCACGCCGACGGTGCCCACCTGGCTCGCAGCGGGGCAGTCCTCCCCGGAGCGGCTCTGTTCGAATGGGGAGATGCGGGGCGTGTGGAACAACGTGCGCGAGCATGCCGGTGTCACGCTCGGGTTGAGAATCAGCCCGGTCGGCATGTTGATTCGCAGGTCGCGGAGGTCGCCGTCGGGAAAGACGACCCCGGGCTGCCCTTCGAATTCCCCGCCGGGCCTGACCCCGACACCGAAGGTCAGCTCATATGGATGGGTGCCCGCCGCGGTTGCCGGTTCGCCGCCGTCTGCCCAGACGGCTGCGGAGAACCCTTCGGTTCCCGGGCGCAGGCCAAAGCCGGCAGTCGTCTCGAAGCTCGCGATGCCGCCGTTGGTTGTACCCGACGAATTCGTCGCCACCAGCCGGAAGTAGTAGGTCGTGTTGGGAGTGAGGCCACTGATGGCCGCACGGGCCGATTCGTCGCCGGAACCCGATCCTGCGTCCGTCGCGGCCGTCTTCGCCGCCCCGGCGAGGCTGGCGCTCGTGCCGTATTCGAAGCGGTAGGTGGTGGCGATCCCCTGAGGGTTGACGCTGCCGTCGAGCACCGCGGATACGCCCTGAATATCGGTGGCGGACACCGGCCCCAGCGTCGGCGCCGCGGCGCTGGCCGAGGACGCAGCGACGGTCAGCGCCGCGATCACCGCGGATGCCATGAGGACAACTCGGCGGATCATCGGCCGTTCCTTCCCTTGCTGTTGTGCCCACGGCCGTGCCTGCGCCGATGGTGTTTGCCTCGTCTCACGCAGATGGCCCTGCGCTTCACATATCCCTTTCGGCAGTACTTGTGGTAATCGACGGCCGGGTTACCGGCACCGGGAACCAGAGTCGCGAGCGTCGGGTTCCTAGGGACCGGCGGCAGGAGCTGGCAGGCATCGCCTTCGCATGGGATCGGCGGGATCGGTTCGACGAAGCCGCCGCCCACCCGCACGTCGTACAGGTCCTGCGACCCAGGGTCCGTGTGGACCAGACTGGCGCTGGTGAGGATGTACGCATCGCTGCCGTCCGCCGAGGCATCGGCGAACGACGCACCCTCCGGAAGGGAGCCGTTGGAGAGGATCGAAATGCATCCTTCCGCCTGCGAGCAGGTCCCTTCCCCCGCCGCCTCCCACTCGTAGACGTCGTCCACGCCTTCGTCCGTCGTCGGGTTCGCGTTACTGTCACTTTTCGAGAGCGCGTCGGCCGAGGTGTAGAACACCCGTCTTCCGTTCGCTGAGAGAACCCGCGGCTTGTAGATGTCCGTCGAGCCCGGCGCCGTGCCATTCGGAACCGAGCCGGGGATCGTCGCGGGCCCGACGGGCTGTTCGGAGCTCGGATTGCAGGATGCGCAGACGAGGCCGCCGCCCGTGGCATCGAAGAGAAAGACCTCGGAGTCCGGCAAACCGGTGTTCTGGTCGGTGTTGTCGTACCCGGTCAACTGTTCCTCGGATACGAAGACCAGCCTCGTCCCGTCCGCGCTGACCCGCGCCGCTCCTGTGGCGGGGGGATAGGTGCTCGAGTCGGCCGCTTCCGATCCCGAGGCCACCGCGGTGACGGCCCCCGCCCAGCGCTCCAGCGCCGAGCCGTCCTGGAAGTAGGCGACCTCGCCGTCCGCCGACGTGCCGAGGACCCCGACCACCCCGCCGCCGGGCGTAAGGTCGGTGCTCGTGCCTTCAACGTAGCGCCAGAGGTGCCCACCCTTCGTGTAAAACGCGACCGATCCGTCGGCCGAGGCTGTCTGGAAGACACCCCCGCCGCCGGCGGCCAGGTCGACCTGCGTGCTGGAGGTCCCTTCGAAGAGGTAGAGGTTGTCGTTGTTCGTGTCCGTCCAGTAGACGCCTGAGCCGCCTTTCGCTACCGCTCCGGATGGTGCCGCGAGCACGGCGCCCGGCGCGCCGTTGATCAGGGTGAGCCCCCCACCCTGGGTCCACTCATAGAGATTCGCCTTGCCCGCGCCGCAGCCGTCGACGGCATCGGCCGTGAGTCTCGAGCAGGTCGAGAGGACGACCGTTTTCAGATCTGGAGAAGCCCCGGCCAGGCGGACGTCGAACGTGTCGGGGTCCAGACCGAGTCCCGCGATGTCGGAGGCTTCGATCAGCGCTTCGAACCTGCCCCCTTCGCGCAGGTAGTAGTCCTGGTACCCGGAGGGCGCGTTGGTTCCGGCCAGCGGCGGGTTCGAGACGGCGCAACCGCTCGCTTCACCGCGGCAGTGCTTTCCGTTGAACAGAAGCGCACGGGCCAGGTCGGGCGAGAAGATCTGGTAGGGCACGCCCTGGTCTGAGAAGTCGTAACTGCCGGAGACGGTCGGTGCCGTGAGGTTTTGAGTAGTCCAGCTTTCCCCGACGCGCGAGCCGAGGTACTGGCTCGCAACCGGGGCTCCCGCCGCGTCCGAGCCGAAGGAGGTGGCGGAGTCATAGGTGACGGCTCCTCCCCCGAGCGCGGCCTGCATGACGCCGCCGCCGGCAACACCTCCGGGAGGATCGACCTGCCCACCGTTTTTGTCGACCGGCGAGACCATCTCCCAGCCTCTTTCATCGGGGAGGGCCGCCCGAGCGAAGCTCGCGCCGAGCAGGCCGATCAGGCCGATCGCGATCGCCATGGCACCGAGAAACCGCCAGCTATGCATGCGGATCAGCGAACTGGCCACTTAGTGCTTCCCCTTGCCATGACACGCGGCGACGACCGTCGGGGCGGACCCATACCGGCGTCCGTTGTGGCCGGTGAACAACGCACTCGCCCGGTATCGCTGGGCGCAGATGTTCGTCTTGTTCTGCAGCAGCCCCTTGTTGCCGCCTTTCATACGGAGGACCACCTTCGACAGCGGAGCGTCAGGGATGAATTCGAAGGTGTTGCGCAGGCGTCCCTTGAAACTGTCAGTCCGGCCGGAGGCTTCGAGCCTGATCGGCTGGCTCGCCGGGCCGCGCAGGTCGGTGACCAGATCGGGGAGCTCGTGGCTGGACGAGCGCAGGTACACGTTGCCCGTGAGCGGAGTGTCGAGTAGCGGCGTCGTCGCACTGACGGTGCCGTAGACCGAGGCGGGCGGGCACTGATCCGCCGCCCACTGAACCCGTGTGCAGACCGTTCCGATGTGCGCCTGGTCCAAGAGCTCGGAACGGGGGAAGGTGACCGAGAGGCCCGAGATGTTGGCGTCGCCGCCCCGCGGGCGCAGAATCACGGTCAGGGCCGGGTGCCCGGAGCGTGCCGTGCTGCCCTTCAATCGGAGCGAGATTTTCGGTTTGAACCCGAGTCCGGCGCACTCGCCGATCTGGAAGCGGTCGGCTGCATGGGTGACCACTCCGCCCGCGCTTTCGATCGCCGCCGTAACTGCCTTCGGCTTGCAGCTCGTCGGATTGAGTGCGAACGCTTCGCGATCGAGGTTGATGCGCAGGTCGCGCAGGTCGAAGGGCACGCCCTGGAGCATCGTCGGGATCGGATCGGAGACCACCTGGACCTGAGCGGTAACAGGGTCGAGCCGCACCGGCACGCGAATCACCTCGTTGCCGAGGTCGATCGGCCCGGCGACGGCGGGAACGAGGACCACGATGCTCAGCGGGGCTCCTTTGTACGGGCCCGCGAGGTAGACCTTCCCCGTGTTGACGTAGAACGGCGAACCCGAGCCGGTGCCCGCGTTGACCGTTCCGATCTGCGACGCCGCCGGGCAGCTCGGCGCTGCAAGCTCCGCCGCGCCGGTGCCGGTGGCCGTCGGAACTGCGGACAATGCCGCATCGGGGCAGTACGGCACGCCTGCGAGTTTCGCCGAGAGACCGGTCGGGAGGTTCACGGCGAGGCCGGTCAGCGGCGCCGAGCCGGCGTTGCGGGTGACGCGGGTGACGAAGGTCGTGAACGCGCCCGCGAGCGGGTTGCTGGAGCCGGCACTGAAGCTCGGCGCGGATTCGTGTTCGCAGTTCTGGTCGAGTTTGAACTTCGAGACACCCGTCACCGGGGCGGTTCCCGACCAGGGGAACAGTTTGTAGGTGCTCTGGTAGCTGCCGCATTTCGAAGCGGTGGTCAACAGGCCGCGGTTTCCCGACTTGAAGCGCAGCGTGAGTTCGCTGAACGGCTGCTCCGGGCTGTCGCCGAAGGTTGTGACTATCTGCCCGCTGACGGGGTCGATGTCGATCTTGGCCGGCGTCTTGATGATCGCTCCATCGCCCTTGGCCACCAGGTAGCCGGCGAAGGTCGAGTTGAACGGATTGTCCGCCTGCTTGGCGAGGAAGAAGTCGGCGTGGAGCGGATCCCTGAGGAGGGGTGTGACGATTTCGCCGCTGGCGATCTTCGATGATTCCGGACAGGCCTCCTCGGCGCCGTTGAAGCGCAGCGTGCCACCCTCCTGGACGACGTGTGTCGCCGGTCCGGACCCGCCATCGGCAAGCACGTCGTTGGTGAAGGACGGTTCGTATTCTTTGTAGCCGAAGCCGCCGAAGGGGTTTGCCAGTGCACTCGTGTCGGCCGTGATCGATGGGACGTCGACGCCGTCGAGGCTGCCGGTGAAGACAACCCGGAAAACGTGCCCGGGCGCTGCGAAGCCACCACCCGCGACAGTCGGACCCCCCGTCAACCGGATCTGGCCGCTGCCGATGCCGGGCAGCGCTTCCAGCGCGGTGGCGACTTCGGACGCATCCGCGGTTGACGGAAGCGCAGCGGTTTCCTCCCCTTCGAAGGAGAGGGTGTAGGTCCCGCCGAACGGCGCATTGATGTCGAGCCTCTGTGCCTCGGTCTGGACGCCGGTGATCGTCGGCACGTCCTTGGCCCTGTAGGCCCCGCCGAAGTCGACGGTCCAGGGGCCGCCTCTGCGGCCGCTCACGGTGATGTCCCCCGGTGCGATGTTCGGCAGCCCCTCGAGGGCGGCCTTCACCTCGGCCGCGGTTGCGTAGTCGGGGAGCCTCGACGTGGTCTGTCCGCCGAAGGAGAGCGCGATCGGCGCGCTGTGGCCTTTCCAGTCGACGATCTGCTCCTCGTTGCGGTCGACGCCCACCTCTTCTTCGCTGCAGCTGCCGAGACCGTCCGCTGACGAGGCATTGAGGTAAAAGCCCTTCGGCAGGGTGAATACCGCCGTCTTCAGGTCCGCAGTGGCCCTCGCTTTCGGGTTGCGCCATCCCGGCTGCGGGATTTCCATGTGAACTTCGAGGCCGCTGGCGGCGCCGGCGCTTCGGGTCGACGGTTTTGCCGAGAGCGTTGGTTCGAACGGAACCGCTTGGCAGTCGGTGATTTCGCCCAGGGGGGTCGTGTCGAAGACCCAGCCTTCGAGCCGTTCGTAGCTGATCGCCTGGGTCGAGACTTCCTTCGGCCCGCAGCTCGTCGGGTTGGACATGAAGGGCGTCGGAGGCAGACCGCTGGGTTTGGGCCCGTGGCAGGGCGCGCCGCAGCTGAGCGCTTCCGCCCAGCTGAAGCGTTCATTGTCGTGAGACGGATCGGTCGGGTCGCCCCAGAAGTGGGTGTCCACCCCGACGATCGAGATCGGCTCCGGCGCGTTCACCGAGGTCGCTGTGAGCGAGTAGCCGCGCTTCGGGTCGAGGCGAACGTCGATGAAGACCGGGAAGAAGATCGCAATGAAGCCGAAGCGGGCGACTATGTGGGTGTCGCCGCCCGGTGCTTCCAGGTTGTACAGGGGCTCTTTGGCCAGACCCACCGGGAAGGTGACGCCGCCGGGCTGCGCAACCCCGGGGCTGACCCAGCCCACCTGACTGTCCGGAGGGCAGAATTCCGTTTCGGAATTTCCTTCGATGACGAGCTGTTCGACGAAGGTGGCGGCACTGCAGGTGGGAAACGTGGTCGGGTTGCCGACGAGGCCGGCGGGGAGTTCGCTTTTGACATCCCGGACGTTCGCGAATGGAACTTCCACACACTCCGGGTAGTACGGACACGACGCCAGACGGCTGGGATCGCCTTCGAGTTCGAAGAGGGTGTCGAAATCTGAATGCGCGGCCGCCTGATGATTCGTGAGGTAGGAGGTCGTGGGCTGGTTCAAATAAAATTCGTCGGGTTGTTCGCCGGCCTGCGCGGAGGCGGCGACGAGCGCGGTGCTGACCAGCGCCAGCGCCGTCGCCAAGACCCACTTGCGCGCTCTCATCTTCCTGCCCCCCCGGCACGATGGTTGCGTTGGTTCGGGTGGCGCCGTTTGTGTCGGTGATGTCTGTGGCGCCTATGCGGCGCGCACAGTTCTTTGCGCTGGCCTCTCACTCGGCGCAGCCCCTTGCCGCACCTGATCTTGCCGCTGAAGTCGCCGGCGCCGTTTATCGAGGAGCTCGAGAGCTGCGGTTCTTCGGGCGCGGCGCTCGCCTGGCCCTGACAGACGTCGTTGCTGCACGGCTCCGTAACCGTCGCTTCGGGTGGCGGGAAGCCGCCGTCCACACGAGCGTCGTAGAACCGGATCGTCGAGCCATTTTCGTCCTGCGGGAGAAGCTGCTGGCGGGTCGCGAAGAAGACGTTGGACCCGTTAGGGGTCACGCCCCACAGGGCGCTTTCGTTGAGGCTCTGGCCGGTTGAGATGAGCGCCACCCCGGCGCCCTTCTTCCAGCGATAGACGTCCTTCGTTTCGTTCTGATCGCGGGGAACGAGCCCTTCGCCGGTTTCGAAGAAGAGCTCTTCGCCGTTGTCGGTCAGGCTGTGGACGAGGATTAGTGCGTTGGTCGGTTCGACCTTCGCCAGCGCGTTCCTCGTGATGCTCTGAAGGCGTGCTTCTCCCGTCGCCGGGCCCCCACCCGCTCCACAGGAGACGCAGTGGAGTTCGTCGGTCCTGACGTCGTAGAGGTAGACCTCGTTGCACGGCTGCTTGCCTTTGTAGAACGTGCCGCAATCGTCGGCGTTCAACTCCGTGTTGTCGAAGCCGGGCGGCCGCGCACTCGACTCAAAAGCGAACGCCTCGCCATCGGGAGTCGATCGGCTGTGGTCCATCGCGTAGTAGATCGGCGGGGTGACGATGCTGCGGGTCCAGTTAGTGAGGCCCGCTTCTCCGTTTGCCCCGTAGTTGTCGAGATCGCGTGCGGCCACCGTGGCGATGTACTTGACGCTTCGGTCCGCGCGTGACCAGACGTAGAGGTTCGCTTTCCCGGCCTCCCCTTCACCGTTGTACTGGGAGGGCGAGGTGAAGAAGACGTGTGAGCCATCTTCGGACACGTTGACAAAATTGTTGTCGTTCGTGTCATGCGTGATCATCAGGATTTCACCGGTATCCAGATCCACCGTGTACAGATCTCCAGGGTTGTTGTGACAACAACCGACATACAGGTTCGTCGGGCGGTCGTTGTAGAACACGTAGCCGTTGAAGATGCCCGCATAGTTGTATTGCGGGGGGTTTTCCACGCTCGGCCAGCGTGCCTGCTGGTAGGTGGCGGGGGGCGGGCCGCCGGGGGGTGGGACGTACTTGGCTCCTTCTTTGGCGTTGAGGGCGATCGTGCTGCCGTCACCGTTGGTTGCGGTAACCCTGCACTCGACGACGGTGTCCGCGTCGGAGGCGGCAATCGTGTAGTTGGATTCCGTCGCCCCGGGAATCTCGGCGCCGTCCCGCAGCCACTGGTAGCTGAACGTCGGTTCGCCGTTCCACGACCCGGGTTCGCAATGGATGCTGCCGCCGACCTGGATCGTTCCGTAGACGTTGCCGGCGTTGAGGAGTTCGGGCGGTTCGGGCCCGGCGGGCTGCGCGGGGCCGTAGACATCGATGTGGATGTGTTCCGGCGGTTCGCGCGAGACGAACACATTGTGCGTCGCGGCACTCACGGCGAGTCCGCGGCCCGCGTTGAATTGGGCCTTCGACACGAGCGCAGCGCTGGCTGCCCCCGAGGCGTCGTACGCCCGGAAGCTGTTTTCCTTCATCGCGTAGACGTAGCCGGTTGACGGATCCACAGATGCCGTGACCGCTTCCGAGGTGACTGAGTACTTGACTTCGCCGCTCGCGCTGTCCAGTTTGTAGAGTTCGCCAGAGTAGGGCACCGCAAATATGTAGCCGGCGGTCGAGCCGGCGCCTGCCGCGAGTTGGTCGCACCCCCCCACACCCGTAAAGTTTGCGGTGTTGTCTCCATTCACCGGAGCGCTGCCCGATGGCACGTATTTGTGGATGCCGTTTTCCTCGCTGACATAGACGGCGCCCGTGGAGTCCACGGCGACACCACAGACTCCGCTGTAATTCGTCGAATTCCACTGGGTCAGGTCACCGAGGTGGGAACCGGTCGACGAGTAGATGTGGATTCGGCTCCCGGCGCTGGTCGAGCCTCCGCAGTACTGAGTGACATAGATATTCCCATCCGTCGCCCCGCCGGAGTCGTCGACCGCCACCTCGAGCACATGGTTTTCGGTGCATTCGCCGGTGACCCCTTCGAGCACGTTGGTGCCGAGGGCGGAGAAGTCATCGGGGCTCCCGTCGGCGTGATATCGCAGGACGCTCTGGGTTCCGGCGTCGATCACATAGAGGTCTCCACTCGACTGGTCGACCGCGAGTCCCAGATGGAAGGAGAAGGCCGGCTGTTCGGCGCTGCCGAAGGTTTCGAGGAGGTGATGGACGGGAGTCCCGGGCGGTCCTCCGGCAGCGACCAGGCGCTCGGATACGGCCCGCGTCGAGGCGGCCGCGTTCGTCGCCGTCACCGCGCACTGGAGCCCCTTGCCTTCATCTGCCACGACGACCGAATAGGTGCTCGAGGTCGCCCCGCCGATCGCTTCACCGTCGCGGATCCACTGGTATTCGAAGGTGGTGGGCGAATCGGTCCAGGTGGCGTTCGAGCATGAGAGTTCGTCCCCAACAGCCGGCGCGGTGCCGGGATTGGTGACATCGGAGATCGTCGGGTCGTCGGTGGCCGCCGCGATCGAGGGCGTCACCAGGATCGAGTTGTAGCTGTACTGGAGCGCCTTACCTTCAGATGTGGTGGCCGTGACGCGGCACTGGACAGCGTTCCCGATGTCCGCTGCGATGGGCGTGTAGGCGCTTTCCGTCGCACCGCCGATCGGGGTCCCGTCGCGCAGCCATTCGTAGCTGATCGTCGCGGCGGGAGCTCCCTGAAGAGTCTTGACTCCGCCGGAGTTGCAGGTGAGGAGTTGGCCGGTTTCGATCGCCGGCGTGCTGGTCGGGAGGATGTAGGCGAAGCCTTCGGTTTCGGGGAAGTCCTTCCCCGCGTACGGCGCGACCACCCTGGTGCCGGTGACCCCGAAGGTTTTGCCGTCGGCATTGCTGCGCGCGACCTGACACTGCAGGACGGTGCTTTCGTCGGCCGAGGAGACCAGATAGGTAGGGCTCGTGGCTCCCGGAATCGGGGCCCCGTTCCGCAGCCACTGGTATTCGACCGTCGCGCCCCCTGATGAGTCGCCGACGCATTCCAAGGTTTTGCCTTCCACGACGCCATAAGGCCGAACGGCTTCGACCGTCGTGCTGTTGTTCCGCCTTACATAGAGCGGATGTTCGCCATAGATGGCAGTGCTTTCCGAGAAGGCGACTTCCGTACCGTCCGCGGTCGCCCCGAAGAATTCGGAGCGGCCGCTCGGAGTCACGTCGCCGGGCAGGAGCGAAACCACGTGGGTGGGGCCCCCGCCGGGCGTCCTGTCGTAGATCGTCGAGAGGTTTTCGGGCGCGTTCGGCTCCAGTTTTGGACAGGTGCTCGTGAACCCGCCCCAGCACTCGCCGAAGATCACGTGTTTGGCACCGGGTGAGATGTAGAGGCCTTCGGCTTCGGGGAAGTCGCCGAGCGAGCCCCGCGCGATCGGTTCAACACCGGTCGGCGTTCGGAGGAGGTCTGCTTCCCCAAGACCGGCGAACGTTGGCCAAAGGTCCCCGCTCAGCGTGCCGAGGGGACGTTCGAAGCCGTAGCTGCCGCCGTCCGTCACGCCGCCCGGTTCCATTTTTTCGGCCTCGGCGGCGGTCGGCCCGTTGAGTGTGGTGACCCAGCCTTCGTCCGTTCTGTGGGCCACATACTCGTCGAGGTACCCGTTCCCGGGAAGGCCGGGAAGAGATGCCAGGCTCATGAACGCGGAGGCGTTGCCGTCTTCGGCGACGACGTGGGCGACGGTGAATGCGTTTGGCGGGCGGACGTTGAATCCCGAGCTCCAGAACGGGTTGATTCCGGCGGTGTAACGCGGCGTAACGAGCTCGTAGGCGCGGCAGTCCGGCAGTTTCGATGACGGGCCGGTGCGAAAGTATTTGTTGGGACAGGTGTCGGCGGCAGCCGCGCGCGGTGCCATCCCACCGGTGGCGAACAGCAGGTAGAAGAAACCTGCGAGGAGCATCCCGATGGCGACGGTGCGCAAAGCGCTCGACGCTTCATGCCCAAGGGCGCTTCGCGCCGTTGCCTTCAAGTTCACTCTCTCCTCCGGGGCCGCCGGCGATTGCTCCGCGGGCGACTCGTTCCCTGTTGGCGATCAAACCCTGCCGGCCCTCCCCGGGCTCAGCGCGCATAGAGAAGCACACTCGAGGCCTATGTGCAAGTTCAGTTTTCTGAAGGTAGGCCAATTTGTGCGAACTTCAAAAACATTGACCTACCGTGTCCTTGTTGTCGATACGGAGAGACCTAGACGGTCAGGGGCGGTGTGGGTACAGGCACCTACTCGGAACGGGCGAAGTTTCGCCAGACGAATCGGTCGACCAATGAAAATTCGCGCAGGCGCGAGGCTTCGGGTCTCGCCGGTGAAGCTATACGGCAGAAGCTTCGGCGGCCAGGTCGGCCGCCATCTCGGGGCCGAGATAGGGAGTGAGGGTGAAGTCAACGAGGTCGGGGAGAAGCTTCGAAAGCCGCTCGGTCTCGCCGGCGATAATCGAGTGGCTGACGAGAGAGATGATTCCGCCGAGAAGCGAGTCCTCCGTGCTGGGGGGCAGGTCGGCCGCGTCTGGAGTCTCTGCCCGCCCCGGCTCGAGCATCGGGACGCAAGCGAGAACGACTTCGCGGAAGCGGATGGCGATCGTCGGCGTGGCGCTCACCGACTCGATCAGGCAGAGGCGCGCGAGCTCGGGCTCGGAGGCGAAAAACTGCAGCGCTGCTCTGAGGGCCGCGATAACCCGATGGGGCCAGTCGGGCTCGGTCGCGACAGCAGTCGTCAGAAGCCGTTCGAGATAGTCGCGGACGGCCTCGAAGGCGGCGAGGAAGCAATCCTCTTTGCCCTCGAAGTGCTCGTAGAAATCTCGGCTTGAGACGGAGGCGAGTTTGACGACATCGGTGATGGTGGTCGCGCGGTAGCCGTTTGCCGCGACCTCCTGGGCGATGGCAGCAAGAAGACGCTCGCGCTGGGACTCGAGGATCTGCTCGCGGGATAACCCGTGGTGGCCACCCGGGAGTGGGCCGAGCTCGCCGAGGCCCTGAACCTGCTGATCGCCGCCCTGCGCCTCCACGGCGGCAGGCTATCCGGCAGGTCCGGCGGGCTCGAAGGGACCGGCCAAGGACTCAGGCCGCGGTCGGCTCAGCGATCAGCCTGCCGCGAACCGCGCGGCTGGCCTCGGCCTGACCGAGGTAGGTACGCAACACGAGCTCGGTCATTTCGGGAAGGACCTCGGGGAGGAGCTCGGCATCGCCGACGATCAGGCGCTGATAGACCGACCAGAAGATGGAGCCGGCAAGCGCCTCCTCGATCGTCGTCGGCAACTCGAATCCCCGCGAGTTGTGCTCGCGGCCGGCGCGGAAGAGTGGGACGAAGGCCTTGACCGCCTGCTCATAGCGTTCGCGCATCCCGGAGCCGACGGTCGGAGCCTCGACGATGACGGCCCGGGCCAGAAGCTGATCGTCGACGATCAGCTCGACCCAGGTGCTGAGCGCGACGCTGACCTGTTCGGCCCAGGAAGGGGATCCGGCGTCGAGACGCTCCCGGATGGTGCGCTCGGTCGACCGGAAAGTCCTGTCGAAGAGGTCGAAGAAGCAGTCTTCCTTCGAGGTGTAGTGCTTGTAGAAGGTCTTGTAACTGACGTGCGCGCGCTTGACGATGAGCTCGACGGTGACGTCGGCGTAACCGCGCTTGGCGACGAGCTCACCGAGGGCGCGAAGGATGCGCCGGCGCTGATCGCTATGGGCGCTGGCGCGGGTTACGACCGCAGGGGGCGCATCAAGAGTGACCCGCGAGTCCCGTCCCGGAAGGGCGCGCATGAACATGAGAATACCGAGAGGCAGAGCGGAATGGAAGATCGTGGGATGCCCGACGCGCCGCGCACAGGCGTCGATAGCGCGGCAAACCGAGTTCTCAAGCTTAAGAACATCTACCTACTAAAGTTGCGTCCCTCGAATGGAAGTCCAGATTTTTCTCCAGACAGTAGTAGCTTTTCCGCCCCGTGGAGGCAGGGTCCGAACGCGAGGCGCTACTCCGAATCGCAGATCGACTCTGTGCCGAACTGAACTACAAGGGGGGCGAGCCGGCTGCATCTGGTGCCGAGCTCGCGGGAGACGGAGGCGACCGGATGAGCTGGGGTCTGAGTGCCGACGACGAAAGCTTCGTTGCTGCAATCAGAGAAAGCCTGGCGATGGTTGCTGCGGCGATCGCCCCGGCGCCCCTGGAAGGATCTACTAGGAAAGCCGTCGTCTCTGCCCTGGACGGCGCCGAGGTGGTGATGCGTGGCGAACTCCTGAGAGGCAACGCGTTGCGGCTGTTGCCTCTGATGCCGAGCTTTGTCTTCCTCGTCACCCTTCCGGTCGCGGAGCACGACCGGGCCTATGAGCTGTCTCGCCGTACCTCGGAGCTGATTGACGCCCTCGAGGACTAAAGCTGCGCGGCGGATCTGCCTTCCGCGACCTTCTCGATGATCGCCGCCGCGCCGGCGCCCCGAGCAGCCTGCTCGGCTTGGTCGAGCATCGGCACCGCGCGGTCGAGGTCGTCCGGCCGGCCGCGCGCGATCAGCATGCTCGCCCAGCTGGCGTTCGTGCGAGCGAGGAACAGGGGCCCGCAGAAACCCTGGTCGAGCTGCGCGGCGGCGGCGAAGTGCTCCTCGGCCTCCTCAGGGCGCTCGAGGTTCGCGGCAAGGCTGCCGAGCGCCCAATCGAATGAGCCGTACAGAACAGATCCGCCAGACGCGACCTGGCCGGCAAAAGGCGCCATCAGCTTGTAGAGCTCCTCCGAGCGATCCCGGAGGGCGAGATCCGAACACACCTCAGCCCAGCCGACCGCTGCACCTGCCCATGCCGCGTCCATCGGCGCGCTCTCGAAGTCGTCGGCGAGCGCGAGCTGACGCGCCTCATCGGAGCGGCTGTCCTGCAGTAGCGCCATCGCGGCCGCGGCCCGCCAGGCGGGAATGCTCTCCTGCAGCCGGGCCATCTCCAGGAGCTGGTCCGCGAGCTCTCCCGCCCGCCCCTGGTGGTAGCGAATGATGAACAGCTGCGCACCGAGGAACAACGCGGCATCGGGCTCGCCCGATGCGGTTGCGCTTTCGAATGCATCGGTTGCGAGTTCCTCGGCCGATTGAAGGTCGCCCTGCATCAGGGCCCAGATGCATTCGTCGAGCAGCAGCAGCCAGACGAATGAGGGCTGCCGAACGGTGGCGGCCAGGGCCCTCATCGTCTCCAGGCCGGTCTCCGCTTCGTCGCGATCCCCGCTCTCACTTCCCTGAATCCACTGACTCCCCGCGGTGATGAAGCTGAGCCAGGGATCCTCCAACCCGGCCACCAGCGCGGCCATCTCCTCCGTCAGCCGTCGGCGTTCCTCGACCGTGTCCGGCGTCCAGATCGCCGAACAGATGTTGAAGAGCGTCCCCACGAGCGCGTGGGGATCGCCGGCGGCTCTGGCTATCGCGAGCGCTTCGGCGGCCAGACTCTTACATCGCGCGGGGTCACCGGCGTAATGGAGCTCGGTGGCCAGCAGCGCGAGAACCTGCGCGCGCCGCGGGTCGTCCTCCGGGAGCGCCTCCGCCGCGGCTTCGAGCGCCTCGACGCGCTCGGAGTCGACCGCGCCGACCTGACTGCTCCATCCGCGGCTGTTGGCCAGGACCGCGCGGCAGAGGCGGTCGCGGTCCTCCACCTCCTGAGCGATCGTCGCCGCTTCGAGCAGGGTCTGGCGATGGTCGGGGTCTCCGCTCTGGCGCTGGGCCTGGCCCAGGCCGATCAACAGATCGCAGCGCTCCGTTGAATTTCCGGCGGGCACGCGGTCGTAGAACTCGAGAGCCCGCCGATACCAGCGTGCCGCCTCGTCCGGCGCGAGCTGGTCGAGGGCGCGCTCCGCAGCGCGCTCGGCATAGTGCATCGCGGTCGCGGCGTCGTCGCCGGTCACGACCGCGGCCGCCCAGTGGCCCGCGAGCTCCCCGAGGCGCTCACCGGGCTCATCGCCGCACTGCTGCTCGAGGGCTTCGGCGACTCGCCTGTGCAACCGCGCGCGTCGGGTGGCGCCGAGGTCCTCATACAGCGTGTGCTCCGCAAGCGCGTGGGTGAAATTGAAGCGCCCCGCCCGCTCGGAGCTCTCACGCAGCAGCGATGCCGCAACGGCCTCGTCCAGCAGGTCGAGCAGCTGACCCTCGGACAGGTCGACCGCGGCGAGCAGCAGATCGAGGTCGAATTCACGACCGATCACCGCCGCGGCGCTGAGCGCGGTTCGGGCGTCCGGACCGAGGCGCTCGACCCGTCGGCCGAGCACCTCGCGCACGCTCCGCGGCAGGCCGAGTTCGGACAGGTCGCCCACAACGCGCCAACGTCCGTCCTCCTGCTGGGCGAGCGCCCCGGACTCCGTGAGGTGGCGCAGGAGCTCTCCGGCGAAGAAGGGGTTGCCTGCCGTCTCCCGCGCGATCTCGCTCGCAAGCTCACGTCCGTCCTCCTCGAGCTCCTGCCCGGCCGCGACTTCGATCAAGGCAAGCACGTCCCCCGACTCCAGACCGGTGAGCTTGATTCGCTCTCCCCCCTGGCCACGGTGAAGGTCGGCCAGCAGCGCCGCCAGCGGGTGATCGGGCGAGAGGTCGGAGTCGCGGTAGGTGCCGACCACCATCGCCCGCATCGAGGAGGCGACCATCAGGACCTGATGAAGCAGCGACAGCGTCGGCTGATCCGCCCAGTGAAGGTCGTCGAGGACAAGAAGCAGTGGCTCGCGTTCGCTCGAGCGCTCGAGCAGGTCCGCGGCAGCTGCGTAGAGCAGGTAGCGCTCGGTCTCTGGATCGGTTTCGTGGACCGGGGGCAGCTCCGACGCGCGCTCGCGCAGGGCGGGCACGAGCCGCGCGAGCGCACCTCCGTGTCGCTCAACATGGGTGTCGAGGACCTTTTTCGGCGCCTCTTTCACCAGGTACCCGAGCGCCTGCCCCCAGGGCTGGTAGGGAACGCCGAGATCCTCGTCGCAATGTCCATAGAGCACCGTCGCGCCCTCGGCGCCCACCTGGAGCGCCAGGTGGGAGCAGAGCCGCGTCTTGCCGATCCCCGCCTCACCGCTGAGCAGGGCCAGGCGCAGCGGTCCGTTTCTCGCCTCCCCCCAGAGTTCTCCGAGCCGCTCCTGTTCGGCGACGCGACCGACGTAACCCGTCGTCGGCAGCTCACCCAGCCGCTCCGGCAGGGAGATCTCGAACGGGCGCAGCGGCTCCCACTGAAGCTCGAACGCCGGCACCCGCTCCGAGATGCCCTTCAGCTCGAGGGCGCCGAGAGATCGAAAGTTGTCCCCGTCGCGCGCTCCCGACACGAGACGGACCAGCTCGTTGACGACGATCTGCCCACCCTCGGCCTCGGCGCAGAGCCGCGCCGCCTCGACCGAGGGCAGGCCGAAATAGTCCCCCTCCTCCTCCGTCGCGTCGCCGAGGCTGACACCGATCCGCACGCCGACCTGCTCCTCGGCGCGTCGGTTGCGCGCGTCGATGGTCTGCTGCATTTCGACCGCGCACTCGAGCGCCCTGCTCGCGCTGTCGAAGGCGACCATCAGCCCATCGCCGAGGTTCTTCACCTCACGGCCACCGGTGCGCTCGAGCACCTCGCGCAGCAGCTCGAAATGTTCGCTCCGCAGCTGCTCCGCCCTGGCCGGGCCAAGACGGTCTGCAATCGCGGTCGATCCCACCAGATCGGTGATCAGCACCGACACCGTCTGGGTGCTGGACGAATGCACGGAAAACATGATCCGCCCTTCCACAGCCGCGCGCAACCCGAGCCGAAGCCGGGACCAATCCTGGTTTTGATCCGGTCGCGGCCGGGAAGCCAGGGGCCATGCAGATACTCGGACTCATCATCATCGGGATCATCATCGGGGTCGTCGCCAGGCTGGTCATGCCCGGCCGTCAGCACATCGGCATGCTGATGACGGTGCTGCTCGGAATCGGCGGTGCGATCGTCGGCGGAATCGTCGCCAGCGCGATCGGCACCGGCGACATCTTCGAGCTGAACGTCATCGGCACGATCGTCGGCATCATCGCCGCCGTCGGGCTGATTGCGATCGCGGACGGGATGGGCGTCGGGCAGGATCGTCCCCGCCGCGCCTAGCGAATCCCGCCAAGCGCCCTCAGCCGTGCCCGCCGAGATGGCGACACGGCTGCCAGGGGCGTGCAAAGAGGTCGTATGACTTGTGGAGCGCGCTGAAGCCGAGGGCGAGTGCCGTGCGGCAGTACTGCCTCGGCCTCTGTTCGTACTCGGTCTCGAAGACCGCCTTGTGACGCCGGATGAAGGTGCGGTAGTAGCCACATTCGTGGTACTGGAAGCACTGCTCGACGATCGCAAAGTCGTAGGCGTGGATCAGCTGGTCCGCCTGGCGTCCGTCGTTCTTCAGGGCGATCGACATGCCACGCCCATGGACCTGCCGCGCGACCCAGCGGTTGAACCGCAGCTGGTCCTGGCGGGTGATCCTGAAGCCGGTGTGATTTTCCCTTTCCCAGCCCTGGATGTTGTCCGGCTCCACCGCGTCGAATCCCTTCCGGGCACACATGTTGAAGCGCCGCTTGAGGGGCTTTTCGAACAGGTGGAAGCGGCTCACATCCAGCCACCGCTCGTCGGGGAAGCCTTCGTAGCGGCGGCCGATGACCGACCTCGGGAACTCGGCCCTGTCGGGGCGATAGCTCTCCCAGCTGCCGACGTCGAGGTAACAGATGACCTCGACGTGCCTGCGGTGCAGAGCCGCCACCGTCCGCCTCGGCGTTTCGAAGCCGTCGACGTCATAGACACAGGCGCGAATCCTGGCGTTGACCTTCCCCTGCAGCTGCCATTGCCACGGTTTGGTGGTCGGCTTCGGGTGCCAGCGTTGCCGATTCCGCTGGCCTTCACGTGCGCAGCCGGCGAAACGATGGCCCGAGGTGGTCGCCTGCAGCCTGGCTCCTGCAGGGGAAGCGACGCAAAAGACGAGGAGCAGGCCGAGCGCGGCAGCGCACGTGAGCGGGAGGCGCATCAACAACCCCCTCCCCTGGGTCGCTGAGGACGAAACAGGCGGCGTTCGTCGGCTGACCGCAGCAGCGACGACACTACCCGTGGTGGGTCCGGAGCTTGCAGCCAACGCGACCACGGTGGTTTCGTCGCTCGTCGCCTACGAGCGCGAGATCCTCCCGCTCGTGCGCGGCGAGCTGGAGCGCTGGTGGCTGCGCGCATCGAACATCCCCGACCCGGTCCTGCGGGCCGCGGCCCTCTCGGCACTGGAGGCGAAGGGGCGCAATCCGGAAGCCACCGCGGTCTTCGCGATCCTGGCTCCGCGGCCGGGCCGGGCCGCGGCGCTGCGGGCGATGGTGCCTCTGCAGATCGCGATCGACTACCTGGACTCGATCGGCGAGGAGCAGAGGAGCGATCCGTTGGCGGATGGCCTCGCCCTGCATGCCGCGATCTGCGACGCGGTATCCCCCGGCACCAGATCAGGCGACTACTACGTCCATCACCCACGGCGCGAGGACGGCGGCTACCTCGATGGCCTGGTCGCCGCCTGCCAGGAAGCCGTCGCGCGGCTGCCGGCAACGGAGCGGATGCTGCCGCTGCTTCGGCGCACCGCCAACCGCTGCGGCGAGGGCCAGAGCTACACGCATGCCGCCGCGCGGGCTGGACCAGACGAGCTCGAGGCGTGGGCGAGCCGGAACGAGTCGGCGGCAGGATACCTCTGGTGGGAGCTGGCGGCCGGCGCCTCCTCCTCGGTGGCGACCCATGCCCTGATCGCCGCCGCGGCAGACCGCCGGACGACGGCCGAGGAGGCGGCCCTGATCGACGCCGCCTACTTCCCTCCGATCGGGGCGCTGACCGTCCTGCTCGACGACCTGATCGACCGCGAGGACGACCTCGCGGCGGGTCAGCACAACTACCTGAGCTACCTCGACGACAACGAGCAGGCGGCGATCCGGATCGGTCTGCTCGCCGGCCGCGCCAAAGCGGCCATCGGGCATCTGCGCCACCCGCGCAGGCACCGCGCGATCCTGGCCGGGGTGGCCGGCTTCTACCTGAGCGCTCCCGGTGCCGGCAGCGGATACGCTCGGCCGATCAGGGGGCGTCTGCTCGAATCGCTCGACCCGACCGTGCGGCTGATCATGGTCGCGATGCGCCTGCGCCGCCGTGGATGAGCGCCAGGGCCCGGTCCACGTAGCCATCATCACCGATGGCAACGGGCGCTGGGCGAAAGCGCGAGGGCTGCCGGTGGCCGCGGGACACCGCGCCGGGGCCGAGAACGTCCGCGCGCGGCTGCGCGACGCGGTCGAGCTCGGGATCAGGGAGCTCACCGTCTACGCGTTGTCGACCGAGAACTGGGCCCGCCCCCGGCAGGAGGTCGAGGACCTGATCGATCTGATCGCCGAGTACATCGACCGGGTCGCCCCGGAACTCCACGCCGAGAACGTGCGCCTGCGCTTCATCGGGGAGCGCGGCGATCCGGTTCCGCCGAGCCTCGCGGAGCGGATGCGGTGGGCCGATGAGCTGACCGCCGACAATGATCTGATCACCCTGTTCGTTCCCTTCAACTACAGCGGGCGGGCCGAGATCCTGCGCGCCGCCCGAGACTTCGAGGGGACGACCGAGGACGAGTTCCGAAGCGGCTTCTATGCGCCGGACATGCAGGACCCCGAGCTCCTGATCCGCACCGGTGGCGAGCGGCGCCTGTCCAACTACCTCCTCTGGCAGGTGGCCGAGTCGGAGCTGGTTTTCTCCGATCAGCTCTGGCCGGACTTTTCGCGGGCCTCGTTCGAGGAGGCGGTCGAGGAGTTCCGCCGGCGGCGCCCGGCCGGGGATCGCTCCCGGTCGGTCAGCCGGCTGCCCGGCAGCTCCCGCTGAGGGTGCGTGTCAGGACCTGCCCGTCGGCGAGCTCGAAGGTGCCGCGAGCCGCCCTGAACGGGACCCGGTCGAAGCCAGCGGGGGCCGGGCAACTGGCCTTGACGACGCTCATCGCCCGGCCGCGGTAGCGGTAGCGCCGGTGCAGGGTGAGGTCGAAGCCGGTCACGTAGCCCCATTCGTCGCCGATCCGCGGCATCCTGATCGTCAGCTCGGAGCCGAACTGGCCGGGCGTGCGGCCGCTGCCGGTCAGCCTGGCGACGAGGACCGTCGTCGTCGGCACCGGATCGATGCCGGAGATCTGGAGCGCAACCGCCCGCCTGCCGTGCAGGGTCGAGTTGAAGGCGAGGACCCGGCCGATCGCCGGGAACGGCGTCTGTTCGGGGATGTCGATGTGGCTCCGGAAGCGGCCGCGGCCGATCAGCGCCGCGCCGCATACCGCAATCGCTTTCCTGGTGCGGGTCGCGGTCAGGCGGCCACGCCGGCAGCGCGGCAGGCCGCGGGTGCTGAAGACGGCATGGCGGTTGATCTGGATCGTCACCCGTTCGAGCGCCGACGGGCGCCGGCCGCCGATCGGATACACCCTGCCGGAGAGGTGCAGCGAGACCGCGGAGGGGTCCGCGCGCGGCAGCTCCTTCGGCAGAATCCAGGCGCGAAAGCCGATCCGTACGTTGTTGCCGGCGACGCTGTCGGCTCGAGCGACGACCGCACCGAGGAGGGCGGCGAGCACGGCAAGGGCGGCGAGGGTACGCAGCGAACGGAGGGCATTCATCGCCGTCCGGAATATAGGAGGCCGGGCGCCGTGGGCTGGGAAAGGCCCCGTCAGGCGCCCGGCAACTCCTCTTCCGCTACGGCCGCTCAGGGACTTGGGAGAACCTTGGAACGAGCGCGTAATGGGTACCGCCATGGTGCCTCCCGGCACAGGAATCCGGGCCGGCCCCGCTGCCACCCATGTGGAGGGCGGCATCTTCCCCGGGCCAGGGGGACCCGAGGAGGTCTTCGCAAAGACCTTGGACTCTGGTAATTAGTACATCACTCAACCGCGAAAGTCAATGCCCAGCGCCGATCATCGCGTACAAACGCGTAATTCAAATAAAACGGCCCTCTACCGCCCGGGATCTATTCGAAGCGGGAGAACTTGAAGCGGCAGTAGTTGAAGCCGTAGGCGATCACCACGTCGTTGGCGAGATTGCCGTTGTGGACGAAGAGCACGGCGTTGTGCTGGTAGCGGGGGATGCGCTGCGCGCGCAGAGCCGCGGCCGCCCGCCCGAGATAGGACTCCTGGAGCTTCAGGTAGTGGAACCACTTTGCGAGGTGCTTCGCGTCCTGCGGCGGGCGCGCGATGGCCGAGATCCTGTGCACGGTCCCGTCGAAGATCCGCGCGGCCCTGCCGAGCTTTCCGGCCGCGACGGCAAGGCGTTCGGCCTGGATGTCCGAGCGCACGCCCCGCACCGCCTTCTGGGTCGCTTCGACCCCGGGCTTGCAGATCGACTCGAGGGTGTCGACGTATTCGGCCCGCTCCGGCGCGACCGCGGCCACGGCGGACGCGCCCAGCAACGCCATGGCGAGCACCGTCGCGCACACCGCTCGCAGTTTTCTTTCATACGCCCGCATCGCCAGAAGAGGCTCCGTGGAGATCAAAACGCGGCAGCAGCCGCTGAAGAGCGGTGGGAACATGCCACACCCGATCGCCCAGCAGCAGCATCAGCGCCGGCAGCAGGACGATCCGGACCACGGTTGCGTCCAGCAGTATGGCCACCGTGAGCCCGACGCCGAGCTGGCTCACGGTGGCGATCGGCGCGGCGGCGAAGGAGACGAAGACGGCCGCCATGATCGCGGCCGCGCCGGTGATCACCCCGGCGGTCTTCTCGAGCCCGAAGGAGATCGCGGTCGCGTTGTCGGCTCCGGCATCGCGCCGTTCCCGCATCCGGGCCAGAAGGAAGACGGCGTAGTCGATCGAGAGCCCGAAGGTGACCCCGAAGATCCCCGCGGCGCCGACGGTGTCGATATAGCTGTGACCGCCCAGCGGGTAGCCCGCGGGGATCTTGCAGATCAGGCTGACGACCCCGACCGCGGCGGCCACTGAGGCGAGGTTGAGGCAGACGGCCAGCGCGGCGAGCAAAGGCGCGCGGAGGACCGCGACCAACATCAGGAAGGTGATCAGGACGATCGCGCCGATCACCAGCGGCAGCCGCGACTTGGTGGCGGAGCCGTAGTCGTTGAGGATCGCGGCGCCTCCGCTGACGCCGGTCACCAGGTTGCCTTCGCGCGCGAGGCGCTGAGCTTCGTCCTCGAGGAGCTCACCGGTGGCCCGCGAGCCGGCCGTGTTGAAGGGATCGGTCGAGACGACGAGCAGCCGCGCGGCCTGTCCCCCCCGCCCCACGTTGACCGCCTCGCCCGCCAGCCCGCGGGGAACCGGCGGCGCTCCGTCGATCGCGGAGAGCACGAAGTAGCCGGAGTCGAAGAGATGGGGCGACCTGCGACGCAGCTCGCGGGCGCCGCGGGCGAGGGGCCCGGCGGCTGCGCTGACACGGACCCCGGCCCGCCCGAGCCCGCGCTGCAGCGAATATGAGCGGCTGTACCCGCTTGCGAGCCCGCGCTGCAGTGCCCCGGCGCCGCCGTTGAGAGCCGCGAGCCCATCGGAGAGGCGTTTCGCGGCGGAGCTCAGCTGCTCGAGGCCGCCCTTCAGCTCCTCGCCCTTGCCGGCAAGGCGGCGCGTACCGCTTTCGAGCCGGGTGCCGCCGGCGGCGAGCCGTTCCAGCGCACCGTGCAGTTCGATCGCGATGTCGCGCATGCTCCGAACCTTGTCGCGCTCGGCGGCGAGGATTTTGGCCAGCAGTCGCTCCTGGGTGGCCACCCCCCGCAGCGACGGGTCGGTCCGAGCAGCCGCTTCCAGTTCCTTGGCGACACGGCGTGCTCGCCGCAGCGCCTTGTTTCGGAGGCTGGGCACCAGGGCGTGAAGTTCGACTTCGAGGGCGAGGCCGGCATTCTCGGCTTCTCGCTGGCCGGCTGCCAGCCGACCGGTGCCGTCCGCGAGCCGGCCCAGCGCCTCGCTGGCGCGGGCCCCGCCGGAGGCGGCGCGTTCGAGCCCCCCGGCCAGCAGGCCGGCCCCGGCTCCGGCCCGTTCCGATCCGGCGCCGAGCAGGCCGCTTCCGTTGGCGGCGCGGGAGAGGCCGGCCCGCAGCCGGGCGACGGCGGCGGCGGCGCGGCGCAGTCCGGGGCCGAGGTCGGAAAGCCGGGCGGGTCCGGTGGGCCCGCTGGACGCGAGCCGCCTGCCTAGACCCCGCAGCGGTCGGACGGCACGCTCGATCGGAGCCGGGCCGATCACCGCCCGCACCTCGGGCCGGGCCGCGAGCCGACGCTGGGCCTCGACCAGCCGCTCGAGCCGGTGCTGGATCGTGATCGGGCCGCGCCGGGCCGCGACGACGATCTCGAAGGGAGCCTCCCAGCCGGGACCGACGGCGCGGTCGATCGCTTCGGCGCTCTGACGGGCCGGGCTCGACCTCGGCAGCTCGTTCACCCCCGGGGCGCCGGTGTTGAAAGCGAGGGCGGGCGCTGCGAGCAGCGCCAGCGGCACGCAGATCAGCGCCGTGGCCAGTGCCGGCCGGCGCAGCGCGGAGTCGGCCATGGCCGCGACCCGGGACCGGCCGCCGGCGGGGACGCCCCTGCCGATCGTGCCCATGTTGATCCGCTCCCCCAGAAAGCCCAGGAGCGCGGGCAGCGCGATCCAGGCGATCGCGACGCTTATCGGCGTGACCACCACCAGAGCGGTGGCCAGTGAGAGGAGCAGTGAGCCCGGCTGCAGGAAGGAGGAGAGGAGGATCGAGGTGAAGAGGGTTGCGCCGGCGAAGAGCGTGGTGCGACCGGCTGTCCGCCTCGTGATCACCGCGGCCTCCCATGGCGAGGCTCCGGCCGCCAGCTCGTCGCGAAAGCGGGAGACGATGAACAGCGAGTAGTCGACCCCGAGCGCCAGCCCCATCATCGTGCAGACGACGACCGAGAGCGATTCGATCGTCATCACCGAGTCGAGCAGGACGAGGATGCCGCGGCCGGCGAAGACGGTGAGCGCCCCGAAGGCGAGCGGGATCGCGGCCGCCATCAGCGATCGAAAGACGAGGAGGAGGACGATCAGCAGAAGCGGCGCCGCGATCAGCTCGGCGCGCTCGGTCGCCTTCAGCGATTCCTTCTGCAGGTCCCGCGAGACGCTGGCATAGCCGGACTGGATCGCTTCGAGTGGCGGATGTACGCGTTCCGTGAGCGTGCGTTCGAGCGCAGGCACCGTGTCGCGCATCGCCACGTCGAGCGGCAGGTGGTAGTCGAGCAGGATGATCGCCCGGCCGGGGCCGGGGCGCAGATAGCCGACGGCGCCGCGGTCCCAGGGGGAGATGGCGGTCAGCCGCGGGTTGCGGCGCAGCACCCGGACCAGCGCCGGGCCCTGGCGTTCGATCGCGCCGCGCGGCCCGCGGAGCAGCACCGCAAAGGGCGAGGAGTCGCCGAAGTGCTCTTCGGCGAGAGCCTGACCGCGAGCCGAGGGTGTGCCCGGCACGATCAGCGAGGTCGGCTCGAGCCTGTCTTCGACACCGAGCCCGGCGATGCCAAGGGCGCCGCAGCAGATCAGGACGACGACCAGGCCGACGACGGCCGTTCGAAGCCTCGCCTCACCCGGGCTCCCCCCCATGGCGGTGGAGTCTACGTCGCCCTCATTACCAGACCGATTTTCTAGCGCGGCGCCTACTCGGCGCGGCAGGTGCGGACGGTTTCGACATTCAGATCGGGGCCGCCCTCGATGCTGAAGGTGGCGCGGGCGAGCGATAGAAGGCCGGAAGTGAATCGCGGCGGAAGCGGACAGGACGCTCGGAGGTAGCTGTGGACGCGGCCACGGAAGCTATAGCGGCGGGCGACCACCATGTTGAAACGGGCGAAATGAGGCCAGGTGCCGACGTCGGGCGGCACGACGCTGACCAGCACGGTGTGGAAAGGACCCTTCTGGCGGTGGACGTGGAACGGCAGGACGAAGGAGACCGGAGGATTCGGCGAGTAGGCGAGAACCCAGATCGCCGTGCGGCCCTGACGGGTCTTGCCGTTGAACGCGAGCAGGCTGAAATGAAGGCCGAACGGCGTCTGCGAGGGTACGAAGACGCGTGAGTAGAGGCTTCCCCTGCCGACGAGGGACCGCCCGCACGTCGCGAGGGCGTGGCGGGTGTCGAGCGCGCGCAGCTGGGTCCGGCGGCAGAGGGGCAGGCCTTCCGTGTCGAGCGCACCTCGATACGCGAGTTCAAGGCTGATCTTCTTGACGCGGGGCAACGGGATCGAGTGCCTCGTCTGGATCCCCGCCTGGAGGCGCACGGAGACAGGGGTCGGGTGGTCGCGGGGAAGCGTCCGCGGAGAAACGCCGCCGCGCAGGTAGACGACCAGGTTCGCGGACTGAGAGCGCTCGCCGTATACCGGCGCCGCGAGAACGTAGACGGCGATCGCGAGCAGGCACACGAGGAGGGCCCGCTTCCTGCCCGTTCGATGCACCCATGGCCTGACCGCACGAACGGCAGCCTGGACAGATCGGCCTGGCAGCTTGAACATCCCTGTGTCCTCGGTATGCCCACCCGCAAGGGGGGCACCGGACCCATGTTAGCGCTGCGATGCCGGGCCGCCGGGCTCAGCGACGGCTCCCGCGGTGCGGGTTCCTTCGCGCCCCTCTCTTGTTTTGGCAGGCGGTCTTGGTCGCGACCCGCCGCGTGACCGTGCGGCCGTTCTGGCCCGTCAGCACGATCTTCGAGACCGCCGGCGAGCTGCACAGATTCCGGGTGTTGACGAGATAGCCCTTCTTCCCGCCGAAGAGGTTGAGGCGGAAGTGCCCCACCGGGGTGTCGGGGACGACCGGGACGATGGTTTTCAGTCGTCCGTTCACCGAGGAGGATTCGGCTTCGGGCATGATCGTCACCTGGCCGCCGAGGATGAAGACGACGTGCGGCAGCTTTCCGAAGCCCGAGACGGCGTAGGCCGGGCCCTTCAGGGGCTGCTCGAGGAGCGGCGTGTCGACGGAGGCCGCGCCGATCGGCTGCCGGCCCGCGCAGTGTTCCGCGGCAAGCTGTGCCTTCGAGCAGATGTTGCCGAGGTGTCGCTGGTCGATCGCGAACGACTTCGGCAGGGTCACGGCGACAGATCTGATGTTCGCATCGCCCGTCCGCGTGAAGAGGTCGAACCGCAGCGCCGGATTCTTGCTGCGGGGCGTCGCCTTATGGCCGCCCAACTGGCGGACGGCGAACTTGGGGCCGAACGGCAGCGCGTAGCAGTTCACCGCCTGGAACGGCGAGGCGAAGTCGGCGACGGTGCCCTGGTCTCCGATCCCCTGCGAGGCCACAGCGAAGGGACCACAGTTGGTCGGGTTGATCATGAAGTTCGGCTTGTCGATGTTGACCTGGATCGAGCGCATCCGGATCGGAACGCCTCCGATGATCGCGGGGACGGTTTCCGAGTCGGCGATCACGTGAGCGTCGTGAGGGTCGACCCGGATCGCCACTCGCACCACCACGGTGCCGTAGTCATAGGGGCCCGCCAGCGCCGGGGTGACGGCGACGACCGACAGCGGAGCGCCCTGGAACGGGCCGGCGAGATACATGTCGCCCACCGCGTGGAACGGATGGGAGCCGGGCCCGGCGGCGACGTTGGTCGTCCCGATCTGTGAAGTCGCCGGGCAGCTCGGGCTGACCTGCTCCACGCGCCCGGGCTGCCGCGCCGCGGCCGCGATCGAAGCCTCCGGGCAGTAGGTGATGCCATGCAGGTTCGCCGTCAGCCCCGGGGGCATCGTGAAGTTGAGCTTGCCGAGGAACTGGTCACCATCTTCCCTGTCGAGCTTCAGTGTGAAGGAGCTGAAGCTGCCGGCGTCGGGGTTGGATGTTCCGGCCCGCAGACCCGGGTTGAACGGCCTGACGTTACCCGGACAGGGACTCCCGTGGGGGCCGGATTCCAGACCGAAGGTCTGGCTGGATCCCTGTTCGGCGAGAGCCTTGTTCCATGGATAGAACACGGCGCTCGTCGTGTAGATGGTGCATTTCGTCGGCGTCGCCATCAAGCCGCGATCGGAGGCGAAGAGGTGGAGCTGGAAGTCGTCGAACGGGACCTGCGGCAGGTCGTCGAAATACGCGGTGAGCTGCCCGGTGGACGGATTCGGTTTGACCGAGCCGACGAACTTCGCATGGATGCCGAACCCTGACGCGATCTCGAAGAGCCGGTACTGGTCCCCGGCCTTCGGTTCACCGATGTAGACCGCGCCTTCGAGTCGCCCGTTGAGGGCTTTGGTCCCGATCGAGAAGGTGCCGATCTTGGCGTTGTCGGGACAGTGCGCGGGGCCCTCCGAGTCGAAGTTGGCCTGGGCCTGCGTGCACATCGTCTGCCCGTCGGCGGCGTCCGGATTGATCGTGAAACCCTCGGGCAGGGTCACCAACGCTTTGCGCAGCTCGGAAGGGGAGGCGGCAAAGCCGAGGAACTGGGGAGCGCTGAGATCGATGTCGAGGCCCGATGGCGCGTCGGTTTCGTTCGTCGTCGGGCTGGCGTAGAGGACCGGCGTGAAGACCTCCAGATCGCAACCGACGGTTTCCGGGTATTCCGACTGTCTCCGAGTCACGTGGGACGGATCCCCGTAGGTCTGCACTTCGAGTGTGGTGATCAGCGGCCTCCCGGTGCAGGTCGTCGGGTTGTCGGTGAGCGGGTGCACGGGGATGCTCGAGGGTGTCGGCTGGCCGAGGCATCCCGTATCCGAAAGGCCCGCGCAGTTGGACGGGGCTCCAGGGCTCCCTTTCGGGAATCGTTCGCTGTCGTGCGCCGCGAGTGCGGGGAAGCCCCAGATCGTGAGACTCGCCCCGGCGAGCGGCGTCAACTGGCTGATATTCGAGACGGTGAAGGTCAACCCGTAGTCCGAAGCCGTGCGCACGGTCACCGGGATGCTGATCGGGATGTTCAGGGTCGGGACGATGAAGGCCAGCAGCGCAGTGTCGTCGCCCACCGGTTCGACTATGAATATCGGTGCGGTGCCCAGAAGGAAGTTCGGGTCGTTTTCGTAGTTGGCGTTCAGGGTGATCACGCCCACCTGCGAGTTGGACGGACACTGATCCAGCGCGAAATCCCCTGAGGTGCACTCGGTGACGGCGTTCGGGTTGCCGAAAATGCCTTCCGGGGCCCGGAAGGTGACATTTCGCGCCGCTTCCGGTTCTCCAGGGCTGCCGAGGGTGAAGGATGTGGACAGGTCGGGATGACCTCCCGCCTGCGGTGGGTCGATTGCAACATGGTTGCCGGTGACCGTGGCTGGGCCCGTGACCTCCCCGAACACCGTAATGTAGAAGCCGAGCGCAATGTCGCTGAGGCGGGGCTTCGAGACCGCCGAGTCGATGTAGGTGGTGGAGGACGAGACTTCGACCGTCTTGACCTGACCTGTACGGCTTATGACCGAGAATTCATTGCCGCTGGGCGCACCCTGTGCAAAGCCTTCTGCCACCACTTCTCCGAGCCCTTCCGGCAGCGGCTGCTGATTTTCGATCGCGCCCGTCCTGAACGACTCGATCGACTGACTGGCCTGGGCGGGCCCGGCGAGCGCCAGACCGAGGACCGCGGCAAGCGCCAGCGCGATCGACGCCGTCGTTCTCCGGATGTCCTTGCTCATTGGGGTCATTGCGCCTTCGTCCTATGCGCATTCCCGCGGTGGTCTTTCCTGCGACGATGCTTGTGGCGGTGGCGGTGGCGGCCCTTCGTGCGTTTCACGCACTCGCCGTGGCGACGGACGAAACCGCGCCTGCATGGGGGCAGATTTCCGCCCGGCGTCGGCGCGAAGCTCTTGATCTGAGGCGGGGCCGGCGCCGCGGTACCGGGGCCGTGGCACTCGTCCGAGGCCCTGCACTGGGGTGGTTCCGGAACGAAGGGGAAGCCTCCGAACGACCGCGCGTCATAGATCTTCACCGTGTTTCCGTTCCCGTCTTCTTCGGCAAGCCTGTCCCGCGTGAAGAAGTAGGCATCCGTACCGGCGCTGCTGATTCCGAGCATCTCGACGGCATACGGGCTGGTGCCCGTCGACAGCAGCTCGACGCATCCACCGTCGCGGCCGCAGGGAGGCGCGCCCTGGCCGAGATTGAAGCCCTTCGGCTCCCACTGGTACGCGTCTCCCTTTTCGTTCAGGTCGCGATCGACCAGCCCTTCCGTGCTGTTGAAGAACACCCGTCCGTCGTCGCTGAGCCCCAGACCGTTGCGGGGAAGCGAAGCATCTCCGGTCGCCTGCTCGCTGGTCGGATTGCACGACGCGCATTCGACCCCCGTGTCCGAGTCGTAACGGAACACCTCCGGATGGTTCCCCCCATTGTCATATCCCGTGAGAGACAGCGCCGAGGTGAATGCCGCGTCGTTCCCCGACGGAGTCACCTGGAAGTCCCCGGTCTTCGAAGACCCGGGTTCGCTGACGCTATCGACGACGACCGGATTGTCGGTTTGGACATCCGGAGGAAGCCCGGCCGGCCCGTATGCCTCGACATGCGTCTGGCCCGGGTTGGCGATTGCAAGCGTTCCCGCTTTCGCCGCGAGTGAGACCGAGTGGGACAGACGGCCTGCGCCGGTCGGGCTGCCGATCGAGGCTCCCGAGGGGTCGAACTCCGACACCTGATTTCCTTCGTCGACGTAGACGTGTTCGTCGGCGGGGTCGACCGCCACGCCATAGGACGGGTTTTCGTCGAGCGTCCTCAGCCAAGTTCCCGACGCGTCGTAAACCTCGGTCGTTCCCTTGCGGGCGGAGCTACCGCCGCCATTGACCACATAGATGTTGCCGGCCGAACTGACGGCGATGCCCTCGGGTTGAGGCGAGTGTGCTTCGGTCGAGAAGAAGTTGAACAATTCGCCCTGGGCGTTGTAGACCAGGACTGCATTGAATGGATAAAGGGTGACATAGACATCGCCGGTGTCCGGATCGATCGCCACGCCACTGGTTCCGAATTCGGGGGTTTCCAGGCTCCCCAACAGTTCGCCGCTGGGAGAGAACTTCTTCAGCTTGCCCAGGTATTCAGGCACGTAGAGCTCACGGTAATTCGGGCTCGCCGGGTCGTTGTCCACCGCGATTTGTGTCGGGAAGTTGTAGAGGCCCTGCACGCCGGATACGGTGATCTTTCCGTTCTGGCCGAATGTCAGATCGGGCTTGCCATCGGCGGTGAATTTGTAGACGAACCCCTGCCCCTGACTGGTGCCGGCATCGAGGACATAGATGTCTCCGGTCACCGGGTCCATCGCGACCCCGGTTGGATTGGGGAGCGCGCCGAAGGAGCGTATGAACGGGTGCGCAGGAAGAGGCAGCGGCGCGTTGGCGCTCGACTCCAGGGTGGCTATGAATTCCGGGGAACCTCCAGGACGGGCGACGAACAGGTTTGGCGCGTTTTCAACCCCGCCGCCGTCGAGCTTCTCCGGTGAGAGGAAGTAGATGGTGCCGTCGCCCTCGGCCAACCCCTGGCCGCCCCCAATTGCGACAACACCACAGGTTTCCTCGGACCCGGTCGTGTTCCAATATTCATGAATGGTGTTTGCTGCGGGCTGACAGGAATCGGAGTTCCCCGCCCCTTCGACACCGGTGGAGATCCGGGACAGCGCAACCGTCCCCGTCGGGCCCACCTCGGCCCTGTAGAGGTCTGCGCTGGCATCGGTGTCCTGGTCGGAGGGCGTGCTGAGAGCATCGGAGGTGGTGAAGAACACCTTCGAGCCGTCATCGGTCATGCCATCGAAGAGCACACCGGCGCCGGCGCCGGGGGTGAGGTCGATGGTCCTATCGGAGTCGCCGATGTTCATGTACAGGTGCCAATACCTGGCGTTGCCCGATTCCGAGACCAGCTGGCCGACCACGATCCGCGATCCGTCTGCCGAGATCGCGAGCTCGCCGATGCCGGGGCCGGTCATCGTTGCGCCGCCGGTGGTCTTCGACACCACGTGCGTCTGGCCGGTGTCCAGATTGCGGTCGTAGATCGAGACGTCACCGCTGTTGTTTCCGTCGGCCTCGAATTGGGACGTCGACCCGAAGACGAAGTGACTCCCGTCCGCGGACAGTGGGCTGCCGATGAACCCCGCAGCGGACCCCTCCGGATGCGGGATCGACCCTGTCATCCCCTGCACCAGGGCGCCGGTCGGCGTATGGATCGGATTCCCCCTGCTTCCGTCGGGGAAGCACGGCGAGCAGATTTCAGGGCCGCCGAAGGCCAGCGTCCCGAGACCGGAGTCCGCGCCGATGAGGCTCGAGCTGAAGGGCACGGTGGAAGGGGTGCCGTCGGCGGGGATCCCGACGTATTTCGTCGACCAGCCGTCCTCACCGCGGGTCGCGACGTACGGGTCGACGCCGCGGTTGGTCGAATTGCCGGTACCGGGGATTCCCCCGTTGTGCACCCCGTAGAGAACCCGAGGCTCACCATTCGGAGCCTGGCCGTCCGGATAGTTCTTGAACGGAGTCTGCCCGGCGACGAGGCTGGACTCGACGTCGTAGCCACCGGAGTTGCGCGCTGAGACGAGCTCGTATGCCCGACAGTCCAGCAGCAGGATGCTGCCGGTCTGCTGGCGGACGTGCGCATTTGGACAGCCGTCCGTGACTTCCCGCGTGAAGGCAAAAGTCGTGAAGGTGTGGGGTTCGCTCGGCACTCCGACGCCGGCCTCATTCACTCCGACGATGCGGTAGTGGTAAAGCGTGCCCGGCTCGAGCTTCGTGATCGGCGCCGTCACCGTCTGGCTGTGCTTGCTCATGCCGATCGGGATTTCCGTGGGGGTGCTGAATGCGTTCTCGAACCCGCTCGTGCTGAACTCTTCGTCAGGCACGTACTCGAAGTGGACTTTGGTATCGGCGCCGTTCGGGTTGACACTTCCGTGCAGGACGGCTCGGTCCGAGTGCACCAGGGTCACGGATTCCCCGGTGACGCTCGGGATCCCCGGAGTGGTCGTGAACATCTCGTCCCCACCATGGCTTGTCCCCGAACCGTTCGTCGCGACGACCCGGTAGTGGTATGTGCTGTACGGCTCGAGGCCCTGGAGGGCGGCGGACAGCGATTCCGTCACGCCATCGGCCGGCGATACCGAATCAACCGTGGTCGAGGTCCCGTAGGCCTTCGTCCGTCCCCATTCGAAGAGGTACTGCGTTGCTTCGCCGTTGCCGACAAACGAGCCATTGAGGGCGGCGGACGATTCGTCGATCCCGGTGGCCTCCTCGGTCGTCAGCCCGAGCACCTCCTGTGGCGTGTAGGTCTCGTTCGCGCCGTACTTCACACCATTGGCGTTGTGGACGACGATTCGATACCTGTACGGTTCATCGGTGGCCAGCCCCGAGATGGCTGTGCTGACGTTCTTCGTCCCTTCGAATGGGGCCGCCGGTTCGCACGGTTCGGTCTGCCCCGACGCATAGGGATCGGCGTCGCCTTCCTGGTATTCGGATTCCGCCACGTACTCGAATTCGCATTCCGTGACCTGGCCGCCCCCGTTCGAATCCACCGTTGCCTCGAGCGTACCGCCGGTGGTGGTTGGGCTGGAGACCTGACGATAGGAGACCTTCGGCTCGGTCGGAGCGGGGTTGAGGATCGTCACCGTGTCCCCGTTCGGCATGTACGCATAGCCGGCCGAATTGACCACCGGCTGACCTCTCGGAAAGAATTCTGCGTTGAGTTTAGTGGTGCCCAGGAAGTTCGCGAATGCGTCAAATTCCTTCGCACCCCCGGCCCCGGTTTCCGGTTCATAGTTGCCTTCCAAGATCAGGACGTTTCCGTTCGTAGGATCGATCGCGACTCCGCCATAACCTTCGGTGAAGTAGCCCGGGTGTGCCAGCGGCGACGGGAAGCTGCGAACGAAGGTCCCCGTCGAATCGAACTCGTCGATGACTTTCTTGCCCCAGTCGGTGACATACAGGTTTCCGACCGAGTCGACCGCCACGTATCCGACTTCGCCAAATCTGCCGGTCGGCGTTCCCGTGAGCCTGTTGTTGACGATATAGTTCGCCGCCGCCGGGAAGTCGACAGGCCGCTGTTCTCTGTCGAACATCTCAATATCGTTCTCGGGTGAGGTCAGGGCGAGGTAGATACGACCCTCCGAGTAGGTGTCCGTGTTATCTATCGCGACCTGGATCTTCGGGTTGGATCCGGAATCTGCGGAATTGATCCGGGTCCACGCGTGTGTGAAGCAGACCGGTTCTCCCACTTCTTCCTTGCACTGAGCCGAGCCACCCTTGGGGGCGAAGATCAGCACGGAGCGGCCGTTGGACTGGGCCACGAACAGCTCGCCCGTCGCGTCGTCCACGGCAATCTGAAGCTCGAGGGTGGAAGAGCCGATCGATTCGTACGTGTTGGGGGTCGCCAGCAGGTTCAGGGAGGGGAAGGGGTCATATTTGTAGATCCCGTTCGGCCCGGGGTTCGTTTTGGACGCCTGCCCGAAGTCGGTGACCCAGACGTTGTCGCCACCATCCACCGCGGCGCTGGCAGCCCCGTTGAACCCGTTCATCTTCCCCGCGAGGGTTCTCGCGGAGGCGGGTCCGGCGCCCAGGGCAAGTGCGCAGAGCGCTGCGCAGAGGCCCGCGATTCCGATCGATGTCGTTGCGCGACGGCTCATCGATGACTCACCCCCCTGCGCTGGCTGCGTCGTGTCTTGGTCGATCCCGTCGGGCCCTGCTGGTGACATGGCAGCGCGATCGGAACCCTGCCGGCCTTCACTGCACCGTTCTGGCCGGTCATTCGCGTCGTGGCGAACTCAGGAACACTGCAGATGTTTGCGACGGCCCCGTTTTCCAACAGGCCCCTCTTGCCGCCTGCGAGGCTCAGGGTGAATTTCTTCAATGGCGCATCCGGCACATCTTCGAAGTGGGTCCGCAACCGCCCGTGAGTCGATGTGATGCGGCCGTCCAGTTCGATGTCGATCTGGCCCTGCAGCATGACCACGATGTCGGGCAGCTTGTGAGATGAAGACCGCAGTAAGACCGGCCCTTCAAGGGGCTGCGCGAGGAGCGGCGTCACCGCACTCGCATGCCCGATCACCGTTGAAGCGGGGCAGGCATCAGCCGCGAACTGGACACGGGTGCAGGGGCTCTTGATGTGGGCGTTGTCGAGGAACTCGGTATGCGGAAGTGTCACGACCGCGCTGGAGATGTTGGCTTCCCCTTCGCGTGCACTCACGGTCGCCTGCAGCGCGGGGTTCCCTGTCCTGGTCGTCGATCCGGAAAGCCTCAGGCGAAGCTTCGGGCCGAATGGGAGCGTTCCGCAGTTCGCGACCTGGTAGTGGCTGGTGAGCGCCGCGACAGTGCCCTGGTCGCCCTGGATGTCAGCATGGACCGCGAGCGGCCGGCAGCGGGTCGGGTTGAGTGCGAATTCCGGGCGATCGAGGTTGACGCGTATCGAGCGCAGCCTCAGGGGGATCCCCTCGATGATCGATGGGAGCCGGTCGGCGGTGGCGGTGACGTGGGCATCGACAGGGTCCACCCGTATCGCGGCACGCACCACGACGTTCCCGAGGTCATAGGGCCCCGCCACGGCAGGAGTGATCACGACCAGGCTCAGGGGGGCGCCCTTGTAGGGACCGGCCAGATAGGCCTTGCCGGGAACGTACAGAGGGTGGCTGCCCGCCCCCGCACCGACGGTCGCGGTGCCCACCTGGGAGGCGGCGGGGCAGCTGGGGCTTTCGAGCTCCGTCAGCCCCGACGCCCGAAGACCGGCTGCATGGGCGATGGCCGCCTCGGGGCAGTAGGGGACGCCAGCCAGCGTTGCGAGGAACCCGGGTGGAGTGGCGACCGTGAGACCGGCCATGTCCTGCTGGCCGTCCGCGCGCCTGAGCTCGAGCGCGAAGGAGGCATGTGCGCCGGGGGAGTGATTCGAGGAGGCTGCGTGGAACGCCGGCTCGAAGGGTCTCACGGCTCCCGGGCAGGGCGTGCCGTTGGGACCGGTGGTGAGCGTGAAGTACTGGGTCGACCGCTGGGAACCGAGGCTGGAGTCCCATGGTTCGAACGTGCTTTCCACCGGGTAGGTGCCGCACTGAGTGGGGGTAGCGAGCATTCCACGTTCGGAGCCGAAGAAGTGCATGTCGAAGGCGGTCAACGGGCTCTGGGGTAGCTCCGTGAAGATGACCTTCAGCTGCCCGGTGACCGGGTCGGCGCTGACTGTGCCGGCCAGCTTGATGTGGGTGGCGAAGCCGTCGGCGACGAGGAAGACCCTGTATCGGTTGCCGGCAAGCGGCATGCCGAGATAGATGAAGCCGGGCACCGGGCCCGGCAGGGCGGAGCTATCGATCGTCAGGCTTCCGACCTTCGCGAAGTCGGGACAGTGAGCTGCGAGCGTGGTTCCAAAATTCGCCTCGGCGTCGGTGCAGGACGTCTTGCCGTCGGCGGCGTTGGAGTTGATCGAGAAGCCCTCCGGCAGGGTGACGGTTGCCCCGCGCAGCTCCGTGGGCGAGGGGATGGTCGGGCTGAACTGCTGGGGAACTGAGAGGTTGACCTCGATCCCGGATGCCGAGTCGGTCGCGCTAGTCGTCGGCTGCGCGTATAGGCTCGGGTTGAAGCTGAGCTGGTCGCACCCTGTCATCTCCGGCCAGGCGTGGTCGGCATGACTCGTTCCCCCGTCGTAGGACAAGACATCAAGCGAGGAACTGAGCGGATCGGCACATGTCGTCGGGTTTTGGAGGAATGGATTGAGCGGGGAGTTCGAGTGGACCGGTGCTACCCCGATGAAGTTCGTGAAGCACGGCTGGACGACCGTGTTCGGGTCGTCGGTGCTGAGGCTGCCGGCCGCGTCGCAGAGTTCACCGAGGTAGGACGGCATTTCTCCCGGAACTTTCGTTTTGTCGAGCCGGAGCTGATCGTGACTCGTGCCCGCCGGAACACCCCAGAGCACCTCCTTGAGCTCCTGGAGCGGAAAGATGCCGTGGTAGATCGAGGTCGTGTCGGCATCGAGGCCGTAGTCGCCTCCGGTGCGAGACGACAGCACGGTGAACTGGGGCGTGTCGAAAAGGAAGAGCTTGAAGCCCAGAAGCCCCGAGACGTCGGGTGGAGGAATGATGTTGTAGACCGCGCTGTTGAACGGGAATCCATTCGAAGCCTTCACGTTTGTGATTCCCACCTGGGAGTCGATCGGGCATTCGTCGGCAGAGAACTCGGCGATCGAGCACTGTGGAGTTGCGTGGGGGTTCCCGATGAATCCCGGCGGGAGGTGAAGGATCGCGTCTTTCGCGTCCTCGCAGTTGCAGGGACTTTCACTGTGCTGCAGGATTCGATTTTCGACGGCGAAATGCAGCTCCACATCTGGATGGCCGCCGGCCTGGCCGTTCGAGGGCAGTGCCGAGTACGCGGTGATCGGAGTATTGGCCCCTGCGAAAGCCGGCAGCGCCATCATCGTGGCCACCGCAACCAGCATCGCGAGCAGGGTGCGAGCCGTGGAGCGACGCGACGTCATCGCGCACCTCGGATCGGTCGCTCAGCGCGATGGTGATGCCGCCCGTGCGCCCTGCGCCCTCGACGGCGGTGCCGTTTCGCCTTCCGCTTGCGGGCTTTCGCTTTCGCGAGGTCGCCCCCGTTGAGCGAGGCGCTGGTTTCGTCCGGCATCGCACCCGGCGGTGAGCTGTCCGCACCATGGCACTCGTCCGCCGCTTCGCACGGCGGGGGCGGCGCGGGGGCGGAGAACCCGCCGCCGGTCCGCGCATCGTAGAACTTGAGGAAGAGGCCGTTGTGATCCTGCCTCGCCAGTGTGTCGTAGGTCGAGAAGTAGACGTCCTGACCGCCGGCGCTGACCCCGACCAGACCGGGTGGATTGAGAAGTGCCGACAGAACGCCACCCGCCACGTGGGTCTCTCCGGTACCGGTGGTGATCAACTGCGGCCTGCCTCCTACGAACTCGTAGATGTCCTGGCCTTTGTTCGTGTCCGCGTGGGCCAGCGCATCTTCGGTCGCGAAGAACGCACGCCCGTCGTAGGTCATGAACAGCCCGTCCTGGCTCGCCGTGATGTCGGAGTTCGGCGGCGAGCCACTGGGGACGCACGACGCACAGACCACCCTGCGGACCGCCGGGTCGTAGACGTACATCTCGAGATGACCGGCGTTGTCGTACTGGGTCACCGGACTGTCCGTCGCGAACGCCATGTGGCTGTCGTTGGGTGAGACCTGCATCCGTGCGATCGGAGTTGACGAGCACACCGTTTCGCCGAACCCGGGGATCGGGCTTTCGTAGCAGTGAGGACCGCCGCTGAACGTCGCGACATACTGGAGGTCGCCTTCGCGGTAGTCATAGAGGTTCTCCTGGTTCGGGATGCCGCGGGACCCGTCGAGCTGCTCGGGCGAAAAGAAATAGATGTCGCCGTTTTCGGAAGCGATCGCCGTGTCCGAGCGGCAGTTTCCGCCGACGCCGCCGGTCAGGCGGCAATACGCCAGGTCGGAGATCGTGATCACGTCGCAGTTCTTGCTCATCGATTCCTGCGGAGTGCTGAAGCTCCCGGTGCAGGAGTCGCTGTTCCCCGGTTCGTCCAGATTGCCGGGGTTGTTGCCCTTCGAGACCAGGGTGAGCGGATGGCCTTCGACTTCGCCTTCCTCGGACCACATGTAGAGGTCGACGCTCGCATCGAGATCTTCGCTCATGAGTGGTTCCGGGGACGTGAAGTAGACCTTCGACGCGTCAGCCGTCATCCCGACGTAGGTGACGGCGCGCCCCTGGGAAACGTCGTAGGTGACCGCGCCACCGACCCGCATGTACAGATGCAGCGGATTGGTCTGGCAGCGCAGCGCTCCGCTGGTGGCGCCGCACGGCGGCACGGGGCAGTTGGAGAGTCCGCAGGGCCCGACGCTGCCTGACCCCATCAGGATGTGTGAGCCGTCGCTCGAGTAACCCGGGATCTGAAGGGGGTCTCCGGCGTTGTCTCCCGGCTCGGCCGGAATCGGCTGGCCGCCAGGGGTTTTCGATACGAGGACGACTTCGCGGGTCCGGGTGTTGTTGTCATACACCGAGCCCGGAGGCGCTGTCTGGCCGCCGGGGGCGAAGACGTTCCACTCGGTGGAGAATCCGAAATGGCTTAGGTCGGAGGACGCGCTGACTTCTCCCGGGCAGAAGTTGCCGGCGGTGTTGACGGTCGGGCAATCGAGGGAGTTGATGCCTCCGGGATTCACTCCCCCGACCCGATACGGGTTCACACCGGCCGGCACGGACGCCAGGTTGGTCGGCCAGCGATCGAGGAAGTCGCCGTGAGCGTTCCAGACGAACGGAGCATTGGAAGACACCGGGTTCTGATTACGAAGGCCGCCGATTTCCTGACTGCCGTCGCTCCAGTTCAGGAATCTGTTCATCCCGGGATCGGTGAGGACGTTGTTCTGGATTCTGTCCGGGCCTGAGTTGCCGTTGGACAGGTGCCAGTAGCCGGCCTGGCCGAACAACCCCTGCGGGGGCCCCCCGTCGACGGCAGCCTCGCTGGCGGGGAGGCCGACGTACCTCGTCACCCAGCCCGTGGCGGTTCGGGTCGCGACGTAGAGATCGCCGGTACTGTCGATCGGGCTCCCGCCCGATTCCGGGATCGTCGACCAGAGGCCGGTGTAAGAGAATCGCGGCGGGCTCGTCGCAAGGCCCGTGTTGGGGCCTCCGGCGTAGAGCTGGGTGCCGTTCGCGTCGCTTGGCGAGACCAGCTCATATGCCCGGCAGTCGGGCAGGTAGTTTGCCGCCGTCTGCTGGCGGACGTTTTCGTTCGGGCAGGAGGGCGGGTAGAAGTTGAAGACGTGGTCTTCGGTGGTGGTGGTGCCGCCTTCGTCCTTGCCTTCGACCTTGTTTTCGGCGATGAGCCGGTAGTGGTAGGCCCCCGGCGTCAGCCCCGTGAGCTGCGTCGCGATTTCCTGGTCGCTATCAGAGGCTTCGATCGTGCCCACGACTTCCTGCCCGTAGCCGATGCTGAGCCCGTACTGGAACCGATAGGTCGTTTTGAGGCCGTTCGGATTGACCTGTGCGACGAGTTCGGCCGACGTCGCGGTGAGATGTTCCGCGACCAAACCATCGATCGCAGGAGGAGCCGTAGTGGTGAAGACCCTGTCCGAACCCGTGGTCGTCGCGTTCGCGGCATTGGTGGCCACGAGGCGGTAATGCTCGTGGGTGCCGGGCGAGAGCCCCGAGAGGGTCGCCGTCACCTCCGTCTGCGCGGTGAAGTTGGAGCCCGGCGGGCTGGACGCCGGGTCCGGGGTGCAGGGGATCGAGCGGCCGTAATTCTTGTCGAACCCGTATTCGAAGAAGCAGTCCGTGATCGCGCCTCGGCCGGCCGGATCGACGCTACCGGTGAGGGTGACGCTCGAGGTTTCCACGTTCGTCGGTTCTCCGGTGGTGACGATCGGCCGGACGTCTCCGAAGACCGCGACCTCTCCCCCGCCGGCTTCTGAATTGACCGCATAAACGGTGTGGGTGGAGCCGTCCACCGCGACACCCTTGATGTTGATTTCGCAGGAGAAGAAACTGACCCCAGGCAGGCAGACTCTCTTGCCTTTGGAGAGGTGGCCCTCGCCGAATGTGTCGACCGGTTCGCAGGACCCGTTGAGCGGATTGCAGTCGGCGCTGTAGCGGTCGATTCGCAATCCGTGCGGTTCGACTTCATCTTCGCGGGTTTCCACCGACTCGTAGAGTTCTTCGGTCGACGGATCGAGCGCGAAGCCGCTGGCCGGCCAGTCGCTGGTCACCTGGTAGGTGGAGCCTTCACCCTGGCTGCCCGGCCTCGGGACCATCGTCCAGACCTCCGGCTTTTCACCGAACGTGCCGAACGGGCTGACGACGAAGAAGGGATGCCCGATGTCGTTGACCTTCAACCAAGCTCCTTCTGAGCGTGTGTCGACTATCCACTGGCCACTCTGCGTGTACTCGCGAACGTTGTCGGAGTAGTGACGGCCTCCGACAAAGAGGGTGCCGTTGGGCGAGCAGTGGCCGGTGAGCGGTTCTTCGGGCGTGGCGCAGCCACCTCCGACCGCGACGCCGAAGAGCGGGCCGAAGAGCGGCAGTTCGGGGTCGTCGGCACCGTTCTTCTGGCCCGCGGCTCCCCAGCCGCTGATGATCTGCCCGGAGGAGTTGAACTTCGTGACGACGTTGTCGCCCACATCCCCGACGTAGACGTTCCCTTCGCCGAATTCGTAGTTGTCCACCGCGAGCCACATCGGGTCTTCGAAGGCCCCGGGTGATTCGCCGCTGGTGGCGACCTGGCATTCGTCCGATGGATGGCCGGCCGCAGGACAGATATTCGATTCCGACGGGCGTGACGTTTCGATCGCCGTCTTGTTGACGTTGCGGCCGAACATGAAGAGGAGGTGACCTGATGAGTCGAACTTCTCGACACGGTGATTGCCCGGGTCTGTGACGTATACGTCGCCGGTTGCCTGGTCCACGGCGATGTCGGTTGGTTCGGAGATCGGATAGGGGTTGACCGGGGTCGAGCCGGCTGAGCCGAACGTGCCGGTGAAAGCATGGCTGACGTTTGCCTGGGCGCCGGCCGGCAGCGCGAACAGCATCGCCAGCGCGAGCAGCGCTCCGATCCAGGGCCGCGAGATTCGGTCGGGTCGTCTAGCCATGATGGTGCCTCCGCTTGTGGCGGCGATGGCGGTGATGACGGTTCGGCTTCTTCACGCAGCGGCCGTGGCGGAGGACGAACTTCCGCTTGCATTTCGGCGCACGCGGCGCCGCCGGGGCCGGAAGGACCGAACTGGGCGTGGTGGTGAACGTCTGGTCAGGGCCGCTGGTGGTGCCGATTTCGTTGCTCGCGACGACGCGGTAGTGATAGGTGGTTGCCGCCGCAAGCCCGGAGATGTCCGCGCTGAGTAAATGCGGCGAGTTGTCGGCGCCGATCGAAGAGCTCTGCGGGGTGCTGGCGCCATAGCCCCGGGTGACTCCGTACTCGACGCGGTAGGTGGTGGGCCGGAAGCCGGGCGTGATCGCCAGGCTCAGGGTCGCGCCGTTGGCCGAGACGGCAGCTACTGTGCTCTGGCCGATCTCCGGGTGGTCAGGGGTCGCGAAAATCTGATCGGGACCGTTTGTGACCCCGTTGAGGTTGATCGCAACGGCGCGGAAGTGATAGACGGCGCCGGGAGTGAGCCCAGAGAGCTGCGTGCTGACCGTGTGGTCGGTTTCGTCTTCTCCGATCGATTCGCTCGCGGGGGTCTGTTGCCCGTACTGCGAGGTAGGCCCGTAGTCGAATAGATATGTGGTCGGGGCTGACATCGGGTTGACCTCCGCATGAAGCTGGGCGCTCGTCGGCGTGACGGCCGAGGCGCCGGTGCCGCCGACCCCCGGTGGCGAGGTCGCACCGGGGGTGAATGTCAGTTCTTTGCCGTAGCTATCGAGCCCTTCGCTGTCAGAGCGCGCCGCGACGAGCCTGTAGTGATAGACGGTGAACGGGCTGAGACCGTTGAGTTCGGCGCTGACGTCGGTCGGGACGGAGAGAGGCGCCGGCGGCGAACAGGGAATGCTGGTCCCGTACTGCCAGCCGTTCCCCGGGAACGACGTCGTCACGGCGGCCGATGCACCTGACGGCGTCAGTTGCGAGGGATCGACGGTCAGCTGCGGGACGTTCACCTGAGCGAAGCGTTTGATGAATTCGATCTCGAACGGGCCGCCTTCCTGACCCGTCACTTTGACGTTTTCGTTTCCGATCTTCGGCAGCGCTTCGAGCGCGGTGCGAACGTAGTATTCGGGGAAGCCGCCCGGCGCGAGCGCGATCGGTCCAGTCGTCTGGCCTTCGAACGTGAGGGTGAAGGTCCCTTCGAGGGCACCATCGAATTCGAGCTTCTGGACCTCATTGTTGATCGGGCCGGCCAGGTATTCGAACCGGCAATCGCTCACCTGTCCGGGTCCCGACGGGTCGACGTGGCCCGTCAGCGTCGCCGCTGTCGGACCGACCCCCGTCGCGCCCTTGGTTTCAACTTCGGGGGCGGGAAGAGGTGCGAAGACCGCCACGGCGTCGGCAGCGGAATCCGCTGCATAGACCAGGTGACTGGAGGACGGGGCGGCCAGGCCCGCTCCTTCTGTCAGATCCCCTGCGCCGAAGCTGTCCGAGGGCCAGCATCCTCCCGGCGCGGGGTTTGGGCCTGTTCCGCCGGGGTTGCAGTTCGCGGCTGGGAACTCGTCTATGCGGCCGCTCTGATCGACGAACACGTTGTTGGACGAGCGGTCGACTGCCAATCCTGAATTGGCGAGCACCAGTTCGGACAAGAAAGAAAAATAGAGTTGGTAGGACGCGTAGTTGGGAGCCGTCGTGCTGGAGTAAAGGACGCCGGCGCTTCCTCGACCGCTCGGCTGCGTCTCGTACCAGGTTTCGCCCATGCCGATGTCGATTCCGGACCCGCCCGGCGTCCCCAGGTTCATCCTCAACCCGTTGATCCAGGTGCCGTTCGTCGGGAACTTCGTGATCGAGAGTCCGTTCTCGCTGAACTCGGTCCAGTTGTAGGGTGGGCTTACGGTGAGGACGAAGAGGTTGCCCAAATCGTCGACCGTGATGCCGCCGATCTTTCCTTCGGTTTTGCTGAATTCGACCGCGCCGCCGCTCCCCCAATCGGAAAGCAGGTTGCCCGAGGAGTCGAACTTCTGGACGGTGCGGTTTTCACCGTCCGCGACGTAGACGTCGCCGGCCGAGGGTCCCGTCGAGTTGTCGACCTCGACGAATTTGGGATCCGCGAGTTCGCCCGGCTCCGGTTCGGAACTGGCCGAGCCGGCCTGGCAGCCGCTCGTGCAGGCGTCCACCCCGGCTCCGCCGACGTCGGCGCCGAAGGCCCTGATGAAGGAGCCGGCCGGGGAGAACTGATCGACTCGGTGGTTGCCCGCGTCGGCCACGTAGACGTCGCCGTTCGATTCGTTTATCGCCACGTCAAGCGGTTCGTCGAGTTGGCCGTCTCCCGACCCCGACGATCCGAACCGAGTCGAGAAGTTGTAGCGACCGACCGTCGCGGCGTTCTCGCCAATCGCGCTGTTCTCGCCTGCTGAGTTGCTGGCGACGAGACGGACCCGGTATTCGGTGCCCGGGGTCAGTCCCGTGACAGTGGCACTGACGTCGGTGGGTGTGGTGTAGGCAGGCCCCGGAGTGCATGGAACACTCTTCGCGCCCTTGAAGAGTTCGGATGCGCCGTTCGTCGCCGCATCGAAGGTCGCCAGGTATTCGAAATGACATTCGGTGATCGGTCCCCCGCCCTCTGCGCTTGCCGGGTCGACGTGGCCGTGGAACGTCGCGGTCGTGGTGCCGACATCCGAGGCGGCGCCGGCGCTGACGTCGGGCACGATGATCGGTTCGAAGACCTGCGCGTTGGAGCCGAACCGAGCCGAGTACAGGTAGCCCGTGGCCTGATCTATGGCTACAACCTCGGGGAAAAGTATCCATTCCCCACCCTGTTCCGCGTGGCTCGTCTGGTACAGGTAGTTGCCGTTCTTGTCAAACACATCGATCGAGGCATTCGATGGGTTGTTGACGAAGACGTTGCCGGTGGAGTCTTCGGCCGCGACCTCGAGCGGCTCATATTCAGGGCCGAAATTGCCCTCCGGCGTTTTGGACGCCGCGCCGTTCGGAAGCGTGCCGCCGTTCCAGGCGCTCACATATTCGCCGGCGGCGTTGAATTGGAAGATCTCGTGGGCGGCCCAATCGGCGACGTAGACGTCGCCGACGGTCGTCACCGCGATGCCCGTCGTCCGGGTCGAGCCGGAGACTTCTTCGTAGAGCCCTGCCGGGGTGGCGGTGATCTGTTCGAGATAGGCACCGCTTTCGTCGAAGATGTCGATCACCTTGTGGCCTGCATCGACGACGTAGAGGTTGTGGGTCGCCTGGTTGATCGCGATCGCGAAGCTGCTGTAGTAATCGGTTGGGGGGGTGAAGGAACCAGCCGGGGTCGCGAGCCCGGCGAGTTGACCGTCGTGCGCCGGTTCGGAATCGCCGAAGCTCGTGATCAGGTTGCCGCCTTCGTCGAACTTGTCGATCACGCCGTGGGTGCGGTCGGCGACGTAGACATCACCCGTCCCGTTGTCGACCGCCACCGAGACGCGGGATCCGCCGAATGACCCCGCCGGCGTGGCGCCGCCTTCCCAGCGGTCCGCGACCTTATCGGTGGTCGAGCTGAAGTCGAAGACCACTCCGCGGCCGCTATCTGCCACATAGATGTGACTGTTCTTGTTGCTGATCGCGATGCCCTGAGCAAGGAGATTTTCGAAGCCGGTAGGGCTCCATTCCAGGTTTTCGGGATAGGGCGGCGGGAACTGGGTGACGGGCACGTACTTCTTCGCCGCGAGCGCAGGCGAGGCGGCCAGCAGGAGCGCGAGCGCCCCAAGGGTGAGGACCGCCAGGCCGGCGGCCCGTGTCTTCCCCTCGCGTCTCACCTTCGTCCCTCTCCCCTTTCCGGCGGATCCCCCGGGGCTCACGATAGCTCGTAAGCCCTGCCCGGGCCAATGGAATTCTCTCCGCAGCTTCGCTGCTGCCCCCGTTCCCCGTACAAAACAACTCGCTTCCCGGAAGCCGCGCATAACTAGAACACAGTCCAACCCTGATGTCAAGCCCCTTGCATGAAACCCGCATGGAAAGCGGGGTTTCTTTGCAACGATGCTCTACCGTGAGTGGCAGCAAGAAATGGGCAGCGAACTACCGTTTAGAGGGCCCGGATTCCGGGCGATCTGAGGAATCGAAGGCGCTGGATATGGTGCCGCTCCGGATGGTGGTGACACCATGGGGAGACTCGAGGCGCCTGAGCGAAAAGACCCTGCCCCCGGGCCGCGGGACGACCGCCGCGGAAGCGGAGCAGAACCACCGCGAAAGGCTCTATGGGGCGATGGTGGCGAACGTCGCCGAAAAGGGCTATGAGGCGACGACGATCCTGGACCTGGTCGAGGTCTCCGGGGTCTCGCGCAGTGCCTTCTACAAGCACTTCAGCGACAAACAGGCGTGCTTCCTTGCGGCGATCGAGGCGCTGGTCGAGCCGGCGCTGGAAACGGCTGCCGAGCAGCTCCTGCCCGGTGGCGAGCCACAGAGCCCGGAGCTCACGAAGACCGCCTTCGAAGACCTGATCAAGCGAATCGCGACGCAGCCGGCGGCGGCGACGATGTGCATCGTCGAGGTCTATGCGGGCGGGCCCGAGGCGGTCGCCCTGCTCGACCGGATGACCGATTCCGTCGAGAAGCTGGCGAGCCCGATCCTGGTCGCGATGGGCCGCGAGGGGATGCCCTCGGAGATGGTGCGGGCGCTGATCGGCGGAGTCCAGAAGGCGATGCACAAGCACCTCTACCGCGGCGAGCCCGAGCGGCTGGTGGAACTGGCGCCGCAGCTCTGGGAATGGCTCCTCCTCTATCCCCCTCCCCCGGGGCCGCTGCGCGGGCCGCGGCGGCGCGTGCTGCGGCCGCTGCCCTTCGAGGAGCGGCAGGCTGCGTCGAATCCGTCGGAGCGGCTGCTGCGGGGGCTGGCGGCCGCCGTCGCCGAGAAGGGCTATCCGGAGACGACGATCGCCGACATCATCGAGCGCGCCGGGACGTCCTACCGGGCGTTCTACGAACTCTTCGAGAGCAAGGAGGATGCGACGGTCGCGGCCCTCGACGTCGGCTCGCTGCAGATGCTGGCGGCCGCGCTGCCGGCCTTCAGGATCGCCAAGGACTGGGCCGAGGCGGTCCGGGCCACGCAGGAGGCGATGTTCCTCTACGGGGTGCAGGAGCCCGAGTACGCGCGGCTCGGCGCGGTGGAGATGTACGCGGCGGGAAAACGGGCGCTCGAGCAGCGTGAGCGTGTGACCGAACAGATGGAGGCCCTGCTGGCGGCGGGCTATGAGCTCTCCCCCGACGTTCCCCCCGTCACCGCCGAGGCGATCGGCGGCGCGTTGTACGCGCTGTTCTACGAACACGTCAAAGCGAAGGGCCCCGAGCGCCTGGCGGAACTGGTGCCATGGGCCGTCTACGTCACCCTGACTCCGTTCCTCGGCGGCGATGAGGCCTACGCGGTCGCCACCGGCGGCGGTGAGGGCACCTGACGGCGGCTCGGTAGCCTCAGTACGGGTACTCCCCCGTGGCTCGGCGAACTCGAAGGCGGCGACGCAGGTCGCACAGAAATCACTGGAGGCTGCTCCTGGCCGGCGGCGTCCTGCTCGTGCTGCTCCTGGCCGGCGGCACCGTCGCCGCGACCTGGGCGATCGGCGTCTACAACTCGGGGCCGCCGCTGTCCAGCCTGAAGCCGGTACAGCGCGGCCGCTCCTCGGCGATCTACGCGTCCGACGGCTCGCTGATCGGCTTCATTCGGGCCAGCACCATCCGCCAGCCGGTACCCGCGCGGGCCCTGCCGCAGGATCTCGAGGACGCCACCGTGGCGATCGAGGACAGGGGCTTCTTCGACCACGGGGCGATCGACCCGGCGTCGATCGCCCGCGCCGCCTGGAAGGACCTGCTGGCGGGCGGCAAGCCCGTCCAGGGCGCCTCGACCATCACCCAGCAGCTCGTCCGCAACCTCTACATCCGCAACCCCGAAGACACGCTCGAACGAAAGCTGAGGGAAGTCCGGCTCGCCTTCGAAATGGAGGACGCGCACTCCAAGCACTGGATCCTCACCCAGTACCTGAACACCGCCCCGTATGGCACCGTCGAAGGTGAGACGGCTGTGGGGGCGGAAGCCGCGGCGCAGACCTACTACGGCAAGCCCGCCAAGGACCTGAGCCTGACCGAGGCGGCGCTGATCGCCGGCCTCCCCCAGGCGCCGACCGAATACAACCCGTTCCTCGACCCCAGGGCCGCGCTCGAACGCCGCGACGAGGTGCTGGAAGCGATGCGGGACGAGGGGTACATCAGCCATCGCCGCTACCGCAAGGCGATCCACCGGGGCCTGGGACTGAACCCGGGCCACAAGTACCAGGTGATCCGCGACCCGTTTCTCTTCGACCTCGTCCAGCAGGAGCTGATCGACAAGTACGGCATCAACACCGTCCGCTATGGGGGGCTGAAGGCTTACACGACGATCAATCCCGAACTGCAGGAAATCGCGCAGGCGGCGGTCGACTCCTGCTCGGTCTGCTACCCGGAAGGCGGGCCGGCCTCGGCGCTGGCCTCGGTCGACCCGTCCAACGGCGAGATCGTCGCGCTCGCCTCGACGCCGGGGTCTGCCGAAGAAAGTCAGTTCAACTACGCCTGGCAGGCCCACCGGCAGCCCGGCTCCTCGTTCAAGGCCTTCGTCCTCACCACCGCGATCAAGCAGGGAATCGATCCCTACTCGACCTACTACGACGGCACCTCGCCGAAGACGCTCGAGATCCCGGGCGGCGGCGTCTGGACCGTCCACAACGCCGAGCCGGGCGGGGGGACGATGTCGCTCGCCAGCGCCACCTGGGAGTCGGTCAACGCCGTCTTCGCCCAGCTCGACCTCGACGTCGGCCCGGAAAACGTCACCCACACCGCCCAGCAGATGGGGATCACAGCGCCGCTCGAATCGGTACCCGCCGAGGCGATCGGCGGGCTGCGGGTCGGCGTCACCCCGCTCGAAATGGCCTCGGCGTACGCAACGCTCGCCGATGGCGGCATTCGCCATCGGCCAACCGCGGTCGCCCGCGTCGAGTTCCCGGACGGCAAGGTCGACGAACCCAACCCCGACGGGGGTGAGCGCGTCCTCAGCGAAGGCGATGCGTACGATGTCACCAAGCTGCTCGAGGGCGTGATCACGCAGGGGACCGGCGCCGGCTACACGTCGATGGGCTGCTCCGCGGCGGCGGGCAAGACCGGCACCTCGGAGGGACTCTCCGACGCCTGGTTCGTGGGCTACACGCCGCTCTTCTCGACCGCGGTCTGGGTCGGGCACCCGCAGTCCCGGGAAGAGACCGGCTTCGGCGGTCCGACCGCGGGGCCGATCTGGCGCTACTTCATGGAACAGGCCGTCAACGGCGACTGCCCCGAATTCGGGGTGCCGTCGAGCCTCCCCGAACTCTCTGGGCTCGACAGCGGACACACCGCCGGCTCCTCCTCGTCCTCCTCGAGCGGCGAATACGAAAGCGAATACGAATACGAATACGAAGGCGGCTACGAAGAAGCCGAACCGGAAGAAGGCGGTGGCGAAGAACCGGGTGCGCCGGCTGAATCGAGCCCCGCGCCCGAATCGGCGCCGGCACCCTCCCCCTCAGGTGGCGGTGTCGGCGGGGGGGTCGCCGCGCCCTGAAGCCGCGAACGTGGTTCGGGTCTCGCCGATGGCGAGGGGAGGCCGGCCACGAACGTTCTTTGCATACCAGCGGCGGCCGAGAAGGCGCTGTGAGTTCCAGGCGAAAGCGGAAATCGACCCCCGCCGATGAAGCCAGAACCGATCCGGGATCGGCTCGTCTGGCGTGACACGACGGGGCTCGACGTCGGCGATCGCGAAGCCGGGGCCCACCTCCCTCCCGCGCCGAGCGAGGACGCGGCCATGGGCGTCGGCGATCTGGGCGCCGCCCTGGAAGTGCCCCGAGTAGCGGAGCGACGGAAGCTCCGGCATCGGGCACGAGAAGCTGCCGCTGATCGCCCCATGGACGATCGGCGCACCGATGTAGCGGCCGAAAACGGCCGGCGCCCGCGCGGCCACGGCGGCGTTAGCACGCTCGGCGCGACGGGTGTAGGCCCTCGGCGGCCAGTTCGGGACGCTCCACCAGTTCGACCCTCCCATCACCAGATCGACCCGCCCCCGCAGGCGCCGCGCGGTCGCGCTCCGCATGAACTCCCAGCACACCGCCGCGCCGACCGTCAGCTCGCCCGCCTCGACCACACCGTCGTCTTCACCACCGACGTAAAGCGCGTTCTCCCACATCGTCGGCAGGTCCTTGTCATGGCGGCCGAGCAGGCCGTCGGGGCCGGCGAGCGGGAACGCGTTGCGAACCTGCCCGTCCGTGTCGCGACACAGGAACGACCCTCCGATCAGGACCCCCTCATCGGCGGCCACCTCGAGCAGCATCTCGGTCGCGGCTCCGTCCGGCGCCAGCGCGGCGCCGGCAAGCTCGGGACGAAACGCGGCGCCGGTCGTGAAGAACTCGGGAAGCGCGATCGCCTCCGCGCCCGCCGCCGCGGCCTCGCGCGCCAGCGCGTTGCAGGCGCTCAGATTGGAGCGGACGTCGCCCAGAGCCACGTCCAGCTGGACGGCTGCGACCCGCATGCCCCGACCCTAGCGCAGCCTCACCGGTGATCCGGCGCGTAGGTTGGGGGCATGCCCGCCTCGCCCGAAGCCGGTGCCTCACCCGCGCCGGGGCCCGATCTCCCCCGAGAGTTCCAGACGCGGCCGCTGCTGCGGCGAGCCCTGCAGGCGGTCGGCGCCCTCGCGATCCTGTTTGCGATCTTCCTCCTCGCCCCGGGCCTCGGGGAAGTGCGGGACCTGCTGACGGAAGCCGAGCCCGGCTGGCTGGCTCTGGCGACGGCGCTCGAGGCGCTCTCGTTCGCCTGCTATGTCCTCATGTTCGGGCCCATCTTCTGCACCGGCCTCAGCCGCAGGCGAAGCTGGCAGATCGGCGGTTCGGAGCTGGCGATGGGCTCGCTGGTTCCCGCGAGCGGCGCCGGCGGGCTCGCGCTCGGGGCCTGGATCCTCCACCGCGGAGGGATGGATGCCGCACGTATCGCGCGCCGGTCGGTCGCCTTCTTCCTGATCAAAAGCGCGGTGAACTTCGTCGCCGTCGCGGTGATTGGGACGGCGCTGGCGATCGGCATCCTCGGTCCCGAACTATCTCTGTGGCTCACCGCCGTGCCCGCCGCGGCCGCCGCCCTCACCATCGGCGCAGTCGCCCTGCTGCCACGCCTCGGGCCGGGACGGACCCCGGACCCGAGGGCTTCCCGGCTGAGCCGCGGCTGGAGTCACACCCGGACCGCGGTGATCAACGGCACCACGGAGGCCTTCCAGATAGTGCGATCGGGCGACCTCCGTGTCCTGGCGGGCTCGTTCGGCTATTGGGCCTTCGACAACGCGGTGCTCTGGGCGACCTTCCGCGCCTTCGGCCTCTCTCCCCCGCTCACGGTGGTGCTGATGGCCTATCTGATCGGACAGCTGGGAGGACTGCTCCCGATCCCCGGCGGGATCGGCGGCATCGACGGCGGCCTGATCGGAACCTTCATCGTCTACGGAACGGCCGCGGCCGGCACCGCGGCGGCGGTCCTCGCCTATCGCGTCATCCTCTTCTGGCTGCCGCTGCTTCTCGGCGGACTTGCATTCGCCAGCCTGCGCCGCGACATGCCGACCGGCAACGAACTCGCCTCATGCGCTCCGGCGATTGCCGCGCAGTCAGCCTGATGCGCCGCCACATCCAGAATTTCTCCTTTTGTCACATTTCCCTCCTAGCGTTGCCCTGGTCAGCAACGAAGGGAGCGACGATGCGTGCAAATAGGGTGCCCCAGGCGGGGACGGTGCTTGCAGTGGGCGCAGCGATCGCCTTCGCGGGCTGCGGGGGCGGTGCCGACACGACCACGAGTGGGACTTCCTCCAAGGCGACCACACCCGCAGGCCAAACCTCGAGCGAAGCCGCGATGAAGCACGAGGATTCGATGAAGAAAAACGGCACAACGACGCATGAGCAGAGCTCGATGCATGAAAGCGGAGACTCGATGAACGGGGGCTGATGGCGCTCCTCGTTCTCTTCGGATTTGTCGCCGGCGCCGCCACGGCGCTGTCGCCATGCGTGCTGCCCGTTCTGCCGATCGCGCTCTCGGCGGGCGCCACCGGTGGGCGGAGGCGGCCCTTGGGAATAGTCACCGGCCTGGCGATCTCCTTCACCTTCGCGACGGTCGCCTTGGTCTACGTGATCGCGGCGCTGGGACTTCCCGACGATCTCCTCCGAAAGCTGGCAATCGTCGTCCTGATCGCCTTCGGCCTGACCCTGATCGCGCCCCCTCTGGCGACTCGACTGGAGGGGTGGATCAGTGGGATGACCGCAGGTGAGGGCGGCCCCAGCATCGGGGGTGAGAGCTTCTGGTCTGGGGTTTTCGTCGGCCTCAGCCTCGGCCTCCTGTACGCGCCATGCGCAGGCCCCATCCTGGCAGGCGTCATAACCGTTTCCGCGTCTCAGTCGTTCAGCGCCGGCAGGCTCGCAGTGGCACTCAGCTACGGCCTCGGCTCGGCCGCCGTCCTCTACGTGCTGATGCTCGGCGGCCGCCGAGCGATCGCCCCCCTGGCGCGACGCGGCGGCTTGTTCCAAATCGCAATGGGGGTGCTGATGATCGCCGTCGCCGTCGCCATGCTCGGCAATTACGACATCCGCTTTCAGAACGCGATCGCAAGCGACCTGCCGAGCTTCCTGGTCGACCCCAGCAAGGGTCTGGAGGACACAGCTTCCGCCCAGAGCGCTCTCGCCGGGCTCCGTGACGACAACCACGGAATCGGTTCAGCCGCAGACGGTGGCGCGCCGCAAACCGGCCGCGATGGCGGGTTGCGATTGCCCGTCCTCGGCCCGGCCCCCGAATTCGTCGACACGGAGAGATGGTTCAACACCCCGGGAGACCGGCCGCTGGCCATGACCGGCCTGCGGGGGCGTGTGGTTCTGATCGACTTCTGGACCTACAGCTGCATCAACTGCATCCGAACTCTCCCTTACCTGACAGCGTGGGACGCGCGCTACCGCAAGGACGGTCTGACGATCGTCGGCGTCCACACGCCGGAGTTCCCCTTCGAGCGCGATGCCGGCAACGTCGCGGAAGCGATCGAACGGAACGGCATCCATTATCCGGTCGCCCAGGACGACGAACAGCAGACCTGGAACGCCTATGGCAATCAATACTGGCCGGCTGAGTACTTCATCGATGCCCAGGGCAATGTCCGCTACGTCCATTTCGGCGAGGGCGAATACGGCGAGAAAGAGAGAGTGATTCGACAGCTCCTTTCAGAAGCAGGCGATCGGGTCGGCCGGGGGATGTCGGGGGCCCGCGGAATCGAACCATCGAACGGCGTGACGACACCGGAGACCTATCTCGGCGACGCCCGCGCCGAACGCTTCACCAACGCGATGCTCTCGCCGGGCCCGCATGACTTCACAGCCCCGCCTCGGCTGCCGGCGAATGAATTCGCCTACCGTGGCCGATGGCGAATCGAGTTCGACTCCGCAACGGCCGAAGGTGGCTCGCTGGAACTCAATTTCGGCGCCAGGCACGTCTACCTCGTCCTTGGGACCTCCGGCGGCCGCCCGCGCCGGGTCCGCGTCCTGCTCGACGGCAGGCCGATCAGCGCCGCCGAGGCCGGCTCCGACGTTCAAGGCGGCACGGTCACCGTCCGGTCTCAGAGGCTTTACGAACTCGTCGATCTTCCCCAGGTCGAACACCACGTCCTACGTCTCGAACCGGAACAGGGGGTGATGGGCTATGCCTTCACCTTTGGCTAATTCGTCGCCGGCAGTGAGAATCGAGGAAGTGGCCCCGGGCAGCAACGGCACTGTGCTCGTCGTCGACGACGAGGCGACGATCGTCGAGATCGTCGCCCGGTACCTGGAGCGGGCCGGCTTCAAGACGTACCAGGCGACAAATGGGCCAGAGGGATTGCGGATTGCCGAAGCCGAGAAGCCCGACCTCGTCGTGCTCGATCTGATGTTGCCGGGATTCGACGGGCTCGAGGTGATGCGCCGCCTGCACGAACAGGCGGGAAGGCGGGTCGCGGTGATTCTGCTGACTGCCCGTGGTGAGGAGTCCGACAGGCTCGCCGGCCTCCGCCACGGCGCCGATGACTACGTGGTCAAGCCGTTCTCGCCGGCAGAAATTGTGGCTCGAGTCGAGGCTGTGATGCGCCGGGTGTCGCCCTCTGAAGAGGACGAGGAGACAGCGCCGGCAATTCGGCACGGTCCAATGCGAATCGAGCCCGCGACGCGGCGCGTATTTCTCGGTGACGAAGAGCTCTCCCTGACGCAGCGCGAATTCGACCTACTCGCCTACCTCGCCGCCCGCCCCGGACGCGTCTTCTCCCGCGACCAACTTATGGCCGCAGTCTGGGAATACCCGTTCTTCACCGACACCAGCACCGTCACCGTCCACATCCGACGGCTTCGCGGCAAGCTTTCCGACGACGTGTCCGAGCCCCGATACATCGAGACGGTGTGGGGAGTCGGCTACAGGTTCAGGGCATGAGTCGGGAGAGCATCAACGGGTTGAAGTGGGGCGCTGCCATCGCCATCACCTCATTCCTCGCCGGCGCGGCCGCCGTCGCCGTCCCGCACGGGATGGGCGCGGAGCAGATCATCCTGGTGGTCATTACCGCCGGCGGCATCGCCCTCGCGGCGGCGCTGGCGATGCGACTGGCGATGGAGCAGCGGGCCAACCGGGAAATCGAGGACGCCCGCCGTCGGCTCGTCGCCGCGGCTTCGCACGACCTGCGTACCCCCCTGGCCTCGCTCCGCCTGTTGGTCGAGGCGATCGACGACGGAGTGGTCACCGGGCTGACACGCGACCGCTACCTGCGTGAGATCCGCACCCATGTCGGTGTGCTCAGCAATCTGGTCGATAACCTCTTCGAGCTCTCGAGGATCGAGGCGGGAGATATCGCCTGGACGATGCGCCAGATCGAGCTCGGCGAGCTGATTGATGAGACGGTGGCGGCGATGCAGGCGCCGGCAGCAAAATCCGGCGTCCGAATCGGATCCGAGCTCCCTGACGGCGGGCTGCGCGCTCGCGCCAACGCCGAGAAGGTGCAGCGCGTCCTCTTCAACCTGCTCCAGAACGCCATCCGACACACCCCCGCCGACGGGAGCGTCACCGTGCGGGCTCGGCCGAACGGCAGTGCGATCGAGGTCGAGGTCGACGATGACGGCGAGGGGATCCCCTCCACTGACGCTGCCCGTGTCTTCGACGCCTTCTATCGAGGGGCCGCTTCCCGCGACGACGAGGGCTCAGGCCTCGGCCTGGCGATCGCGAAGGCAATCGTCGAGACGCACGGCGGGCGGATATGGCTTGCGCCCAGCGACAGCGGCACCCGCATACGCTTCAACCTGCCGCAGTGACCGCACACGAGAGATCCCAGGCCTTCACCCTTGTGCTCGGCTGCGCATAATTGACCGATGGCACACGCCGGCGACCGACTCGAAATGCCCGATGGGAGCGTCTATGAAGTGACGGAGGCCACGAGCGAGGGCGCCGATCGCTCGGTTGGAATGAACTTCATCCTGCCCTCGGGATCCGTCTCCCCTCCTCCCCACCGCCACCCGAACCAGACCGAGAGCTTCAGGGTGGTGGAGGGTCCGATCGAGCTGATGGTGGACGGGGAGTGGCGGACGCTGCAGACCGGCGAGACGGCGAGCGTTCCCCCTGGAACCGTCCATACGTTCCGCAACCGGTCCAGCGCGACGGTGACGTTACACAGCACGCACACTCCCGCGGGACGGTTCGAGGAGTTCATCGAACACATCAGCAGGCTCCTGCCTGCCCGCGGAATCAAGGGCGGCAAAGACCCCCGGATCCCGATCTACCTATCGATGATCCTGCTCCAATATCCCGACACGATCAGACCCGGCCGCGACCGGGAGCGCCTCGCGATCAACCTGATGGCGAGCCTGGGGCGCCTCCTCCGCTTCGACACCGACCTCGAGGCGACCTGAGCAGCCGGCTCAACTGGTCGTCTAGGCGTCATTCGCCTTCCGTCAGTTCGGATGCGGCCGACCAGCTCGGCCAGCTTCGCCCCGATCACGACCATCAACAGGAGGGCAGACGTGATCCCGATCAGCGTCAGCGGCAGAACCGTGCCGGTATCGGCCGGTGGGGGGTTTCCAAGCCCCGTCTCTGAAAGGGCCAGGTAGGAGAAGCGGAGGGCGAGGTCTATCGCGGCGATCATCAGCACGGCCTGAGCGAACTGGCGCCCCACCACGCGCCAGGCGGCGAGGTCACTGCGGCCCCGTAGGGTCCGCCATAGCTCGGGGATGGGAGCCAGCAGCGCGGAGAAGATGAAGAACAGGCCGCCGAGGCCGAGGCCAGGAAGTCCCGCCGACATCTCAGTGCCCCTTCTCGTAGACCCGCAGAGGCCGGCCCACGACCATCTCGTTCCAGAAGGCCCGCAGCATGAAGGCGCCGTTGACGACCCGCAGCACGAAGAAGCCCGGAAGCGAGAGAAGCGCGCGCGCCGTTTCTCGTCGCTGGACCGCCTGCCAGATGACCGGGACCATCACCACCGGTGCGTCGATCAGGTACGCAAGGAGGATCAGCGGGTCGATCGCCACGGCCAGAACCGGAATGAGGACGAGGTAGGCGAACGAGGCAAGCAGGGCATCCCAGAAGGCAACCGCGACGGTCGAGCGCAGATAGCCGCATCTGAGCAGCGATCGCCTGTGCAGGCGGACGTTCTGGATGAACCCGTGCGACCAGCGCCGCAACTGCTTGCCCATGAAGGCGAAGTCGTGCGGCTCGATTGGAAAGGAGACCGCCGTGGGAAAGAAACGGACCTGCATACCCGCCTCGTAGATCGTCCAGGTCAGATCCATGTCCTCGGCCATCGTCCTGGTCGACCAGCCACCGAGCTTCCGCAGCTCCTCCGTCCGGTAGATGGAGAAGCACCCCGAGGAGATCATCGGCTTGCCGTAGTGGTCCTGCACGCGCTTGAAGAAGCCGAAGGCGAGCATGTACTCGACATATCGGCCCCGCTCCCAGATGGTCCGGACGTGGCGGGGAAAAACCGAGCCGCAGGCTGCGACCACCTCGGGCTCGGCGAACGCGGGCAGCAGCTGCTCGATCGCGTCCGGTGAAAGGGTCGTATCGGCATCGAGAGCCATCACCATCGTGGTGCTGACCTCGCCCAGCGCGAACATCTGCGCGCCGGCCTTCGAGCCGGTGTTGTGAGGGGGGCGCAGCACCTTGACCCCCAACGCCGAGGCGACATCCGCCGTCGCGTCGGTGGAGCAATCGTCGATGACGATGATCTCATCAGGGGCGCGCGTCTGCTGTTGCAGCGAGCGGATCGTGTCGCCGATCGACGCCGCCTCGTTGTAGGCGGGGATCATCACCGTGAGGCCGCTTTTCTCGCTCCTTTTCGCCATGGCTGTGAACGCCTGTGGGCGTACAACGTCGGGACGCCGCCGCTGTCAGAGCCGACCACCTCAGCACGGACGAATTACGGAGACGCATGGCGGAGGGCCCGATTCGTCCGACTCGACCTCGCACTGATTTGCCAGTTTGTTCGCCGATAGGCCCTGACAAAACCGGTTTGCACAAGTTTTGAACAAGTAGAGAGTTCCGCACGGGTCCAAGGAGGGGTGGGGAACGAAGACGAGGAGAAGTTCGATGAAACGAATCAAGAAGGTTGCTGCGATCGCGGCGGCCACAGCGGTGATGCTCGCGATTCCCGCCGGCACGGCCGGGGCGAAGATCGTGTGCACAAACCCGGGTGGCAACGCGCCCTCAGGCCAGCAAGGCAAGTGCAATGGACAGGCACTTGAAAACCTGAATCCTGCTGGTCACGCACCGCCGGGCCAGAACTAGCGAGTCGCTGTCCGGTAGCTCAGGGGTGGGTCCAGGCTATGGGCCCGCCCCGCGGGCGCGATGGGCCCGAATTGTCGCTCAGCTCTAAGCGACCAGACTCAAGAACTCCTGCCGGGTCCGTGGGTCCTCCTTGACCAATCCCCGCAACGCGGAGGTCACAGTCCTCGACCCTGGTTTTTGAACTCCACGCATCGACATACAGAGGTGCTCAGCTTCGAGGATGATCCCCACCCCTCGGGGGGCAAGCGTCCCATCGATCCAGTCCGCGATCTGAGTTGTCAAGCGCTCCTGGACCTGAAGATCACGGGCAAAAAGATCAACCACACGACCTAGCTTCGAGAGGCCAATGATCCGCTCGCCCGGGAGGTATGCGACATGAGCGATGCCGTGGAAGGGCAGCATGTGGTGCATGCAGAGCGACTGGAATGGGATATCGCGAACGATGAGGAGCTCGTCGTAACTCCCGTCGTTGGGGAAGGTCGTTGCATTGAAGGGGGTCGGCGTGAGCAGCTCGGCATAGGCGCGCGCGATCCTTGCCGGTGTCTCCCGCAAACCGTCGCTCGAGAGATCAGCCCCAAGAGCGGCGAGTAAATCCCGGGCCGCAAGCTCGGCGGCCTCGAGGTCGATCGGAGGGCTGACGTCCGCCCCAATCAGAGGATCGGCGAGTCTCACGGCGGCACCAGAGCCATTGATGCGCGAGCCGCTCATCGCGAGCCGGCCTCGGAGGTGGAGGCGTGCCCGGCCCCTCGGTCCACCAGCTGCGCGAGGGGGATGTCCCTGTCTTCCAGTCCACGGCCCGCTATCGGGTTCCCGGCGAGGATCAGCTCACGGATTTCGTCGTTGACATCCCAGATGTTCATATTCATGCCGGCGACGACGCGGCCGTCCTTGAGCCAGAAGGCGATGAACTCGCGACTTCCCACGTCCCCGCGAAAGACGACCTCGTCCCATTCGGGTGCGTAACCGCTGTACTCCATCCCGGCGTCGTACTGATCGGAGAAGAAGTAAGGGATCTCGTCGTAGTTCGGCCGCTCACCGAGCATTGCCCTGGCCGCGACCTGTCCCTGATTCTGAGCGTTCGCCCAGTGCTCGACTCTGATCTGGCGTCCATAGCTCGGGTGGTAGGCGTTGGCAACGTCACCGGCGGCGAAGATGCCATCGATGCTGGTCTCGAGATTCTCATCGGCGACGATCCCGTTGCTTACCTCTAAGCCTGCGTCCTCAGCCAGTTTTGTCCGCGGTGCGACCCCGATCCCGATCATGACGAGATCGGCATCGATCGCAGCACCGCCCATCGTCACCACTCGCTCGACTTTGTCGCCACCCTCAAAGCCCCCGACGATGGTCTTGGGCAGGAACTCGACTCCGTGATCGCGATGCAGGTCCAGATAGATCTGGCCGAGCTCGCGACCGAGGACACGTTCAAGGGGTAGCGCCCCCATCTCCAGCATCGTTACCTCGCAGCCCTTTTGACGTGCGGAGGCGGCGATCTCCGCCCCGATCCAGCCGGCGCCGACAACCACAACGCGGCGCTCCGGCTCCAGACGAGCACCGAGCTGCTTCGAATTGCTGACAGTTCGCAGGTAGAAGATGCCGTCCAGGTCGGCTCCTCTGACATCGAGACGCCGAGGCTCCGCGCCGGTCGCAAGCAAGAGCCGGTCATAGCCGACAGAGCCGCCCTCCTCAAGAGCTATCTCCTGGCCTTTTGCGTCGATCGACCCAACATTCGAGCCCGTCATCAGCTCGATGTTCCGCGCTTCGTAGTAGTCGGCCGGGTGAACGTACGGCGTGTCGGTTGACTCTCCCCTCAGGAAATCCTTGGAGAGCGGCGGTCGTTCGTAGGGCCGCTCCGTCTCGCTCCCGATCAGGACCAGGCGCCCATCGAAACCCTCATGACGCAAGGTCTCTGCGGCTTTGGCACCGGCCAGGCCGGCTCCGACGATGACGAACGTTTCATTGGCGGACATTGCCGGCCTTACAACGCAACGAGTTGAGGTTGGGGCTCCGAAGGCGTTCTTTCCTCCGGTGGGTCTATCGCCATCAGGGCAAGTCGTGTCTCTCGACACCTGCGAGCGCAACCGGCCAGCTCCGCGGCAATATCGTCCAACCTGGCTATCCGGGAATCGCGATGGTCGTCGGGTTGCGCCCGAGCGGAATCGTCCCTTATCTCGTACCAGCCTGAACTGAGGGCGAGGAAGGCCTCCTCAAGGGTGATCAGCGCCAATGCGGCCGCGGCTGCACTGCCCTTCCGACCCGCGGCCTCGTTGAAAGCCCACGACGAGTCGCGTATGTCAGAGACACATCGATCTATCTGGTCAAATGGTTCCATGCCGAAATCGTCGCCCATCGCCCGTTGACCCACCATGGGGGCAAATGACCATTTGGAAGTGGAGAACCGTGCGTTGTGACGGCGGATCAACTCACCAGCCTGGATTGCTCACTCTGCGTGGCATCGCTCGCCGGCGCCCCGAGCCCGAATCGAGGGCTGCCAATGCCCTGCCCGCGGCGGTCTTCAGATCGGGTTCACCGTTTGGGTGGTAGAGCGGGCCGTTCGCGTCGGTCAGCAGAATTTGAGTCTTAGCCGCTCCCTGCGGAGCGATCGGCCGTGAGCCTCTGAGCCGCCGGGCCAGCGATGCCAAGGTCGGGACGGCGTCGCGCACTCCAGGTCGCTCCGCTTGGTAGATGGCCCGGCCCAGAGCAGCGGCCATTTTCAGGCGCGCATCTCGGGACAGCAGGTGGCGTGCCCGCTCGCGAAGGAGGGGATCGGAGTCGGGCCTCACGCCCGCCGCCAATTCCTCGTCGAGACGGCCCTGGCCGGGCCGAGCGCGCATGGAGCGCAGACGTTGCTGCACACGGGTGGAGGCGCCGGAGATGCCCGACCGGGCATGTCTCGATTGATGCGGAGTCTGATACATCCGAACCTCCCGACTCATCGCTTGGCCTCGAGTCGTTCGTATTAGCTTGGGGGGTGGCCCGCCGCCACTCGACGGCGGGCCACTGATTCATGGGTCAGAGAGTTACTCGGGCACCAGGCGGGTCGTACTTGCCCGCGAGTCGGGCCAAGGTCAACGCGGCCAACATAAGCCCGAAGTCACGGAGGGCGATGTCGTAGTAGCCGGAGTAGGTGAGGAGATTGATGACGATTCCCGCGAGCCATGCGGCGACGATGTAGGCGCCGTAGCGGGGCTTGAGGGCGACTGCGATGCCGGCGATGATCTCAACGATCCCCACCAGGTGCATCGCCGTTGAGGCGTCTCCGGGAACGATGTCGTTGATCCATGGGGCGAGGTAGACCTCCCACTCGACCAGGACGTTGAAGAACTTGTCGAGCCCGAAGGCGATGGGGGCCACCGTGAAGGCGATTCGCAGCAACAGGAACGCCTGATACCCGGGATCGCTCCTGACCTTTTCGGAAAAGGTCGGCACGAGCCTGGGATGGTCAGGTCGGGGAATCGTTGCGCTGGCAGTGGACATTTCGTGCCTCCATATCGAGGTTCGTTCGTCTTACCTCGACACTGCCGCAGATTCGAAGAGAAACCAATGGGAGGAGATACCCATTTGGTGGGGCGTCCTGTTTTGGTTCATCCCGTTCGTGCAGGTGGTTGAGGACGTTCAGAGTCTGCGTGCGATCCCACGCCCCTGAGCAGGGCTGGCTGCAGCCCCAATAGACGTAGATCTCGCAGCACTTCTCCGAGGACCCCATCTTCGACCGGAGGCTCCCCGTCCCCGTTGCCGCTGAGCTCAATCTGCCATCCGACTTCGATCTCGCTCTCCGGCCCCGGCTGGGAGAGCCGCAGCAGGCGGATCGCGGTGTTGGGAGCGCCATCACGAAGACGACTGAGCTCGTCGGTCAACCAACGCTGCACATCCTCCGCATCGATCGGCGCGTAAGGGTGGCAGCGAATGATGATCTGTGCCATGCGTCGAGTATCGCCTTCGCAGGCACATCCGCAATGGGTATCGCCATCCATTCGGGGCAGCCGTTATGCCTCCACAAGGCCCCTTCTGATGGCGTAACGGGTCAGCTCAACCCGATTGCGCATTCCCAGCTTCTCGAGCAGGTTTGCCCGGTGACGATCGACCGTCTTCTTGCTGATCACCAGCATTTGAGCGATCTCCTCACTGGTGTGTCCTTCGGCGATCAGCTTGACGACTTCGAGCTCCCGCGGACTGAGAGGGTCCTCTGGAATCGTCTCACCTCTCTGAGTCCCCTCAAGGTAGTCTCGCACCAGGGTCGTCACCGCAGCTGGGTAGAGAAACGGCTCGCCGCGCATCGTCGCCCGGCACGCCTCGATCAGGTCTCGGTTGGCCACCGTCTTCAACACATAGCCCGAGGCGCCGGCCTTCAAAGCTTCGAAGAGGTACTGCTCGTTCTCGTGCATCGAGAGCATCAGGATCCGTAACTGAGGCCTTCTGTGGCTGATTTCTCGTGCGGCCTGTAGCCCGGTCATCCGCGGCATCGAGACATCGAGAATCGCCAGATCGATCTCTTCTGCCAAGGCCAGCTCCACGGCCTCAGCCCCGTCGCTTGCCTCGGCGACCACTTCCAAATCAGGGGCGGCGTTGAGGACCATCCGCAATCCATCCCGTACCACGACGTGATCGTCGGCCAATAGGACCTTGGTCTTAAGGGGTACCGGCATCGATCTCCCCGATGGGCGCCTCTAACCGAACCACCGTCCCGGCGCCCGGCTTCGATTCGATTGCCAAGCGGCCCTGAACCAGCCTGGCTCTTTCTCGCATTCCACTCAGGCCGGCTGTCTGGACGGGCATTGGCGTCGGCAGGCCGCGGCCGTCATCAGCGATCGACAGGATCACCGTCTGCCCGTGTCCTCTCAAGCTGACCGTCGCCTCAGAGGCTTCGGCGTGTCGGATGACGTTGGTCAGACTCTCCTGGGCGACGCGATAGATGACGAGCTCGAGTTCCGGGGTCAGTCCCGGTACGCGCTCGAGCTGTCGCTCGATGCGAATCTCGCTCTGCCTCGCTACTCGCGAACAGAGAGAGATCAGCGCATTGACCAAGCCAAGGTCGTCGAGCGCCTCTGGCCGAAGCTCGCGCGAGATACGCCGCACTTCGTCAAGGGTTTCCCGAACTCTGCCGGCGACCTGGCGCAGGTCGGTCGGCGAGTCGGCCCCTGCATCTGCGGAGTGCTCGATCTGGATCGCGGCTCCGGTCAGGGTTTGCCCGATCTCATCGTGGAGTTCAGCCGCCAGCCGCTGCCGCTCCGACTCTTGAGCAGCCAGGGCGACGCGAGCACTCTCCTGCCGCTCGGCCTCGAGTCGATCGAGCATTTTGTTGAATGCGTTCGTCAGGGCGGCCACGTCAGGCCCATTCGAACCGAGGTCAATGATCCGTTCTCCAGGCTGATTGGGGTCGATCTTGCCCATTACCCCCGTGAGCCTGTGCAGCGGCGCCAGCACGCGCCGTAGGCTCCAGAGATTCAGTAGCAGCATCACTGCCAGCGCCCCCAGGACCAGCACCAGTTGCGTGAAGCTGATCGGGGCATGGATCGTCACCGGAGAGAGAATCAAGAGAAGGGCGGCCCCGACCATGATCAGGGCGCTGCCTATGTATGCGCGCCACAGCAGTGGAAGTCGCTTGGAGGGCTCAGAGGGTGGCCTCATAATCGTGGTCCAGCGCTGATTGTCGTCGATCGGCATCGTCCGACGGTGCTCTTGATGCTTCACCGAGCAATGGGGATTGGACCCCATGGCGGAATCGCGTCGGTCGCGGGAGAGTTCAAGCATGAGCTCGACGTCGCCCAGCGATCCGATGGTTCTCTGCTACGACGGCTCCGAGCACGCCAAGCGCGCGATCGAGGAGGCTGCTGAGCTATTCCCAGGCGAGCACACACTCGTCCTGACGATCTGGCAGCCGGTGTCGAGCCTGCGCAGCAGCTTCGGTTGGCCAGGCATGACCGCCGGGATCAATTTGGTTGAGCTGAATCGAAACGCCGAGGAACAGGCCATCGGAATTGCCGAAGAGGGTGTCGAGATGGCGCGGCAACTTGGCCTCGACGCAGAACAGCTTGTGACCCAGGCCACCGGCTCGGTGTCGGAGACAGTGGTGGAGACAGCCGATGAATATCGAGCCGGGATCGTCATCGTCGGGTCCCGAGGACTGACCGGCCTGCGATCGAGGCTCCTTGGAAGCGTTTCCAGGGCTGTCGTCCATGACGCCCATCAGCCGACCTTGGTCGTTCATTTCCCCAAGGCAACCGAACTGGCCGCTGCCTAACGGGGCTAGTCTCGCCTCATGCGGCACACGGGCTACCTCCCGCTCCGCGCCTATGCCGTGATCGGTGACGGACGGACCGTGGGGTTGGTCTCGAACCACGGGTCGGTCGACTGGCTGTGTCTGCCGAATCTCGACTCGCCGAGCGTGTTCGGTGGAGTTCTCGATGCTGAGAAGGGCGGAGGCTTTTCGCTGGCTCCCCAGATCCCCTTCACCAGCAGTCGTCGTTACGTGCCTGAGACCAATGTCCTCGAAACGGTCTTCGAGACCGAAGCAGGAACCGTTCAGGTGACCGACGCCATGCTTCTGCCGGACTCCAACCTGTCGCCGGCGAGGGAGCTCGCGCGGCGGGTGGACGGGGTCTCGGGCCAGGTCCCCATGCACTGGAGAGTCGAGCCCCGGTTCGGCTATGCGAGCCGGCAGATTCAGGTCGGTTCGCGTGCGGGCACGCCGACGATCAGCGCTGGGAAGGACGCTCTGGCCGTAAGCGTCTGGGAGGCCGGCAGCCCTATTCTCGGGGACGCCGCTGTCCATGGCAGTTTTCGCGTCGGCGCCGGGAGCCGGTCCCTGCTTGCCCTGAGCGCGGCCCACCAGGAGCCGCTCGTCCTTCCCTCGCGCGACGAAGTCGAATCACGCCTCAGCTCAACGACAGGTTTTTGGAAGAAGTGGGCGGCCGGCCGGACTATCGAGGGGCCCTGGCGAGAAGCCGTGGCCCGCAGCGCTCTCGTCCTCAAGCTCCTCATCCACTCGCCGTCCGGGGCAATCGCGGCCGCAGGGACCACATCTCTGCCGGAGCAGATCGGCGGGGCTCGCAATTGGGACTACCGCTTCTGCTGGGTGCGGGATTCTGCCTTCACCCTGAATGCCCTGTTGGAGCTGGGCTGCCTGGAAGAGGGCGAGTCATTTTTCTGGTGGCTTCTCCATGCGTCTCAACTGACCCATCCGCAACTTCGCGTCCTCTATCGCCTGAATGGGGACGCACGATCCCCCGAGTCGGTCCTTCCGCTCGCCGGCTATCGGGATTCGACACCGGTACGCGTCGGGAATGCGGCTGCGGGCCAGGATCAATTGGACATCTACGGCGACTTGTTGCAGGCGGCCTGGCTCCACGCCGTGACCAACGGTCGACTGGATTCAGAGACCGGCAAGCGCTTGGCTGAGATCGCCGACCTGGTTTGTGAGATCTGGCGCCGACCGGACAGCGGCATCTGGGAGGTGCGCAGCGAGCCGCTGCATTTCACTCATTCCAAGATGATGTGCTGGGTTGCACTCGATCGGGCGGTGAGGCTTTCAAAGCTCGGTCTCGTTCCTCGAGATCACGAACGAAGATGGCGAGCGGAAGCTCAGGCGATCCTCGACTTCATCGAGACACGATGCTGGTCCGATGACCTTGAAAGTTATGTGCGATCACCCGAGAGCGAGGAGCTCGACGCCAGCCTCCTGCTCGGCGCTCTCATGGACTATCCGAGCGCGAGGGACCCCCAGATG
>DATAOP010000050.1:0-24425 GCA_036265675.1 Solirubrobacterales bacterium
CCGCGAGGACGGTGTCGAGGTCGCGCCGGTTGAACGCCGCGTAGAGATCGGTCAGGAGCCGCTCGGCGTTCAAGCAGCCTCCTCGCTGCCCGCGTTTCTGTAGCGGAGCGATCCCGGCGTCGTCAGGTCCTCGCCGGTCTCGAGCAGGGTCTTGAGGCCGGAGAGGATCATCGGCCAGCCGCCGAACAGTTCGTCGTTGGCGCCCTCGTTGAGCTGGTCGTGGGTGACGGTCAGCCGGCACGAGTCCTCGACCGGCTCGATCTCCCAGGTCACCCGCGACGTCCCTTCGCCCTTCACCTGGTCGCTCCAGAGGGCGACCATCGTCTGGACCAGGCGGCGCGGCGGGTCGACCTCGAGGTTCTCGCCCTCGGAGACCGCGAACCCGGCGCCCGGGTGCACTGCCTCGTAGCGCGACCCCGGCGTCCACTCGGAGCTGACGCCGACGCCGAAGTTGTAGCGCTGCCTCAGCTCGCTGTCGGTGATCGCCTCCCAGAGGCGCTCCGGCGTTGTCTTGATGTAGATCTCGAACACCTTCTCCATCTTTCACTCCTCGATTTCTCGCTTGAGCCCGGTTAGGGCTGCCGCCCAGGGCTCTGCGTATTTGCTCACCCAGCGCTCGTGGATGAGTTGGATCGGGACGGCGTTGAGGAAGTGGAGCTTCTCGCGACCGCGACGGCGCGTGGTCACGAGGCCGGCCTCCTCCAACACCCTGAGGTGCTTCATGACGCCGAAGCGGGTCATCGGCAGGCCCCGTTCCAGAGAGCTCAGCGACTGCCCGTCCTCCTCGCGGAGGGCGTCGAGCAGACTGCGCCTGGTCGGGTCCGCAAGAGCCTTGAACACCTCGTCCATGGCGGAGATAATACGTGACTATTTAGTCACCTGTCAAGCGATGTCGTAGCTTGGACCCATGAGGCGGGGACCGAGTTGAGGGCGCTGGTCCAGCGGGTGAGCCAGGCGGCGGTCGACGTCGAGGGCGACCGCGTCGCCCAGATCGGCCCCGGCCTCCTCGTCCTGCTCGGCGTCCGCGACGGGGACTCGGCCGAGGACGTGGACTGGCTCGCCGACAAGGTGCGGGCGCTGCGGGTCTTCGACGACGCCGAGGGCCGGATGAACGAGCCGCTCGGCGAGCGCGAGGTCCTCTGCGTCAGCCAGTTCACGCTTTACGGCGACGCCAGCCGCGGCAACCGGCCCAGCTATACGGAGGCGGCCCCCGCCGAGGTGGCCGAGCCGCTCTACGACCGTTTCTGCGAGCGGCTCGGGGCGAGCAAGGGTGTGTTCGGCGCCTGCATGGGGGTCGCGCTCGTCAACGACGGCCCGGTGACGCTGATGCTGGAGACCTGATGGGCTCCCCCGCCTACGACCGGATGGGGATCGACTACGCCAGGGTGCGGCGCCCCGACCCGCGGATCGAAGCGGCGATCCACGCCGCGCTCGGCGACGCCCGCACGGTCCTCAACGTCGGCGCCGGCGCCGGGTCATACGAGCCCACCGACCGCGAGGTGATCGCGATCGAGCCCTCGCCGGTGATGATCGCCCAGCGGCCGGCCGGCGCCGCCCCGGCAATCGAAGCGGTCGTCGAGGACCTGCCGCTGGCCGACGACAGCGTCGACGCCGTGATGGGGGTATTCACGATGCAGCACTGGTCCGACGTCGACCGCGGCCTGGCCGAGGTCGCCAGGGTCGGGCGCGAACGGGCGGTGTTCGTCACCCTCGACATGGACGTTGCCGCGTCGACGTGGCTCGCCGCCGAGTACCTGCCGGAGATGATCGAGGCCGACCGCCGCGACTTCCCCTCGCTCGAGCAGCTCGCCGCCGCCCTGCCGGGGCTCGAGGTCGATGAGCTCCCGGTCGCGGGCGATTGCGCCGACGGGTTCGCCCTCGCCCTCTGGAGGCGCCCGGAGGCCCACCTCGACCCCCACGTCCGCCAGGCCTCCTCGAACTGGCACCGGCTCGAGCCCAAGGTCGTCGAGCGGGCCCTCGGCGAGCTCGCCGCCGATCTCGAGAGCGGCGAGTGGGACAGGCGCCACGGCGACCTGCGCGAGCTCGACGAGCTCGACGTCGGCCTGCGGCTGGTCCGCGCCGAGCTCTGAAGGACAGGGCCCGGAACGAGTCGAGCCGGGCCCCCCAGGCCCGGCTCGATTTTCACCTCCCAGTCCCGCGCGCTTCAGGTGCCGCGCGGGTGAGGCGTGTGTCCCCCGATGTGCAGGCTCTCGAGCATCCTCGGGATGTAGAGGAGGCCGGCGACCCCGACGATGACGTAGACGATGTCGGTGAGCGTCCCGCCCCCGAACACGTCCGAGATCACGTTCGTGTCGAATAGCCCGACCATTCCCCAGTTGAGAGCGCCGAGGACCATGACAACAAGCGCGACAGGCTCCAATCGTCTGATCATCTCCATCTTCCTCCTCCTGGAAGATAATGCGGATAGTTACGAAGTCAAGTACCCGGCGGCCTCGCCTCGGTTACGCCCCGGCCCGATAATTCAAATCGGTGAGCACACCGATCCGAGAGGCGAGGGAGGCTGACGCGCACGACGTCGCCGCCCTCTGGACCGAGGCCTACGTGACGCTCGGAGTCGGCGGCAGGGCGGATCCCTATTCCGAGGCCGACTTCGCGACCTCGGCGAGGCACGGGGACGTCTACGTGGCCGAGGCCGGCGGCGCGATCGCGGGCGTCGTGGTCCTGTTCGGCCCTGAAGCGCCGGGACGCGTGGCCGCAGGCGACGGCGAGGCCGAGCTCTCGCGCCTGGCCGTCGCCACCGCCGCCCGTGGTCGCGGGATCGGCCGCGACCTCGTCGCTCACTGCGAGCGCCTCGCTCGGTCCGCGGGCTGGCCGGCGATCGCCCTCTGGAGCAGGGCCGCCCAGCTCGAGGCACACGGTCTGTATGAGTCGATGGGCTACGAACGCGTCGCCGAGCGCGACTCGGTGGACGGCAGCGGCCTCGAGCGGCTCGCCTTTCGGCTCGAGCTCGATCGAGCCGGGACGACACCGCGGTGATCGACGCCGGACAGCCGCTGGCGACGCGCCTCGAGGGCTCGATGGTGACGCTCGAGCCGCTCGGCGCCGAGCATGCCGAGGGGCTCTGGGAGGCGGCGCAGCCGGAGGAGATCTGGGCCTGGCTGACCAACATCGGCGCCGGCCGCGACCGCTTCGACGGCTGGATGCAGGCATCTCTCGACGCCGCCGCGGCCGGTGACGAGGGCCCCTTCGCGATCCGCAGCCGCGCCGACGGCGAGGCTCTGATCGGCAGCAGCCGCTTCCTCAACGTGCGGCGCTGGGATCGGGTCGTCGAGATCGGCTGGAGCTGGCTCACCCCGGGTGCCTGGCGCACCGGCGCCAACGTCGAGACGAAACTGCTGATGATGAGCCACGGCTTCGAGACCCTCGGATGCGTCCGGGTCGAGTTCAAGACCGACTCCCGCAACGAGCGCTCACGCGATGCGCTCGCGGCGCTGCCGGCCCGGTTCGAGGGGGTGATGCGGAACCACATGATCGTGCCCGACGTCGGCCAGCGCGACTCCGCCTACTCCCGCGTGATCGATTCGGAGTGGCCCGAGGTCCGCGCGATCCTCGAGCGGCGCCTCGCGCGCGGAGTAGGCTAGGCGCGACCGCCGGGCTGGCCCGGCAAGGAGGGATGCGATGTACGACTACGTGATCGTCGGCGCCGGCTCGGCCGGGTGTGTGCTCGCGGCGCGGCTTTCGGAGGACCCGGACACGACCGTGTTGCTGATCGAGGCGGGGCCGCCGGACACGAACGACAACATCCACGTCCCGCTCGGCTATCTGAAACTGCCCGGGACCGAGGTCGACTGGAACTACTGGGCCGCGCCGGAGCCGACCTGCGACCAGCGCCGGATTCCGCTGCCGCGCGGGAGGGTCCTCGGCGGCTCCTCGTCGATCAACGCAATGGTCTACATCCGCGGCAACCGCGCCGACTACGACAGCTGGGGCGCCGGAGGATGGGCCTGGGACGACCTCTTCCCCTACTTCCTGCGCTCCGAGGACAACGAGCGCGGCGAGTCGGAGTGGCACGCAGTCGGCGGGCCGCTCCCGGTCGGCGACCAGCGCTCGGGGATCAAGATCACCCAGGCCTTCGTCGAGGCCGGCGTCGAGGCGGGGCTCGCCCGCAACCAGGACTTCAACGGCGCCGATCAGGACGGGGTCGGGATGTACCAGGTGACCCAGCGGGGCGGGATGCGTGGCAGCGCCTCGGTCGCCTACCTACACCCGGCGATGGAGCGGCCCAACCTGACTGTGCTTCCCAACACCCTCGTCCACCGCGTCCTCTTCGACGGCGCGCGGGCGGTCGGAGTGGCGGCCTCACAGCTGGGCGAGGTGACCGAGCACCGTGCCGAGCGCGAGGTGATCCTCTGCGGCGGCTCCTACAACTCGCCGCAGCTGCTGATGCTGTCGGGGGTGGGCCCGGCGGAGCACCTGACGATGCGCGAGGTCGAGGTGGTCCTCGACCAGCCCGCGGTCGGCGAGAACCTGAGCGACCACGCGGCGACCTACTCGGTCTGGACGACGCCGGAGCCCGAGAGCCTGCTGCTGGCGCTGGAGCCGGCGGCCCTGGAGGAGTTCGAAACCTCGCAGACCGGCCCGTTCGCGTCGAACCTCGCCGAGTCGGGCGGGTTCGCGCGGGTCGGGAGCGGCGCGACCGCACCCGACGTCCAGTTCCACACCGCGGCCCTGCAGATCGTCGAAGAGGGGCTGGGCGACCCCGAGGCCCACGGGGTCTGGGTCTCCCCCTGCCTGCTGACCCCGAAGAGCCGTGGTTCGGTCCGCCTGGCATCGAACGACCCGACCGCGCGGCCGGTCATCCGCAACAACTTCTACAGCGATCCGGCCGACATGCCGCGGATCCTCGACGCCCTGCGGCTGACGGAGGAGATCTGCGCGAGCCCGGCGATGCGCCCCTACGCCGCCGATCGCTACAACGCGCCGGACGGGGACTCCGACGATGCGCTGCGGAGGCACGCGGCACGGACCACCTTCGCCATCTACCACCCGGTCGGGACCTGCGCGATCGGCTCTGTCGTCGACAGCGAGCTTTGCGTCCAGGGACTCGAGGGGATTCGGGTCGTCGACGCATCGGTGATGCCGACGGTCCCGCGCGGGAACACCAATGCGCCGACGATCGCGATCGCCGAGCGGGCTTCGGACCTGATCAGGGGCGAGACCCCGCTGCGGGCCGGAACCGGGGCCGAGGAGCCGGCCAGCGCATAGAGTCTCAGCCGCCGTGAGTGCGGAGCGAGCAAGCGTCCATATCTGGTCCATCGCGCAGCGAGCGAAGCACGAAGCGATGTGATGGCGCGGGACTTCTACGCATCGCCGTTCGGCGTCGCCTACTCGGCCTACATGGAGCGGCCGCGGATCGGGCGCCGGGTCGCGCGGATCGTCTGGTCCGGAGACACGCGCCCCTACTACGAGAGCATGACGGCGGTGGCCGAGTTGCCCGCGGGCGGGACGATCGTCGACTGCCCGTGCGGGGCCGGGCCCGCCCTGCGGGCGCTCGACCCCGAGCGCGATGTCCGCTACATCGGCGCCGACCTGTCGCCGGCGATGCTGCGCCGGATCCGCAGGCGGGCGGCCGCGCGCGGAATCGACGGCCTCGAGCTGCACCACGCCGATGCCGCCGACCTGCCGCTGGAGGACGACACCGCCGACCTCTTCCTCTCCTACTGGGGATTGCACTGCTTCGACGACCCGGTCGCCGCGGTCGCCGAGATGGCGCGGGTGACGAAGCCCGACGGCCGCCTGGTCGGCTCCTCGTTCGTCCACGCCCGCGACACCATGCGGCAGCGGCTGCTTATCCGCCCCGGCCTCGGCGACTTCGGGCCGATGGGGACCGAGGCGGAGATCCGCGGCTGGCTCGAGGACGCCGGCTTCCGGCCGTCGTCCTGGGAGCGCCGCGGGTCGATGCTCTACTTCGACGCGGGACTCGACCGAGCCTGAAGCCCGGCCGAGGTCAGACGCCGAGCGCCTCGTCGATGAACGGCCCCAGCAGCTCGCGGGCGCCGGCCGCGGTCGCCTCGCTCGACGCTGTCGGGACCGTGATGTAGCTGATCGCCAGCCTGACCAGAGATTCCGCCAGCAGCTGCGTCTTCTCGATCGGCGCCTGCGGCCAGCCCTCCTGGATCACCGTCGAGAGCCGGGCGGTCGCCCAGAGGACGACGGGCACTCCCTGGGTGGTGACGAAGGGCAGCATCCCGCCGGTTCCGTCGTCGCTGAGCATCATCCGCACCAGCGGGTCCTCGCCGGCCATTCGGAGGAAGGTGTCGAGCGCGGCGCCGACCGCGGCATGGGCGTCGTCGAGGTGCTCGCGGACCGCCGCCTCGACGACGTCAAGGAAGCGTTCGCCCTCGTGGATGACGAAGGCCTGCGCGAACTCGTCGCGGCTGCCGAACTCCTTGTAGAGCGTCTGGCGGCTCACCCCGGCGGCGGCAGCGACGTCCGCCATCGTGACCTCAGACCAAGCCCGCGCCTGGAGCTCGTCGCGGGCTGCGCCGAACAGCGTCTCGCGCAGCAGCCGGCGCGCCGCGACGGCGTAGGGAGCGCGCTCCGGTGCTGTCGACATCGCTGCCATCGTTTCAGTCGCCGTCGACGGGCTCGAAGTCGACCTTGTCGCGCACTCCGCAGTCCGGGCAGTGCCAATCGTCGGGTACCTCGGACCACGGGGTGCCGGCCGGGAAGCCCTCGCGGGGATGCCCGGCCTGCTCGTCGTAGACGTAGCCGCAGCTGGGACAGCGCCAGGCAGCCATCAGCCTTCGCGCCTCAAGCCTGAGCCGCTCCGTAGCGGGCGAGGACCTGGCGTCGCTTCCGGGGCTGAATGTTGGCGCGGCTGAGGTCGCCGCCGTAGTGCTCGATCAGGATCGGATCCATCACCCGCCGCCATATCGGTGGGATCCAGGCGAGGACGATCATCCCGGCGTACCCGGTCGGCAGCTGCGGCGCCTCGTCGACGTGACGCAGGGCCTGGTAGCGGCGGGTCGGGTTGGCGTGGTGGTCGCTGTGTCGCTGGAGGTGGTAGAGGAGGACGTTCGAGGCGACGTTGTTGCTGTTCCAGCTGTGCTCGGCGCGGCACCGCTCGAAGCGCCCGTCCTCCCTGCGCTGGCGCAGCAGCCCGTAGTGCTCGAGGTAGTTGACGACCTCGAGCAGCGAGAACCCGAGCACCGCCTGGATCAGCAGGTAGGGCAGGACGACCGGGCCGAAGACAAGCGTCAGCGCCGCGAACAGCGCGATGGTCATCGCCCAGGCGCCGAGGATGTCGTTGCGGAGTGTCCAGTGCGACTTGCCCATCCGGTCGAGGCGGGCGCACTCGAGCCCCCAGGCGGAGCTGACGCTGCCGGCGACGGTGCGCGGCAGGAACGCCCAGAAGCTCTCCCCCAGCCTCGCGCTGGCGGGATCCTCCGGGGTTGCGACGCGGACATGATGGCCGCGGTTGTGCTCGATGAAGAAATGCCCGTAGCCGGTCTGGGCGAGAGCGACACGGCTGAGCCAGCGCTCGAGGCTGGCGCGCTTGTGGCCGAGCTCGTGGGCGGTATTGATCGCGATTCCGCCGACGACCGCCATCGTCAGGGCGAGGCCGATGCTTTCGGCCACCGAGAGGTCGCCGCTGGACCACAGGTAACAGGCGAGAATCAGCCCGGCGTACTGAATCGGGATGAAGACGTAGGTGCACCAGCGGTAGTAGCGGTCCTGTTCGAGCCACTTGATGATGCTGTCGGGCGGATTCGACGGATCCATCCCGATGACGATGTCCAGCAGCGGGAAGACGCCGAAGACGAGGACCGGGCCGAAGAACCAGAAGCCGCCCCAGCCGGTGGCCTCGACCCAGGCCCAGGCGATGAACGGAGCGAGGGGAATGATCAGGCCGAGCAGCCAGGCGTAGCGCTTGCCGTCGCGCCAGGTGGCGGGAGTGAGCTCGACTTCCTCCCCGTGGTGGTGATGGTGGTGATGCTCGTGCTCGTGGACGCCTGCCTCCATCGAAAAGCCTCCTTGTCAAAACGTGATCGGACGTCCCTGGGATTTACACCGTAGCACCATTTGTAAACCGCCACGACAATCACAGCTTGTGTGTCGAACGCGGCTTCTGGCTCAGGATCTAACGAGCACGTCGTTCCGGATCACTGATTAGCGAGCATCTAATCCTGATTCCTGCGAGCGGGGCCGATATGCCACATTGCCGCTGCCCGCGGACGCGAAGCGGAGCAGGAAGCGGAATATTCAGACCTTCAGCAGGACGAAGGTGTTGACCACGAAGAGGATCGCGAAGAAGATCGTGGCGCGGTCGAGGTTGCGCTCGACCATCGAGCCGCCGCCGAACGAGCTGCCCCCGCCGCCGATGCCGAAGGCGCCGGAGAGGCCGGCGTCTTTTCCCGAGTGCAGCAGGATCAGGAAGATCAGCACGACGGCGATGATCACCTGGAGGAATCCGAGGACGGCGAACATGAGGGCGGGATTCTAGCTGTGCGTGACCTTCGCCGGACGGTGGCCGTTGCCGTTGGCGCTGCCGCGCTCGAGGATCTCAACCGCTTCGCTGCGCAGCTCGGCGTCGAGCAGGGCGAAGTCCTCGTCGGAGAGCTTGCCGGCGGCGTGGTCCAGCTCGGCGTCGCGAATCTCGCGGTATTTCGCTTCCTTCAGCGCCTCGAGATCGGTCGCGATCGCAGGGCGCCGCCGCGGGCCGCGCGCGGGCCAGATCGCGATCGCCGCGCCCGAGAGGGCGATCAGGCCGCCGATCCACATCCAGGTCACGAGCGGGTTGACGATCAACCGGAAGGTAACCGGCGCCGCGTCGTCGACGTAGCTGCTGGCGACCCGCCGCGCGATCGCCGACTGCAGGCTCGAGATCTGGGCCGCCGCCACCGGTGCCAGCTGCGGCCGCACAGCCGCCGCTTTCATCAGCCGCGCCAGCGATCGGCACTCCGACGGCGAGCCGGGGGCGCCGCGCATGCATTTGCGGAAGCCGCGGTCGGCTGCCAGCGCCCGCTGCCGGAGCACGCTGATGTTCGGCTGGGGCGCGGCCCAGAAATCGTTCAGCAGCCCCGCCCGGAGGCCGACCTCGCTGGTCGCCTCACCGTCGAAGAAGCTCGCGATCGTCCCACCCTGGACACCGGTGGGCCGGAAGAAGCGGCGGCTGGGCCTGACCGTGAACGCGTCGCCGTCCTTCGCGACCCGGAGCAGCGCGCCGAACCCGAGCGCCTCCTTGGTGACGCTGACGGTCGGGCGCACGTAGGTCACCGTACGGCCGTCGATGACCGTGCTTTCGCCGGGCCGCATCGTCACGTCGCGCTTCGTCTGGAAGCTCGAGGAGGCCGCGATCCCGATCAGCAGCACGACGACGCCGACGTGGACTATGTAGCCGCCGTAGCGGCGCCGGTTGCGGGAGACGACGGCGACCAGCGCTGCCGGCATCGAGCCGCCGGCCAGCGTCCGCCGCCCCGACGCCCCGCGCCAGAACTCCTGGGCCAGCCCGGTCAGGGCGAAGGCCGAGAATGCGAAGAGCGCCAAAGCCCAGGGCCGCTCGCCGGCCGACGTGGCGAGGACAAGGACGATCCCGGTCAGGGCGCCGGCGACGAGCGGCCAGAGGAACACCCGCTTCGCAGAGGCCCAGCTGACCCGGCGCCAGGCGAGCAGCGGCCCGATCCCGGTGAACAGCACCAGCACGATCGCGAGCGGGGTCGTGTAGCGGTCGAACCAGGGTGCCGCCAGCGAAGCCTTCTCGCCGGTGAAGAGCTCGGAGATCAACGGGAAGAAGGTGCCCCAGAAGATCGCGACGCAGAGCGCGACCAGCAGCAGGTTGTTGATCAGGAAGACCGCCTCGCGCGAGATCAGCGAGTCGATCCGGCGCTCGGAGCGGAGGTCGTCGAGACGGGAGACGATCAGCGCCGCCGAGCCGATCGTGACGACGGCGATCAGGCCGAGGATGTAGGGGCCGACGGTGCTGTCGCCGAAGGCGTGGATCGACTGCAGGACCCCCGAGCGGACGAGGAAGGTGCCGAGCAGCGCGAGCGAGAAGGTGGCGACGATCAGGCTCGCGTTCCAGACCTTCAGCATCCCCCGCCGCTCCTGGACCATGATCGAGTGCAGGAACGCGGTCCCAGCGAGCCACGGCATCAGCGCCGCGTTCTCGACCGGGTCCCATGCCCAGTAACCGCCCCAGCCGAGCTCGGTGTAGGACCAGCGGGCGCCGAGCAGGAGACCGAGGCCAAGAAAGGCCCAGGCGATCAGGGCGAAGCGTCGCGTCGAGCGGATCCAGGCCGCGTCGAGCCGCCGCGTGACCAGGGCGCCGATCGCGAACGCGAACGGAATCGTGAACGCGACGTAGCCGGAGTAGAGCATCGGCGGGTGGATCATCATGCTCGGATGCTGGAGGAGCGGGTTGAGGCCGGTGCCGTCGACCGGGACGGGGCTGATCTGCGAGAACGGGTTGACGCCGCCGGCGAAAAGCATCAGGCCGGTGAAGAAGGCGGCGACCCCGGCCATCACCGCTGTCGCGTAGGGGACGACCTCGCGCAGCTTGCCGCGGGTCGCGAACAGCGCTGCCGAGGAGGCGATCGAGAGCACCCAGGCCCACAGCAGCAGCGAGCCTTCCTGGCTCGACCACATCGCCGCCAGCTTGTAGAAGGTCGGGGTATCGAACGAGGAGTGCTGCTGGACGACTTTGAACGAGAAGTCGTTGCGGAGGAAGGCGAGCTCGATCAGGACCACGCAGAGCGTCAGCAGCGCGCAGAGCCCGTAGACGGCCCACCGCGAGCGGTCGACCCAGCGACGATCGCCGTCGCGGCCGACCAGGGCAAGGACCGCAGCCCCGAGCGCCGTGACGAAGGCGAGGACGAGGGCGGCCCCGCCGACGCTAGCTGTCATTCGATTCTTCTTCGGCGCTGTACTTCGACGGGCACTTGGTGACAAGGGTGTCCGGTTCGCCGACGAAGACCCCGTTCTCGACCGAGCCGGTGAGGACGATCTCGCGCCCGCCCCGGAACGGGTCGGGGACGGTGCCCGAGTAGGTGACGGGGATGCTCTCGGCCGCGTTGTCGCGGTCGGCGACCCGGAAGCGGAGTTCGGACCCGTCGTGGGTGACGGAGCCGTTGACCACCTTCCCGGTCAGGTCGTAGCTGTGTCCCGGCGCCGCGTTGAGGAGCTGCGAGGGCTCCTTCGCCTCGGTCGAGGCGCTGAACGAGGTGTAAATCAGAGCGGCCGCCAGCAGCACCGCGGTGCCGAGGGCGACCACGAGCCGGATCTTGCGCTTACGGGCGGGGTCCACGAAAGGGAATTATTGCGAGAATCGCCTCGATGCCAGTCGGCACCTCAACCGACCCGGTCCTGCTGATCACCGGTGCGAGCAGCGGCATCGGCGCCGCCACCGCGCGCGCGGCGGCCGGCACGCACCGCCTGGTGCTGGCGGCCCGCCGCGAGGAGCCCCTGCAGGAGCTGGTCTCCGAGCTCGGCGGCCCCGAGCGCGCGGTCGCGGTTCGCTGCGACGTAGCCGAGTGGGACCAGGTCGAGTCGATGGCCGCCGCCGCGATCGACGCCTTCGGCCGGATCGACGCCGTCTTCGCCAATGCCGGCTTCGGCGCCAAGCGCGGCTTCCTCGAGGAGTCGGTCGAGCACTGGCGCGCGATGGTCCTGACCAACGTCTATGGCGTCGCGCTGACGATCCGCGCCACCCTCCCCCACCTGCTCGAGCGCGGCGACGGTCACTTCCTCATCACCAGCTCGGTCGCCGGGCGTCGGGCCCTGCCCGGGTCGCTCTACTCGGCGACCAAGTTTGCGACGACCGCGATCGGCGAGGCGCTGCGGGCGGAGCTGCGCCAGATGCACGAGAACCATGCGATCAGGGTGACCCTGATCGAGCCGGGGATGACCGACACGCCGTTCTTCGACACCAGCCCGGGCGAGCATGCGCTGCGCGATGACGACATCGCCAACGCCGTGATCTACGCCCTCGAGCAGCCGCCCCAGGTCGACGTCAACGAGATCCTGATCCGGCCGGCCTCGCAGCCGACCTAGCCGGCGCTACTCCGCTTCTTCTTCTTGTGCTTCTTGCCGCAGGGCGTCTTGACCGTCAGGTGCTTGTTGTTCGCCTTCTTCCCGTTCTGGGCGATCAGCTTGACGGAGGCCTTCAGCTTTTTCGGCTTCGCCCCCTTCCCCTTCTTCTTCTTCGCGCAGAGGTTGCGGCTGTTGGTGAGGATCCCCTTCTTGCCGCCGCGGACCGTCAGTTCGAACCTGGTCACGGGGACATCGGGGACGGTGTTGAAGGAGTTCCGGATCCTCCCGTTCTTGGTGTCGATCTTCCCCGAGAGGTCGACGTCGATCTGACCGTGTAGGGAGGCGACGAGGTCGGGCAGGAGGTTGTTGGAGGACCGCAGCCGCACCGGGCCTTCGAGCGGCTTGTCGAGGAGCGGCGTGAAGGCCCGCGCGAAGCCGTAGCGCGAGTTGGCGGGGCAGGCGTTGACCGCGAACTGGGTCCGGGTGCAGACCTTGGCGATGTTGCTCTGGTCGAGGATCAGGCCCTTCGGCAGGGTCACCACCGCGCGGCGGATGTTGGCGTCGCCGTCACGCGCCCTGAGGACGGCCTTCAGCTTCGGGTTCTTCGCGCGCCTCCGCGCGCCGAACAGCTGCAGCTTCAACTTCGGCTTGAAGTCGAGGTTCTGGCACCCGTTCCACTGGTACGGGACCGAGGTCGGGAAGGCGGTGAAGACGGCCGGGTTTGCCGGATCGGCCCCGCCACCGCGCAGCGTCGCGCCGACCGCCATCGGCGAGCAGTTGGTGCCGTCGAGCGAGAAGTTCCTGCGGTCGAGGTTGACGTCGACCGAGCTGATGTCGAGCAGGGCGCCGCCGAAGACGTGCGGGATCGGGTCGGAGACGGCGTGGACCTGGGCCGATTCGCGATCGACCAAGAGGGCCACCCTCAGCACGACCGAGCCGAGATCGAAAGGCCCGGCCGTGGCTGGGGTGACTACCGCCAGGGACAGGGGGGCCCCAGCGTATGGGCCGGCAAGGAAGACCTTGCCGCCGATTTGAAGCGGCTCGCCGCTGCCCGTGTGGACGACGGCGGTGCCGACAAAGCTCGAGTTCGGACAGGTGGAGACGGCGGCCTCGTTCCTGCCGCTGTTGGCGGCGGCGGCGGCGAGAGACGACTCGGGGCAGTACCTGAGGCCGGCGAGTTTCGCCGTCAGCCCGGGCGGCAGGTCGACGGTCGCCCCTTTCAGCTCCTGCTGGCCGCCGGCGCGGGTGATGTGGACACGGAACGGGCTGTAGGCCCCGCCCCGCGGGTTGTCGGTGGCGGCTTTGAAGCCCGGGGTGAAGGGACGGGCCGCCAGGGTCGCGGGGCAGGGGCCGCCTCCGGGCCGGGCGCTGAGTTTGAAATCGGTCGACGGGGTCGCCGGCGGGTTGCCGGTCCACGGCGTCAGCGAGGTGGTCGTTTTGTGCGGCCCGCAGCTGGCCGGGCTCGTCAGCGGCGCCCGCGGCCCGTCGTTGAAGTCGAGCTTGAACGAGGTGAACGGGACCTCGGGGAGGCCCGGCAGCGGCGCCCGGCCGAACCTGCCGTCGTCGAAGACGGTGGTCAGCTGGCCGTTCTGCGGGTTGGCCTTGACGTTGCCGATCAGCCGGGCGGAGATCCCGTAGCGCTGCGAGTTGGCGACGACGAACAGGCGGTAGAGGTCGCCGGAGGCGGGGTTGGAGCTCTTCGGCTGGCCGACGTAGACGTCTCCGGTCACCGAGCCTGGTGGAAGCGGCGGGGTTTCGATCGCGACGGTCCCGACCTTCGAGGCGGGTGGGCAGGCGACCGGGTTCCGGGTTCCCTTGCCGAACTGTGCTTCGGTGCAGGCGACGAGCCCGTTTGCGGCGGAGGGATTGATGCCCATGCCGGCGGGGAGCGTCACCTCGGCGCGCCTTGTCTGTGAGCTCTCGCGCGAGTCGCCGCCGGTGATGTGCGGAACGTGGACGTCGGTCACTGCGCCCGAGGGCGCGTCGGTGGCGGCCTGGCCAGGATCGACTTCGAGCGAGGGTTCGTAGGGGACGCCCTCGCAGTCAATCGGCTTTTTGCCTTCCGGCAGCGGCGATTCGAACTGCGGCTCGGCGCTCTGCGGCCAGCTGTATCCCGGGGAGGCGAGTTCTTCGTGGGAAGCGGCGAGAAGCCAGGTCGAGTAGATGCCCTCGAAGCCGGCCTGTTCAGGATCGAGGCAGGTGGTCGGGGTGGTGATGAAGGTCCCGTCTCCAGAGCGCCCGTCGAACGTCAGCCTGTTGGTCAGGACTTTGGCGTTGGGAATCGGAACTTCGGGCACGTCGATCGTGAAACCCTCGTGGTAGTCGCTCTCCCAGGCGACGTCGGCTTTGAGGTAGACCGGAGTGCCGGCGAGTTCGAGGCCGAACAGGGCCGGCTGGCCTTCTTCGGGGACGAGGTTGTAGACCGGGACGATGGTCAACGGTTCGGCCGGCGGGGTGACCACGCCCAGGATCGAGAGGGTAACGGCGCTGATCCCGACTTTGGATTTCGGGGCGCTGGTCGCGCAATTCCCCGGGTTGGAGATGTCTGCGCACTGCGGCGTCGCCTGGGGGTTGACCGTCAGCCCGACCGGAAGGTCGACCCGGACTTTTCCGATCTTCCCGACCGGTTCTTTTTTGAGGAGTTCTTCGGTGTACTTGACGGTGAACTGGGTGAAGCCGACCTGGGGGTGGGCGGAGGCTTCTTCGAAGAACTGACCCGGGGTGTCGACGGTGCATTGCGGCGTGTCGGTCGTGCAGGTACCGGCCTGCCAGCCGTCGGCGGGCGTGTGGGGGTTGTTCTGGGGGGCGATGATGTCGCCCGTCGCCGCCATCACCGACGGTGCGAGGAATGCAGGAAGGACGAGTATCGAGAGGGCCGCGATCAGGCGAATCGGCGCCATGCCCTTGCTCCTCCGCGTCCCTTTTGTTTCAATTTGACCGGCCATCATGTCCAAGCGACCTTACTAAATATTCGTGATTCCGATCATTATTTTTGGGTAAATGACGCAGACGATGACAAAGAACGGACTCTCCCTCGACTGGCAACGCCTGGCGAGAGCTAATACCCACGCCCTGCGCATTTCAATCCTCGAAGTGCTTGCGATCGACGGCGGGCGAACGCTCTCCCCGAAGGACCTCAGCATCGAGCTGCAGGCACCGCTCAGCACCGTCAACTACCACGTCACCGAGCTCGCGAAAGCGGACCTGCTCGAGCTGACCGGCGAACGGCAGGTACGGGGCGCGGTCGAGCATTTCTACCGGCCCGCGCGGAACGGGTTGGAAGTCGGCTAAGCGGACGACGGGTCTCGAACCCGCGACCTCGAGCTTGGGAAGCTCGCGCTCTACCAGCTGAGCTACGTCCGCGTGGGCGAGATTCTAGGGCCCGCGGCAGGACCCCCGCCGGGGGCCTCGATCTAACCTTCAGGGGTGAGCGCCCGGGCCCTCCTCTCCTTTCTCGCCGTCCTCGCCGTGGTCGGCCTGCTCGGGTTCGGGCTGCTGAGCAAGGGCAAGGCCAGCATCGCGGTCGGCGACCCCGTCCCCGACAAGACCCTGCCTTATCTCGAGGGCGGCGGCGAAGGCTCGATCGCCGACTACCGCGGCCACTGGGTCCTGGTCAACCTCTGGGCCTCATGGTGCGAGCCCTGCCGGGCCGAGGCGCCCGAGCTCGAGGGCTTCGCGAACAGCCACCCCGGGATGACGGTGCTCGGCATAAACGTCCAGGACAACAGCGACGACGCGCTCGCCTTTGTCCGCGAACAACATCTGACCTATCCACAGCTGCGATCGGTCGGGGACGAACGGAGCGAAGCATTCGGCTCGACCGGGGTGCCCGAGAACTTCCTCGTCGACCCGAGCGGCCACCTGGCGCTGATCTGGCGCGGCGTCGTCGATCGTCAGTTCCTCGACGAGCAGGTCGCGCCGCTGATCGGGGAAAAGCAGTGAGGCGCGTCGTGTTCGCCTCGCTGCTCGCGCTGCTCGCGCTCGCCGCCACGGCACAGGCGGCGACCCCGCAGACGACCCTGACCGAGATCGAAGGCGAAGTGATGTGCCCGATCTGCGGCACGCTGCTCGAACTCGCCGAATCGCCGCAATCCGAGCGCGAGCGGGCGCTGATCTCGCGGCTGATCGCCGAGGGTCGCACCAAGGGGGAAATCAAGGACGAACTGGTCGCCCAGTACGGCGATCGCGTCCTCGCCCTGCCGCAGGGCAGCGGGTTCGACCTCTCGGCCTATCTGGTGCCGGTGATCGCCTTCCTACTGGCGGTGGGAGGGGTCGGGGTCAGCATCTGGCGCTGGCGCCGCCGCGCCCGGGGACCCGACGGCGCCGGCGGCGACCCAGCCACGGCGGCGCCATCGGGCGAGGAGGCCGAGCGCCTCGACGCCGACCTCGCCCGCTACGACCTCTAGGCCGCCGTCTCGACCAGCCCGTCGACGAGGTTTCGCAGCCGGCGCGGAACCCGCGACCTCGGGCACGAGGCGAGGACCGTGTCGACCGGCGCGGCCGCTGCCCGCAGCGCGTCCGCGTCGTCGAGGCCGGGCCCGTCGAGGACGACGACGTCGTAGGCGGCTCGCGCTTTCGCGATCGCGTGGGCAAAGCTCTCGGAAGCAAGCAGGGCCGGGCCGAGCCCGGTTGCGTTCCCGCCGACGATGCAGACCAGCGGCGCGGCGGCGAGCGTCGATCCCGGGCCGGCGAGGATCGCCGCCTGGAGTATCTCCGGCGCCTCGGCCTCGTGGGCGAGGTACTCGCCGAACCCCGGCGCGGCCTCGAGCCCGAGCATCGCGGCCAGCCGGGGGGAGGCGAGCTCGCACTCGACCAACAACGTCCCACGGCCCGCGGCGGCGGCGGCCGCCGCCATCGCGATCGCCAGATCCGATCGCTTCTCCCGCCCGGTGACGAGGACGACGCCGTTGCCGAGCTCGGACCAGAGCTGCAGCAGGGCGTCGAGGCCGCGGCCGTCGAGTGTCCCCGGGCGGCCGTCCTCGGCCCGGTCGAGCGGGACCCGGGCCAGGACCTGGGTCCGGCCTCCCCCGAACATCACATCCGCTCGGGAGCGGAGATGCCGAGCAGCCCGAGCGAGCTCGCGATCGTCCTCATCGTCAGCAGGCAGAGCGCCAGCCGCGCCTGCTCCACCCCCTCCCCCTCGGCGCCGACCACCTGGCAGTCGCGGTAGAAGGCGTGGAAGTCGGCCGCGACCGAGGTCGAGTAGGTGCAGATCCGGTGCGGGGCGCGGCGCGCGGCGGCCTCGCGGACCTCGTCGGGGAATTCGAGCAGGCGCTTGATCAGCGCCTTCTCCGCGGGATCGAGCGGAACCGCGGGCACGGTGTCGGTGGAGGCGTCCGGCGCCGCCGCGCCCTCCTCCTCCGCCTTGCGGAGGATGCTCGCGATCCGGGCGTGCGCGTACTGCACGTAGTAGACCGGGTTGTCGCTCGACTCGCGCCGGGCCAGCTCGACGTCGAGATCGACGGTCGTGTCGTGGCTGCGCCAGAGCATGAACCAGCGCGTCGCGTCGACCCCGATCTCGTCTACGAGCTCATCGAGGGTGACGAACTCGCCGCTGCGCTTCGACATCTGGGCCCGCTCGCCGCCTTCGACGAGGTGGACCAGCCGCATCAGCAGCGGCTCGAGGCGCTCCGGGTCGGCCCCGAGCGCCTCGACCACGGCCTTCAGCCGCGGCGCGTACCCGTGGTGGTCGGCGCCGAGGACATCGATCATCAGATCGAAGCCGCGCTCGAGCTTGTCCCAGTGGTAGGCGACGTCGGCGGCGAGGTAGGTGGGCTCGCCGTCGGCGCGGATCAGGACGCGGTCCTTGTCGTCGCCGAAATCGGTGCTCCGCAGCCAGAGCGCGTCGTTGCTGCGGTAGCTGTGGCCCTGCGCCTCGAGCTGGGCCAGCGCGGCATCGACCTCGCCGCCGGCGTAGAGGTCGCGCTCGGAGAACCAGGTGTCGAACGTGACCCCGAACCGGTCGAGAGTCCCCCTCACCTGGTCGAGGGTCAGCTCGACCGCGCGGCGGCCGAGCACCTCGGTGTCGGCGGTGTCGACGCCCTCCTGCTCGAGACGCGCGGCAAGCTCCTCGATGTAGGGGCCGGTGTAGCCATCCTCGGGCGGAGCCGTCCCCTCGATCTCGGCCGCGAGCGAGGCGGCGAAGCGGGCGACCTGGCCGCCGCCGTCGTTGACGTAGTACTCGCGCTCGACGTCGTGGCCGACGGCCTCGAGCAGACGGACAAGCGAGTCGCCGTAGGCGGCGTGGCGACCGCCGCCGACATGCAGGGGGCCGGTCGGGTTGGCCGAGACGAACTCGACCAGGATCCGCTTCATGTCGGGGGTCGGGAGCGGCCCGAGCGCTTCCCCGGCCTCGCCGAGGCGGGCCAGCGCGCGCCGATACCAGGCGTCGGAGAGGAAGAGGTTGACGAAGCCGGGGCCGGCGACCTCGACCCGATCGACGCTGCCGCTGGCGGCGAGACCGCGCTCGAGCTCGTCGCGGAGGCGCGCGGCGACGTCGCGCGGAGCTTCACCGAGCGGCGCGGCGAGGAGCATCGCCGCATTCGAGCTGTAGTCTCCGAGCTCGGGCTTCGGCGGCCGGTCCAGAGACGGCTCGGGACTGGGCGGCTCGCCTTCGCGCAGGGCGCGCGCAGCCTGGTCCACCGCGGAGCGCAGCTCGGCTATCGAGTCGGTCGAGGTCACACGCCTCATCGTATGAGCCCCGGTGGCGCCGGGTACCCTGCCTCCCTTGCGGATCGCCGTGATCGCCGACATCCACGCCAACCTAGCCGCGCTCGAGGCCTGCCTCGACTCGGTCGACGAGGCCGGAGTCGACGAGGTCTGGTGCCTCGGGGACGTCGTCGGCTACGGTCCCGACCCCAACGCCTGCGCGGAACTGGTCCGCGAGCGATGCTCGCTCTGTCTCGCCGGCAACCACGACCTCGCCGTTCTCGGCGAGCTCGAGGTCGAGGCGTTCTCGGAGAGCGCCGCGGCGGCTGTGACCTGGACCAAGGACGTGATCGGGGAGACGGTCCTCGAGTTCCTCGGCGGCCTCGAGCCGGCCGGGCAGCGTGACGGGGTCGATCTCTGCCATGCCTCGCCGCGTGACCCGATCTGGGAGTACGTGCTGACCCGCGAGCAGGCCGACGAGTGCCTCGACGTCCAGTCGGAGCGAATCTGCCTGATCGGTCATTCGCACGTGGCCCTCTTCTTCACCCGCGCCGACGGCGAGCGGGGCAACGTGCGAGGCGCCCAGGCGGCGGACGGGTCGCTGATCGACGTCAGCGCCGGCCGCTGGCTCGTCAACCCCGGCAGCGTCGGCCAGCCCCGCGACGGCGACCCGAGGGCGGCCTGGCTGGCCCTCGACGCCGACGCCGGGACCGCCCTCTTCCAGCGCGTCCCCTACGAGATCGAGAAGACAGCGGAGGCGATCACGGCGGCCGGCCTCCCGAAGCCCCTCGCCGACCGCCTCTTCCTCGGCCAATGAACACCCCTGGGTGCAGGCAAATTTGATCCCAAACCCTTTCTCTAGACTCGCCGAGATGGCTCGCCCCGCAAGGACAGCGATGATCGCCGCACTCGGCGCCTTCTCGATGGCGGCGCTCTCCGCCTGCGGCGGCGAAGACGCGAAGCTCCTGCCCGGCCACACCGCGCGGGAGATCACCGCGAACCTCGAAGCGGTCCAGCAGCTCTCCGACGAAGGGGATTGCGTCGGCGCGGAAGGCGCCTCGACCCAGGTGAGCGAACAGATCGAAGCGCTCGGCGGCGTCGACAGGAAGCTGAAGGAGGCCCTGACCGACGGGGCAGATCGACTCAGCGAAGTGGTCGCGGAATGTGAAGAAGCCGAAGAACCCGAAACCGAAGCGCCGGCCGAAGTCACACCGGAAGAACCCGAAGAGGAAGCGGAAGAAGAAGCGGCTGAAAAGAAGGCCGAAAAGGAAGCAGAGAAGGCCGGAAAAGCGCGCGAAAAGGAAGAAAAAGAGGAAGAAAAAGAACCGCCGCCGGCGCCATCCGAGGGCGGGCCTGGACCGGCCGAAGGGCCCCCGGGGCAGGAAAAAGTCCCACCGGGACAGGAAAAGAAGGAACCCCCGTCCGGCGGGGTCGAATCCGCCAATCCCGCCGCGGGGGAACAGGGGGGCTGATGGAGTCCGGGCTGCTCTCAGGCAGATACGAGATCGACGGCCGGCTCGGCTCGGGGGGGATGTCGACCGTCCACCAGGCGACCGACCGGATTCTCGAGCGCACGGTCGCAGTCAAGATCCTCGCCGAGCACCTCTCCGACGACGAGCGGTTCGTCGCCCGCTTCCGGCGGGAGGCACTCGCCGTCGCCAAACTGATCCACCCGAACATCGTCCAGGTCTACGACACCGGGATCGACCAGGGCCGCCACTACATCGTCATGGAGTACGTCGAGGGACACTCCGGCGCGCAGATCCTCCAGCGCCAGGGCTCGCTCGAGCCGCGCTTCGCTGCGGAGATCGGGATCCAGGCCTGCGGCGGCCTCGACTACGCGCACCGGCGCGGGATCATCCACCGCGACGTCAAGCCGGGGAACCTGATGATCGTCGGCGGCCCGACCGCGGCAGGCGAGCTGACCGTGAAACTCACCGACTTCGGGATCGCGCGGGCGATCGAACAGACGCGGATCACCCAGGTCGGGTCGGTGGTCGGCACCGCCGCCTATCTCTCGCCCGAGCAGGTTCGCGGCGAGGAGGCGACCCCCGGGACCGACGTCTACGCGCTCGGCGTCGTCCTCTACCAGTTCCTCACCGGCCGGCTCCCCTACGAGGGCTCGACCCTGGCCGAGCTGGCAGTCCGCCAGCAGAACGAGCGGCCGCTGCCTCCGAGCACCTACAACGACGAGGTCCCGGAGCCACTCGGCGGCGCCGTCCTGCGGGCGCTGGAGGGCGACACCAACCGGCGCTACGCGAGCGCCGACGAGTTCGCCGGCGGGCTCAGGCTAGGTCTTGAAGGAGAGGACGTGACGCTGCCGCTGGAGGAGGGCACATCGGCGACCCGGGTCCTCGACGACGAGGCCGCAACCCGGCGGCTCGAGGAAACCGGCAGGACCGAGTTCCGGCCGGTCCCGCCACCACGGCCACGCCGCGAGCCGGCGCCCGCAGCGGCTCCGGTCCCCCCGGCAATGGGCCCGCCTCCGGCCGCGCCGGTGGCGAAGCGGGGCGCCTTCTCGCGCTTCGCGCGGTTCGTGCTCGCGTTGGTCGCCCTAGTCCTGATCGCGGCCGCGGTCGCCACCGCCGTGATCCTCGCCACCGACCGCGCCAGCGGCGTCCACGCGACCGAAGTCGCCGGCAACACCGTCGACAAGGTTGTCGAAGAGTTCAAGGAACTGGTCCAGAAGAACACCGAATAGCGCCTGCCAGAGGGTTGGGCACCCCCTCTCCCCTCTCAATCGAGCGTGTACGGCGATCTTCCGGAGAGGATGCCGGCGCTGTAATCGGCGAAGCCGCCCGCCTCGATCGCGCGCCGGGCGCCGGCCATCAGGTGGCGCAGGAAGGTGAGGTTGTGGAGGCAGAGGAGGCGGACCGCAGTCAGCTCCTCGGCACGCGAGAGGTAGGAGAGGTAGTCGCGGTCGTGCCGGGCGCAGGCGTCGCAGGGGCAGCCGTCGACGAGCGGATCGCGGTTCCCCTCCCAGCCTGCCTTGCGCAGATCGAGGCGAAAGCGGTGCTCGGGATCCGGGACCAGCGCAGTCCCGTGGCGGGCGAGGCGGGTCGGGATCGCGCAGTCGAAGACGTCGAGGCCGAGGCCAATTCCGCCGAGCAGGTCGTCGATGTCGCCGATCCCCAGCAGGTGCTTCGGGGCCTCGGGTGGCAGCAGCGGCGCGGTCAGGGCGAGGACGCCCCCCATCTCCTCCTTGTCGCGGCCGAGGGTGCCGCCGATCGCGATCCCGTCGACGCTCGCCTCCGACACCGCCTGCGCCGACTCCCGCCGCAGATCCTCGTGGACCCCGCCCTGAACGATCCCGAAGACCGCCTGGCCCTCGGGTCCGTTCGCCTCGTGCCACTCGATGCAGCGACCGAGCCAGCGATGGGTGCGCTCCATCGAGCGCGCCGTGTAGTCGCGGTCGGCGTGGTAGGGCGTGCACTCGTCGAAGACCAGGGCGATGTCGGAGCCGAGCTTCGCCTGCACCTCCATCGAGACCTCGGGCGAGATGAACAGCTCGGTCCCGTCCCGGTAGGAGCGGAACCGGGCTCCGTCCTCGTCGATCCCCACCACCGCGCCATGCTCGCCGCCGCCCGGCCTGCCGCTTCCCTTGACCTCGTCGGCGACGCCGCCGTGGGCGAGCGAGAAGACCTGGAAGCCCCCGGAGTCGGTGACCAGCGCCTGCTCCCAGCCCATGAAGCCGTGCAGCCCGCCCGCGGCGGCGATCCGGTCCGGCCCGGGCGAGATGAACAGGTGGTAGGTGTTGCCGAGGATCAGCTCGTAGCCGAGGCCGGCTACCTCGTCCGAGTCGAGCGAGCGGACCGTCCCCTTCGTCGCCAGCGGGATGAAGGCGGGGGTCTCGACAGGGCCGTGGCCCGTATGCAGGACGCCCGCGCGGGCATTCCCGTCGCGGGCGTCGATCTCGAACCTGAGGCGCTGCGGCACGCTCCGCACGGAGCGAAGCCTAGGCGCTCTCGATCTGGACCTTGGTCGGCTGCTTCTCCTCCGGCTTCGGCATGCGGACCTCGAGCACCCCACGGTCGAACTTGGCCGTGACCGCCTCGGGATCGATGCCCTCGGGCAGGTCGAGCGAGCGTGAGAAGCGCCCGAACGAACGCTCGACGCGGTGGAAGCCGCGGCTGCTCTCCTCGTGCTCCGCCTCGCGCTCGCCGGAGACGGTGAGGACGCTGCCCTTCACCTCGATCTCGAGGTCACCCTCCTCGAGGCCGGGCAGGTCGGCGCGGAGGACGAACTCCTCGTCGGTCTCGGTGAGGTCCATCGGCGGGACCCATCGACGGCCGCCGTTGCCCCCGGCGTTGACGCCGCGCCCCTGGAAGAAGGTGTCGAAGAGGCGGTTCATGTCGCCCTGAAGAAGGTCCAGCTCACGGGCCGGATCCCACTTGACGAGTGCCATTTCCATACCTCCTTGTGGCGAGTTGTGCTTGCCACGAAAGTATGAAATCTAAGCGTTTTTCTGTCAAGTATGAACGAGCAGCGAGCGCCCGGTCATCGCCGCCGGCTGGGGAATGCCGAGCAGCTCCAGGACCGTCGGGGCGACGTCGGCAAGGATCCCCTCCGGCCGCAGCTCGAGACCGTCCTCGGTCACGATCAGCGGCACCGGGTTCAGCGAGTGGGCCGTGTTCGGCGAACCGTCGGGCTCCAGCATGTGGTCGCAGTTGCCGTGGTCGGCGGTGACGATGCAGGCACCGCCGCCGGCGCTGACCGCTGCGACCACCTCCCCGAGGCGGGCGTCGACCGTTTCGACGGCGGCGACCGCGGCCGGGATCACGCCGGTGTGGCCGACCATGTCCGGATTGGCGAAGTTGATGATCCCGAAGCCGTAGTCGCCGCTCGACCAGCGCTCGACGAAGGAGTCGGTAGCGGCGCGGGCGCTCATCTCGGGCCGGTGGTCGTAGGTCGGGACGTCGCGCGGGGAGTCGACGAGGCTCCGCTCTTCGCCCCCCCACTCGTCCTCGCGGCCGCCGTTGAAGAAGTAGGTGACGTGGGCGTACTTCTCGGTCTCGGCGACGTGGAGCTGGCGCATCCCCGCCTCGGCAACAACCTCGGCCAGGGTCGTCGCCGGCCGCGCCTCGCGGAAGGCGACCGGGTACGGCCACCCCTTTCGGTATTCGGTCATCGTCGTCAGGTCGAGGACGGGGCCGCCGCTGCGCGAGAAATCGTCGAAGTCGGGATCGGCGAGGGCCCGGGTCAGCTGCCGGGCGCGATCGGGGCGGAAGTTGAGGAAGATCGCGACATCGCCGGGCGCCGTCCCGTCGTAGCCGCCGATCACGGTCGGCCGCACGAACTCGTCGGTCTCGCCGCGCTCGTAGGCGGCGGCGACCGCCTCGGCAGCGTCCCGGGCCTCGAGGCCCTCGCCGTGGACGATCGCGTCGTAGGCGAGCTTGGTCCGCTCCCAGCGGGTGTCGCGGTCCATCGCGTAGTAGCGGCCGGAGACCGTTCCGATGCGGCCGGCGCGGTAGAGCCAGCGGCCGAGCTCGGCGACGTACTCGGCGCCCCCGTGCGGGAGGGTGTCGCGGCCGTCGGTGAAGGCGTGGAAGACGACGTCGGGGACGCCCTCCTGTGTGGCGAGCTCGATCGCGGCCTCGATGTGCTCCCACCCCGAGTGGACGCCGCCGTCGGAGACGAGGCCGAGGAGGTGGAGCCTTCCGCGTGGGCTCTTGCGGGCACGGTCGCAGGCCGCCCGCAGCGCCTCGTTCTCGAAGAAGCTGCCGTCGGCGATCGCATCGTCGATTCGGGCCAGATCCTGCTTGACGATCGCCCCGGCGCCGAGGTTG
>DATAOP010000051.1:0-30231 GCA_036265675.1 Solirubrobacterales bacterium
TGAACTGCAGGCTCAGCTTCTCCGGAAATTCCTGCTCGCGCGAGGTGAGGTAGTTGGCGATGGCGCCATCGTATGCGGCGGTGTGGGCGAAGACCTTCTTCGCCAGCGCGAAGCGCGTTTCCTCGCTCACGCCGCCTTTGCGAATCTCTTCCAGCACGCGAGGATAGTCGGCCGGATCCACGACGGCAGCAACCGCGCCGTGGTTCTTCGCGGCGGCGCGCAGCATGGTCGGCCCGCCGATGTCGATGTTCTCGATCGCTACGTCGTGGGCGACGTCGTGTCCGGCGACGGTCTGCTCGAAGGGGTAGAGGTTGACGCAGACCAGGTCGATCGGCTCGATCCCCTCGCGCTCGAGCGTCGCCATGTGCTCGGGGAGATTCCGCCGCGCCAGCAGCGCCGCGTGCAGCCGCGGGTGGAGCGTCTTCACGCGGCCGTCGAGGATCTCCTCCTGGCCGGTGAACTCGGAGACGTCGGTGACCTCGATCCCCGCCTCGCGCAGCGCCGCCGCGGTCCCCCCGGTGGAGAGGATCTCGACCCCGGCCGCCGCCAGTTCCCTCGCGAAGTCCGCGACCCCGGTCTTGTCTGAGACCGAGATCAGCGCCCGGCGCACGCGGATCGCGCCGTCGCCGACGGCCTCCCCGGCGGTCTGTGTCTGGGCTTCACTCATCGACAAGGACGGCGGACTGGTCGCTCGCGTCGATCCTAACCGCGCCCCGCGCGATCATGCGGATCGCCTCCGGGTAGAGCTCGTGCTCGACCGCGTGGACGCTCGCTTCGAGCCGGGCGCGGTCGCAATCGGCCGGGATCGGGACCTCGCGCTGGGCGATCACCGGCCCGGTGTCGACGCCCTCGTCGACGAAGTGGACGGTTACGCCGGTCACCTCGGCCCCCGCCTCGAGCGCCTGGCCGATCGCGTCGAGCCCGGGGAACGACGGCAGCAGCGCCGGATGGATGTTGACGATGCGGTTGCGGAAGCGGGCGACGAACGGCGCGCAGAGCAGCTGCATGTAGCCGGCGAGGACGATGAGGTCGGCGTCAAGGCCCTCGATCCAGTCCGCCATCGCGGCATCGCGCGCCTCGCGGTCGGGGTGCTCCTCACGCGGGAAGAGGGCGGTCTCGACGCCGGTCGCCCGCGCCCGCTCCAGCGCCATCGCGCCGGGCGTGTCGGAGCCGACCCCGACGACCTCGATCCCCTCGTGGCCGTGGACGGTGTCGAGGATCGCCTGGAGGTTGGTCCCGCTGCCGGAGGCGAGGACGCAGAGCCTGAACACGGCTCAGGAGCCGGCCGGAACGACGGCGATGCCCTCGAGCGCGAACTTGCCGTTCGCCTCCGCCGGATCGCCGAGTGGGTAGCGGCCGGTGAAGCAGGCGTCGCAGTGATCTTCGGGGGACGCGCCGATCGCCTCGTAGACGCCCTCCATCGAGAGGTAGGCGAGCGAGTCGGCGCCGAGCTCGTCGGCGACCTCCTCGATCGTCCGGCCGTGGGCGATCATCTCCTCGCGCGTCGACATGTCGACCCCGTAATGGCACGGATGGCGGATCGGCGGCGCGCTGATCCGCAGGTGAATCTCGGCGGAGCCGGCCTCACGCAGCATCCCGACGATCTGGCGGGTCGTGTTGCCGCGGACGATCGAGTCGTCGACGACGACGATCCGCTTGCCGGCGACGATCTCCGGCAGCGGGTTGAACTTCAGCCGCAGGCCGCGCTTGCGCAGCTCCTGGCCGGGCTGGATGAAGGTCCGGGCTACGTAGCGGTTCTTGATCAGGCCGTCGTCGCGGGGCAGGCCCGAGGCGCGGGCGACGCCGGCGGCAGCGGGATTGCCCGAGTCCGGGACCGAGATCACGAGATCGGCCTCGACCGGGGCCTCGCGCCAGAGGATCTCGCCCATCCTGCCGCGCACCTCCTGCAGCACCTTGCCCTCGAGCCGGCTGTCGGGGCGCGAGAAGTAGATGTGCTCGAAGACGCAGCTCGCCGGACGCGTCGAGCGGATCACCTGGCGTGTCTCGAGGCCGCGCTCGGTCAGCGAGACCATTTCGCCGGGCCGGACCTCACGCAGCAGCTCGGCGCCGATGATGTCGAAGGCGCAGCTCTCGGAGGCGACGACAAAGCGGTCGCCGCCGAGACGCCCGAGCGAGAGCGGGCGGACCCCGTGCGGGTCGCGGAAGGCGACGATCGCCCGCTTCGTCATCGCCACCGTCGAGTAGGCGCCGCGCAGTCGCGGCATGACGTCGGCGACGACGTCCTCGATGTAGCGGGCGTCGTTTGAGGAGAGCAGCGCCGCGATGATCTCCGAGTCCGAGGTGCCGCGGAAGGAGAGCCCCTCCTCCTTCAGCTCGGCCCAGAGCTCGACGGCGTTGGTTAGGTTGCCGTTGTGGGCGAGGGCGATCTCGCGGCCGTCGTCGCGCCAGACCGGCTGCGCGTTCTCCCAGGAGCCGCCGCCGGTGGTCGAGTAGCGGACGTGGCCGATCGCCATGTCGCCCTCGAGCGCCCGCAGCTTCTCCTCGTCGAAGACCTGGGAGACGAGCCCGGCGTCGCGCAGGGTGGTGATGTGGCCGCCCTCGCAGGTCGCGATGCCGGCCGACTCCTGGCCCCGATGCTGGAGCGCGTAGAGGCCGAAGTAGGAGAGGCGGGCGACGTCGTGCCCGGGCGCGTATACGCCGAAGACGCCGCACTCATCGCGCGGCCCATCGCGCTCGCTGAGAGCCTGCTCATTCAAGTGAGAATGCGCGCTTTCCTCGTCTTTTCGGGGCATGACGCGCAGGCGGATCGCCTACCCCGGCAGGGTAGCAGCGGGGCGGGACCGGACACTCCGACAGCGCGACGCTAGCGGGGTCGCCGCTGGCCCCTCAGCTTCACCACGGAAATGCGGCTCGTCGTCTGACCGACCGGATTCGTCGCGGTCGCGGTGACCGTCAGCCGCAGGGACCTCTTCGCCGGCAGCTTGCGTAGCGCGGACCTCAGCTTCGACGGGAACCTCAGCTTGAAGCGAAAGAGTTGGTCAGGGACCACGCTCTGGGTTCCACCGCGGATCGTCAGCTTCCTCTTGGCGGCTCTGCCGATCGCGGGCGCGGTGGCCGTGACCGTGACCGGCGCCGGATGGTCCGCGATCACGATCACGGTGACCGCGCCCTTCCCCACCGCGGGGAAGACGTCGAGCACGATCCGCGGGCACTGCGCACGGGAGGCGGCGCTCTGCGGGCAGGCGTCCTGGGTCTCGTCGCCGTAGCCGTCGCCGTCGACGTCCGGCTCGACCACGGCCGAGACCGGGACACGGTAGTTGCCGGGGGTCTGTTGGAACACCACCGGGGCATCGGTGACGAGGAGGTCACCGCGATTGCTGCCCATCAGGTCCCCGGGGTCGACGGCGTTGCAGTAGAGGGGGCCGTCGGGGCCCGGCGCGTAGAGGCCGAAACGGGCTCCCGCCGGAACCGGGATCCGGGCGTCGAACACGTTTTCGGTCGGGAGGATCGCCTGCGCTTCGCTTTCACCGACCAGGCGATACTCGTCTTTCGGCCCGGTCGGCGCGAGGACCTTGAGCCGCTGCGAGGCTGCTGGTCTGCTCGAGGTCACCCGCCATTGCGTGACGACGCCGGCGGGTGCTTCGATCGGGAGTGAGCTGGAGGCGTTTGCGAGCTGGATCAGGACCGAGTTGACCGGGGCCGTATTCGGGGCAGAGCAGTCATTCCCGACCCGGGTCGCGGCGGAGGCCGCCCCCGGGGCGAGCAGCAGAGTCCCCACGACGGCGATTGCGCCGACTGTGCCTCCCCACCTCATCCCGCTGAGCCTAACTCGCTAAGCGCCCTTGCGGCCCCTCAATTTCAGGCGGCGGCGATGGTCGCTCACCCTGTCGGCGGCATCGGTGGTGCGGACCGTGACCAGCGCCGTCAGCGCCTGCTTCGGCGTGAGCCGGCCGAGGCGGCGCAGGATCGGTTTCGAGAGTCCGAGCCGGAACGTCTTCGTTTCTCCGGCTGCCATCGGCCGCGCGCGGCCGGCGCTGATCAGGACTATCAGCGTGTGATTGCGGGCGCTCGTCTTCGGCTTTCCCCTCACCTGCCAGCTGACCCCGCCGAACACCTGAACCGAGGCCGGCGAGCTGACCCTGACCTTGGCGATGATCGACTTCTTCTTCGGCCTCATCGTGAACGTGCTCGTCACCGGCGGGCAGGGGGCGATCGTGTTTGCGCTCTGCGGGCAGGCGTCCTGGGTTTCGTCGCCGTAGCCGTCACCGTCGACATCGGGCTCGATCACCGCGACGACCGGGACACGGACCTGGACGCCGGCCGCGAACTGATATTCGGAGCCGACCTGCACGTCGGTGCCGCTGTAGGACCAGGTGTGGTCATCGTTGCTCCCGGTCAGGCAGTAGAAGTCTGCTTCACCGACCGGGATCAGCCCGAACCTGTCGCCCGCCTGGACGGGGATCCTGGTCCTGAACGTGTTGAGGCCGAATGCCGCGGTCTCCTGCCCGCTCGCGGCGGCGACCAGGAACCTGCCGGTCACGGCGGTTGGGCGGAACACCCCCATCCGCACCGGGACCGTCTGGCCGCTCAGCGATCTCAGCTTCCAGCTGGTCACAACCCCCCCGACCGGCGCCACCACCGGGAGAGGGCTGGCATCCGAAGCCTTCCGTTCAGGAACGTTCGTGTAGGTCGCCATTTCGAGGGTCGCGCCGCAGTCGTCACCGACTTCGGTCGCGGCGGTCGCGGTCGACGGCGCCACCAGCGCGACCGAGAGCGCCGCGGCGAGCGTGGCGATCAGGCGGCCGGACATGCGCCCAGCCTAGCCTCTGCCTCGGCCCCTCAGCTCGACCGCCAGCTTCTCCGTGGACGGACGTCCGGCGAGATCCATCGAGTGGACGAAGACCTTCGCCCGCAGGGTTTCGCGCCGCGGTGTCCGCTTGAGGCGACGGATCACCGCCTTCGGGAGCGCGAGCCTGATCCTCGTCGCGACGCCGCCCGCGAGCCACCTGTATTTGGTCGGCCCGATGCCGACCGTCCGCCGGTGACTCTTTCCACTCTTCGTCCTGGCCTCCCAGGCGACCTGGCCCCAGCCGTAGACTTTCGCCTCCGCCGACGGGGTCACATCGACGAGGATCGCGCCCGGCTTCGCCTGCGCCACCACGGCGAGATGCACGAGCGGGCAGCCGGATTGGTAGAGCGCGCTCTGCGGGCAGCCGTCCTGGGTTTCGTCGCCGAAGCCGTCCCCGTCGCGGTCGGGCTCGACCGTCACCACGACCGGGACGCTGACGTGGACTTCGACGTGGAAGCGGCGCGTTTCGCCGATCGCCCAGGCGCCTTCGACGAGCCCGGCGGTGCTGCCGCTGTCGTGGTCGCAGAACAGCGCCGCCGCGGGACCGGTGAGGCCGATGTGCGCGTAGTCGGGGACCGGTACGCGGGTCGCGAATTCGCTCGTCCCGGGGCCGATTGTCTCGAGCGCGCTTTCGCCGACCTTGCTGTCGTCTTCTTCGCCGGCCTGGCGGTTGACGATCAGCCGCTGCTGGATCGGTGCCTGGTCGGGCGGGGCCTGGACGCGCCAGCGGGTGATCACGCCGCCCGGGTAGACGTTGGACTGCGGCGCGAGCAAGCCGCCGTTGTAGAGGGCGATCGCGGTCGCGTCGGGCCTGCTTTCGTTCGCGACGCAGTCGCTGCCGACCGTCTGGGCGGCGGATGCGGCGGTGGCGCCGAGGCCGAGAACGGCGGCGGTGGCCGCGACGAGAGCGCAGGTCTTCCGTGTACGGCCAGCTGTCATCGCCGACTTCAACCCTCCTCTGAGTCATAGTTTCAGGCATCCGCAGGCGGGCGATCATCCACGGCCACGTCCAGGGCGTCTTCTTCCGTGAGGAGACACGGCGCCGGGCGGCCTCCCGCGGCGTCGCCGGCTGGGTCCGCAACCTCCCCGACGGCACCGTCGAGGCGGTGTTCGAGGGGGATCCCGACGCGGTCGAGTCGATGCTCGAGTTCGCCGCCGGGGGCCCGCGGCTTGCCCGCGTCGACAGGGTCGATGTCGAAGAGGAGGAGGCGCAGGGCCTCGGCGGCTTCGACGTTCGCTAGCCGAGGCGGTCGGAGAGGGATGACCAGGCTTGCCCGGCGTCACCGACGCTGACCGTGAGCTGCGCGTCGCCGGCGCCGATCGCGATCTCGCCGCCGCCTGTCTCGCCGATCCGGAGCACCGCCACCTCGCCGCCGCCGAGCGACTCGAGATCGGCCGCTGCGCCCGTGACCACGAAGCCGCCGGACGCTTCGCCGAAAAGCGCCTCCTCGGGCGTGCAGCCGCGCTCGAGCAGCGGCAAGAGATCGACCCGGCAGCCGATCCCCCCGCCGATCGCGCACTCGGCGAGCGCGCAGGCCAGGCCGCCGTCGCTGACGTCGTGGACAGAGGAGACGGCGCCAGCGCGGGCCGCGTCGCGGACCAGTGAGCAGGCGGCCGCGACGGCTTCGATGTCCGGCTCGGGCAGGCCCATTCCCAGCTCGCCGCGGAGCTTGGCCAGCTCGGATCCCTGGAGTGAGGGGGCGAACGGGCCGATCAGGGCGATCGCCTCGCCCACGGCGGCGAAGCCGGACCCGGCCGCGGCGACCGGGTCGGGAAGCTCACCGACCATCCCGATCACCGGGGTCGGGTAGATCGGGCCATCGGGCCCCTCGTTGTAGAGGGAGACGTTGCCGCCGACGACCGGCACGCCGAGGGCCTCGCAGGCCTCGGCCAGGCCGGCGACGGAGCGATCAAGCTGCCAGGCCCCCGTCGGCTTCTCGGGATTGCCAAAGTTGAGGCAGTTGGTGACTCCGAGCGGCTCGGCCCCGACGCAGGCCAGGTTCTGGGCGCACTCGAGAACGGCCTCGACCGTCCCGGCGTGCGGATCGCAGGCGACCCGGCGCCCGTTGCCGTCGATCGAGACCGCGATCGCGTTCCCGGCCTCCGGGATCGCGAGGACGGCGGCGTCGGCCGACTCGGGCCGCCGCGCCGTCCTCGAGCCGACGACGGAGTCGTACTGCTGAAAGGCCCAACGCTTGGAGGCGATACTCGGCGCGGCGAGCAACCTCAGCAGCGTTTCCTCCGCCGGGCCGCCCGGCTCGAGGCTCGCCCGGTTGCCGTAGGTCCAGCCCTCCGGGGCGGCCGGGTCAAGGTCGTAGAGGGGGCAGCCGTCGACCAGCGCCTCGACCGGCATCTCGCCGACGACGTCCTCGCCACGGAGGACCCGGATCGCGCCGGAGTCGGTGACGACGCCGATCTCCGCCGAGCCCGTCTGCCACTTCTCGCAGATCGCGAGGACGTCGGCGACCTTGGCCGGCTCGACGACCGCGAGCATCCGCTCCTGCGACTCCGAGACCATGATTTCGAACGGCTCCATATCGGCCTCGCGGAGGGGCACCCGATCGACGTCGAGGTCGATCCCGACCCCGCCCGCGGCCGCCATCTCCCCGGCCGAGGAGGTGAGCCCGGCGGCGCCGAGGTCCTGGAGCGAGACCAGCAGGTCCCTCTCGAGCAGCTCGAGGCAGCACTCGAGCAGCTTCGACTCCTCGAACGGGTCGCCGATCTGGACCGTCGGCCGCTTCTCCTCGTCGCCGTCGCCGAGCTCGGCCGAGGCGAGCACCGAGGCGCCGCCGATCCCGTCGCGGCCGGTAGAAGCGCCCATCAGGACGACGGCGTTGCCGACCCCGGCCGCGGCCGCCCGCACCATCTCCTCCTGCCGCGCGAGCCCGACGCACATCGCGTTGACGAGGCAGTTGTGCTCGTAGGGGGCCTCGAAGTAGATCTCGCCGCCGACCGTCGGCACCCCGATCGAGTTGCCGTAGTGGCCGATCCCGCGCACAGCCCCGTCGAGCAGGAACCGCGAGCGCTCCGAGTCGAGCTCGCCGAACCGCAGCGAGTCGAGGATCGCGATCGGCCGCGCGCCGAGGGCGAAGACGTCGCGGAGGATCCCGCCGACGCCGGTCGCCGCCCCCTCGAACGGTTCGACCGCGCTCGGGTGGTTGTGGGACTCGACCTTGAAGGCGATGGCCATCCCGTTGCCGACGTCGACCGCGCCGGCGTTCTCGCCGGGCCCCATCACGACCCGCTCGCCCTCGGTCGGCAGGCGCCGCAGCAGCTTGCGCGAGTGCTTGTAGGCGCAGTGCTCCGACCAGAGCAGGCTGAACATCGCCAGCTCGACGTCGTTCGGCTCCCGCCCCAGCTTCTCGACGATCAACCGGTACTCGGCATCCGTCAACCCGAGCTCCCGGTGCTTCGAGGCGACACCCGCCGCCCCCGGACGCGGGAGCGAGTGCCTGTCCATCTCTGTTTCTTCAGGCATTCGCGAGAGCAGAGGAGGCGGCGGAATATGTGGGGGCGGCGGGTGTCACACAAACGCTCCCTGTACCCCCGCGAACAGGCGCAGGCCGTCAGTTGAGCCAATCATCGCGTCGACGGCGTGCTCGGGGTGGGGCATCAGGCCGAGGACGTTGCCGGCCTCGTTGAGGACGCCGGCGATGTCACCGACCGAGCCGTTCGGGTTCTGGCCCGGCGCGTAGCGGAACGCGACCTGGCCGCCGGCCTCGATCCGTTCGAGGACCTCCGGCGGGGCGTAATAGCGGCCTTCTCCGTGCTTGACCGGGATCGAGAGCGTTTCGCCGGCCTCGATGCCGGCGAGGAACGGCGAGTCCGCCTCGACGGCGACCAGCTCGACCTGACGGCAGACGAACCGCAGATCCTCGTTCCGCAGCAGCGCTCCCGGCAGCAGCCCCGCCTCGCAGAGGACCTGGAACCCGTTGCAGATCCCGAGCACCGGGCCACCCGCGGCGGCGAACTCGGCGACCGACTCCATCGCCGGCGAGAAGCGGGCGATCGCGCCGGCCCGCAGGTAGTCGCCGTAGGAGAAGCCGCCGGGCACGACGACGGCGTCGACCCCGCCGAGGTCGGGATCCTCATGCCATAGAAGCCTGGCTTCGCCGGCCAGCGAGCAGGCGCGGACCGCGTCCCGCTCGTCGCAGGAGCCGGGGAACTGGAGGACGCCCCAGAGCATCAGGCGCCGTCGATGCTCTCGATCTCGAAATCCTCGATCAGCGGGTTGGCGAGCAGCTTCGAGCAGAGCTCCGCGAGCCGCCCGGGGTCCTCCGCCTCGAGCTCGACCATGCGCCCGACCCGCACGTGCTCGATGCCGTCGAAGCCGAGCGCGGGCAGCGCCCGCTCGACCGCCTTCCCCTGCGGGTCGAGGATGCCCTCCTTGGGACGAATCAGGACGCGCGCCTTCACGCCTGCAATCTAGCGATCCGGCCCGCGGGCTTCGCGTCTAGGATGGCTTCGGTGAGCCATCCAGAGGTCCTCGCAGCTGCGACCGAGCCGTACGAGGTCGGCGACGCGCTCGAGAACAGGGTGACCGGCGAGCGAGGAATCGTTCTCAAGGCTCCGTGGGAAGGCGACGACCCCTCGCTCGAGGTCGAGCTTCACGTCCAGCCGGGCGGCGGGGTCGCCGGTGAGCACGTCCACCACCACTTCGATGAGCGGTTCACCGTCGAATCCGGCCGGATCGCGTTCCGGCTCAACGGCACGGAATCGGAGGCCGGGCCCGGTGAGGTCGTCGAGATCCCCCGCGGAAGCTGGCACGACTGGTGGAACGCCGGCGACGACGAGGAGGCGGTCGCGCGGGTCGTCGTCTCCGACGGCGAGCGTTTCGTGCTGATGATCGAGAACCTCTTCGGGCTCGCCAACGACGGCCACGCCAATGCGAAGGGGATGCCGAACCCGCTGCAGCTGACGATGTTCGCGACCGAGTTCCGCGACGTCCTCGTCTTCAAACGGCCGCCGGCCGCCGTCCAGTCGCTCGTCTTCGGGGTCCTGCGCCCCGTTGCTGTCGCACGGGGCTACCGAGCCACCTACCCCCAGTACGGCCGGTCGCTGCTCAGAACTGCCGCTCGGTGATCCGCTCGTAGGCCTCGACGTATTTGGCCCGGGTCTGCTCGACGATGTCGGCGGGCAGCTCCGGCGCCGGCGGCGTGTGGTCCCAGCCCGCCTCGTCGGCCCAGTCGCGCACGTACTGCTTGTCGAACGAGGGCTGGGTCGCGCCGGGCTGGTAGCGGTCGGCGGGCCAGAAGCGCGACGAGTCGGGTGTCAGCACCTCGTCGGCGAGGACGATCTCGGCCCCGGAGTGGCGGCCGAACTCGAACTTGGTGTCGGCGAGGATGATGCCGCGCTCCGCCGCGTGCTCGGCGCCGCGGCTGTAGACCTCGATCGAGACCCGTCGCAGCTCCTCCATCAGGGGCCGGTCGCCGATGATCTCCGCCGCCCGGTCGAAGTCGATGTTCTCGTCGTGGTCGCCGATCTCGGCCTTGGTCGCCGGGGTGAAGATCGGCTCCGGCAGCCGGTCGGACTCGAGCAGGTTCGGCGGCAGCTCGATCCCGCACACGGCCCCGCCCTGCCGGTATTCCTTCCAGCCCGAGCCCGAGAGGTAGCCGCGGACCACGCACTCGATCGGATACATCTCGAGCCGGCGCACCCGCATCCCGCGTTCGGCGACCTCCTCGGGGACGTCGTCCGAGACGAAATGATTGGGGACGATGTCGCCCGTCAGCTCGAACCAGAATTCCGAGATCCGGTTGAGGACCTTTCCCTTGTCGGGAATCGGGGTCGGCATCACGACGTCGTAGATCGAGATCCGATCCGAGGCGACCATCAGCAGGTCGTCGTCCCACTCGTAGATCTCACGGACCTTCCCGGAGGAGTGGAGCTTCAAATCTGAGACCGTGACGGCGGACATCGCGCTCGACTCTATCTGGCTTCTGCGATGCTCTTCGTCATGGCCCTTCCGCCAGGACCGGCGATGAGCCCCCTGCGCCAGACGCTGGCCTGGTCATTCCGTCCGATCGGCTTCCTCGAGCGCTGTCGGCGCCAGCTCGGTGACTCCTTCAGCGTCACCTTCCTCGGCTTCAAATCGCCGATGGTGATGATCTCCGACCCGGCGGCGATCAAGGCCCTCTATCGCGAGCCCGGGCACGGGCTGCCGCCGGGACGCAACGCCTTCCTCGAACCGATCCTCGGCCCGCGCTCGCTTCTGCTGCTCGAAGGCGAGGACCACCTCGCGTATCGCAGGCTGATGCTGCCCGCGTTCCACGGTGAGCGGATGCGGGCGCTCGAGCCGATGGTCGGGGCGATCGCCGCCGCCGAGGTCGATTCCTGGCCGCTCGGCCGCGAGTTCTCCCTCCATCCCCAGATGCAGGCCCTGACCCTAGAGGTGATCCTGCGCGTCGTCTTCGGCGTCTCCGAGGGCGAGCGCCTCGAACGGCTGCGCGGCCACCTCCGCAACCTCCTCAGCGCCACCTCCTCGGCCCGCGCGCAGCTGCGGGTCCTGCTGATGAGCCGCCTCGGCGGCGGATCGGGTGTGCCGGCGCGGCTCGCGCAGCGGAGGCGGGAGATCGACGAGCTCCTCTTCGCCGAGATCGCCGAGCACCGCCGTCGCGACGACCTCGCCGAGCGCGACGACATCCTCTCCTCGCTGGTCCTGGCGCGGTTCGAGAATGGCGAGGGGATGAGCGACGCCGACCTCCGCGACCAGCTGATGACGCTGCTTCTGGCAGGCCACGAGACGACGGCGACGGGGCTGGCGTGGTCCTTCGCCCTGATCCTCGGTCACCCCGAGGTCCATGGCCATCTCGTCGAGACACTCGAGCAGGGCGACGAGACATATCTGAAGGCGGTGATCACGGAGTCGCTGCGGCTGCGCCCGGTCGTCCCGCTCGCCGGCAGGCGGCTGAGGAGCCCGCTCGCCACCGACGCCCTCGAGCTCCCCGAGGGCACCGACGTCACCCCGGCGATCTGGCTCGCCCACACCCGCCCCGAGGCCTACCCCGAGCCCTACGCCTTCCGCCCGGAGCGGTTCGTCGACGGCGGGCCGGACACCTACTCCTGGCTCCCGTTCGGCGGCAGCGTCCGGCGTTGCCTCGGGGGAGCCTTCGCCGAGTTCGAGATGGGGATCGTGCTGCGCGAGGTCCTCAGCCGCTGCGCCCTGCACAAGGCGAGCCCGGCGCCGGAGCGGCCGACTCGCCGCAACGTCACCCTCTCGCCGCGCGACGGGACGCGGGTGATCGTCACATCGCGGCACCCCGCGCGAAAACGGGAGCAAGTTGCCGCCTGAGGGCGAGGACCCCGATCGGCTGACGTTCTGGCAGCTGGGAGCGGTGCGCAACGTTCAGAGGGCGGCGCGGAAGAAGGGTGACCAGCCGCTCAGCCCGGAGGACTGGGCGGCCTACTTCAAGAACCGTGACTCCGCGTTCGAGAGGACCCTCAGCGGGATCCTCAGAGCTCTTCCTTCCAGTCCGCGCTGCGGGATCTGCGGAGCTCCGTTCTCGGGGATCGGCGCTCGATTGGTGCGACCCCTCGGGTACTGGCCTTCGCGCAAGAACCCGAGCATCTGCGCGACCTGCGTCGAGGCCTCTCCCCCGGGAGGCATGACCACCGATACCGGTGTCCTCTTCGCGGACCTGCGGGGGTTCACCCGGATCTCCGAGGAACGAGATCCCCAGGAGCTGAGTGCCCTGCTGCGGCGCTTCTATGGCTGCGCCGAGGACGTCCTCCTCCCCGAGGCCCTGATCGACAAGCTGATCGGCGACGAGGTGATGGCGCTCTACCTGCCGATCTACCGGCGATTCGAGGAGGCCGCGCCGCTGATGCTGCGGCATGCTCGCGAGCTCCTCCGCAAGGTGGGATACGGCGATCGGGAGCCGCTGTTCGCCGAGGTCGGCATCGGCCTCGACTACGGCGAGGCCTTCGTCGGCAATGTCGGGGAAGGATCGGTCCGGGACTTCACCGCGATCGGGGATGTCGTGAACGTCGCATCACGGCTCCAGAGCGAGGCGCGGGGGGGCGAGATCGTCGCCTCGGCGCGGCTGGTCGAGCACCTGCCCGAGATTGAGGGGGAACGGGTCGAGCTCAGCCTCAGGAACAGGACCGAGCCAGTTGTCGCCTACAGGATCTCTCGCTAGGCGGCAGGGCCGGTGGCCCGCGCCTGCGGGTGTTCCTTCGCCCAGCGCGAGATCACGCCCGAGCCCGAGATCACCTCGCCGTCGTCGAGGACGAGGATCGGGACCTCGTTGGTGCCGCTCAGCTCCTTCACCTCGGCCCGGTCGGCGCCGCGGCTCCCCCAGGTCCAGGGGGCCATGCGGTAGCCGCCGACGACCTTGATCTCGTACTCGTAGCCGGCCTCGTCGAGCGCCCGCGCCGCCCGCCCGCAGGGGTGGCCGAGGCGTCCGGCGGCCTTCTTCTGCCGACAGGTGTAGAGGACCACGGAGCCCACCCTAACGAAGGCCCTGGAGGCGCTCGAAGATCTCGGGGATGTGGGTGAGGTAGGCGCTGTGGTCGAAGACGGCGTCGAGGTCGAGGTCCGGCGCGGCCTCGCCCAGCAGCTCGCGGAACTCGGTGCCGGTGTCCCAGGCCCGCTGGGCGTTCTCCTGAACCACCCGGTAGGCGTCGTCGCGGCTCATCCCGGAGTCGACGAGGGCGGTGAGCGCGCGCTGGCTGAACAGCGCGCCGTGGGTGTGGTCGAGGTTCTCGCGCATCCGCTCGGTGTTGATCGTCATCCCCGAGGCCACTCCCGCGGCCAGGTCCTGCATGTAGTCGAGCGCGGTCGTCGCGTCGGGGAGGATCACCCGCTCGGCGCCCGAGTGGGAGATATCGCGCTCGTGCCAGAGGGCGATGTTCTCGAGGCCCGCCTGGGCGTAGCCGCGGAGGACCCGAGAGAGTCCGGTGATCCGCTCGGTGCGGATCGGGTTGCGCTTGTGGGGCATCGCCGAGGAGCCCTTCTGGCCGGCCGCGAACGGCTCCTCGACCTCCCGCACCTCGGTCCGCTGCAGGTTCCGGACCTCGGTCGCGAATCGCTCCAGCCCGCCGCCGGCGATCGCGATCCGCGAGGTGAGGACGGCGTGGCGGTCGCGGGGGATGACCTGAGTCGCAACGTCCTCGCGCCTCAGCCCGAGCCGCTCCATCACCCGGGCCTCGATCGCGGGGGGCACCGATGCGTAGGTCCCGACGGCGCCGGAGAGCTTGCCGTAGGCGAGCTGCTCGAAGGCGTCCTCGAGCCGGTCGAGATTGCGGTCGGCCTCGAATGCGAACCCCGCGAGCCGGAGGCCGAAGGTCGTCGGCTCGGCGTGGACCCCGTGGGTGCGGCCGACGCAGAGGGTGTCGCGGTGCTCGAGTGCGCGCTCGATGAGGGCGTCGCGGTAGGCGCGGGCGCTGCCGAGGACGACCCTGCCGGCCTGCTGCAGCTGCACGGCGAGCGCGGTGTCGAGGACGTCGGAGGAGGTCAGCCCGTAATGGATCCAGCGGCCGTGCTCGCCGACCGAGGCGGCGACGACGTCGACGAAGGCGGCGACGTCGTGGTCGGTCACCTTCTCCCGCTCGTTCACCGCGTCGACCGTGAACGCGGCCCGCTCGCGGCATGCCCTGGCCGCCTCCTCGGGGACGACGCCCTCGGCCGCCCAGGCCTCGGTCGCCGCCAGCTCCACCTCCAGCCAGCACTCGAGCTTGCGCTGCTGCGACCAGACCTCGCCCATCTCCGGGCGGGTGTACCTACCGATCACCGTTCGGTTCCGGGGTTGACCCGCCGCCCCCGGACGCGGAGCGAGGGGCCAGGCCAACTCTGATTCTTCCTGGCCCCTTGGCGAGCAGAGGAGGTGGCGGAATTTATTCCGAGCAGAAGAGGTGCCGGCTGATTCACGCGTTGATTATCCGGACCGCCAGCAACCCGGCGTTTTTCGCCCCGTCGACGGCGACGCAGGCGACCGGGACGCCGGGTGGCATCTGGACCGCGGAGAGGAGCGCGTCGAGGCCGCCGAGGCTCTTGCCGAGGATCGGCACGCCTACCACCGGCAGGTCGGTGTGCGCGGCTGCCACGCCGGGCAGGGCCGCCGACATCCCGGCGCCGGCGATGATCACCTTGAGCCCCCGCATACGGGCGTTGTGACAGTACTCGCGGACCAGCTCGGGGTCGCGGTGGGCGCTCATCACGCGGACCTCGTAGCTGATGCCTGCGTCGTGCAGCGCCGCCCCGGCCGGCTGCATCTTGGGCTTGTCGTTTTTCGAGCCCATGATGATCCCGACCTGCGGCTCGGCGACTTCGATCTCCTCGAAGGCCTCCTCGACTCCCGGCATCACGGTCGCCTCTGACGGCTGGGGATCCTCTGAGATCTCGCTCATCACTTCCTCTCGGTTCAGGTGCTGGGGACCCGCTCGACGGCGCGGGCGGCGATGTCGGACCGGATCTGCATTCCCTCGAAGGAGATCCGCCCGGCGGCATCGTATGCACGAGCCCGCGCCTCGGCGGGTGACGCTCCGATGCCGGTCACATTCAGTACCCGGCCGCCGGCGGTGACTATCTCGCCGTCGCGCCGGGCGGTGCCCGCGTGGGTCACCTCGGCGATCGCCGCCGCCTCCTCGAGGCCGTCGATCCGGTCGCCCTTCGAGGACGAGGCGGGGTAGCCGGCGGAGGCGAGGACCAGCGTCACCGCCCAGTCGTCGCCGAACTCGGCCTCGACCCCGGCGAGGCCGCCCGGCTCGCGCGCGGCGAGGCAGAGCTCGAGCGGGTCCGATCGCAGCCGCGGCAGCACCGCCTGCGTCTCGGGATCGCCGAAGCGGACGTTGAACTCGAGGACCCGCGGCCCGTTCGGCCCGATCATCAGCCCGGCGTAAAGGACGCCGGAGAAGGGGAGGCCGCGGTCCGCCATCGCCGCCACCACCGGGCGGTGGACCCGGTCGACGATCTCCCCGACCTCGTCCGGCCCGAAGCCGGGCACCGGCGAGTAGCTGCCCATCCCGCCCGTGTTCGGCCCCTCGTCCCCGTCGAAGATCCGCTTGTAGTCCTGGGCGGGCGCCAGCGGGACGACGTTCTCGCCGTCGCAGACGGCGAGCATCGAGAGCTCCTCACCCTCGAGGAACTCCTCGAGCACGACGACGGTCTCCCCGAACCGCCGCTCGGTGAAGAAGACGTCGACGGCCTCGCGCGCCTCCTCCTCCGAAGCGCAGATGATCACCCCCTTGCCGGCCGCGAGCCCGTCGGCCTTCAAGACGACCGGGTAGGAGGCGGCGGCCAGTTGCTCGATCGCCTCATCGCGGCTGCGGAGCAGCAGGTGCGAGGCCGTCGGGACGCCGGCCTCCCTCATCAGCGCCTTCGCGAACGCCTTCGAGCCCTCGAGCTCGGAGGCGGCGGCGCTCGGTCCGAAGGCCGGGATCCCCGCCGCCTCGAGCGAGTCGACCGCCCCCGCGACGAGCGGCGCCTCGGGGCCGACGACGACGAGGTCGACGTCCCGCGCGCGGGCGGTCTCGACGATCGCCTCGACGTTCTCGGCGCCGGCCTCGGGCAGGCACTCGGCATCGTCCGCGATCCCCGCGTTGCCGGGCGCGCAGAGCAGCTCGGGCGAGCGGGAGGAGCGGCCGAGGGCGCGGACGATCGCGTGCTCGCGCCCGCCGCCGCCGGCGACCAGGACCCTCAAAGCGAGGAGGCCAGGTCCTCGGCAGGCATCGCCGCCAGTGTCTGGCTCGTCATCGTTCCCCGCGAGCCGAGCTCGACCGAAACCTTGGCCATCGTGTTCTCGTCGGGCGCCTCGACGACCGTGACGAAGTCGTACTGGCCGAGGGTCGCGTACTGCGCCACCACCTTGGCGCCGATCTGTTCGACCTCCTGGTTCACCTCGGCGACCCGGCCCGGGTTGTTCTTAAGGGTTCGAATGCCGTCGGCGGTCAGATTGGTGAGCATCACGTACGTGGGCATGGCTCTCTCCTCTCGCGGGGGGTTCGAGCCTACGTTACGCGAGCGGAAGCTCAGCCGTCGTAGCCGACGTGAACGTGATCGCAGTGGTCGCTGCGGGCGAATGCGGGGCCCGGCCCGTCGACGTCGTAGCAGTAGATCAGCTCGGTCGGCATCGCCGGCGCCGGCAGCTGCGAGAGCGTGGTGGCCAGTTCGCCGCAGGGGGCCGTCGGGGCGGTGTCGGTGCAGGAGACCCCGTCGACCACGGCGATGTCCATCGCCCGGCCGTAGTAGTGGTTCGAGACGTAGCCTTCCGTGGTCGTCATCGAGTGGTCGGAGCGCAGCGCCGAGATCGTGATTTCGTGGGTCTGGGTGATCGCGCCGAGGAGGCCGACGATCCGCGGATCGATCCGGCCCTGTTCGAGGTCTTCCTTCTCGAGTTCATTCGAGAGGGTCAGGTTGTTCCAGTTGATCGGGCCCATGACGACGTTCGGCAGCGCCAGCGTCCATTCGACTTCGCTCCTGTCGCAGTGCCCTTCGAGCTTCTGCGCCTCGGCCAGAACCGCTTCGACGTACCACTCGGCCTGGTTGTGGCTGAAGAGGCCGGCGCGGAGGCCGCCGCGCGACCAGATCATCCGCGCCAGCGTCGCCGCCGAGTCTGCCGGATCCGAATGGCGGATCCGGCCGTCACCGTCACCGTCGACCGTGAAGCTCGACCACTCGGTCCCGTCGAGGCCGAGCGGCCCGCGCTGCTGCATTTCCTCCTTGCTCATCCCGCGGCCGAAGTTGGACTCGAGCAGGGCGACCGAGGCCAGTGCCCAGACTCCGCGCTTGCCGAGGCCGTAACGCGCGGCGGCGGTCTCGAACGCGTCCATGTACTCGGGCGGGATCCGGTCGCGCCAGGGCTTCGCGGCCGTGCAGTCGAGCACTTCCAGTTTCGGCGCGAGGTCGAAGCCGGTGCCGGCCGCTCCGTTGCCGAGGGCGCCGAAGCATTCGGCGTTGGAGAGGACCTCGGCGACGTACCAGTCGGCGTGGTTGTAGGAGTAGATCGCGCCGTAGGTGTCCCCGGGCATGCCCGCGGCCTTGAGGTAGCCGGCGGCGGCGAAGATCGCGTCTTCGGGGTCGTAGGGGTCCTTGGTCCCGTCGCCGTTGGCGTCGACGCCATACGATTCCCACGTTTCCGGCATGAACTGCATCCAGCCGATCGCACCCGCCGAGGAGACGTTGAGGTTGGTCCCGAACGCGGTCTCGACGAGGTTGATCGCGGCGAGGACGCTGGGGCCCTGCGGGCCGAGGCCGTAGGTGGCCGCCGCCCGCTGATAGATCGGGATCAGGACCGGCGGCACACCGCCGGACGCGCAGCTGGAGCTCGGGATCGAGGGAACCGAGAAGGCCGCCGGCGGCGCGGTGGCGGTGACGCCGCCCCCGGCTTCTGCGGCTTCTTCGGGTTCTTCGGCTTCGTCTTCGCTGCCACCCTTTTCCTTCTCGGGCTCCGGGCTGGTCGTGTGCTTCGGCTTCGCGGTGACGCCGCCGCCCTTTTCGGCCGGGACGGGCGGCGCCGTCAGGGTCTTGCCCTGCTTCAGCGGCGGCTGCGGTTCCGGCTTGGGTGCCGGTTCCGGCGCCGGTTCGGGGGCGGGGGCGGGGGTCGCGACGGGAGCGGGAGCGACCGGGGCCGGCGCCGGGGACGTGGTCTGGCTGGCGCTTTCCTGCGCCGGCGGCGGTCCTTCGGCCAGCGCCGTCGCGGCCGTCGGCACCAGCACCATCACGAGGACCATCAGGGTTCCGTAGAGCCTCTTCATGGCACGACGACCTCGCGCTTCGCTCGCTGCGCGAAGAAACAGAGTGCGACGCTTGTTCGCTCCGCGCTCATCAGCCCCGGACGTCGGTGACGACCCAGTCCCCGTTCTGCTTTTCGATCTGGAGGCGGAGCTCGCTGGTGACGCCGAGTCGCAGCAGCGAGACGCTGACCGTGTAGGCGGAGCCGCTGCGGGGGCCGGGAACGAGGTTGAGGACGCGGGCCTTGGGGACCTGGATCCCGTCCGGCTGGCGCGGCGGCCGTTCCTCGAGCGCCGTCTCGAGGCGGGCGCTGGTCGTTTCTTCGAAGGCCGCCGCGGTCCGGTCCGGGCTCTGGCCGATCTCGTAGAGGACGAAGGCATCGGCGAAGCGCCGCGCCACCCTCATCGCCGTCGGTCCGGCTGGCACCGGCTCGCTGCTGGCGCTGGTGGCCGCGGCTTCGCCTTCCGGTTCGGCGGCGGCACCGCCGCTTCCGGACCCGGTCGAGGAGAGCGTCCCGTCGGCGCCTTCGCCGGAGGAGCCGCCGAGCCCGACCCCGCTGCCGACCCCGAACGACGGCGGCGCCCCCCTGAGGACGGTCTCAGCGGGCGCTTCGGTCGGGACGATCGGAGCATCCTTCGTCGGGGCGCTGACCGGGGCGGCGGTGGCGACCACCCGCTCGGTGTGGGCGCTCTGGCCGCCGCCGACCGTGAGAGCGGTGAACGCGACGAGCGCCACCGCCAGGGCGGCGAGGGCGCCGGCCCCGAGCACCTGGCTCGAGATCGAGGTCCGCTCCTGGATCGGCCAGATGACCCAGCGCTCGATCAGCCAGACGACGCGCTCGACGGGCCAGCGGGCGATCTCGAGGCGGGGGCGGACGCGCTGGGAGGCGTCGCGGGCCCACTCGGTCCCGCGGTCGGCCTGGTCGCGGGCCCAGTCAGAGCCGCGCCAGACCCGCTCCTCAACCGTGTGGGCGGCTGCGCGAACCGGCTCGGTGGCAGTGGCCACTGAGGAGCGCAGCCGGTCGGCTCCAGGTTCGGCGTTGATTTGACGTCTTTTTTGCATCGGTTTTAGGGCCCGTGAAAGGATAAGTCGGAATTTCAGGCGCATTCCTGTAGTCCCACCCCCTGGATTGTGCCTCCCAGGCCTAAACAGCACAAAGACTACGCGGCTGCGGCGACCCGCTCAGAGGCCCTCTCGAAGCTCAGCTCTCCGTCGGCGGCCTCGACCAGAACGACGTCCCCTTCCTGGAACTCTCCCTCGAGGATTTTAAGCGCCAGCTTGTCGACCAGCTGCTTCTGGATCACCCGCTTCAGCGGCCGTGCTCCATAGGTCGGGTCGTAGCCGAGGTTGCCGAGCAGGGTGCGGGCGTCTTCGCTCAGCTCGGCCTCGATTCCCCGCTCGCGGACGCGGCCGACGAGCTGGGCCACCTGGAGCTCGACGATCCGCCCGATGTCCTGCTTCGAGAGGCGGTGGAAGATGACGGTGTCGTCGATCCTGTTCAGGAACTCGGGCTTGAAGGTCGCGGCGAGGACCTCTTCGATCTGCTCGCGGATCTTCTCGTCGACCGACTCGGCGACGATCCGGTCGCTGCCGACGTTGGAGGTCATGATCAGGACCGTGTTGGTGAAGCTCACGGTCCGTCCCTGACCGTCGGTGAGCCGGCCGTCGTCCATGATCTGGAGCAGGGTGTTGAAGACGTCGGGGTGGGCCTTCTCGATCTCGTCGAGGAGGATCACCGCGTAGGGGCGGCGCCGGACCGCCTCGGTCAGCTGCCCCCCCTCCTCGTAGCCGACGTAACCGGGCGGGGCGCCGATCAGCCTCGCGACCGTGTGTTTCTCCATGTACTCCGACATGTCGAGCCGGACGATCGCCTGCTCGGTGTCGAACATGAACTCGGCGAGCGCCTTCGCCAGCTCGGTCTTGCCGACGCCGGTCGGGCCGAGGAAGAGGAACGAGCCGATCGGGCGGCTCGGGTCGGAGAGGCCGGCGCGCGACCGGCGCAGGGCGTTGGAGACCGCGGCGATCGCCTCGTCCTGGCCGATCACCCGCTCGTGCAGGCGCTCCTCCATCTGGATCAGCTTCTCGACCTCGCCCTCCATAAGGCGGCTGACCGGGATCCCGGTCCATTTGGCGACGACCTGGGCGACGTCCTCCTCGGTCACCTCGTCGGAGAGCATCGAGCCGCCCGCGGCCTGGAGCTCGGCCAGCTTCTCCTCGTTCTCGGTGACCGCCTTCTCGAGCTCCGGGATCTCCCCGTAGCGGAGCTTCGCGGCGCCCTCGAGGTCTCCCTCGCGCTCGGCCCGTTCGGCCCGGCGCCCGGCATCCTCGAGCTGTCCCCTCGCCGCGTTGATCGCGTCGATCGCCTCCTTCTCGTTCTGGTGGCGCGCCTTCATCTCGGCCGAGCTCTCGCGCAGCTCGGCGAGCTCGCCCTCGAGCGCCTCGAGCCGCGCCTTCGAGGCGTCGTCGCTCTCTTTCTTCAGGGCCGCGCGCTCGATCTCGAGCTGTTGTTCGCGGCGCGTCACCTCGTCGATCTCGGTCGGCACCGAGTCGATCTCGATCTTCAGCCGCGAGGCGGCCTCGTCGATCAGGTCGATCGCCTTGTCGGGGAGAAAGCGGTCGGCGATGTAGCGCTCCGACAACGTCGCCGCGGCGACGACCGCGGAGTCGGTGATCCGCACCCCGTGGTGATTTTCGTAGCGCTCCTTGAGCCCGCGCAGGATCGCGATCGTGTCGTTGATGTCGGGCTCGCCGACGAGGACCGGCTGGAAGCGGCGCTCGAGCGCGGCATCTTTCTCGATGTGCTTGCGGTACTCGTCGAGCGTCGTCGCGCCGACCGCCCGGAGCTCGCCGCGGGCGAGCATCGGCTTCAACAGGTTGGCGGCGTCGACCGCGCCTTCGGCGGCGCCCGCGCCGACGATCGTGTGGAGCTCGTCGAGGAAGAGGACGATCTGCCCCTCGGCGTCCTGGACCTCGGTCAGGACCGCTTTCAGCCGCTCCTCGAACTCGCCGCGGAATTTCGAGCCGGCCAGCAGCGAGCCGATGTCGAGGGCGATCACGCGGCGGTCGCGAAGGCTCTCCGGGATGTCGCCGTCGACGATCCGCTGCGCCAGCCCCTCGACGATCGCGGTCTTGCCGACACCGGGGTCGCCGATCAGCACCGGGTTGTTCTTGGTCCGCCGCGAAAGGACCTGGATCACGCGCCGGATCTCCTCGTCGCGGCCGATCACCGGGTCGAGCTTTCCGGCCTCGGCCTCGCTGGTCAGGTCGCGACCGAATTTCTCCAGCGCCTGCGCGTTTTCCTCGGCGTTCGGCGAGGTGACGTGGCCCGGGCCCTGGACCTCGGCGACGGCCGTCTCGAGCGCGTCCTGGTCCGGGAGCAGGTCGGCCACGCCCGAGCCGGAGTCGGCGAGGGCGAGAAGGAGGTGGCCGACGCTGAGGTAGCTGTCGCCGAGCCTGGCCATCTCGCGCTCGGCCGTCCGCAGGGTCGCCAGGAAGGCGCTCGAGGGGCGGGGGTCGCTGACCTCGCTCAGCGTCGGCAGCGCCGCGACCTGCTCGCGGGCCCGCGCCGCAATGCCATTGGGGTCGACGCCGACCTTCTGCAGGACCGGGATCGCCAGCGCTTCGTCCTGCTCGAGCAGCGCCAGGAGGAGGTGGGCGGGGGTGATCTCCGCGTTGCGGCCGTCGGCGGCAAGCGCCTGGGCAGCGGTGACCGCTTCCTGGGACTTGACCGTGAATCGATCAGGCTGCACGGGTCACCCGATTGTAGGTGCGTTCGAAGGGGCGATTCCGCTCATCCGGCCGCCTCCGCGTTCCGCATCCCGCTCACCGACCAGATGCTCAGCAGCGCGATCAGGCCGAGCACCAGCGCCCAGGTGAGGGCGATCTCGGCCGAGAGCCCGGCGAGGAGGTCGCGGTTCGTGTTCAGGACCAGGGTCAGGGGGTTGACCCTCGCCACGTGCGCGATCCATCCCACGAGCAGGTCCTGGGGGACGTAGACGGGGGTCAGGAAGAGAAGGATGAACATCGGGAACTGCATCAGCGGCCCGGCCTGGAGCGTGCGCAGCCGCAGCGCGACGCCGCTGGCGAACAGCAGCGCGACCACGTTGATGCTGAGCGAGAGGAGGTAGAGGGCGATGATCTCGGCCGCGTTGCCGCCGACCGTCATCCCCGCCAGTAGTGCGACCGAGGTCACCACCGTCCAGGTGATCAGCACCCGGACCGCCGCGGTGATCACGTAGCCGCCGATGATCGTCGTCCGGTGGCGGGTCGCGAGCAGCAGCCGCCGGCCCATCCCGAACTGGAAGTCGGCCGCGATCGAGAACCCGGTGAAGACGCCGCCGAGCGCCGAGGACTGGAGCAGGACGAACCCGAAGACGAAGGTCGTGTAGCCCTCCGGGTAGTCGAACCTCGGGGTCTGGCTGACCGCCGAGAGACCGCCGCCGAAGGCGGCGAGGAAGAACAGCGGGAAGACCAGCGACGGGAACAGCAGCGCCGGCGTCGTGAAGTAATTGTGGAGGCTGCGCCAGGCGACGCCGAGCGCCGCCGACCGGTAGGCCCGCCAGCTCACGTTCGCACCATCCGGTTCCGCAGCGAGAGCGAGGCGATCGTGATCGAGAAGGCGATCAGGCAGATCGCGATGCCGAACGCGAGGGCGAGCGCTTCCCCGTCCCAGCCGGTGACCATCAGGCTGCGGATTCCCTCGATCAGGTAGCTGACCGGGTTGATCGTCGCGATCGTCCGGAACCACTCGTGCTCGATCAGGTTCCGCGGCATCGAGATCGAGCTGAAGAAGAGGAGGATGAAGAGCAGCGGAAAGGTTCCCTGGACCGCCTCGCCGGAGCCGGTTCGGATCGCCATGAACATCCCGAGGCCGCCGAACCCGATCGAGATCAGGATCGAGAGCGCGAAGAGGACCGGCACGCCGAGCGGCCCGGCGGCGAACCCGGCCCCGGCGATCAGGCCGATGGTCAGGTAGACGGTGGCCTGGATCAGTCCGATCACGACCAGCCCTCCGAGCTGCCCGGCGATCAGCGAAGAGCCTCGCATCGGGGTCAGCGAGAGCCGGTTGAAGAAGCCGTTCTCGATGTCTTCGGCGAGCGCCTGGCCCGAGTTCATCGTCGAGAAGAGGGCGCCCTGGATGAACGGGACGGCGAGGACGAAGGTGAGGTAGGAGTCGGTCGGGAAGCCGGGTATCCGGGTCGCGGCGTCGAGCCCGGCGCTGTTGACCGCGAGCAGGAAGAGGGGGAAGACGAGGCTGGGGACGATCATCGCCGGCTGGCGCAGGGTGCGCAGCACCGCCCGGCCCGCCAGCGAGCGGACCTGGGTCGAGAGGGCCGCGGCGTGGGCAGGTGTCCGGGGCAGGGCCACAGAGGCGCTGCTCATGCGTGGGCCCCCTCGAGCGGATGCTCGCCGGTCGGCATCTCGCCGCCCTCGTCGCCGGCGCCCTCGAGGTGGCGTCCGGTCTTCTCGAGGAAGACGTCGTCGAGGGTGGGCGCGTGAAGGTCGATGTCGGCGACCCGCAGCCCCTCGCCGTCGAGCGCCCTGACGACGTCGGTCAGCGCCTCGGCGCCGCTGTCCAGCCGGACCCCGACCGAATCCCGCGCCGCCGGGACCCTCTCCCCGAAGCGCTCGAGGACGCCGACGACCCGCTCGGCCTCGGCCGGGTCGCTCGGGGTCACCTCGAGCGTCGGCCGGCCGATCTCCGCCTTCAGCGAGGCCGGGGTTCCCTCGGCGACGATCCTGCCGTCGTCGATGATCCCGACCCGGTCGGCGAGCTGGTCCGCCTCCTCGAGGTACTGGGTGGTGAGGAGGACGGTGACTCCCTCCTGGCCGGCGAGGCGGGCGACCTCGTCCCAGAGCGCCGCCCGGCTCTGCGGGTCGAGGCCGGTGGTCGGCTCGTCGAGGAAGAGGACGCGCGGCCCGTGGACGAGGGCGAGGGCGAGGTCGAGACGCCGTTTCATCCCGCCCGAGTAGCCGGAGACCTTGCGGTCGGCGGCGTCGGAGAGCCCGACCCGCTCGATCAGCGCGTCGCCGCGGGCGATCCGCTCCTCGCGCGGAAGGCCGTGGAGTGCCGTCTGCAGCCGCATGTGGTCGCGGGCGGTCAGGTGGGGATCGAGGGCCGCTTCCTGGAGCGCAGCGCCGATCGCCGCCCGCACCGCCGGCCCTTCGCGGACGACGTCGTGGCCGGCGACGCGGGCGCCGCCGCCGGTCGGAGGCAGCAGCGTCGTCAGCATGTGGACCGTCGTCGACTTGCCGGCGCCGTTCGGCCCGAGGAACCCGTAGATCTCGCCCGGGTCGACGTGAAGGTCGATCCCGGCGACCGCGAGGGGGCCGTTCCTGAACTTGCGTTCGAGGCCCTCGACCTCGATGTTGTTCTCCATCAAGCCTCTTTCCGCCGTTCGAGCTCCGTGGCGCGCCTTCGCGCCCGCTCCAGCTCCGCCTTCATCCGCTCGACTTTCCTTTCGAGCTCGAGCACGGTCTCGACCCCGGCCAGGTTGAGGCCCTGCTCGCTGGTCATCTGCTGGATCCTGCGCAGGCGATCGACGTCGCGTTGAGAGTAGAGGCGGGTGTTCTTCGGCGAGCGCTTCGGCTCGATCAGCCCCCGCGCCTCGTACATCCTCAGCGTCTGCGGGTGCATGTCGGCGAGCTCGGCCGCGACCGAGATCATGAACACGCCGCGCTCGGCGTCGATCGAGGTCTCGATCCGGCGGGTCACCCGCCGTCCGCCGCCGCCGCTCACAATGCCGCCTCCCGCAGCAGCTGGGCCCGCGGGTCGTCACCGTTGAGCTTCTCGGCGAGCGTCTCAACCGCCTCGCGCTGCTCCTTGCTCAGCTTCTGCGGGATCTCGATCTCGAGCCGATAGCGGATGTCGCCGCGGCCGCGGCCGCCGCGCTTCGGCGCCCCCTCGCCGCGCAGCCGCTGGATCGTCCCGTGCCGAGTCCCCTGCGGAACCTTGATCTTCTTCGTCCCGTCGAGGGTCGGGACCTCGATCGTCCCGCCCTGGATTGCCTCGGTGACGGTGATCGGCACCGTCACCTCGAGGTTGCCGTCGTCGAGCCGCCGGAAGACCGGCGAGGTCGCGACGCGAGTGACGACGTAGAGGTCCCCAGGCTCTCCGCCGCGCGGCCCCGCCTCACCCTTGCCGGCGAGCCGGATCCGGGTCCCGTCCCGGACCCCGGCCGGGATGTTCACCCGGTAGCGCTTGGTCTGCTGGGTCAGGCCCGAGCCGCCGCAGGTCGGGCAGGGGTCCTCGATGCTCTGGCCGGCGCCGCCGCACTGCGGGCAGGGCTGGCTGATCGAGAAGAAGCCCTGGCTCTGGGAGTCGATGCCACGCCCTTCGCAGCGCGGGCAGGTGATCGGGCTGGTCCCCGGTTTGGCGCCGCTCCCATGGCAGGTCGGACAACGTTCCTGCTTGGGGACGGTGACGCTGACCTGGGCGCCGTTGATCGCCTGGTCGAAGCTGAGCATCGTCTCGGTTTCGAGGTCGCGACCGCGCGGCTGCTGCGGTTCCGCCCGGCCGCCGCCGCGGCTGAAGATGTTGGAGAAGATGTCGCCGAGGTCTGCCCCGAACCCGCCGGCGCCAGCGCCCGGACCGAACGGGCCGGCGCCCTGCCCGGCACCGCCCGGGCCGCGGCCGAATCCGCCGAACATTCCCCCGCCGGCATCGTATTGCTTGCGCTTCTCGGGGTCGGACAGGGTGTCGTAGGCGCCCTGTACCTCCTTGAAGCGCTCCTCGGCCTTGGGATCGTCGGGGTTGCGGTCGGGGTGGTACTGGCGCGCCAGTTTCCGGTACGCCTTCTTTATCTCGTCGTCGGTCGCCTTTTTCGAGACGCCCAGGACCTTGTAGAGATCCTCAGCCAAACCGTCTCCCTACTCCGCCACCACCACGCGGGCGGGACGGATCAACTGGTCGCCGAGCCGGTACCCCTTCTGGACGACCTCGACGATGGTCCCGGACTCGGCACCGGACCCGGGCAGGGTCGAGATCGCCTCGTGCTCCTGCGGGTCGAATGCCTCACCGCTCGGGTCGACCGGCTCGACCCCGTTCCGCCCGAGCGCCTCACGCAGGCTGCGGAAGACGAGCAGCACCCCGTGGGCGAGGCCGTCGGGGGAGTCGCCCTCCGGGTCGAGCCCGGCCGCCTCGAGCGCCCGCTCGAGGTCGTCGAGCACGGGCACGACCTCGCGGATCAGGTCCGCCTTGCCGCGGGCGCCGGCGGCCGCGGTCTCGGCGACCATCCGCTTGCGGAAGTTCTCGAAGTCGGCTTTCGTCCGCTTCGCCAGGTCGAGGTACTCATCGCGCTCGCGCTGAGTGTCGGCCAATAGAGAGTCGAGATCCTCCTCCACCTGACCAGCACCCTGGTCGGTGGCGGCAGGGCCCTCGCCCTCTCCATTACCCGGCATCTCCTCCACTTCGCGGCCGGGGATGCCGGGGTTGGGACCACTTTGCTCAGTTGTCATTTGTCCTCGGCGTCGTCGACAACTTCCGCGTCGACAACTTCCTCGTCGTCTTCGGAGGACTCGGCGGAGGCGCCGTCGCCGCCGGGGGCGGCCTCCTGCTGGGCGGCGGCGTAGATCTGCTCGGAGACTTTCTGGAAGGCCGCGGTGAGGGTTTCCGTCTTCGAGTTGATCTCCTCGGCGCTCTCCGAGGCCAGGGAGTCGCGGACGTCCTTGATCGCCGTCTCGATCTCCTCCTTGGCGGAGGCGTCGACTTTGTCGCCGAGCTCCTCGAGCTGTTTCTCGGACTGGTAGGCCGCGTTCTCGGCGAGGTTGCGGGTCTCCGCCAGCTCGCGCTGTTTGCGGTCCTCATCGGCGTGGGTCTCGGCGTCCGAGACCATGCTCTGGATTTCCTCGTCGGAGAGTCCGGAGCCGGATTTGATCTCGATTTTCTGCTCTTTCCCGGTCCCCAGGTCTTTCGCCGTGACGTGAAGGATGCCGTTGGCGTCGATGTCGAAGGTGACCTCGATCTGAGGCAGCCCGCGTGGCGCCGGTGGGATTCCGGTCAGCTGGAACTTGCCGAGGCTCTTGTTCCCGGTCGCCATCTCGCGCTCGCCCTGGAGGACGTGGATCTCGACCGAGGGCTGGTTGTCGTCCGCGGTCGAGAAGATCTCCGACTTCTTTGTCGGGATCGTCGTGTTGCGCTCGATCAGCTTCGTCATCACGCCACCTTTGGTCTCGATGCCCAGGGTCAGCGGGGTGACGTCGAGCAGCAGCACGTCCTTGACGTCTCCGGCCAGGACGCCGGCCTGGATCGCGGCGCCGACCGCGACCACCTCGTCGGGGTTGACCCCCTGGTGGGGGTCCTTCCCGGTCAGCTCCTTGACCCGGTCCCGCACCGCGGGCATCCGGGTCATGCCGCCGACCAGGACGACGTGGTCGATGCTCGCGTCGGCGTCGTCGAGGGCCCGTTTCACCGGGCCGACGATGCGCTCGAGCAGGTCGGCGGTCAGCTCGTTCAGTTTCGACCGCGTCAGTTTCATGTCGAGGTGCTTCGGCTGGCCCTCGACCGCGGTGATGAATGGGAGGTTGATCTGGGTCTCCTGGGCGGAGGAGAGCTCGATCTTCGCCTTCTCCGCCGCCTCATAGAGCCGCTGCAGCGAGTTCTTGTCGGCGGCGAGATCGACGCCCTGGTCTTTTTTGAACTCGGCGACCAGCCACTCGACGATCGCTTTGTCCCAGTTGTCGCCGCCGAGGTGGTTGTCGCCGGCGGTCGCCTTGACCTCGAACACGCCGTCGCCGATTTCGAGCACCGAGACGTCGAAGGTGCCGCCGCCGAGGTCGAAGACGAGGATCGTGTGGTCGGCGGACTCTTTCTCGAGCCCGTAGGCGAGCGAGGCCGCGGTCGGCTCGTTGATGATCCGCTTGACGTCGAGCCCGGCGATTTTGCCGGCGTCCTTGGTCGCCTGGCGCTGGTCGTCGTTGAAGTAGGCGGGGACCGTGATCACCGCGCTGTCGACCGATTCGCCGAGCTTCGCCTCGGCATCGGCCTTCAGCTTCTGGAGGATCATCGCGCTGATCTCGGGCGGGCTGTACTGCTTGTCGCGGACCTCGACCCGGACATCGCCGTTGGGACCGGCGACAACCTTGTACGGGACGATCGTCTCCTCCTCTTTGACCTCGGCCTCCTTGCGCCCCATGAACCGCTTGATCGAGAAGATCGTGTTCTCGGGGTTCATCACGGACTGGCGTTTCGCGACCGTGCCGACGAGGCGATCGCCGGAGTCGGTGAAGGCGACCACCGACGGGGTGGTCCGGCCGCCCTCGGCGTTCTCGAGGACGGTTGGTTCGCCGCCCTCCATCACGGCGACGCAGGAATTGGTCGTGCCGAGGTCGATCCCGATCGTCTTGGCCACTTTTTCGCGTACCTCCAGAAGTTCGTCGTTGACTGGCGCCAGTCCACGGAGCGGACTGCGAAAATCTTAGTGAGAGTATGGCAGATATTACCAGCCGGCAAAATAGCCCCTGCACCCTAACCGGCAAACCGTTGCAACTACCCGGCCCGGCCCCGATCGAACCTTTTGTCCGAGCGGCGGGTTTTGCGATGACAGCACCGGGGACTGAGAAGAAAAGCGCGTCCCCAGACGAGGAGGAAACTTGATTCAGCTTCACTCTATGACCCGACGACTGCCGCTGCTGGCGATCGCCGCGGCGCTGGCGCTGGCAGTGATGCTTCCGGCATCCGCAGCGGCCGGCGGCAACCACGGCAACGGCCCCCACGGCCACCACGGCAAGGGTCACGACAACGGTCGCCACCGCGGCTCGGAGGTCGACGTGATGACCCGGAACCTGTATCTGGGCGCCGATCTGAATCCCGCGATCGCGGCGACCACGCCGGACGAGCTCGCCTCGGCTGACGGCCTGATCCTCCGCGAGGTCGTGGCGAACGACTTCCCGACCCGGGCCAGAGGGCTCGCGAACGAGATCCGTCGGACCGAGCCGGACCTGGTCGGGCTGCAGGAGGTCGCGCTCTGGCAGAGCACTCCGCTGTCGGCAGCGGCGACGCCGGTCAACTACGACTACCTCGAACTGCTGCTGAACCAGCTGAACAGGGGCCCCGGCACGCCCTACCGGGTGGTCGAGGTCCAGAAAGAGTTCGATCTCGAAGCGCCCGCCGACATGAATGAAGAACCGGGCGACGGGCCTCTGCCGAACTTCCCGACCGCCGAGCTGCTCGGCCATCTGACGATGCGGGATGTGATCCTCGCCCGCAACGGCGTCCGGACCTGGAACGCGCAGGGCGGCAACTTCGCCACCCTCCTGGAAATCCCGATCCTGGGCCAGCCGAAGCCGATCGAGAGGGGCTGGACTTCGACCGACGCCAAGGTGCGCGGCAGCGGCCCGCTGCATTTCGTCAACACGCACCTGGAGGCGTTCCATCCGCTGGTCCGGAAAGCCCAGGCCGACGAACTGGTCGCCCCCGGTGGTCCCCTCGCGAGCAGCTACCCGACCGTGCTGGTCGGAGACCTGAACTCCGACGACGACACCGTCTCCGGAGCGGACACCCTCGCCTACAACGACCTGCTCGCGGCCGGACTGGTCGAGCGCAGCACCGACGATCCGCTCGGCTGCTGCCTCAACTCGCCGCTGCTCGCGGTCGGCGCGGGCGGAATGCCGTCCGACTTCGACCACCAGGTCGATCACGTGATGACGGCGAACCCGGACGAGGTCACCCTGAAGACGTCGATCGTCACCGGCCTGGACCCGGTCAACGGGTTCTGGGACTCGGACCACGCGGGCCTCTTCAGCGCGCTGAATT
>DATAOP010000052.1:0-15130 GCA_036265675.1 Solirubrobacterales bacterium
AACGGCTTCAAGCAATTCCTGCACATCCTCGACATCGGGCGGATCGGCGTCGCGGCGATGGGCGTCGGCCTCGCGCAGGGCGCGCTCGACGAGGCGCTGAAGTACGCCAAGGAGCGCCGCGCGTTCGGGCAGCCGATCAGCAAGTTCCAGGCCATCCAGTCCAAGCTCGCCGACATGGCGACCGAGATCGAGGCCGCTCGGCTGCTGACCTACAAGGCGGCGGTGCTCAAGGACCAGGGCCGCAACTTCACGCTGACCGCGGCGCAGGCCAAGCTCAAGACCGGGCGGCTCGCGGTGCGGGCGGCCGAGGAGGCCGTCCAGATCCACGGCGGCTACGGCTACATCGAGGAGTACCCGGTCTGCCGCTCCTACCGCGACGCCAAGATCCTGACGATCGGCGAGGGGACCGACGAGGTCCAGCAGATGGTGATCGCCCGGCAGCTGGGGTGCTGAGCGCGATCGGCTAGACGGCGAACGGCTGAGAGGTCACCGACCCCGCCGCCCGCCCCGCCACCTCGGCGGCGCGGCCGGCTCCCTCGTCGATCCCGTAGTGGTCGCAGATCGCGAGCTCGTGCTCTCGCAGCAGCGGCCGCGTCGGGTCGACGGTCGGGGCGCTTTGGAGGGAATCCCGGCCGTGGGCCGTCCAGACCCTGCCGGCGGCACCGGCGCAGTCGCGCAGCGGGACCGCGACGAGGTTGGCCTGGCGGCGGCCCAGGAGCCCGCCCCCGCCTAGGGCCGCGATCAGCCAGGCGGCCGCTCCGCTCTCGCTGTCGACGTAGATCGCGTGAACCCGGCCGACCGGGGCACCCCAAACCTCGTCCAGATCCCATCCGACCCAGGAGCTCGCCTCGTGGAGCACTTCGGCGGGGTCAGGCATCAGAATCAATTTCGCGCTTCGCTCGCTCGCGCTCATGATCTCCAGCGATCTCGCTCGTTCGCTCCGCGCTCAGGAGCAGCTTCGAGGCGGCGCTCGCCGGGTCGAGCTCGCGGCTGACGACCCGGTCGAGAAGCCCGGCCGTCTTGGGATCCTCGGCGGCGGTCGCCTCGAGCCGGCGACGCATCCGCGACGCGGCGATCCCCAGAACCTCGTTGCGCAGGTTCCGGGCACGGCGCTCCTCGAGCGTCCCGGCGGCCTCGATGTGGGCGCGATGCTCGTCGATCTTCTCGGCCAGCTCGGCCACCCCCTCCCCCCGCGCGGCCTCGGTGCGGAGGATCGGGACCTTCCAGCCTTCGGGGTCATGCGAGAGCGCCAGCACGCTGCGGACCTCCCTCACCATCGTGTCGGTCATCGGGTGGTCGGCCTTGTTGACGACGATCACGTCGGGGATCTCCATCACCCCGGCCTTCAGGGCCTGGATCGAGTCGCCGGAGCCCGGCATCAGCGCGAGCACGATCGTGTCGGCGTGGTCGACGATGTCGATCTCCGCCTGGCCGACGCCGACGGTCTCGATCAGGACGTCGTCCTTGCCGGCCGCGTCCATCACCAGAGCCACCTGGAGGGCCGCCTCGGAGAGGCCGCCGAGGGCGCCGCGCGAGGCCATCGAGCGAATGAAGACCCCGGGGTCCAGGAAGTGGTCGGAGAGGCGGATCCGGTCGCCGAGCAGGGCGCCGCGGGTGAACGGGCTCGAGGGGTCGATCGAGAGCACGGCGACTTCTCGCTCGGCCTTGCGGAGCTCCCCCGTCAGCGCCCCGATCAGGGTGCTCTTGCCGACCCCCGGCGGGCCGGTGAAGCCGACGATCCGGGCGCTCCCGGTGCGCGGATAGACCTCGCGAACGAGCTCCCAGCCGGCCGGATCATCGGACTCGATCAGGGTTATCGCCCGCGCCAGGGCGCGCTTGTCGCCTGCGACGAGTCGCTCGGCGAGGGGTGCGCTTTTCGCCACGTCGGCCACGGTTTCGCCAGTCTAGAGTTCCCGCCGCCGTGATCCGCTCGCTCCGCTTCTACGCGCGCAACGGGATGCTGACGCCCAAATACGCCTTGCTCCTCGGCCGCTATCTCCGCCGGCGACTGCTGACGCGGGCCGGACGGCGCTGGCGGACCGACGGCCCGGTCTTCTTCGGCAGCGGCCTCGAACTGCAGATCACCCCGCACGGCCGGATCGACTTCGGGCGCTTCGTCTGGATCGGGCACGGGACCAAGATCCGCTGCCACGAGGGCGTGGTCGAGATCGGGGCGAAGACGGTGATGGGCCAGGAGTGCACGATCTCCGCCTACCGCCGGGTGCGTATCGGCGAGCAGTGCGTGATCGCCGACCGGGCGATGTTCATCGACTTCGACCATGGGGTCGTCGAGGTCGAGCGGCCGATCCGCCAGCAGGGGATCTACATGCGCGACGTCGAGGTCGGCTCCAACGTCTGGATCGGGTACGGAGCCTGCATCCTGCGCGGCGTCCGGGTCGGCGACAACGCGATCGTCGGCACCAACTCGGTCGTGACCAGGGACGTCCCCGCCAACGCCGTCGTCGCCGGGATCCCGGCCCGGGTGATCAGGATGCGCGAGTCGCCGCGCGAGCTGCGCTGGCCGCACCCCGTCGAGCCCGACCCGAAGGCGGAGACGACGCTGCCGATCCCCGACTGAGGTCGGCATAGACCGCGGCGGTCTGCTCGGCGACGTCGCCCCAGTCGAACCGGCGCAGATGCTCGTAGGCTTCGGCGACGAGTCTCCGGCCGAGCTCGTCGTCGCAGAGGACGCGGACCGCGACCTCGGCCAGCGCTTCCGGGTCACGGGCCCGGAAGCGAAGCCCGACCTCCTCGTGCGGAACCACCTCTCGCAGGCCGCCGGTGTCGGCGACGATGCACGGACAGCCGGACGCCATCGCCTCCAGCGCGACGAGGCCGAACGGCTCGTATATCGACGGCACGACCGTGAGGTCGGAGATCCGGTAGAGCGAATGGAGGACGTCGTCACCGATCCAGCCGAGGAAGGTCCCGTGCTCCATCAGCCCCAGCTCCTCGGCCTGGCGATGGAGCTCCTCCTCGTGGGTGCCGGAGCCGGCGACCAGGAAGCGGGTGCCCGGCGCCTCCTCGATCAGGCGCGGCATCGCCTCCAGCGCCAGCTGGAACCCCTTCTCGTAGACGAGGCGCCCGATCAGCAGCACCAGCTTCTCGTCGGGAGCGGCGAACTCCGAGCGCATCCGGGTCAGCTCCGCCGGGTCCTGGGGCTGAAGGTCGTCGGGGTCGATCCCGTTGGGGATCACGCTGACCCGCTCCTCCTCGACCCCGAAGATGTCGGCGATCTGTTCGCGCATGTAGTGAGAGCAGGCGATCACCCGCTCGGCCCGGTTCGCGATCCAGCGCTCGACCTCGTGGATGTACCGCTGCGGGTGCTTGTCGACCCAGCCCTGATGGCGGCCGTGCTCGGTGGCGTGGATCGTCGTCACCAGCGGCGCGTCGAAGCGCTTCGCCAGGTGGTCGCCGGCGTTGGCGACGAGCCAGTCGTGACCGTGGACGAGGTCGAACTCGAAGCGATCGCCGAGCTCGACCCCGCTCGCCAGCATGTCTGAGTTCATCCGCTCGACCCAGGCGACGAACTCGCCGAGGTCGGTCGGGCGCTGGGGCTCGCGGATGCGATGGACGAAGACGCCGTTCATTCGCTCGTCGGCCGGGGACTCCTCGCCGCCGCGGGTGAGGACGTGGACCTCGACGCCGAGATCGACAAGCGCCTCGGAGAGCTTGCGGACGTGGCGGGCGAGGCCGCCCTCGATGAGCGGCGGATACTCCCAGGAGAGGATCAGGACTCGGGTCATCCGATGGGTCAGGGCTGGAGGAGCGGTGAGATGCTCAGGTCCGGGGCTAGCGCGCGCATGTGCGGGTCGGTGGCTGAGGGTGAGTCTATGGCCTCGAGGGCAGCTTCGGCGTGGCGCGTGGCGCGATGGTAGGCGTAATCGCCGGCCTCGCCGCGGCGGTCGAGGAAGGCCCAGTCGCTGGCCTGGACGGCGAGGAGCTCGCGTGCGGCACGCATCGCGGCGGGCCCGTTGAGCCCTCGCGAAAGGGCGCGCAGGACGCGTAGCTCGAGCCGCCTCGCGCCCCAGGCGAGGTCGGCCACCGGCGGCGAGTCCCAGGTGCTGAGGTCCTTCCCCTCGCCCCAGCTGGAGGCCGCGATCGGGCCCGCGACCGGCTCGTGCTCGGCGAGCGCCTCGGTCGCGGTGAGGAGCCTGACGCCGGCGCCCTCCGCCGCGGCGACCACCTCGCCGAGCCAGGCAGCGCCCTCCGACCACCAGTGGCCGAGCAGCTCGGTGTCGATCGCGAAGACGAGCAGGCCGCGGCGTCCGCGGGCGGCTGAGAACTCGCGGAGGCGGGCGGCGCAGGCGGCGAGGAACTCGCCGGCCTGGCGCCGGGTCGCGGCGCGGGCGGCCTCGGGCTCGTAGGCACCGCCGCCCACCTTCCAGATCCGGATCCCGCGCAGCGACATCCCGGCGAACTGGGCGTAGGCGGGGTCGGACGGGTAGCCGTCGAGCGACCAGAGCCAGCTGACGGCCTCCCAGTCGATCGGCAGCGCCACCGGCCCCGCCGCGGACGCGACCGGGGCAAGGGCGTCGAGGGGCCGGCGGTGGGCGCTCTGGTCGACGCAGAACCAGCGCACCCCGTGCTCCGCGAGCGGCGCCTCGAGCCCGGGGGCATAGGCGCACTCCGGCAGCCAGAAGCCACCGGCCCAGCCGAACCGGCGCCGGTGCGAGCGGATCCCGGCATCGAGCTGAAGCCGCAGCGCCGGCCGCGTCGCCAGCATCGGCAGGACCGCGTGGGTCGCCGCCGAGGCGGCGAGCTCGACCCGGCCGGAATCGCCCGCCTCGCGGAAGGCGCGCAGCGGGTCACTGCGGACCGCGTCGAGCAACTGCAGCGCGTGGCGGTAGCGGTCGAGCTCGGCCTCGCAGGCCTCGCGGCACTCGGGCGGGACGTCGTCGAGGTCGGCCTCGGCGGCCTCGACTCGGAGCCGGACGAGGAACTCCCGCAGGCGCTCGCGCGCGCCGGAGTCCTCGAGCTGGTCGGCGAGCACCGGGGTGACCGTCATCGTCAGCCGCTCGGCCACCTCGAGGACAGGCAGGTAGGAGCGGACGACCGCGTCGAAAAGCCACTCCTCGCCGAACGGGTAGGTCCCGAACCCCTCGACATAGGGCATGTGGGAGTGGAGGACGATCGCCAGATCGCCGATAGAGCGGTCAGCCATGACAGACGGCAACGAAATCCAGCGCCCGGTCGAGATCTCCCGCGCGAAGCGCGAAGTCGGAGGTGGAGATCGCCGGGGTGAAGCGGTCGTAGAACGGCCTGGTCAGGCGCAGGGCCCTGTGGACGTGGTCCCACCCCAGGCGGATCGCGAGCTCGTGGGCCCGCAGCCGCCGTGCGTGGAAGAGGCCGAGGACCTCGACCCGATCGAAGTGGCGACGGCAGAGGTCGCCGAACTCACCGGCGCGGTACTCGTGGACGTGCCAGGGATTGTCGGACTTCTCGGCTCCTGGCGGGGCGAGGGTCAGCAGGTTCGGGGTCGAGACGTACGCGACACCCCCGGGCTCGAGCATCGAGCGGAAGTGGTCGAGCATCGCGCCGGCGTCCTGCACGTGCTCGATCGTCTGCAGGAACACGATCGCATCGCAGGACTCGGAGAAGCTCTCGACCAGATCGCGCTCGAATCGCAGGTTGGGTCGCACGTAGCGGAGCCGGGCATGCTCGTGGGCCTCGGGGTTGGCGTCGACACCGACGACGGAGGCGGCCGAGCCCGCGAGCAGGTCGGAGCCGTAGCCCTCGCCGCAGGCCATGTCGACGACCCTTCTCCCGACGACCCGCTCGGCGACCCACTCGTAGACCACCAGGTGGCGGCGAAACCAGTAGTTCTCCTCGGGAACGTCGGGCAGCGTTCGCTCGCCGGTCAGCGGCAGCGCCGGCACCCCCTCGGGCTGGTTCAGCTGAACGTACTCGCGCTGCATGGGGTGGGACGCTAGTGCTACTCGCCGACCGGCGCGTGGAGAGCAGCCGGCCTGCGGGCGCCGCGGGGATCCGCCGGCTGTGGGCGAGGGCGCCGATCCTCCTGCTCACGGTGGCGGTCGCGGCGTCCGGGGCGCTGATCCTCAACTACGACCGGCACCTGACATTCGTCAGCGACGATTGGCGGGTGATGACCTCGCGCCCGGGCTGGGGACCGGACGCGCTGCTCAAGGCCTTCAACGAACACCTGATCCTGATCCCGACCGTCATCTTCAAGGCGCTCGTCGAGCTCTTCGGGATGGGCTCGGCGCTGCCTTTCTTCGTCGTCTCGATCGGCCTCTTCCTGCTCTGCGCCGTGCTTCTCTACATCTACCTCAGGCCGCGGGTGGGGGAATGGGCCGCACTGGTCGGAGCGGTCCTGGTCCTCTTCCTCGGCGCCGCCTTCGAAGACCTCTTCTGGGCGTTCCAGATGGGCTTCTTCGGATCGGTCGCGGCCGGCCTCGGCGCGCTGATCGCGCTCGACCGTGAGGACGACCGCGGCGACCGCTGGGCGTGCGCCCTACTCCTCGTCTCGATCGGCTGCGGCGGGGTCGGGCTCGCCTTCGTGGCCGCCGCCTTCGCCGACCTCGCATTCGGGCGGCGGCCACGGCGAAACCGGGCCTGGGTGGCGCTGGTGCCGCTTGCCCTGTACGTGGGCTGGAGGCTGGGATGGGGCGAGACCGCCGGCAGCCAGGTCAGCTTCGAAACGATCAGGGGCCTGCCGCGCTACGTGTTCAACGCAGCGGCGGCGGGAACCGCGTCGCTGCTCGGCCGCGAAGCGTTCGCCGACGACGGCCATCCGCCACTGCTGGCAAGCCTCCTGGTCATCGTCCTCGTTTTTGTCGCCGGAGCGCGGATGATCCGCCAGCGCCAATTCTCCCGTGGGCTCGCGGTCGCGCTGGCGCTCGCTCTCTCCTACTGGCTGCTAATCGGGCTCAATCGGACCGGCGGGCACCAGGTAGCTCTCCTCAGTCGCTATCAGTACCCAAGCGCGGTATTCATTCTCGTCGTCGCCGCCGAGCTGCTGCGCGGAGTTAGGATCCCCCGCCTCGCCGCCACGGTGGCGGCTGTGGTCACCGCCGCGGCCATCGTCGGCGGCATCTGGCTGATGAACAGCCACTACGACGGCCGATGGACATCGACGTCGGCCACGATCAGGCAGACCACGACCGCCCTCAACATCGCCGGCGAGAGCGCGGTGCCCGATCGGAAGGTCGCCTTCCCGCCGGGCGCCGCGCTTCCCGCCGCGGTATACCTGCGGGCCGCCGACCAGGACGGTTCTCCGGCCTACACCGAAGAGGAGCTCATCGACCGTCCCGGGTACGAACGGGCGCGGGTGGACAAGATGCTTTCCGAAGCCATGGCGATCGTGCTCTGGCCCTCGAGTGGTGAGGTGGTGACATCGCGATGCCGCCGGGTGCCGTCTCCGAAAATCGGAGGAACATCCCTGGGACCGGGCACGTACAGAATCGTGAATACCGGCAACGCCGCCGTTGAAATGTTCCTCGGTCGGTTCAGCGACAAGCCGCGCTTCGAGCTCGAACCGGTCCCGCCGAGCAGTGCCCGCTTGCTGACGATCCCCCCCGACCGGTCGGATCGAATGTGGAGGATCGGAGCGGCGGGCGAATCGGTCGCGCTCTGTCTCGGGGGTGCCGCCGGCGCTCGGCCAGTTTCAGGCCTATCGGAACGGTCTGGCTGACCGCCGCGCCGCCGTTGGGCGTGAACGTGAGCAGCGCCTTCACGTTCAGGCTGCCGGTCCGCCGAAGCTTCGCCCGCTTCAGAGTCAGGGTCCGGATCGCGATCTCCTGTTTCCCCGATGCGCGTGTCCTATACGAAACGATCCCCTTGCCGGTCACCGCAAGGACGCCGTCGGGAGGGAGTTCGACCGTGACCTTGGCGGTCCCTCTCCTCCTGTTCAGCTTCGTGCCCCCGACCTTGAAAAAGGCGGCTACTCCGGAGACCTGGAATGCCGAACCGGCCCGGTTCGTCGCGGTTTCGCGGCAGCGATAGTTGCCGGCTTCGCTCGTGGAGAGGATCGGGGAGATTGCGCCGGGAACTTCGGCGCCGTTCTTCGTCCACTGCACCGATGTCGAGAGCGGCGCCCGATAGAGGAACGCCTCGACGAGGTCTCCCGCCCACTGACCGGACGCACAACGGAGATTGACACCGACGATCCTGCTCGGCGGATGCTTTTTCCGCGCCCGGCGCCGCTTCACCACCTTCGGTCGGGCGACGAGGTAGCTACTCGTCACCGCGGGCGCCCCGCGCGGGCGGGGATCGAGAAGCAGCGCCGGGAAGTCCGGGGCACTGTTTTTGGGAACCTCGAAGGGGAGCGTGGCGCCGCCGGTCCCATCGAGCCGCAGGAAGGCGAGGCCTTCAGATTCCACCGTGTTGGCCAGATACAGCTTTCCGGCTTCCGGGTCGACCGCGAGCCCGTAGGGGCCCTTGATTTCGAGTCCGCGATCGTCGACGTCGGACGCACCGCTTCCGTCCAGGCTCGCCGAGGAGACGATGCCCGGGTTGTCGTTCACCCAGAACAGCCTGCCGGCGGCCCGGTCGATCGCCATCCCGAACGGCGTGTCGAGGGTCGCCCCCGTGATCGGCAGTTTCTGGCCGCCACTGCCATCGAGGTTTGCGTAGGAGACCCAGCCGTCGCCGATGAATCCCCAGTTCGTCCAGTACAGCCTGCCGCCGGCGGGATCGACCGCGAGCGCGCCGGGTAGATCGATCGGCGCTCCCCCGATGTCGAGATCGCCTCCGCCGCTGCCGTCGAGGGCCGCCCATGACACCGTGTCGTTGCCCTCGTTGAGCCAGTAGATCCTGCGTGCCGCGACGTCGATCGCGGGAGAGGTGGGTCCCGAAACCGTCGCCGAGCCGGTGGCCAGGTCTCCGCCCCCGCTGCCGTCGAGGTTGGCCCATGCGATCTTGCCTCCTGTGTGGTTGGTCCAGTAGACCCGTCCTCCGACCGGATCGATCGCCAGCCCGATCGGCTCGCTTGCGGTCGCCCCCGTCGTGTTGAGGTCGACGACGCCGCCGCTGCCGTCGAGGTTGGCGTGCGAGATCTTGTTCGAGACGAAATTCGCCCAGAAGATCTGGTCCGAGGCCTGCGCCGAGGCCGCGAGCACCGCCGATGCGCTGAGCGCGAGCACTAGTGCGGCCCTCTTCACGCCCCAGACCGTACTAGCCGCCGCAGTGGTCTTCACAGCTAGAGTGCCGCGCCATGCCCGCCTCGCCGACGGCATCGCCGGAGCACATCAAATACGTCAACACCCGCTACCACGACGCCGCCGCCGAGGAATACGACGCCAAGTGGGGTATCGACTTCGGCGCCACTGGCCAGCGCCAGGTGCGGTCGAAGCTCTCGAAGGCTCTCGGCGGCCTTGAAGGCGAGCGGTTCGGCGACGGGCTCGAGATCGGTTCTGGGACCGGCTACTTCTCGCTCAACCTGCTGCAGCTTGGGATCGTCGAGCGCCTGACCGCGACCGACATCTCGCCGGGCATGCTCGATCGCCTCGCCGAAACCGCCGAGATGCTCGGAGCAAAGGCGACGACGGTCGCAACCGAGGCCGAGGAGCTTCCCTTCGACGACGAGAGCTTCGACATCGTCTTCGGCCACGCCGTCCTCCACCACATCCCCGATGTCGAGCGCGCGTTCGCCGAGTTCAGGCGGGTGCTGCGGCCGGGTGGGGCGATCGTCTTCGCCGGCGAGCCATCCCGCTACGGCGACAGGCTCGCCGAGGTGCCGAAGCGCGCGGGAATGCTTGCGGCGCCGGCATGGCGCGCCCTGGTCGGGGCAAGGCCGCGCGGGGTTCCCGAGTCCGGGATCTCGCACGGGCACTCGCTCGAGGGCGAGGTCGACGTCCATGCCTTCGCGCCGGCGGACCTGCGGCGACTGCTGCGCGATTCGGGCTTCGAGCAGCGCCGGGTCTGCGGCGAGGAGCTGCTCGCCAACGCCTGGGGCTGGGGACTGCGCACCCTCGAGTCCACCGCCGAGCCCGAATCGGTCTCCTGGAGCTGGCGGAAATTCGCCTTCAACAGCTACATCGCCCTGCAGAGCGTCGACACCCAGCTGCTCGAGCCCCGGCTCCCGGCCGAGCTCTTCTACAACCTGCTCGCCTCCGGCCGGCGGCCCGCCTGAGCTACCACTCGCGATCCGGGCTCTCGATCCGCTCGATCCCGTCGCGGACGCCGTCGAGGACCTCGGCGCGGATCCGCATCTTCGTCGCCCGGTGCGCGTCGAGTTTGAGCTGCCTGAGCTCGGACGCGATCTCGAGCGCCGCCGGCATCAGCTCCTCGGCGGCGACCAGCCGGTCGAGGAACCCCGCCCGGACCGCCTCCTCGGGATCGAGCAGGGCGCCGGTGACGGTGCAGCGGTCGAAGTAGGGCCGGGCGAGCCGGTGACGCGCGACCGCGATGCCGAACCAGGGGACGGTCAGGCCGATCGCGACCTCGTTGAGACCGATCCGGAAGTCACCGGCGACGCCGATCCGGACGTCGCAGCTGAGCAGGACGAAGGCGGCCATCGCGATCGCGTTCCCGTTACAGGCCGCGACCACCGGCTGGGGGAAGGAGAGGAGCCGCTCGGCGAGCCTGGCGCCGCCGGAGAGCATCTCGCGCGGGTGCTCGGGCAGGGATTTGAGGTCGAATCCGGCCGAGAGAGTCTGGGCGCGACCGGTGAGCACGACGATCGCCCCATCCTCCTCAGCGCGATCGAGCGCCGCGAGGACCTCGTCCAGCATCGTCGGCGATAGGGCGTTGACCTTGCCGTCGTCGAGGGTGATCGTCGCGACCCCGTCCTCGAACGAGTAGTCGACCGGTGACATCGAAGAAACGTCTCGCGCTTCGCTCACTGCGCAGAGCCTATTTCGGGGCGCCGGCTCGACGGGCACGGAACAGTTTCGCCCGGCCGTCGAACCCCTTCAGGCGCCGCTCCCCGGCGAAGGAGTAGTCGTAGCCCTCCCCCACCGCCTCTTTGGTCGCCTCGTCGACGAGAACGCTGCCCGGCCTTGCGATCGCGGTGATCCGGCTCGCCTTGTTGACCGAGCTGCCGTAGTAGTCGCCCGACTGGGCGACCGCCGGACCGTAGGCGATGCCGGCTCGGACGAAGGGGAACTCCTCGCCTTCGCCCTCTGCCGCCTCGACCAGGCGCACGGCGGCGTCGAGCATCTCCTCGGGCTCACTCGAGACGAGCATCGCCGCGTCGCCGATCATCTTCACCAGCCGCACCGGTGGCGCCGCGACCTCGATCGCCATTTCCTCGAACTTGCCGGCGACCGAGCCCAGCTCCTCCGGGGCGATCTCCTCGCCGAGGCGGGTGAACTCGACCAGGTCGGCGAAGCAGACACCTACGTCGGCGGTGCCGCGAACCTCTCCCGAGGCGAGGTCGGCCACCCCGATGACGTCGCGCCGCACCTGCTCGAGGGTGTGGGCGCGCAGCGCGTAGACGAGCGTCGGCTCAATCAACGGCATCAGGTGCTCGGCAGCCGCCGCGAATCTCAGCGCGAGGTCGCGCTCGGTGTCGCCTGGCTGCATCAGTGTCCGCACCGTCAGCTCGCGGTTGGCAGCGGCGATCCGAGCCGTGCCGATTCCGATCGTCCGCGCCACCTGGATGATTCCGTCCTCCGGCAGGCCGGCGTCGAGGAATGCCCGTACCCGGTGCGCGGCCTCGAGCTCGGACTCGCTCAGCGTCCGGCTCTCTAGGTCCGGGTACGGGATCCCGATCGCCGCCGTCGCTCTCTGCAGGAGGTCGAGGTCGACGTCCGCGAGCTCGGCGATTTCGCGCGGGCTGTAATGGGGGCCGTCGCCGGCCAGCGCGCGCTCGACCGGGAGCAGCGTCAGCCGGCCGGCGGCGATCGCCTCGCGAAGGTCCTCGAGCGAAACCCCTTCGGCGTTGAGTCTTTCGAGCAGCTCGAGCCTCGCCTCGCGGGCCTCGCCCTCGACGCCCTCGAGCAGCCCCTCGGCCTCGAAGTCGATGTCCGTACCCACCCGATCCGCGCTCATGCCTCGGCAACGCTACCGCCGCGGCGCGGGTCGCCGCCGCCGCTCAACGCACCCGTAACGCGGTCGCGGGCGACCGCCTGGCAGCCGCCGAAGAAGAGATTGATCCGCGGCCGGCGCAGGACCGGAGTCTCCCGCTCCTCGATTCGCGCCAGCGCCTCCTCGTCGATCCCCGGCTCGGCCTGGACGATCCCCTGCTCGAAGTGGAGCCGCGGCGCCCGCACCGCCTCGTCGGCGGGCATCCCCTCCTCGACCGCGCGGACGATCGTCTGCACGATCGCAGAGCGGATCCGGTTGGAGCCGGCGCTGCCGAGCCCCAGCTCGATCTCACCGTCGCGCAGGACGACGCTCGGGGCCATCATCGAGGGCACCCGCCGCCCGGGCGCGATCGCGTGGAAGCCGAGTGGGTTGAGGTCCTCCTCGCCGAGCATGTTGTTGAGGATCACCCCGGTGCCCGGCACCAGCACCCCCGACCCCGAGCCGTTCGAGCAGGTGACGGAGGCGCACATCCCATCGCTGTCGAGGATCGAGATGTGAGTCGTCGAGCCGAGCAGGTCGCCGGCGGCGAGATCGAGTGCCGCCGGGTCGAGCAGCTGCGCGCCGAGCCCGGATCCGTACAGCGCTTCGGCGAACTCCACGCCACGCGCCCGGTTGGCGGCCCCCATCGCCGCGACCAGCTGCTCGGGGCCGCTGCGCTCACCGAGGCGCTCGAGCAGGCCGAGGCAGTAGGCGATGAGGATGCCCCCCGAGGAGGGAGGAGGGTTGGTCAGGACCTCCGTCCCGCGGAACGGCGCCCGGATCGGGTCGCGCTCGATCGCCTCGTAGGTGGCGAGATCGCGAGGGCCGATCGAACCGCCCTGCTCGACGACGTGGGCGGCGATCGCGCTCGCCACCTCGCCCCGAACGAACGGCTCCGCCCCCTCGGCGCCGAATCGTTCGAGCTCCTCGGCCAGCTCGGGGAATCGGAAGACGTCCCCCACTCCCAGCGGCCTTCCGCCCGGAGCGTAGAGCTCGCGGGTTCCCTCGAGGCGCACGTGGATCGGAGCGAGGATGTCGAGGATGTAGGCCTGCTCGGGATTGACCGGTGCTCCCTCGCGGGCCAGCCGAATGCCCTCTCCGGTCAGCTCCGAGAGCGGCATCGAGCCGAACCGCTCGAGGGCCCGTGCGAGGCCGGCGGCGGTTCCCGGGACGCCGCAGGAGGCGGGCCCGACGTAGAACGTCTGCACGGTCTCGGCATCGAAGTGGACGGGGACAGGAACGAGCTCGGCGCCGCGCTCGATCCCGTCGAGGCCCGGCGCAGAGACAAAGAAATCAATCAGGGTTGTTGCCGAGTCCCCGGCGTAGGGAGCGTCACGATCTGGTCCTCCGCGACCGGAGGCGGGACGAGGCGTTGGTGTATGGACCATCATGAAGCCGCCGGCGCCGAAGCCCGTCAGCGGGCTCTCGACGGCGAACGAGGCGAGGACCGCGGCGACCGCGGCGTCGACGGCGTTTCCGCCCGCGCGCAGGACGTCGGCGCCCGCCTCGGCGGTCAGGGGATGGCCCGCGGCGACGACCCCGGTCACGGGGCTCGATCAGCCGGGCAGGAACTCCGGGACGTCAAGGCTCCCGAGCTCGTCGCGGCTCGATGCCCGGCCGCGACCGCGGCCCTCGTCCCTGGTGCGCCGGATCGTCGGCTCGCCGCTGCGGCGCGGAGGCGTCGCCCGGCCGTCGAACCGCGTCGCGACCACGGTCACCCAGATCTGGTCGCTGAGAGCCTCGTCGACGTTGGCGCCGAAGATGATGTTCGCGTCGGGGTGAGCGGCGTCGCCGACCAGCTTCGCCGCCTCGCTGACCTCGACCAGCGAGAGGTCGCTGCCGCCGGTGATCGAGAGCAGGATCGAGCGGGCGCCCTCCATCGAGGTCTCGAGGAGGGGCGAGGAGATCGCTTTTTCGGCAGCGAGCATCGCCCGGCCCTCGCCGGTCCCCATCCCGATCCCGAGCAGCGCCCGGCCGGCGTCGGACATGATCGTCCGCACGTCGGCGAAATCGAGGTTGATCAGCGCCGGCAGCGTGACCAGATCGGAGATCCCCTGGACGCCCTGGCGCAGGACGTCGTCGGCGACCTGGAACGCTTCGACCATCGACGTCTGCTGGTCGAGAACCTCGAGCAGGCGGTCGTTGGGGACGACGATCAGGGTGTCGACCTCGGCGGCCAGCGCCTCGATTCCCTTGCCGGCCTGGCTGCTTCGCCGGCTGCCCTCGAAGCTGAACGGCTTGGTGATGATCCCGACCGTCAGCGCACCGACCTCGCGTGCGAGGCGGGCGATCACCGGCGCCGCACCGGTGCCGGTGCCGCCGCCGGCGCCGGCGGCGACGAAGACCATGTCAGACCCCTTCAGGAGGCGCTTCAGCCGGTCCTGCTCGTCGAATGCCGAGCGGTGGCCGAGCTCGGGGTCGGCCCCAGCGCCCAGGCCTCGGGTCTGACTCTCGCCGATGTGGACGGTGACATCGGCGACGCAGAGCTGCAGCGATTGGAGATCGGTGTTGACGGCCATGAACTCGACTCCCGGCACACGGGCCTCGACCATCCGGTTGACGGCGTTGACGCCGGCGCCGCCGACGCCGACCACCCGGATCACCGGCTGGTGGGGCTGGCCGCTGCCGAGCGGCTCATATTCCGGTTCCTCACGCCCGTAGCGAGGCGTGTCGAGCATCTGCTCCTCGCGCGACGGCGGTTCCTCGGAGAAGACCCGCTTCAGCCTTTCGGGCGGCGTCTCGGTCGAAGTCTCGGCATAGGTGCCCGCGCCCTCCTCCGAATGAATCAGATTGCGATCGTCGTCGGTCGCGGGCGAATCAACCGCCGCCTCCTCCGCTTCGCGTCCGGGGGCGGCGGGTGGTACCTCTTGGGAAGGGCCCGCGGGCCGCGATGTATCGAACTCGGGCGGCTCAGCCGGAGAATCGTCGGTCGTCGAGCGGAAGAGGTCGGCGAGGGGTCCCTCGCGCATGCTCGCCCGCTTACGCCGACTCATTGGCCAAGACCTCCTTAGCAAGCTCTCGGTAGTAGTTGGCCGCGTTCCCGTCAGGATCGTACTTGAGGACGCTGGAGCCTTTCACCGGTGCCTCGGCGAATTTGATCGCCTTGCGGATCCGCGACTTGAAGACGAGGTCGCCGAAGTTCTCCTCGAGGATCTCGACC
>DATAOP010000053.1:0-9489 GCA_036265675.1 Solirubrobacterales bacterium
CGCCGCCTCGCCGAGTACTGCCGGGAGCGGCTGGCCGATCGCTACGGCGGCTCGCCCGACCGGCGCGAGGCCGAGCGCCGGCTCGAGGAGGAGCTCGGGGTGATCCGCCACCTCGGCCTCTCCGGCTTCTTCCTCCTCCACCGCGACCTGCTCGAGCTGGCGCGCGAGGTGGCGGTCCGGGTGCGGGGGCCGGGCTCGGCCCGCGCGGTGCTGCCGCCGGGGCGGGGGAGGGGCTCGAGCGTCAGCTCGATCGTCTGCTTCCTGTCCGGGCTCTCCCACGTCGACCCGGTCAAGGCCGACCTCTTCGTCGCCCGCTTCCTCAACGAGGAGGTGTCGGCGATGCCCGACATCGACCTCGACTTCCCCCGCGACATCCGCGAGGCCCTGATCCCCGAGGTCCACCGCCGCTACGGCGCCGACCGCTCGGCGCTGGTCGCCGCCTTCCCGACCTACCGCCCGCGCGGCGCCGTCCGCGACCTCGGCAAGGCGCTGGGACTGCCGCCGGGGGAGATCGAGCGGGTGGCGCGGCTGGTCGGCTTCCACGGCGGGGCCGGGGAGATCGAGGGCCACGTCCGGGCCGCGGTCGGCGCCGATCGCGCGGCCTCGCCGCGGTGGCGGGCGCTGACGGCGCTCTGCGCCGAGGCGATGGGGCTGCCCCGCCATCCCTCCCAGCACCCGGGCGGGATGGTGATCTCTACCCTGCCGCTGGTCGACGTCTGCCCGGTCGTGCCGGCGGCGATGGAGGGCCGCCAGACCGTCCAGTGGGACAAGGACTCCTGCGCCGACGCCGGCTTCCTCAAGATCGACCTGCTGGGGCTGGGGATGCTCTCGGCGGTCGAGCGCTGCGTCGTCGAGATCGACCGGGTGCGGGGGGAGCGGGTCGACCTCTCGCGGATCCCCCACGACGACCGCGAGACCTTCGAATCGATTCGGGCGGCGGAGACGACCGGCGTCTTCCAGATCGAGAGCAGGGCGCAGATGCAGATGCTGCCCCGGACCCGGCCCGCCGATCTCGACGACCTCACCGTCCAGGTCGCCCTGGTCCGCCCCGGGCCGATCCAGGGCGGCGCCATCCACCCCTATATAGAGCGCTGCAAGCGGCTTCGCGAAGACCCCTCCTACGAGATCCCCTACGAGCACCCGCTGCTGGAGCCGGTCCTCGCCGACACCCTCGGCACGATCGTCTTCCAGGAGCAGGTGATCGAGGTGGCGATGGAGCTGGCGGGCTTCTCCTCCTCGGAAGCCGAGGGGCTGCGGCGGGCGATGAGCCGCAAGCGCTCCGAGGAGGCGATCCGCGCCCACCACGAGCGTTTCGTCGCCGGCGCGGTCGAGCGCGGGGTGGCGGCCGAGGTTGCGGAGCGGGTCTGGCTCCAGATCCAGGGCTTCTCGGGATTCGGCTTCCCGAAGGCGCACTCGGCGGCGTTCGGGCTGCTCGCCTACCAGTCGGCATGGTTGCGGGTCCACTACGGGCCGGAGTTCCTCTGCGCCCTGCTGAACGAGCAGCCGATGGGGTTCTACCCGCCCGACTCGCTCGTCCACGAGGCGCAGCGGCGGGGGGTCCGGGTGGTGGCGCCCGACGCCCGTCGCAGCGACGTCCTCTGCCGGGTCGAGCGCGAGTGCGGCGGGCCGATCGTCCGCATCGGCCTCGGCTACGTGAAGGGGGTCCGCGAGGAGGAGATGAGGGCGCTGGTCGCCGAGCGCGAGCGCGGCGGCCCCTACACCGGCATCGCCGACCTCGCCACCCGATCCGGCGCCGGCCGCGACGGGCTCGAGCGCCTGGCCTGGGCCGGCGCCCTCGACGGGCTGCCGCTCGGTCGCCGCGAGAGCTACTGGCAGCTCGGGGTCGCGGGGGCGCCGCAGCCCGCGGGCGCCGGCCGCCAGCTGCCGCTGCCGCTCGAGCCGCCGCCGGCGCCCGAGCTCGAGTCGCTCGACGACTGGGAGACGGCGATCGAGAACTACCGCGCGACCGGGATCAACCTCGGCGAGCACCCCCTCTCGCTGCTGCGCGAGGGGCTCGGCGAGGCGGTCGTCCGCAGCTCCGAGCTGGCGCGGGTCGAGGACGGCTCGACGATCGAGGTCGCGGGGATGGTCGTCGCCCGCCAGCGTCCCGAGACCGCGAAGGGGATCACCTTCATGCTGCTCGAAGACGAGCGCGGGACAGTCAACCTGATCGTGCCGTCACGGGTCTACGAGCGCAGCCGCCCGCTGGTCCGCGTGGCGCCGCTGATCCGGGCGCGCGGCCGGCTCGAGCGCCGCGAAGGGGCGACCAACGTGGTCGTCTTCGAGCTCGCCGCCCTCGAGCGCCGCGACGTGCCGGCCCCGGCCCCGACCGCCTCCGAGCGCGCCGCGCCCGACCCGGCTCGCCGCCGCGCCCGCGAGCTGGCCATCGCCGAGCTCCGCGCCGTCGCCCCCGCCGGTCACAGCTTCGGCCGCCGCGGCCGCTAGGCGCCGCGCTCCTCCTCCAACGCCCGCCGCAGCGTCTCGTCAAAGCCCTCGGGCTCGATCCCGAACGGCTCGGCGCCGCTCGGGTCGGTGACGACCGTCGCCGTCCGCAGCCCCTCGACCAGGGGCCTTGCGACGTTGGTGTCGACCGGCGTCACCAGACCCAGCCAGAGCGAGGACAGCGACGGGCTCAGCAGCGGCACCGGCAGCATGCGCCGCGGCTCCTTGCCCATCGCGATCGCCATCCGGTCGAGCATCTCCGCATAGGTGAGGACGTCCGGCCCGCCGATCTGGACCTCGCGGCCCTCGGACTCGGGAACCTCGGGCGCGCGGCGCAGGTACTCGACGACCGCGTCGATCCCGATCGGCTGGGTGTCGGTGCGGAGCCAGCTCGGGGCCACCATCACCGGCAGCCGGCTGACCAGGTAGCGCAGGGTCCGGTAGGACTCGCTCTTCGCGCCAACCACCATCGCCGCCCTGAAGTAGGTCAGCGGCGGCCCGTTGGCCCTGAGGGTTCTCGCCGTCTGGTCCCGGCTGCGCAGATGCTCCGAGCGGCTCTCGTCGCCGAGGCCACCGAGGTAGACGACCCGGGCGACCCCTTCGTCCCGCATCCGCCGGGCGAAGTTGCGCGCCCCGAGCCGCTCGCGCTCGGCGAACCCACCGCCGCCGGCCATCGCGTGGACGAGGTAGTAGGCGACCTCGACTCCATCGCCGGCGCCGGCGAGCGAGTCGGCGTCGGTGACATCGCCGACGACAAGCTCGCACCCGGCGCTCTCGAGCTCCCGCGCCCTGTCGGGAGCGCGGACGAGGCAGCGGGCGGGTTCGCCGGCGTCGGCCAGGGCGGCCGCCAGCCGGCCGCCGACGAAGCCGGTTGCGCCTGCGATAAGCGTGGTCGGGGCGATGGCGGGTAGCTACCCTCGGCCGCCGATGCGCACGCACCTACTCGAACGCAGCCAGACCGTGGGGATCCCCGTCGAGCAGGCGTTCGGCTTCTACGGCGACTCGCTGAACCTCGAGCCGATGACCCCGCCCTGGCTCCACTTCCACGTCACGAACGACGGCCCCGTGACGATGGAGCCCGGCGCCCTCCTTCATTACCGCCTGCGGTTGCACGCAGTCCCGATCCGGTGGACGACGAGGATCGAGATCTGGGAGCCGCCGACCCGGTTCGTCGACATCCAGCTGAGCGGTCCGTACGCGCTCTGGGAGCACACGCACAATTTTGAGCCCGACGGGTCCGGTGGCACGATTGCCAGCGACCGGGTGCGCTACGCGATCCCCTTCGGACCGCTGGGACTGCTGGCGCACCGACTCTTCGTCCGCCGCGACCTCGAGCGGATCTTCGACTACCGGGCCGAAGCCTTCGCCCGCCTCGCCGAAGGCGGATCGCCGTAGCGGGGGTTCTCGCTAGAGAGCCTGGCCGCCGCCGAGCTCGGGGGGCAGGGCCTTGGGCCCGTCCGGGTACATCGCGCGGATCGTCTCCTCGGACATCTCGAGCGTGTTGGCGGCCTCGTTCGGGGTGCCGAAGATCAGCCAGAGCTGGTCGGCGTCGGTGTCGTTGAACGGCTGGCGGACCGTCTCGGGGTCGACCAGGACCGCGCTCAGCGGGTCGAGGGTGAGGACGTCGTCGTCGACGCGCAGGCGCCCGCTGCCCTCGAGCAGGACGTAGAGCTCGACCGTCTCGAAGTGGCGGTGTCTCGTCGAAGCCTGGCCGGGACGGAGCCGCCAGAGCCTGGCGCCGAGGGTCTCGGCCCCGAGCTGGCGCCCGAGATCCGTGTTGAGCACCCCCATTTGGTTCGACGGGCGCCAGAAGGCGTCGCCGGCGGCGAGGACGCTGTAAGCCATCCCCCAACCTTAGGGAGCGGCGGCCAGCCAGCGCCGCTCCTTGGCGAGCATCACCGGCGTCGCCAGGGCGCCGCCGAGGAGGCGCCTGAGCCCGCGTGGCGGCAACAGCTTCGCGAGCTGGCGATACTCGCGCGAGACCCGGCCCGAGCGGAACACGCCGGCGATCGCCTCCAGCAGCTGCGCCGGCTCGGAGACCGTCGTCCTCACCAGCTCCTCGCCCGCCATCGTGATCCTCAGCTCCGCCGGGTAGGGCCGCGACGGTGGCGGCTGCGGGAGCTCCGCGAGCCCGGTCGCGATCGCCGCCGCGAGCTCGGCCCGGACCGCGGCCGGGTCCTCGGAGCGGGCCCGGTCTCGACCGAGGCCCTCCTTCGTCGCGACGAGGCGGGCGGCGCCCATCTCGCCGTCGCCGAACGTCTCGAGCATGCGGCTGTCACCGCTGACGGCCAAGGCCGGGATGCCCTCGGCGGCGAGCCCCTGGGCGAAGGCCTGGGTCTCGCTCAGCGACTCGCCGTCGAGCGTCACCTCCATTTCCCAGGTGAAGGTGTGCGAGCAGAACCCGAGCGGAGTCGGGGTGCTCGCGTGGTGGCCGGTGAGGACGACCGCATCGAGGGCTTCGCCCCCGGCCGCCTTCGTGAACGACGGGTCGCCCTCGGACAGCGCCAGGTCGGCGATCGGCCGCACCTCGACGCCTGACGGCATCCGCTCGCGTTCGAGGTTGGTTCCGACCATGTGCCAGTCGCCGACGCCGATCTGCTCAACGCCGCCCTCGCGCAGCGCCGCGACGACCGCGAGCACCTCGTCGGTCATCAGCCGCCGGCCACGCGAGTAGGCGCCCGGGTGCGATGGCAGGCATTCGCGGTGGTCCTCGATCCCCGCGATCCCCTCCATGTCAGTGGCGACCAGGACGTTCACGGCCGGCGCCAGCCTAGCCCGTCTGAGAGCATCCGAGCGGCGATGATCGACTTCCTCATCAGGCGCGACGACTTCCGCGACACGAAGATCGTCGAGTCCGAGACGCCCGCGCCCGAGCCGGGCCAGGCGCTGCTCCGGATCGACACCTTCGGCCTCACCGCCAACAACGTCACCTACGCCGTCTTCGGCGAGGGCATGAACTACTGGGACTTCTTTCCGGCCGCCGACGGCTGGGGACGGGTGCCGATGTGGGGCTTCGCCGAGGTCGAGGAGAGCGACGCGGATGGAGTCGAAGTCGGCACCCGCCTGTTCGGCTACCTGCCGCCCTCCTCCCATCTGATCGTCACCCCCGTCGCCGTCGAGGGCGGCGGGTTCGTCGACGGCTCGCCGCACCGCAGCTCGCTTCCCTCTGCCTATCACCGTTACCTCGCGACCGCGTCGGACCGCTTCTACCGCGCCGGCACCGAGGACGTCCAGATGCTGCTGCGGCCGCTGTTCTTCACCTCGTTCCTGATCGACGACCAGCTCGCGGACGAAGGCCTGTTGGGGCGCGGGCCGATCGTGATCTCGAGCGCCTCGAGCAAGACCGCGCTCGCCGCCGCGTTCCTGCTGAGCCGGCGCGACGGCGTCGATCTGGTCGGCCTCACCTCCGCCCGCAGCGCCCCGTTCGTCGAGGAGCGCGGGATTTACGACCGGGTCGTCACGTACGACGCGGTCGAGTCGCTCGGTGCTGGCCCCGCCACATTCGTCGACATCGCCGGCGACGCCGAGGTGCGGACGGCGGTGCACACCCACTACAGCGACGATCTCGTCCGCAGCATCGCTGTCGGCGTCACCCACTGGGAGGAGTTCGGCGCCGGGGCCGGCGATCTCCCCGGGCCGGCGCCGTCGTTCTTCTTCGCTCCCGACCGTGTGAGCAAGCGCTCCTCGGATTGGGGGCGCGAGGGTCTGGAGCGGAACGTGGCCGACGCCTGGCACCCGTTCTGCGAGTGGACAGAAGGCTGGCTCGAGGTCATCCGCGGCACCGGGTTCGAGGCGGTGCAGCGTGCGTTCCTCGACGTGCTCGAGGGCCGGGTCGATCCCCGCCATGCCCACGTCCTCTCGCTGCGGTAGGACAACGTCTTCTTTTCCTGCTGGTTCGGTCGTATAGTTCAGTTCGTTCGTTCGATCGGACGGGGAGGTTCGGATTGATCAGATGGGGACGTAGGCTGGCGCTCTTCGGAGTCGTCGCCGCTACGCTCGCCGCTCTCGCCGCGACCGCCCTCGGCTCGGGCCAGACCGTGAAGGCGGGCAACCTCGTCGTCTTCGTCGACGGCGGCTTCCGCCCCCACAAGCTGCCGCGCAAGACGCCGGCGCCGATCTCGCTGAACGCGGAAACGACGCTGAAAACCGCGGACGGCACCCATCCCCCGGCGGCGAAAGTGCTGACGCTCGAATTCGACAAGCACGCCGGGATCAACACCACCGGGCTCCCGACCTGCAGCGTCGAGCGCCTCCAGAACACGCTGACGAATCAGGCCGAAAGCATCTGCGGCAAGGCTCTCGTCGGCAAGGGCGAAGCGGGGGCGGAGATCGCGTTCCCCGAACAGCCGCCGTTCTTCGCCAAGGGGAAGATGCTGGTCTTCAACGGCAAGCCAAAGGGCGGCCACAAGGTGCTGATCTTCCACGTCTACGCGCGAGTCCCGGCGCCGACGACCTTCGTCACGACCGCGGTGATCACCAAGGCGCACGGCATCTACGGGACGAAGACCGAAATCACGATCCCGACGATCGTCGCCGGCCAGGGCTCGCTGACATTCGCGAAAATCGAAATCAAGCGAGACTGGACCTACAAGGGGAAGAAGGAGCACCTGCTGCTCGCCACCTGTCCGACCGGCCGTTTCTTCACCAGGGGCGACCTCAAGTTCGCCGACGGCACCGAGATGAAAGGCAAAGTCCTCCGCAGCTGCAGCCCGATCGGGTAGGCGCTCGCACCCGGCTGGCAGAATGCCGGGCGTGGCACGCACGGAGACAGCCGCCGAGCACCTCGATGTTCTGATCATCGGCGCCGGGATCTCCGGCATCGCCGCCGCCAGGCACCTGACGCGCAGCTGCCCGGGCCGGAGCTACACGATCCTCGAGGCGCGCAGCGCCAGCGGCGGCACCTGGGACCTCTACCGGTACCCCGGCGTCCGCAGCGACTCGGACATCCACACCCTCGGCTTCGCGTTCAAGCCCTGGAAGGGGAAGCGGTCCCTGCCCGACGGCGACTCGATCCTCGCCTACGTCCGCGAGGCGGCGGAGGAGAGCGGGATCGATCGCAGGATCCGCTTCCACCATCGCGTCGTCGGGCTCGAGTGGTCGTCGGAGGAGTCCCGCTGGGAGGTCGAGGTCGAACGCACCGACAGCGGCGAGACCGTGCGACTCACGGCCGGCTTCGTCTGGTCCTGCAGCGGCTACTTCGCCTACGACGACGGCTACCTGCCGGACTTCGAGGGGACCGAACGCTTCACCGGCCGGATCGCGCACCCGCACCGCTGGCCCGAGGACCTCGAGTACGCCGGCAAGCGGGTCGTGGTGATCGGCAGCGGCGCCACCGCCGTCTCGCTGGTCCCGGCCCTGGCCGAGAAGGCCGAGCACGTGACGATGCTCCAGCGCTCGCCGAGCTACCTGTTCCCCGTCCCGGGGGTCGACCCGCTCGGCCGCGCCCTGCGCCGGTTCCTGCCGCCGCGGGCCGCGTACTCGGTGATGCGCTGGAAGGACATCCTCACCGGCTCCTTCGTCTTCTGGTTCTGCCGCCGTTTCCCCGAGCTCGCGAAGAGGGTCATCCGCCAGGCCGCCGAGCGCTCGCTGCCCGCCGACTTCGACTTCGAGAAGCACCTCTCGCCGCGATACAACCCCTGGGAGCAGCGGCCCTGCGCGCTCCGCGACGGCGACCTCTACGAGGCGATCAGCGACGGCCGGGTCGAGATCGTCACCGACACGATCGAGACCTTCACCGAGTCCGGGCTCAGGCTCGGTTCGGGGGCCGAGCTCGAGGCTGACGTGATCGTCACCGCGACCGGGTTCAACCTCCAGTACCTCGGCGGGGTCAGGCCGGTGGTCGACGGCGAGGAGGTCGACATCGCGAACGTCCTCACCTACAAGGGGATGATGGCGAGCGGCGTCCCCAACCTCGCCTTCACCGTCGGCTACACCAACGCCTCCTGGACGCTCAAGGTCGAACTGACCTGCGCGTTCGTCTGTCGCCTCCTCAACCACATGGACGCCAACGGCCTCGCCGAGGCGGTGCCGGTGGTCGACGACCCGACCATCCAGCGCGAGCCGATCATCGACTTCAGCTCCGGCTACGTGCAGCGCTCGCTCGACAGGCTTCCGAAGCAGGGCTCGCGCGAGCCCTGGCGGCTGCACCAGAACTACCTGCTCGACTCGCGGATGATCCGCCGCGGGCCGATCGAAGACGGGGCGCTGCGGTTCACCTCGGCGGCCCGCGAGCGGCGCCCGGCCGAGGCCGTCGCCGGCTGAGCTCTCGCCTGCGCCCGCCGGCGCGGATAGTTTGAGCGGGAGCGATGGGTTTCCTGACGCCGACAGATCCGCCGTTCGAGATCGAGGAGTGGCGGCGGCTGCCCCACCTCGAGCGGATCAAGCCGCTGGCTCAGGACTGGGCGGTCAACGGGTTCGGGACCCCGATCGCCGTCTACCTCCTCTACGTCGTCAAGCTGATCCTCTACGCCGGCGGCGGTCTGCTGGTGATCTCGTGGACGACCCCGGGCCTCGGCCTCGGTCACCTCTCGACCTGGTGGACCGAACCGATCGTCTTCGAGAAGGCGGTCGTCTGGACGATGCTCTGGGAGGTTTTCGGACTCGGCGCCGGCTCGCTGCCGCTCACCCTGCGCTTCTCGCCGATGATCGGCGGCGTCCTCTACTGGCTGCGGCCGGGGACGATCCGTCTCCCGCCCTGGCCGGACAGGGTGCCGCTGACTCGCGGCAACACGCGGACGCTGTTCGACGTCGCGCTCTACGCCGGGCTCCTCGCGTCGCTCCTCTTCCTGCTGATCGCCGGTGAGACCGGAGGGAAGGTGACGCCGAGCCCGTCGGGAGGGGGTCTCCTGGGTGCGATCGATTTCTTCCCGGTCATCGGCTATCCCGGCGGGCACCTCGACCCGGTCGCCGTCGGCGTCGCGCTCGCCTTTCTCGGCGCGCTCGGCCTCCGCGACAAGGTCCCATTCCTGGCGGCGCGGGCGGAGGTCTACGGCAGCATGATGGTCGTCTTCCTCTTCCCCCTGAGCAACATGATCGTCGCCTGCCAGC
>DATAOP010000054.1:0-12403 GCA_036265675.1 Solirubrobacterales bacterium
GGCTGGCCGTTGAAGCTGCTGCGCCGGACGCTGAACCCGCGCCGCCGCAACCGCCCGCTGATGATTTTCACCAGGAAGCGGGCGATCCGGTCGACGCCGGAGAACGGCCGTCGCGCCGCCGTCACCCTGCCGCCGCCGTCGGAGTAGACGACCGCGTCGGCGGCGAGGATCTCCTTCAGCGCCTCGACGTCGCCGCTCTCGGTGGCCTCGAGGAAGCGCTCGAACAGCTCGTCGCCGTGGCTTCGGTCCGCCTCGAAGCGCGCTTCGCGCCCTTCGACGTGCTTGCGGGCCCGCCGCGCGATCTGGCGGCAGTTCTCCTCCCCCTTGCCGACCGCCTCGGATATCCGCGGATAGTCGTAGCCGAACACCTCGCGGAGCAGGAAGACCGCGCGTTCGACCGGCGAGAGCGTCTCGAGCAGGACGAGGAAGGCCTGCGAGGCCGTGTCCGCCACCTCGGCGTGTTCGGCCGGGCCCGGGCCGCCCTCGGTGAGGAGCGGCTCGGGCAGCCAGGGGCCGACGTAGCTCTCCCGCCTCGCGCGGGCGGAGCGCATGTGATCGATCGCGAGCCGGGTGGCCACCGTCGAGAGCCAGGCCCGCGGCGAATCGACCGTCTCGCCCTCGCGGCGGGCGCGCTCGAGCCTGACGAACGCCTCCTGCCCGATGTCCTCGGCGTCGCTGACGCTACCGGTCATCCGGTAGGCGATCGCGAAGGTCAGCCTCCGCTGCTCCTCGATCTCGGCCTCAGACTCCCGCTCCACCAACTGATCTCTGAGAACCATTACCCCGGCTCCGCCGCCTCAAGCAGCCGCGAGCATGCCGGCCTGGTAGTGGCCGGGCTCCGCCCGGGTCGTGATCATCAGCCGGTTCCAGGTGTTGATCGCGGCGACCGCGAAGACGACATCGGCGACCTCGTCGCCGAGGACCTCGCTCGCCGGCTCCCAGACCTCATCGGGAACGTGGCCCTCCGAGATCAGCGTCATCGCCTCGCAGAGCTCCAGCGCGGCCCGCTCGCGCCCGTCGTAGAGCGGGCTCTCGCGCCAGGCATCCAACGCGTAGAGACGCTCCTCGGTCTCGCCCGCGGCGCGGGCGTCCTTCCAGTGCATGTCGATGCAGAACGCGCAGCCGTTGATCTGCGATGCGCGCAGGCTGAGCAGGTGATGGAGGTGCTCCTCGAGCTCGATCGACCGCTCGAGCCGGAGCATCGCCGCCATCAACCGGCTCGAAGCCTGCTCGGCGAGCTGTATCCGCGCTGCCGGGAATTGCTGGGTCATGTCCGCCTCCTCTCGTTGGTGCCGTCACCAGGGGAGACGAAACCGTGTGGGTCCCTGTGACATCCGAATGCGGAACCCGTCACACAACGGACCTTGCCGTCACATCCACGGCGGCCATCTCGTCTTCCCCTCAGACGCATGAAGACGAGAACTGGAGGACTTCGCATGGCACGCAAGTGGTGGACTCTGACCGCGGTCTCGGTGGCGACCTTCATGCTGCTGCTCGACATCACGGTCGTCAACGTGGCGCTTCCCTCGATCCGCAACGACCTCGGCGGAAGCTTCAGCGACCTGCAGTGGGTGGTGGACGCATACACGCTGACGCTGGCGGCATTGGTGCTTTCGGCGGGCTCGCTCGCCGACCGGGTCGGCCGCCGGCGGGTCTTCAGCTTCGGCCTGGCGATCTTCTCGTTCGCCTCGCTGCTCTGCGCCCTCGCCCCCGATCCGACCTTCCTCAACCTCTCCCGCGCCCTGCAGGGGGTCGGCGGCGCGGTGATGTTCGCCGTCTCGCTGGCGCTGATCGCGCAGGAGTTCCCGGCCGGTCGCGAGCGGGCGACGGCGATGGGCGCCTACGGCGCGACGATCGGCGTCGCGGTCGCGGTCGGCCCACTGATCGGCGGAGCCCTCACCGACGGCCTCGGCTGGCAGTCGATCTTCTACCTCAACGTCCCGATCGGCCTGGCGGCGATTGCGATCACCCACGCGAAGCTGCGCGAGAGTCGCGATCCCCATGCGACGCGCATCGACTGGCTCGGCGTCGCGACCTTCACCGGCGCCCTCTTCATGCTCGTGCTGGCGCTGGTGCGGGGGAACGACGAGGGCTGGGGCAGCACGATGATCGTCTCGCTGCTGGCCGGGTCGGCTGCCCTCCTGGCTGCCTTCGTGGGCGTCGAGAGCCGTGTCCGCGAGCCGATGCTGCCGCTCGGCCTCTTCCGGCGGGCCTCGTTCACGGGGGTGCAGCTGTCGGCCTTCGCGCTCTCGGCCTCGGTCTTCGCGCTCTTCCTCTACACCAGCCTCTACCTGCAGAACTACCTCGGCTACTCCCCCTTCCAGGCGGGCCTCCGCTATCTCCCGATCACGGTGGTGACCTTCCTCATCGCCCCCGTCGCCGGGATGCTGCTGTCCAGGGTCCCGGCCCGGGTGCTGCTCAGCTTCGGCCTCGCGACGGCCGGCGTCGGCCTGCTGCTGATGGCGGGGGTCCACGCCGGTGCGGAGTGGACGACGCTGCTCGCCGGCTTCCTCGTCCTCGGCGTCGGCGGCGGCCTGCTCAACCCGGTCATCGGCGACGTCGCTCTGAGCGTCGTCCCGAAGGAGCGGAGCGGCATGGCCGCGGGGATCATGGACACCTTCCGCCAGGTGGGTGTCTCGGTCGGCGTCGCCGTCTGGGGCGCGGTCTTCGTCGCCCGCGGCGCCGACAAGGTCAGCGCGCTGGCCGCGGGGACACCCGCCGCCGGCGGCGACCACCCGCGACAGCTGGTCGAAGCGGCGTCGGGAGGGGAGCTCGGCCGCGCTGTCGCCGGGGTCCCGCCGCAGGCCCACGACATGGTCGTCAATGCCGCCCGCGAAGGTTTCCTGTCCGGCTTCAACGAGGTGCTGGTCCTGGGCGGGATCGTCTGCTTCGTCGGCGCGGCGCTGGCCCTCTGGCTGGTCCGCGAGCACGAGATCGAACGCGAACCGGTCGATTCGGTCGAGACACAGGGGCAGGTCGCCCTGCACCACGCAGAGGCTGCCGCCGGATGACCCAGGAAAGGAGCAAAGCCATGTCCAACAATGCCAACGAGCACTCATCGACCGAGGTCGTCGACACGATGTCGGAGTTCCTGGTCGGCGGCGGGATCCTGACGATGGCCCTCTTCCCGCTGGCGATCCCGATCGTCGCGCTGCTGATCGTCGCTGCGCTGCCCCTCCTCGCGGTCGGCGCGGCCCTCGCGATCGTCGGCGCCATCCTCGCAGCGCCAATCGTCCTGGTCAGGGCACTGTCGCGGAGGCTCGGCAAGATCCGCGTGAATCGGCGTGATACCCGCGTCATTCGGGGTAGCCGACCGGCGATGGGAGCGCGCTGATGACCGACGTCCGGTTCGACCAGCTGAGGCCGAAGGGGTTTGCGATCGCCTACCGGATGCTCGGCAGCGTCAGCGAAGCCGAGGAAGTGGTCCAGGAGGCCTCGCTCCGCCTCTACCGCGAGTTCGAGGACGGGTCTGAGATCGAGTCCCCCGAGGCCTACTTCGTCACCGTGGTGACGCGGCTGGCGATCGACGAGCTGCGCTCGGCCCGGGCGCGGCGCGAGGTCTACACCGGCGAGTGGCTTCCGGAGCCGATCGTCACCGCGGAGGACGAGGACCCCGCGCGCCATGCGGAGATCGCCGACTCGCTCTCGCTCGGCCTGCTCGTCGTTCTCGAGACGCTGACGCCGGAGGAGCGGGCGGTCTTCCTCCTGCGTGAGGTCTTCGACTACCCACACGACCGGATCGCCGAGGTCCTCGGCAAGAGCCCGGCCGCGGTCCGCCAGCTCGCGGTCCGCGCCCGCGGCCACGTCGGCGAGCGCGAGCCTCGCTTCGAGACGTCGCGCGAGCAGCACGACCGGCTCGCGGCCAGCTTCTTCGACGCGTTCGAGCAGGGCGATCTCGAGAAGCTCGAATCGCTGCTCGCCGCCGACGTCTCTCTGCACGGCGACGGCGGCGGCAAGGCGCCGGCGATCGCGAAGGCGATGTGGGGCCGGGCCCGCGTCGCGCAGATGCTGGTCAAATTCAGCAACGCAGGCGAGCGCATCGGCGGATTCGAAGTGCGCCTCACCGAGCTGAACGGAGGCCTCGGGGCGCTCTCCTACGGTCCCGAAGGCAAGCTGATCAGCGCCCTGGTCGTCGAGACCGACGGCGGCGAGATCAAGACGATCAACTCGATCGTCAACCCCGACAAGCTGGCCCACCTCGGACCGGTCGCTGACGTGAAAGCTCTGCTCAAGCAGCGCCGTCAAACTTGAGCGCGAGATGAAACGAGCCGAGGCGCTTCGCCCGCTGTCGCGCGAGCATCTGAGCGCCCTGCTGATCGCCAAGAAGCTGCGGGAGGCCGACGACGTCGAGCAGGTCTCGGCGGCCTTCCTCGACTTCTGGCGGGAGGACGGACAGCACCACTTCAGGGTCGAGGAGGAGGTCCTGCTGCCGACCTGGGCGGTCCATTCGGAGGTCGATCGAGCCGGCGTCTCGCGGATGCTGGAAGAGCACCTCGCGATCCGTCGCCAGGCCCTCCGCCTCGAGGCCGGCCGGCTCACGGTTGAGGAGGTGCGGGAGCTGGGCGAGCTTCTCAACGACCACGTCCGTTTCGAGGAGCGTGAGCTCTTCCCGATCGTCGAAGAGGCTCTCGACGCCGATAGCCTCGACGAGCTCGCCGCTGCGATCGAGGCGGCGGAAGCCCATCCGGATCACTGACTCGCTCCCCACAGCGGGCGAGCGCTTGGTTCGTATGCCGGCCTCCCGGGTAGCTCGCTCGCAGTGATCGACCCCGAGCCGGAAGGAGCGAGCAGATGGGTTCAGAGGAGACCGGACAGGTCACCGGCACCAAGGACAAGGACTACAACGTGATCTGGTTCACCGAGCAATGTCTGAGCAACATGCTTCGGCTGGAGACCTACGTCGAGGACGCTGATCGCGCCGGCGATTCCGAGCTTGCCGACTTCTTCCGCCGCGCTCAGGAGACGAGCCGGAAGGGGGCCGAGCAGGGCAAGGCGATGCTCGCCAAACGGCTGGCGGCCTGAGGTCTGCGCGGCGGGCTACCGGCGCCGGACCGCCTGGGCGAAGCGGCGAAGGGCGCTCTTCGGCCTGCCGTTGAGGCGGAGCAGGCCGGCCGAGTCGCAGAAGTCGCACGGGGTGCTGGCGGCCGGGATGTCCTGCCAGGTGAACCAGAAGGCGGCCCGGATGTTCCAGCGGCGGCGGTTCGCGAACAGGATTTCCCACGCCCTCTTCACGTATTCCGCCTGCGCCGCCGGCCCCTGCTCGAACTTGTCGCCACCCGCGGCCCGGGTCTGGGATCCCCAGCCGAACTCGGTGATGTAGATGCCCTTGTGGCCCTCGCCGTGGCTCCTCATCACGGCTCTGACCGCGCGGATGTCGGCGGCCATCAGGCGCGGGTTCGCGGCGTATGGGTGAAGGCCGACTCCATCGAACAGCCGCCTGATTCCGCGCTGGCGGTAGAGACGTTCGAGGAACACCGTCGCGTCGAGGGACGGCCTGACCTTCGGCATCGCGTAGAGGCCGCCGAGGACGATCTGGGCGCCTGGATCGACCGAGCGAATCGCCGGGGCCGAGTTGCGCAGCAACGCCGCGTAACCGCGAACCGAGGCTTCGCCGAAGCGGTGGTCGTTCTCCTCGTTCCAGATCTGCCAGGTCCGGATCGGGTCCCTGGGCAGCTCCGGATGGAGCTTCCAGAAGTCCCCGGATGGGCCGTAGCGTTCGGTGAGGGCGCGCAGGAACGTCGACCAGGCCCGGCGCTGCGCCGGGCCGTGCACGGGCATCTGCAGCGCCCGGCATCGATCGGCGCTGAAGCCGCAACCCCGGCGCGGGGGCCGCGCCAGCCAGAGCGGCGAGCCCCAGACGACGGGCAGCCGCTCGAAGCCGTAGGGGGAGGTCTCCGTCAGGAAGGCGTCGGTGCCTCGCCAGTCGAAGACCCCCGGTTCGGGCTCGGCCTGAGACCAGGAGATGAGAAACCGCAGCGACCCGACGCCGACCCTGCGCATCAGCCGCAGGTCGTGACGGTGCGGCGACGCCTGCGGGGAGATTCCGACGAAGGCCGAGGGGGCCGCGGAGGTGGGAGTGGCCTCACTGGAAGCAGACAGTTGCCCGGCGCCGAGCACCAGTGCTCCGAGAACGATCCCGCCGAGGAAACGCCGCTTCCGCACTCGATTTGACTGCCGCCGGTGAGCGGCCCTCCTTCCCCGAACTCGTTCCCTGGCGCCGCTCCGGCCGGAGACGGAGCGGAGTGACAGAGGTTAACGAGGGGGCTCAGCGGTGCGGCCGGCGGACGCGGAAGCGCTTGACCGCAGCCGGACCGCGCAACCCGGTCGGCCCGATCGCGCGCACGCGCAGCACGTGTCGCCCGTGCCCGACCCAGTAGCGCAGTGGCGAGCGACAGCGCCGGTAGCGACGGCGGTCGCGCTTGCATTCGAACCCCCGGGTCCTGGTCGGCGAGTAGAAGCGAAAACGGGCGCGGAGGCGGCGATGGCGGGTGCCGCTGTCTTCCCAGAAGTGCTCGGCGAAGAGCAGGATCGTCCGGGGCCGCCGGCGGGCCCTGCGGCGCCGCTGGCCCCTGGGCGGGTCCGGCGCCGCGAACGGGTCTGTCGCGGTGAAGATGCGCCCGTCGATGCCGACCAGGGTGCAGAGAGTCGTCGAGGCGCAGGACGCGGCGAACAGCGCGTTTCGCGGCGGCTGGAAGTTTTCCTCGGTCGGCCGGAACGCGACGAGGTTCTCGAAGTGCCAGGAGCCGGCGCCGCCGGTCGGATCGGCCGAGGTGAGGACGTCGCCGTTGTTGTCGACCGCCGCGCAGCGGTTGGCGGTCGGGCAGGAGACGCCCGTGATCTGAACCGAGCCGCCGGCGTTCGTCTCGCTCCAGGTCCCACCGCCGCCGGCAGGGTTGGTCGAGGTGAGCATGTTGCCGGTCAGGTTGCCGGCGGCACAGAGCACGGTCGTCACGCAGGAGACACCTTCGAGATCACCGGGCCCGCCCGGGGTGCCGGCTTCGCGCCATGCCGAGGCTCCCCCGGTCGGGTTGGTGGAGGCGAAGATCCGGCCTCCCCGCGCGACCGTGACGCAGAGCGAGGGCGTGCCGCAGGAGACGCCGCGAAGATCGAGCGAGCTGCCGAGGTCCGCCACCTGCCACTGGCCCGCGGCCGGGTTGGTCGAGGTGAGAACCCTGCCGCCGTTGGAGTTGTTCGACCCCCCGGAGACCGCCACGCAGAGGGAGGGCGAGGGGCAGGAGATTCCGATCAGGTGCGTGGCGCCGGTGCCGTGAGGCTCGTTTATCGACGTCGCCGTCCAGGTTGCGGCGCCGCCGGTCGGGTCGGTCGAGACGAGGATGAAGCCGTCGTAGGTGACGGCCACGCAGAGCCCTTCGGAGGCACAGGAGACCGCGTTGATCGCGCCGGACGGGACATGGCAGTGGGCTTCCCCTTCGACGCAGGTGACCCCGGGGCCGATCGGATAGGAGGGATTGACGACCTGCCATCTGGCCGCGCCGCCGGTCGGCGCCTGCGAGAAGGCGACGGTGTTGAGGCCGCCGACGGCGACACAGAGGGATTCGGTCGGGCAGGAGACCCCGGACAGCGGCGGTCCCCATGGGCCGTGCCCCGGGCTCGGGGGCAGCTGCCGCAGCGTCCAGTTCGAGGCCGCGCCGGATGAGCCGGCGAAGACCGCGAGTGAGGCCAGGGCGCAGGTGAGCGCGAGCAGCAGCGTGTGTTTCCGGGAACGTCCCCTCATTCGAGCCCGGGTTTCTTACCACCACGGACCGGCGGCTTGTCTCAGGCGGGCCAGATCGGCACCTTCGCCGGCTGCCGGCACTAATGACTTCCGCAGGCCTTCAGGTTGCTGCTGTCGAGGGCTGCCGGGTCGTTGACCTCGTACATGGTGAACGTGTACGCCGAGACCTCCTGTTCGATGTGACAGGGGTCGCTGTTGTCGTCCATGTAGTACATGCCCGGCTTGCTGGTGAACGCGGTGTAGTAGTTGGTGTCGGGCAGCTTGAAGGCCATCTTGAAGCCGACGTGCCAGGAGTGGCCGGCATCGCTGATCGTCAGCGTCGATCCGGGAATGTCGTAGACCGGGACCGATTGGGGGAGCGGGACGACCACCTTGATGGAGGAGTTTTCGTGGAGCTCCCAATTGGTGAGCGGATAGCAGAACGGCGTCACTCCGCAGGGATCAACCGGATACGTGGGAACGACGTTGTTGAGCACCTGGAGGTTCCCGTGGCTGGTCGGCACGGTGAGCGAGAGTCGGACCGGGTCGCCTTCGTCCTTGTTCTCGTCGGTCGTGTTCATCGTCAGTTCCAGTGAGTTGGTGACGTCGCTGTTCGCCGGCGGGGTTGCGGCCGGCGGGTTTGGCGCGAACTCGCCGATCGGCGTGTTGTCGACGTAGTCGAGGGTGTAGAAGATCGGCTGCGCGAGCTGGGCGCCGTTGGGGTCGGCGACCGCCGCCTGCGCGTATTTCTTGAGCGCTTCGAGAACTCCCTTGCCGCCGTCGCCGAGGCTGCCGGAGATGACCGAGGCGAGGCCGTTGGTATCGCCGCCCACCGCGAGCACCTGGATCTCGGTCTGGTCGAGCAGCGCTTTCTGCTGGCTCGAGACGCTGCCGCTGCCGCCGAAGGCGCCCACGTTGACCGAGGCTTCGAGCCCCTCTTTGAGATCGCTGGCGTCGGCCGTCGAGCTCGCCATGAAGAGGAACTGCGAGCCGTAGGTGACGCTCTTGACGAACGCCGGCGGCTTCTCGGTGCTCATGCACTGGCATTCCTGGGCCTGCTGCACGGTGGTGCCCGGTGCGAAGAAGGCGTCGACGTCATCGAAAGCGGAGCCGGGAAGCGGGTCGGGGCGGTAGGAGATCGTGTAGTAGATCTCGCGCATCGAGAACAGGACGTGACTTTCGGTGCTGCTGTCCGCCTCGTTGAAGAAGCCGCTGGCCTTGCCGATGCCGGCGTAGGAGAACGCGGCCTTGGCGTCGAGTTTCGCTTCCTTCGAGGAGGTGACGATCTTGAAGTCGGTGGCGACGCTCTCGACGCTGTTGGGGTTGAAATTCTGCCCCTGCATGTCGGAGACGGCGTTGGCGACGTTGGCGGCGTTGCCGGGCGCGACGTGGCGGGTGACCGAGCCGCCGGACGCGGGCGCCAGGTGCGCTCCGTCGAGGGTGAGTGTCCCCGAGTTGGGCTGGAGCGGGATCGGTTTCAGGACGCCTGTCGTGAGATCCGGCGCATCGCCTTGGACGAGCGACCCCGGGTAGAGGTTCGGGACCGAGCCGAGCGTCGCGTTTTCGGTCAGCTGGTTCTTCGCTTCGCGGTTGTCGCCGACCGCCGGCCTTTCGCCGAGCCAGGAATTGAGCTGGTTGCGGAGCGCCGGGTCATAGCCGGGCGCGGTCGATCCACTCGGCGCCGCGGCTTTGCCGGCGGGGTGGGCGGCGAGCACCGCGACGCTGACCCGGGCCTTGGCCGAGGTGTGGTGGCTGCCCTTGACCTTCAGCGCAATCGTGTAGCGGCCGGCATTCCGGTACACGTGGGTGATCGACTTCGGCAGCCGTCGGCCGCCCCTGCTCGTGCTGCCGTCCCCGTAGTCGACCGCGTATCCGCGGATCTTCGCCGCCTTCGGCCGCAGCCGCAGGGCGAAGGTCGTCGGAGCCCCGGCGGCACCCGGCTGCCCCTGGACCGTGATGCTCGCCTTGAGGCAGCCACCGCCGCGATGAGACCGCGATGAGCCGGCGCGGCGCCGGGCACGCTTGGCACGATGGCTGCTCCCGCACTGGGACCGGGCGACGGCAGGGGCGGCGCAGATGCATCCGAGAGCCAGGGCCCCGAGCACGATGGCGAAAATCCTGCTCGCGGCCGTCCACCCCTGCGATCCCTGACTCATCCGACCTCCCTTTCGTGCGTACCCCCGTTGGCGGCGCGGGAAAGTACAGACCCCCTCTCTGCGTCGCAAGCGGCTTTGTCAGAGCGCTGACCAAGCACTCCCCTGTTTGGCTCTCCCAAGCGGTTTGAGTGGGCACGGTCGGGCCCACTCAGTACCCAATATCCACGACGAAATATTGGACGCTCGATCAGAGCCAGCGGCTCATCTCGCCGGCAGGGTAGGCGGCGAACTCGCCGCTCTCGGCACCCGACTTGAGGCTCGCCAGGTAGGCGCCCCAGTTGGTGCTGCAGCCGCTCATGAACTCGTTGGCCTCGCGCCAGCCGTCGTGGGTGAAAAGCAGCGTCGTGCCGTCGTCGGGCCGCTCCTCGAGCGCGAACGTGACCGTCGTCCCGATCCAGGCGGAGGGGCCGTCGGCCACGCGCCAGACGATCCGCTCGGGCGTGCTGTCGGCGACCTCGAAGACCGCCGCGGGGTCGCCGTCGCTGAAGAAGATCCTGAGGGTTGAGTCGTCGCCGCTGTTGGGGTGGCCGGTCCACCAGCGCTCGACCCCGTCCGGGGTCGCGATCAGGTCATGGACGCGCTCGCGCGGAGCGTCGATGGTGAAACGATGCAGGATGCTGGGCATGGTCCCTCCTGGGTTGGTTTGGGAGATGACGAACGAGCGGCCCCGCAACGGACATTGCCGCTCTACTCGTCGCCCCCGGCCGGCCCCAGTTCGGAACGTCGCATCGTGAGAAACCGCTGCTCCGGCCCCTCCTCGGTCAGCTCGAGAGCCCGCCCGTAGGCGATCCGCGCCTCCTCGTCGCGGCCGAGGCGCCGCAGCAACGCCGCCCGGGTCGCGTGGAGGTAGCGGTACCCGGCGAGGTCGAGGCCGTCGATGATGGCGAGGGCGGCTTCGGGCCCCTCGACCTCGGAGACCGCCACCGCGCGGTTCAGCTCGACCACCGGTGATCCGGTGAGCTCCCCCAGCCGCCGGTAGAGCAGTGCGATCTGCTCCCAGTCGCGCGGCTCGGTGACGTGGAGGTCGGCGATCGCGGCCTGCAGCAGGTAGGGCCCGACGCCCCCCAGAGCGCTCGCGCGCTCGATCAGCCCGCGCCCCTCGGCGATCTCGGCCTCGTCCCAGGCCGAGCGATCCTGCTCGTCGAGCAGGACCAGCTCGCCATCGCGGAAGCGCGACTCGCGGCGCGAGTCGTTGATCAGCATCAGCGCCACCAGCGCGAGGGCCTCGGGCTCGTCGGGCATCAGCGCCGCGAGCACCCGGCCGAGCCGGATCGCCTCCGCCGCCAGGTCCACCCGGCCGGCGCCCCAGCCCTGGTTGAAGATCAGATAGATGACGGCGAGCACCGCGTCGAGCCGGTCCGGCAGCAGGTGGGGACGCGGCACGGCGAACGGAATGCCCGCCTCGCGGATCTTGCGTTTGGCGCGGCCAAGCCGCTTGCTCATCGTCTCGAACGGGACCAGGAAGGCGGCCGCGACCTCCTCGGTCGAAAGCCCGCCCAGCGCACGCAGCGTCAACGCGACCTGGGCCTCCGGCGCCAGCGCCGGGTGGCAGCAGGTGAAGATCAGCTCCAGGCGCTCGTCGGGCAGGGCCGCTGTGTCGTCCATCGTCTCCTCCGGAAGGTCATGCAGCTCGTGGCCGAGCTGCACCGTCTTGCGCGCCAGCCTCCGCTCGCGCCGGATGCGGTCGATGGCCCGGTTGCGGGCCGTCGCGATCAGCCAGGCGGTCGGGTTGTCCGGCTCTCCCTCGCGCGGCCAGCGCTCGGCCGCGACGGCGAACGCCTCCTGCGCGGCGTCCTCCGCGAGTTCGATGTCGCCGAGGAGGCCGACGAGCGTCGCCAGCACCCGGCCCCACTGATTTCGGAAGACCTCCTCAATCACCTCCGAGCTCCTGCTCGAACACCGGGCGCACCTCGATCGCCGACGTGAGGCCGAGGTCCTGAAGCTCGGCGGCGATCGCGAGGGCCTGGTCGAGGCTCCCGGCCTCGACCAGGATCAGGCCGCCGAGGTACTCCTTGCTGTCGACGAAGGGGCCGTCGGTGGCGAGCGTCGCTCCGGCGTCGGGCCTCACGGTCGCCGCCGACCCGGGCGGATCCAGTCTCATGTAGCCGGTCACCTCCGGACGCTCGAGCACCGCGGCGATGCCGGGGGGCATCGGCCGCGGACCGGGCTCCGCCCGTCCTTCCCCCTCGCTGTAGGCGAGCAATGCGTACTTCATCCGGATCCTCCTTTCGGGGCATTCAAGCGGCCACCGATCCCTAACCGAGATGCTCGCACTCGCCGGCGAAGAACTCGATCAGCGGGTCACGGTAGAAGGCCGGGTAGCCCGACTCGATGTGCTCTTCCCACTCGTGCGGGATCGCCGCGTGGTCGATCACGAGCCTGGTCGCCTCCCCCTCCGGCTCGAGCCTGAACCGGACCACCGAGTAGACGCCGGGCGGCGCCGGTGCTAGCGATCGAGGGACCGGGCCTCCGGCGGCAGCACGGCGGGAGGGTCGAAGCGGCGACGGTAGAGGATGTAGGGGCGACCGATGTA
>DATAOP010000055.1:0-24979 GCA_036265675.1 Solirubrobacterales bacterium
GCCGACGCGACCAGCGGCAGCTCGAAGCGATAGGGGCCGAGGGTCCAGCTGATGTCTATGTCGTCGGGATCGCGGGTGCGGCGCGACGGAACGATCGCGATATCGTCGAATCCGTAGGCGCGCCTCCCCTTCTTGCCTCGACCGATGTCGATCTCCATAGGTCCTCCAGGGCGGGGTGGCGTTGAACAGCCAGACTACACTTCCGCGTGGACCTCCAAGTCGTTGACCTCGACCTGATCGAGGAGGCGCTCGACCTGGTTGCGATCGATGACGCCGGCGCCGAAATGCTGGGTCGACTCGGCCCCGCAGGCGACCGCGTAGGCGAGGCACTCTCGCGGCTCCATCCCGTCATAGAGGGCGGCGACGTAGCCCGCCAGGTAGGCGTCCCCGGAGCCGACCGTGGAGACCGGATCGAGCGGGCGTGTCGTCGCCTCGAGGAATGCGCGCTCGGCCCCGGCCCCGACCACCGCCACGCAGCCGTCGGGCCTCGTGATCGCGGCTTCGGCGGCGCCGAGGCGGAGCAGTTCGGTGAGGCCGTGGACGACGTCGTCGCGGCCGGAGAACTCCTGGCCGACCAGCTCCTCGGCCTCGAGTTCGTTCGGGGTCACGAGCGACGCCCCGGCGCGGATCCCGGCCAGCATCGGCTCGCCGTCGGCATCGAGGATCACCGCGACGTCGCGTTCGCGGAGATCGTTCACCAGCCGCGCGTATAGGTCCTCCGGCGCCCCCGGCGGGAGCGATCCGGCGAGGACGCAGATCCGGGCGCCGCCGGCGAGATAGGCGAGCCGCTTGACGAAGCGCTCGACCTCCTCCGGGCTGACCGCCGGCCCCCGCTCGTTGATCTCCGTCTGTTCGCCCGAGGTCGGGTCGATCACCGCGAGGTTGATCCGGGTGTCGCCGGCGATCGTCGTGAAGTGGGTGAGAACGTCCTCTTTGCGGAGCTGCTCGAGAACCCGGGTGCCGGTCGGCCCGCCGGCGAAGCCGGTGGCGATCACCGGCCTGCCGAGGAGGCCGATCGCGCGGGCGACGTTGACCCCCTTGCCGCCGGCCACGGTGCGGCTCTCCACAGCGCGGTGACGGTGGCCGAGACGGAAGTTCGGGACCGCCACCGTCCTGTCGATCGCGGCGTTGAGGGTGACCGTGAGGATCATCTGGTGCGGCGCCGGAGAAACACTGCCGCAATCAGTATCGCGGACAGCGCCAGCGCGAGCCAGAGTGCGTTGTCGGCGATGAAGCTGCGCCCCTTGTCGACCCAGCTCGCCGCGGCGATCGTGCCAGCGGCGCGCAGCGGAACCCTTGCCACCCGCAGCCCGCCGACTCTGACCGTCGCCGACCCGAGAATCGTGCCACGACGGATCGGCCCCTCGACCTCCTGCGGCGCCCGGACCGTGACCGTCGCCCGCTGTCCGCGGCGGACGCCGACCTTGACCGATCGCGCCGCGCGCAGCGGCAGCCTCCCTTCCTCGTAGCGGATCTCGGGCCGCGAGAGCGCCTGTCCGGCACGGACCGGATGCCGCTCGTGGTAGAGCGAGAAGCCGTATTCGAGCAGGCTGCGGGTGTCGACATCGCGACCGGACTCGGTCCAGACCCCGACCACGGCCGAGATCAACTCGACCCCCTTCTGCCTGCCGGCGCCGACGAGGACGTACTGGGCGGCGAAGGTGTGCCCGGTCTTGATCCCGGTCGCCCACGGCACCTCGAGCAGGAAGTCGTTGATGGTTTCGATCCGGCGCTTCGGGTGGACGCTGCGAAGGGTCGCCTGGCGTGAGTCGGCGATCTTCGCGAAGGCGCGGTATTCGAGCAGCCGGCGGCCGAGGACGGTGAGGTCGTAGGCGCTGGAGTAGTTGCCCTTCTCGTCGAGGCCGACCGGATTGGCGAAATGAGTGTCGGAGAGCCCGAGGGCCGCGGCGTGGCGGTTCATCTGCCGCACGAAGCGGGCGTCGGAGCCGGCCGCGGCGACAGCCAGGTTGTGGGCTGCGTCGTTGCCGCTGCGGAGGATCAGCCCGTAGAGGAGATCGCGGATGCTGATCTTCTGGCCGGTGCGGAGCCCGAGCAGCGACTCGCCGTAGATCGGGTGGTAGGGCACCGCGCGCACGACCTTGTCGAGCGGCAGGTCGTGGAGGGTGACGAAGGCGGTCATCATCTTCGTCGTGCTGGCGATCGGCAGCTGCCGGTGGGCGGCATGCGTGGCCAGCACGGCGCCGGTGCGGGCGTCGATCAGCGCCCAGGCGCGCGCTTCGAACTGCGGCCCGGCCGCCTTGGCCGCGGGTCCCGTCGCACCCGCGGCCACCGCCGCCAGCACGGCAAGCAGCACCGCGCGCTCGGCGAAACTCCTCCTCACCGCAGCTTCAGCTTTTCGCCGGAGATCAGGATCTGCGGGTCGATGCCGGGGTTCAGCCTGAGGATCTGCGAGACCGGGACCCCGGTTTCGTGCGCGATCGAGGTCAGGGTGTCGCCGTTCTGGACCACGTATGCCCGCTTGACGCTGCCCTTGCCCTCGTTCTCACCCCGCGTGACCTGGCCCTTCGGCACGCGCTTCCCCGAGTCGCCGCCGCCCTCGTCAAGCGAGCTTGCGATCACGAGCAGGAGAACCACGACCCCGCAGACGAGCGCGGTCACCGCAATGACTCGAGCGGATACTGAGGCGCGCTTGCTCATGGTCATCCTGATCGGGCGAGGGATCGTATAGCCGTCGGCGACGGATTCAGCCGGCCGAGACTTCCCAAACCGCATCGCGCAGACGCGCGGCGGCGGCACCGGGATCGGGGTCGGATGCGATGGTCCGGGAAGCGGCGACCAGGCCGGCGGCCGGTCCCGGCGCAAAGGCCGCGCCGAGCTGCTCCGGCCGGCCTCCCTGGGCGCCGACGCCCGGCAGCAGGAAGATCGCTCGTGGCATCAGCTCCCGGAGGCGGGCGATATGGCCAGGCTCGGTGGCGCCGACGACGGCGCCCATCCCGCTGAGGCCACCGCTCCCCGCAAGCCGCGGGGCCAGCTCATCGACGATCTCCGCCAGGCGCTCGTGCAGCGGCGCCTGCGGCGCCGGCAGGTCCTCGACGTCGGCGGCGCCGGGGTTGCTGGTGCGGACGAGGGCGAACACCCCGGCAGCGGCAGCCTCGGCCCCGGCCAGCAACGGCTCGAGCGAGTCGCGGCCCAGGAGCGGGTTGACGGTGAAGGCGTCGACCCCGAGCCCCGGGACGGGCCCCCAAGGGGTCGGGGTCTCACCAACCAGGGCCTGGGCGTAGGCGGCGGCGCTGACCGGAACGTCGCCGCGCTTGCCGTCGGCGACGACCAGGAGCCCCTTTTCACGCGCGGCCTCGCAGACCTCTGCCAGCGCCGACCAGCCGGGGGCGCCGAGGCGCTCGAAGCAGGCGAGCTGGGGCTTGACGGCGACGCAGGCGGGGCCGGCCCGCTCGATCAGCTCGCGGCACTGGGCGGCGACCGCCGCTCCGGCCTGCTCGGCGGGCCCGCCGGCGACATCCTGCGGAGCCTCGCCCGGGCCGAGCTGGGCCGGGTTCGGGTCGAGGCCGAGGCAGATCTGGCTGCGGCGCTCTTCGACGAGCGCCGCGAGCCGATCCGCAAATGGGACCAGGGCGTTTAGCCCTTTACCTTGGACTTCAGCGCCGAGCCGGCGGAGAAACGCGGAACCTTGCCCCCGGGGATCGTGATCCTTTCGCCGGTGCGCGGGTTCACGCCCTGGCGCGGGCCACGCTCGGCAACATGGAACTTGCCGAAGCCGGTGAAGCTGACCTCGCCACCGTTGGCCAGGGTCTCGGTGATCGTGTCGAGCACCGCGTCGACCGCATCGCCTGCGGCCTTCTTGCTGCCCACGCGCTCGTCCGCTGCCAGTTGGTCCAGAAACTCAGCCTTAGTCACTCGAAGCTCCTCCGTCGTCGTTGAGGTCGGCGGCAATCTAACAGCGGATTCGGCGTCGATGCGCGACGCCCGCACGCACGCCGCTCAGGCCAAATGCATCGCGCTTCGCTCGCTGCGCGAAATCCCAGAGTTCGACGCTTGCTCGCTCCGCGCTCAGGAGCCGCTGACGGCCATCTCCCCGATCAGCAGCGGCGGGGTGCTGACCGAGCCGCCGAACGGGACCCAGCGCGCCTCGGCTCCGGCCGCGACCACCGCCCGCAGCATCGAAACCAGGTCGCTCGCGATCGTGAACTCGCGCAGCGGCTCGGCCAAAGCGCCGTCCCTGATCGCGCGGCCCGAGGCGCCGACCGAGAACACCCCGCTGACCGGGTTCACCCCGGAGTGAAGACCGGCGACGTCGCTGATCCAGACCCCGTCGCCGGCCTCGGCGAGCAACTGCTCGAACGACGCCGGGCCAGGGCCGACGACGAGGTTCGAGGCCGAGACCGACGGCTGCGAACGGTAGCCGGAGCGGCCGGCGCTGGCCGTCGACTCCTCTCCCCCGCGCCGCGCCGTGTAGGTGTCGTAGAGATAGGTCCGGAGGCGCCCGCCCTCGATCAGGGCGGTGCGGCGGCGCGGCAGCCCCTCGCCGTCGATTGGCGCGGTCGCGAAGCCGACCGGATCGAGGCCGTCATCGTGGAGGACGAAGGCCTCGCCGGCGACCTCCTCGCCGATCCTGCCGGCGAGGGGCGAGCGGCCGCGCTGGACCGCGTCGGCGCCGAGGGTCGAGCCGAGCAGCCCGACGAAGGAGGCGGCGACGGTCGGGTCGAGGACCACCGGGCAGGATCGGGAGTCCGGCTTGGCGGCGCCGATCATCGCCGTCGCCCGCTCGGCCCCCTCGTTGCCGATCGCGATCGGGTCGAGCCCGTCCGGCCCACGGGCGAGGCCGAACCCGAGCCCGGTCTCGCGCCCGCCGTCGCCCTCGGCGAGGGCCTGGAGGTAGGCGTAACAGCTCGATGCCTCGAACTCGCCGCCGGTTCCCGCCGAGGAGGAGATCGCGATTCGCTCGGTCGCGTCGGCGTAGACCGCCTGCTCGACCCCGACCACGCGCCCGTCGGCGGCGCGCGCCGCCCTCTCGACCGAGAGCGCGAGGTCGGCCGCGCGCTCGGTCGGCCACTCGGCGACCGACGGGTCGACGAGGTCCTCGACCGCCGCCGCGGGGCCGGCGTCGCGGGGTGGGCCGGCGAACTCGTCCTCGTCGGCGGCAGCGGCCGCCTCGGCGGCCCGGGCAGCGATCGCCCGGATGCCCGCCTCCGAGAGGTCGGTCCCGTAGCCGTAGCCGACGCGGCTCCCGATCCATGCGCGCACCCCGACGCCGCGTCCCGTGGCTGCGGTGAGGCTTTCTACTTCGCCGCCGTGGGCGCGGATCTCGCGCGAGAACTCCTCCGAGGCGTAGGCCTCGGCGTCGTCGGCCCCGGCGGCGAGCGCCTCCTCGACTGCGCGGCGGGCGACAGCGCTCGGCTCGAGGCCCGTCATGTCTCCGTACCGCCGACGGTCATTGCCGCGATCCGGACGTGGCCCTGGCCGGTGCCGACGGGGACGCTCTGGCCGCCCTTGCCGCAGATCCCGGTCTTCATCCAGAAGTCGTTGCCGACCGCGTCTATCGACTCCAGCGCCAGCAGGCAGTTGCCGATCAGCGTCGCCCCGCGGCACGGCGCGGTGACCCTGCCGCCCTCGATCAGGTAGCCCTCGGAGACGCCGAAGACGAAATCGCCGGTCGCCGGATCGACCTGGCCGCCGCCGAAGGAGACGGCGTAGAAGCCGTTCTCGACCTCGGCGATGATCGCCTCCGGCTCGGCTTCGCCGGGCGCGATGTAGGTGTTGGTCATCCGCGGGATCGGGAGATGGCGAAAGCTCTGCCTACGGCCATTGCCGGTCGAGTCGACGCCGTCGCGATTGGCACGCAGCCGGTCGTAGAGGTACGAGGTCAGGCGCCCCTCCTCGATCGCGAGCGTCTTCTGGGTCGGGGTCCCCTCGTCGTCGATCGCGTCGCTGCCCCACTCGTTGGGCATCCGGCCGTCGTCGTAGGCGCTGAGGAGCGGCTGCGCGACCCGCTCCCCGAGCTTGCCCTCGTAGACGCTGGCGCCCTTCTGGATGTGATCGGCCTCGAGGCCGTGCCCGGTCATCTCGTGAAAGAGGACGCCGCCGAAGCCGCCGCCGACGACAACCGGCATCGAGCCGGTCGGAGCCGGGCGCGCGTCGAGCAGCGTCAGCGCCTTGCCGGCGGCGCTCGCCGCGATCTCGGACGGGTCTTCGTCGAAGAGCTCGAACCCCCGCTGGGCGCCGAGGGTTTCGGCGCCGGTCTCGACCCGATCTCCACGCCGCGCGACCGCCTGCGCGGCGAGCCGGGTTCGGGTCCGGTCGTCACCGGTCAGCAGGCCCTCGGAGTTGGCGACCGTGATCTCGCGGCGGGCCTCGCCATAGGAGGCGAGGAATTGGGCGACCTCGGCGCCGGCGGCGCGGCCGCGCTCGTCGAGCTCGCGCAGAAGGTGAGCCTTCTGCTCAGCGGGGACGTCCTCGGGACGGCGCTCGATCCGGTGCGGGCTGCTCGCCACCGCCCGCAGTGGGCGCGGCTCGACGCGATCGCCGCGCATCGCCGCAGCGGCCTCCGCGGCGGCGCGCTCGAGGTCGTCTGGGTCGAGCCCGTCGACGTGGGCGAAATAGGTGGTGCCGTCGCTCACGATCCGCACCCCGGCTCCCTCCTCCGCACCCGACTGGACCGACTCGATTCGCGACTCGTCGATCGACATCGAGAGGCCGCCGCGGCGTTCGGCAAAGAGCTCGGCGAAGTCGCCGCCCGAGGCGAGCGCTCGGGCGAGGACCCGTTCGGCGACGGCCGCCTCGAACAGATCAGGAGCGCCGCTCAGAGCGCTTTCTTTCATGAATCGTCCCGCTTTGTTCGCTCGCGAAGAAACAGAGATGGACGCTCGCTCACGCCGCGCTCCCGCCCGGTGAGCTCGATCAGACGGCCGGCGGCGACGAACAGCTCACCCGCCGCCTCGGCGTCGGCGGCGTGGTCGACGGCGCGGCCACCGGAGTAATAGAGGCGCGCGAACGGCCGGCGCGAAGCGCGGCGGCGGCGCATGTAGGCGGCCGCCTCGTCGGCGTAACCCGAGACACGGTCGAGCAGGACCCGGTGCGGCTTCGGCGGAGTCACGACAAATCCTCGCGCTTCGCTCCCGCCGCAAAGAACCAGAGATGCATGCTTGGTCGCTCCGCGCTCACGCCACTCCGTCTCCGCCGGCGGCGAGATCGCGGAGCAGCGCCCGCATGTCGAACAGCAGCAGCGAGGCGAGCGCGAACCGGTCGGTCACCGCGATGGCGGCGAGCCCGGAGTGGCGCAGCGCGAAGACCTCGCCCTGCTCGGTGCCGATGTGGATCTGTTCTGCCACCTCTTCGTCGGCGCGATCGGCCGCCTCGAACAGCGCCGCCGCGTCCTCCCGCCACCGGCTTGGGTCGCCGTCGGCGGCCAGGACCGAGCCGTCGCCGCCGAGGATCGCGCCGCCGCGCATGTCCGGCGACAGCTCGTTGAGGAAGGCCAGAGCCCGCTCTGCCGCGGCCCCGTTCGGGGCGTCTTCGGTGGAGCGGGGCGCGACGTCGGCCATCCCGGCCAAAATACCGACCCGTGAGTGCGGAGCAAGCAAGCGTCCATCTCTGTCATTTCGCGCAGCGAGCGAAGCGCGAACGGTTGCCATGAATCTGGCCCGAGCCTCCTGGACGACGGTCGTCGTCGTCTGCGCGATCGCCGCGATCCTCCTCGCGGTGAGCAGCTACACGGGCTACGCGATCACGGTCGCGGCGGTCGGGATCGCCGCCGCCGTCAACCTCCTCCCGAATCCCTAGTCGCTTAGCCCGAGCGATAGGGGCCGACTTCCTCCTCGCGGTAGGAGGTCTCCGGCTCGGCGTGGATCAGCACCTCGGCGCCCGGTATGGCGTGCTCGATCGCGGCCCGCATCTCGTGCGCGAGCTCGTGTGCGCGCTCGAGGCTGGTACCGGACCGGTACTGGACGTGGAGGTCGATGTGACGACCGGCCCCCGCCCGCCGGGCGCGGAGCTTGTGGTAGCCGGCAACCTCGTCGGTCCTGGCGGCGGCGATCGCGGCCTCGATCCGGTCCATCTCCTCGTCGGGCAGGGCTTCGTCGACGAGCACTCCGGAGGAGCGGCGCAGGATGCTCACCCCGGCGGCGACGATTGCGACGGCGACGACGATGGCGGTGATCGAGTCGAAGGCGACGACGCCCGTGATCTTGACCAGCAGAAGCCCGACGAGAACGCCGAGCGAGGTCAGGGCATCGGTGCGGAGGTGCGCCGCGTCGCCCTCGAGTGCCGGCGATTCATGGGCCTCTGCCTGCCGGTAGAGAACCGTCGAGACACCGAGGTTGGCGACGACCGAGAGCCCCATCACCGCGATCCCGATCCCAAGCAGTTCGACCTCGGACCCCACCACGAGTCGATGGGTGGCCTCGAAGATGATGATCCCGGCCCCGACCAGGATCAGCATTCCCTCGATCGTCGCCGCCAGGCTCTCGACCTTCTGGTGGCCATACGGATGCTCGGCATCGGCGGGCTCACCGGCCTTGCGGACCGAGACGAAGGCGACGACCGAGGCGATCAGGTCGATCAGCGAATGCACCGCCTCGGTGATGATCGCGATCGATCCGGTGATCGCGCCGGCGGCGATCTTGATCGCGATCAACGTCGAGTTCGACGCGATCGACAGGGCCGCGGCGCCGCTTTTGGTTCGGATCATGGCTGCCCGGCGGCCGCCCGGAGATGCTCGGCAAGCAGCCGCGCGGCGATCCCCCGGTGGCTGATCTCGTTCTTCTCGTCCTGGCTCAGCTCCGACATCGTGCGCTCGTCCTCGGGGCCGGTCGCGTCGGGAACGAAGGCGGGGTCATATCCGAAGCCGCCCTCGCCCCGGGGCTCCTCGATCAGCGTTCCCTCACAGCGGGCTTGGAAAACACTCTCGGCCCCGTCCTCCTCGACGAGTGCCAGCGCGCAGTCGTAGTGGGCGCGGCGGCTGCCGCCGGCGGCGGCGACCTCACGCAGGAGCTTGTCGAGGTTCTCCTCGTCGCTTGCCCCAGGCCCGCCGTAGCGGGCCGAATGAATCCCCGGCCGCCCGCCGAGCGCGACCGCCCCGATCCCGGAGTCGTCGGCGATCGCCGCCCTGCCCGAGCCCCGGTGCGCCGCCCGCGCCTTCTCGAGCGCGATCTCGGCGAAGTCGCTGCCGTCCTCGGGGGGCAGCTCGACTCCTTCTGGCAGCGGCTCGAGCTCCACCCCGGGCAGCAGTTCGCGCATCTCGCGGAGCTTGTGCGGGTTGCGGGTGGCGAGGATCAACCTGCTGTGACCCGCTCCTGAACCTGGCGCAAGCGCGAGATCCCCATCTCGGCGAGCCCGAGCAGCTCGTCGAGCGAGGCCCGGGAGAGCGGCGTGCGCTCGGCGGTGGCCTGGACCTCGACCAGGCCGCCGTCGCCGGTCATCACGACGTTGGCATCGACCTCGGCCTTCGAGTCCTCGGAGTAGTCGAGGTCGCAGAGGGCACGCCCTTCGACCATCCCGACACTGACGGCGGCGACCGAGCCGGTGAGCGGCATCTCAGCGATCTTCTTCTCGTCGAGCAGCCTCTGGAACGCCAGCCGCAGCGCGACATAGCCGCCCGTGATCGCCGCGCAGCGCGTCCCGCCGTCGGCCTCGAGCACGTCGCAGTCGACGTAGACGCTCCGTTCTCCGAGCGCGTCGAAGTCGACGACGACCCGCAGCGACCGGCCGATCAGGCGCTGGATCTCCACCCCGCGCCCATCCTGTTTTCCGCGCGAGACGTCGCGCTGCTTCCGGTCCCCGGTCGAGGCCGGCAGCATCGCGTACTCCGCGGTGACCCAGCCTCGGCCCCGACCCTGCATCCACTTCGGGACGGAGTCGTTGACCGAGGCCGTGCAGATCACCCGCGTCCCGCCCTGCGAGATCAGCGCCGACCCGTCGGCGGTCCCGACGTAGCCGGGGTCGATCGACACCGGGCGGATGTCGGCCGGGGCCCTGTCGTAGCTGCGCGAGGCTGGCACGGCCCGATCCTTTCACGCGAGCCCTCCGGGCTCATTTGAAGCTGACTTTGTCGACCGCCTCCTTGATCTTGTCGACGATCACGCCAGCCAGCTCGGTCCCCTGTTTCCCGTTGAACCCTTTCATCGCCGCGACCATCCCCACCATCAGCAGCGAGACCAGCAGGATCAGGCCGACGTACTCGACCGTCCCCTGCCCCCGCTCGCCCTCGGCGAGAGCATGTATGCGGCGCACCCTTCGCGAGATCGCGGCGTGCGCGCGGCCCATCAACCTGTAGATCATCGAAACCTCCTTCAGTCGCTGGTTTCGGCGATCGTCGGGGGCCTCGGCGCACCGATCCAGACCGGGATGTGCCGACTCCCGGACCGGGCTGTGAAAAATCCGCCCGACCCCGGCGGGCGGCGGCGCGGCGGATACGCTCAGCGCCGATGCGGGTCCTCGTCGTGACCAATCTGATGCCCGACGCGTCGGCCCCGCAGCGCGGGCGCTGGGTCTTCGACCAGATCGACGAGATCCGCAGGTCGGGTGTCGAGGTCGACCTCTTCGGGTTCCCGCCGGGGCGCGGCGAGTACATCCCGGCGACGAGGCGGCTGCGCGCGCTCCTTCGGGAGGAGAGCTTCGACCTCGTCCACGCTCACTACGGGCTCGCCGGCTGGTGCGCCCGCCTGGCCGGCGCATCTCCCCTCGTGGTGACCTTCCACGGGACCGACGTTCGACACCAGATCGTCGGGCCGCTGTCGCGGCGGCTCGCCTGGCGGGCGGACCTCGTCGCCGCCGTCTCGCGCGCGCTCTTCGCCCCCGAGGAGGGGCGCCCCGGGCTTCCGGCGGTCCCGGGATCGGCGGTCCTCCCCTGCGGGCCGGACCTCGAGCGGTTCCAGCCGATCCCGCGCGATCAGGCGCGTCGCGAGCTCGGACTCGATCCCGCCCGTCGCTACCTTCTCTTCCCGGCCAACCCGGCCCGGCCGGAGAAGCGCGCGGAGCGTGCCGTCGAGCTGGCCGACGCCGCCGGCGCCGAGCTCCTCACAGGAGGCTCGATCGAGCCCGACCGGATGCCGCAGTGGATCAACGCCGCCGACGCGGTCCTCGTCACCTCCGACAACGAGGGCTTCGGGATGGTCTGCGTCGAGGCGCTCGCCTGCGACGTGCCGGTCTTCTCGACCCCGGTCGGGATCGCGCCGTTCGCGCTCGACGGGATCGACGGCACGCTCTGCGCCCCATTCGACACCGGGCTCTGGCTCGAGCACCTCAGGCCCCACCTGGACTCGGCCGACCCACGCGTCGAGGGCGTCCGCCGGGCCGCCTCCCTCTCCTCCGTGCGGATGGCCGAACGGGCGATCGTCGCCTACCGCTCGGTGCTCGGCGACACGTAATAGATTTGAAACGTGAGCGCTGAGCGGGACCAGTCGGGCGCGGAGGGCTTCGGCGCCAGGGTCGACGAGGCCGAGCGCCGGCTGCAGAAAGCGTCCGAGGCCGCGGAGGCCGCGCGCGAGCGAACCACCGCCGAGATCAGGGCGCTCGAAGCCGACCTCGAAAACGAGCGGCTCCAGGCCCAGGAGGAGCTCGAGAAGGCCCGGGCCCACCACGCCGACGAGCTCGAGCGCCTTCGCGCCTCGAACCGAGCCGAGATCGAGCGCGAGCGCGAGGCGAAGGAGCAGGCGATAGCCGCCGCCGAGAAGCGGCTCGCCGAGATCGAGTCCCAGGCCGAGGAGGCCGAGCGGCGGGTCGAGGAGGCGGCGCGGCGGGCGAGCGAATCGGCGAGCGCCGGGGTTGAGAGCGACGCCCAGGCGCGCGAAGGAGCGGCCGCATGGCTGCGGGGCCAGATCGAGGCGATCCGCGAGGAGGCGAGGCGGAAATAGGCTCCGGCCCGCAGTTCGACGTCGCCGTCGTCGGCGGTGGCGCGGCCGGCCTCTGGTCCGCCCTCCAAGCCGCCGAGGCGGGAGCCGACGTCTGCCTCATCTCCCGCACCCAGCTCTCCCAGAGCGCGAGCTACTGGGCCCAGGGAGGACTGGCGGCGGCGCTCGAGCCCGGCGACTCGCCGGCCCGCCACGCCGCCGACACGATCGCCGCCGGGCGCGGCAGCTGCCGTCCGGCAGCCGTTCAGGCTTTGGTCGAGGAGGCACCGGAGATCGTCCGCGAGCTCCAGCGCCGCGGTGTCATGTTCGACCTCGAGCCCAACGGCGAGCTCGCGCTGGGGCTCGAGGGCGGCCACACCCGCCGCCGGATCGTCCACGCCGGCGGCAGCCAGACCGGCCACGAGATCACATCGAAGCTGGCGGCGATGGTCTCCGCCGAGGCGCGGATCGACGTCCGCGAGATGACCTCGGTCACCGCGCTGTGGAGCGACGGGGCTCGCTGCCACGGAGTCATCACCGACGGCCAGCAGGTGGCCGCGGCTGCGACGGTGCTGGCGACCGGCGGCGCCGCGGCGCTCTGGCGGCGGACGACGAACCCGCGCGGTGCGATCGGCGCCGGCCCGGTGATCGCGGCGCTCGCCGGCGCCGAGCTCGCCGACCTCGAGTTCTGCCAGTTCCACCCGACCGCGCTGGCGTTGCCGGGCACCAGGTTCGACGGCGTCCTCATCACCGAGGCGGTCCGCGGCGAGGGAGCGACCCTGCTCGATGCCTCCGGCCGCAGGTTCACCGACGAGCTCGCCCCGCGCGACGCGGTTACCGCCGCGATCCTCGACCGGATCGAGGCCGACGGGGCCAAGAGTTGCGTCAGCCTCGATCTGCGGGGCATCGAGCCGAGCCGCTTCCCGAACGTGTTCTCCTCGCTCGCCGAGGCCGGCCTCTCGCCTGAGACCGAGCCGGTGCCGGTGGCGCCCGCGGCCCACTACACGATGGGCGGCATCGCGACCGATCTCGACGGCCGCTCGTCGCTGCCCGGCCTGTTCGCCGTCGGCGAGTGCTCGTGCACCGGCATCCACGGCGCCAACCGGCTGGCCTCGAACTCGCTCAGCGAGTGCTTCGTGTTCGGTGGCCGCGCCGGCCGTGCCGCCGCGGCCGAGAGCTTCGACGGCGAGCGGCCACCGCGGCCCGAGCGCCGCTTCGAGCCCCCGGCGGAGGCGACCCGCGATGCCGTCTGGCGCCTCGCGGGGCCGATGCGGCACCCGGATCTGCTGCGGGAGCTACTCGACGACCCCTATCCCCTTGCCGTCGCGATCGCGACCGCCGCGCTCGAGCGCGAGGAGTCGCGCGGCGGGCACCTGCGTGCCGACCTGCCTCACCTCGACCCCGGCCTCGACGGCGTCCACATCGTCGTCGGCCCCGACGGCGCCACCCGTCGCGAGACATGGCGCTGAGAGCGGGCTGATCCGATGCTGCTCGGCGTCGACGTCGGCGGGACCTTCACCGACGCGGTCCTCGTCGACGGCGAGCGGATCAGCACCGCCAAGGTCCCCACGACCCCCGAGGACCAATCGGTCGGCGTGATCGCCGCGGTCGAGGAGGTCCTCGCCGGCGGCGAATCCGGCGAGGTCGAGGTCTTCGCCCACGGGATGACGGTCGGCACCAACGCGCTGCTCGAGGAACGGGGCGCCCGGACCGCGCTGGTGGCGACCGCCGGCTTCGCCGACCTGCTCGAAATCGGCCGCCAGAATCGCCCCGAGCTCTACCGGCTCTGCGCGCCGAAGCCGCCGCCGCTGGTCGAGCCCGGGCTGCGGTTCGAGGCCGACGAGCGGGTCGGACCCGACGGCGTCGTCGCGCCGCTGGCGACCGGCGAGGCGGAGCGCCTCGCCGAGCTGATCAGCGAGGCCGGCGCCGAGTCGGTCGCGATCTGCCTCCTCTTCTCATACCTCGACCCGGAGCACGAGCGCCGGATCGCCGAGCATCTGAGGCGCGAGATGCCGGGGGTTCACGTCTCGGCCTCGCACGAGGTCCTGCCGCGGATGCGCGAGTTCGAGCGCTGCTCGACGACGGCGATCGACGCCTACCTCTCCCCCCTCCTCGGCCGCTACCTCGACGCGCTGACCGCCGCCGCCGAGGAGGCAGGCCTGCCGCGCCCGCTCGTGATGCAGTCCTCGGGCGGAGTTGCCGACGCCGGGGAGGCGGCGCGGGCCGGCGCCTGGAGCGTCCTCTCCGGCCCCGCCGGGGGCGCGGTCGGAGCGGGCCTCGTCGCCCGCAGCGGCGGCGAGGACGACGCGATCGGCCTCGACATGGGCGGGACCTCGTGCGACGTCTGCGTCGTCGAGGGCGGCCGCGTCCGGCGCACCGACTCGCGGACGCTGGGAGGGCGCATCGTCCAGCTGCCGATGGTCGACGTCCACACCGTCGGCGCCGGCGGCGGTTCGATCGGTTGGCGCGATCCCGGCGGCGCGCTGCGGGTCGGGCCCCGCTCGGCGGGCGCCGTCCCCGGGCCCGCCTGCTACGGGCGCGGTGGGACCGAGCCGACGGTGACCGACGCCAACCTCCTGCTCGGGGTCCTCGCTCCGGACTCGACGCTGGCCGGGGGGGTCGAGCTCGACGCCGAGGCCGCTGGCGACGCCGTCGGCGACCTCGCCGCGTTGCTCGAGCTCGATCCACTCGAGACCGCCGAGGGGATCGTCCGGATCGCCAACCAGGAGATGGTCCGAGCGCTCCGCGTGGTCACCGTCGAGCGCGGGGTCGACCCGCGCCGCTTCGCCCTGCTCCCGTTCGGCGGCGCCGGGCCGATGCACGCCGCCTCGATCGCGGCCGAGCTCGAGATCGGGCGGATCCTCTGCCCGCGGGCGGGCGGTGTCCTCTCGGCGCTCGGGCTCTGCGCGTCGGACAGGCGCCGGGACACGACCCTGACGGTGATGCTCGGGAGCGAGGAGCTGACCGCCGAGCGGGTCGCGGCGGAGGTCGATTCGCTCGTCGAAAAGCTCGGCGGCAACCTCGAGGGCGCCGAGCCGGAGGTCTTCTACGAGATGCGCTACGCCGGTCAGGCCTTCGAGCTGCCGATCCCGGGCGACGCACGCCCCGAGCCCGCCGATCTGATCGAGCGCTTCGAACAGGCCCACGAGGAGCGCTACGGCCATCGCGACCCCGAGGGCGAGGTCGTCCTCGTACACATCCGGCTGGCGATGGTCGCCCCCGGCCCCCGGCCCGAGCTCGCCGCGGCCACCGGTGGCAAACTGGCCGAGAGCAACCGTCCGATCAGGTTCGACGGCGAGTGGGTCGGCACGCCCGTGCTCCGCGGTGAGCCGGCAGCCGGGGTCGCCCTGGAGGGACCGGTCGTCTTCGAGCTGCCCGAGGCGACGTTCGTCGTACCCCCCGGCTGGTCGGCACGGGTCGAGGAGACGGGGACGATCGCGGCCGAGGTCAAGCGAGCGCGGAGCGAGCAAGCGTGACGATCTGGTTCTTCGCGAAGCGGGAACAGGTGTGGCGATGAGCCTCGACCCGATCACGCTGCAGGTGATGGTGGGCGGCCTGCGCGCCGCCTGCGACGAGATGGGCGCGACCCTGATCCGCTCGGCCTACTCGGCCAACATCAAGGAGCGCCAGGACTGCTCGACCGCGCTCTTCGACGCTCGCGGCGAGCTCGTGATGCAGGCCGAGCACATCCCGGTCCATCTCGGATCGATGCCGGACGCCGTCGCCGCCGTCCTCGACCTCGACCAGCGCCCCGGCGAGTCCTGGATCCTCAACGACCCGTTCCGCGGCGGCACCCACCTGCCCGACATCACGATCGTCTCGCCGGTGTTCTTCGGCGGCGTCCTGTTCGGATTCGCCGCCTGCCGCGCCCACCACGCGGACGTCGGCGGCCCGACCGCGGCCGGGATGCCGGCCTCCTCATCCCGCCTCGCGGACGAGGGGATCGTGATCCCGCCGATGGCGGCCAGCATGCACGAGCTCCGCGACATCGCCGGCCAGATGCGCTTCCCCGAGCAGCGGCTCGCCGACCTCCGCGCCCAGCGGGCGGCGAACCGGGTCGGCGCCGAGCGCCTGACCGAGCTCGCCCAGCGCCACGGCCTCGACCGTCTCCGCGCCGGGATGGAGGAGATCCTCGCCTACGCCGAGCGGCGGACGCGCGCCGCCCTAGCCGAGCTGCCCGACGGCGCCCACCGCGCCGAGGACGTGCTCGAGGACGACGTCTCCGGCACCCCGCGCGACGTCGTCCTTCGGGTCGAGGCGACGATCTCGGGCGACTCGCTCACGCTCGACTTCGCCGGCACCGATCCCCAGGTCGAGGGCAATCTCAACTGTCCCCTGTCGGTGACGAAATCGGCCGCCTATTTCGCCGTGCGGGTCCTGACCGACCCCGAGGCGCCGCCGTCCGCCGGCGCCTACCGCCCGATCGAGGTGCGGGCGCCCGAGGGATGCCTGCTGAACGCGCGCGACCCGGCAGCGGTCGCCGCCGGCAACGTCGAGACCTCCTCGCGGGTCGCCGACCTCGTGATCAGCGCGATGGCCGGCGCTCGCCCGGTGCCGGCACAGGGGCAGGGGACGATGAACAACCTGACCCTCGCCAACCAGGACTTTGCCTACTACGAGACGATCGGCGGCGGCCAGGGCGCCTGTCCCGATGCCGACGGGCCGAGCGCGATCCACGTCGCGATGTCGAACACGCTCAACACACCGACCGAGGCTCTCGAGGCCGAATTTCCGCTCCGCGTCCGCGAGCTCTCGATCCGCCACGGGAGCGGCGGCGATGGCGCACGCAGGGGCGGCGACGGGATCGTCCGCGAGATCGAGGCGCTCGCACCGATGCGCTACACGCTGATCACCGAGCGCCGCCGGCACCCGCCGCGGGGGCGCGGGGGCGGCTCCGACGGGGCGCGCGGCCGCAATCTCCTCAATGGCGAGGAGCTGTCCGGGAAGGCCGAGGGTGACATCCGTCACGGAGACGTGCTTCGGATCGAAACTCCGGGCGGCGGCGGGCGTTCCGGGGAGCGTTCTTAACGAAACCTAGATTTTGCGATTTGGCGCTGCTGGTCTAGAATGCCGGGCCTTGGACGGGGCTTCTTCCCGGACTCTTCCGGGGCGCCTTCCACCCCAGTCGCAGATTTATTCGACCTCCTGGTACTGCTTCAAAATGCCGATCGCTTTAAAGGAATGGGCCGTGACGGTCCGCGCCCTCGCCGAGGGCGAGCAACTGCTGACCCTCCGCAAGGGGGGCATCCGTGAGGAGAACAAGCACTTCGAGCTCGACCACGAGCGCTTCTTCCTCTACCCGACCTTCGACCACCAGCGGAACAACCTCGTCCGCGAGTCCCACCACCCGGAGCTCCGGCGCGCCCTCGAGGAGGGTGTCTGGCCCGACGAGGACCCGCCGCCGCGCGCACTGCTCCAGGACGGCGGCATCCCGCAGCCGGACCGGGTGCGGCTCCGCTGCTGGGCCGAGGTGACCGACCACTTCACCGTCAACGCCCCGCGCGTCGTCGACGACCTCTCTCCGTTCTACGTTTGGACCCCGGACTACGCCGAGAAGCGGCTGAACTGGAAGCGGCGCCACCCGCTCCACATCCTGCTGCTGCGGGTCCACCGGATCCCACGCCCGGTCACGGTCCGGGTCCGCGACGAGTACCACGGCTGCCACTCCTGGGTCGAGATCGACCGGGACCTCCCGTTCGAGGGCACTCCGGTGATGGCCGACGAAGAGTACGAGCGCGCCCGCCAGGAGATCCAGGCGGTCTGCGCCGACCGCGAGCCCGTCCTCGTCTGACTCGACGGCAGGAGTAGCCTCGCCTGCGATGCCGTGGGTAGAGACGAATTCGCTCAGCTTCAACGCGAGGCACGACAGTGGCGACACGGCCTTCGCCGAGGGGACGCTCGACCGGATGGAGGAACTGCGCCTGCGGTTGGAGGACCGGTTCGCGGTCGTCCCCGGCGAAGTCACGGTCGTCGTCCACACGAACCCGGCCCTACTGGCGCTGGCCCACCCGTTCCTGCCGGCGGCGCGCTGGTCCGCAGCCCCGTCCGGGCGCCGCTACCTGGCGGGCTGGGCGATGGCCAGCGAGCTCCATGTCCTCAACGACCTCCACATGGAACGGCGGGCGGCCGGCGACGACTCGCGCGAGGCGCTCCGCGGCACCGCCGAGCGCCTCTACGCACAGCTGGTGATCGCCGCCAACAACCCCGACCTGCCGCCCTCGTGGACCCCGCGGCGGTTCGCCCGCTACCTCGGCTGGGCGTGGCTGGTCGAGGGCGCCGCCCAGTACTTCTCGCGCCAGGTCGGCCTCTACCGGGCCGCGGTGATCCGCCGCCTGCGCGAGAGCGCCAGGCCCTCGTTCCCGCCCTCGAGGCGCGACGCGGTGATCCTCGGGGGGACGATCTTCGACCTGCTCGAGACCGAGCGCGGTCCCGAGGCCTGTGAGCGGCTCGCGCTCGAGCTGCTGCCGGGCGGCAGCCGCGCGACGCTGGAAGCGGCCTTTGACGCCCGTTCGGACGAAATCGAGGACGTCTGGCGCGACTACCTGCGGGCGATCGCCAGACCTGTCCCCGACTAGCCCTACTCCGTTCCCGGCGTTCCCTCCAGCACCTCGCGCGCCTGGTCGGCGATCTCGTCGGCGACCAGGACTTCGCGCGGGCCGGCGGCGAGGAAGTCAGGAACGTCGAATCCGGCGGCGCGCCGCAGCATGCTCGGGATCCCGTGCTCGGAGAGCAGGCCCTGGATCATTTCCGCCTCGGCCTGCTGCTGAGCGTAGGCGACCTTCACCAGGCGCCCCTTACCCGACATCCAGCTCGGCCTCCTCGATCCTGCCGTCGCGGATCCAGAACCCCTTCACCTCGGGGGCGTCGGGATCGGCGAGCGAGGTGATCAGGTAGACGGCGTCGGGCCAGCCGGCGAGGTTGACGTCCGTCTGCGATGGGTACGCCGGCGACTTCGTGTGCGAGTGGTAGATGCCCACCAGCTCCTCCCGCGCCTCCTCGATCTCCCGCATCAGGCGGAACTGTTCCCTGGCATCGATCGAGTACCGCAGCGGGCTCGCCTCGGCGTTCTCAGCCCGGTACACGGTCCGCGCGCTCCCGTCGCCTCCCCCGACCATCCCGCAGCACTCGTTCGGCAGATCCTCACGCGCGTGGGCGACGATCTCGTCGATCAGCTGCCGGGAAATTTTCACGTCTCCTCCTGAGAGCGGGCGCTCTCAGACCTACCACCAGACGGTGGAGTCGAGATTCTCGATCTCCTCGATCGGCTTCGTGTAGACGCCGGAGGAGAGGTACTTCCAGCCGTCGTCGGGGATCAGGAATACGACGTTGCCGCCCTCCAGCTCGCCGGCGATGCGGACAGCGATCGCCGCGATCGCCCCGGCGGAGACGCCGGCGAAGACGCCCTCCTCCTCGAGCAGCCGCTTGGTCCAGAGGATCGCGTCGCGGTTCGAGACCATGATCTTGCGGTCGAACAGCGAGAGATCGATGATCGGCGGGATGAAGCCGTCGTCGAGCGAGCGCAGTCCCTGGACCAGCTCACCCTGCATCGGCTCGGCGGCGACGATCAGCGTCTCGGGGTTGTGCTCCTTCAGCCGCCGCCCGTTGCCCATCAGCGTGCCGCCGGTTCCGAGGCCGCCGACGAACGCCGCGACCTCGTCGAGCTCCTCGAGGATCTCGACCGCGGTCCCGTCGTAGTGGGCACGTGGGTTGGCCTCGTTCCCGTACTGGTAGGGCATGTAGTACTGGGAGGCGTCGGCCATCTCGAGCGCGACCTCGACCGCGCCGTTCGATCCCTTCGCGCCCTCCGAGTAGACGATCTCGGCCCCGTACATCTCGAGCAGCTGCGCGCGCTCGGCGGTGACGTTGTCGGGCATCACGACCTTCAGCGGGTAGCCCTTGCGACGGCAGATCATCGCCAGCGAGATGCCGGTGTTGCCGGAGGTCGGCTCGAGGATCGTTTTGCCGGGCTCGATCAGGCCCTCGGCCTCGGCCGCCTCGATCATCGCCTTTGCGACCCGATCCTTGACCGAGCCGGTCGGGTTGTGGCCCTCGAGTTTGGCGAAGATCTTCACCTCCGGCTTCGGCGAGAGGCGCGGGAGCTCGACCAGCGGCGTGTTGCCGATCGACTCGATGATGTCGCCGAAGCGCCCCCCGCAGGGCCGGTTGAGTAACTCGTCGCGCGCCATCGAGATCCTTTACTTCAAAAAGTATAGCCGTGGAAAGGGCAGGCCCCGGCCGCCGAAGCCCGGCGGAAAAGGGTATTTTCGCCGCGACCGCGACTCAGCAAACGGAGGCTAACCAGATGGGCAGATCCCGGCAGACCGTATTCATCGTCGCGCTCGCGCTGGCAGCGATTGCGATGATCGCCGCCGGCTGCGGCGGTGGCAGCGACACCACAGGCGAAGAAGGCGGCGGAGGAGGCGGCGAAAAGCTGACTGTCGGGTCCGACGTGCCGTATCCGCCGTTCGAGGAATTCGGCCAGACCAAGACTGAATTCAAGGGCTTCGACGTCGAACTGATGGAAGCGATCGGCGAACGGATCGGCCGCGAAGTCGAATTCGTGGACACCTCATTCGACACGATCTTCGTCGACCTCGCGCAGGGCAAATTCGACGTCGTCGCATCGGCCTCGACGATCACCGAAGAACGCGAAGAAACCGTCGACTTCAGCGAACCGTACTACCAGGCCGAACAGGCGATCCTGGTCCAGAACGGCGGCAAGATCGACTCGGTTGAAGCGATGAACGGCGCGATTATCGGCGCCCAGAAGGGGACGACCGGAGCCGAATTCGTCGAAGAAAACGTCGAAGCGGGCGAACTTCGCACCTACCCGCAGGGCCCCGACGCGGTCAACGCGCTCAAGTCCGGCGTCGTCGAAGCGGTCGTGATCGACATCCCGGTGGCCGAAAACGCGGTCAAGAACACGACCGGGATCGAAGTCTCGACGCCGATCCCGACCGAAGAAGAATATGGATTCGCCGTCGCCAAGAACAACGAAGCCCTGCTCGAAGAAATCAACGAAGGCCTGGCCGAAGTGAAGGAAGACGGGACCTACGCGGAAATCTACGAAGGGGTGTTCGGCCGAGCGCCGTCCAAGTCGATCCTCGAAGTGAAAGGCGGCGGAGGGGAATAGCGACAGCGAAGCCCGCAACTGATAAGCGTGATTGAGAGAGGGGCGCCGGCAAGGGCGCCCCTCTAGCTTTTGGGACGACCCCTTCACCTGATCGAGCGAGCACATGCAGGAATTCATCAATCAGTTCTTCGACGTCGGCTTCATGCTCGACCACTTCGGTGAAGTGCTCGAAGGCTTCAGGATCAACCTCGAACTCTTCCTCGTCTCGGCGATCCTGGCGCTAGCCTGGGGCCTGCTGCTGGCCCTGCTGCGGCAGCTTCCCGGCAGGCCGGCGAAACCGGTCCGCGCCGTGACGATCGCCTACATCGACATCTTCCGGGCGGTCCCGCTGCTGATCCTGGTCCTGATTTTCGGCCTCGGCATCCCCTCGCTCAGCTTCCTGCCGGAAGCGCTGCGGCTGCCGCAATGGTTCGGCAAACCGGACACCTTCTGGCTCGGCTCGCTGGCGCTGCTGGTCACCTACGGCGCCTACATGGCCGAGGTCTACCGGGCCGGGATCGAAGCGGTGCCGGGCGGCCAGATGGAGGCGGCGCGATCGCTCGGGATGAGCCATCTGCAGTCGATGCGCAACGTGATCGTTCCGCAGGCGGTGCGGAAGATCCCGGCGCCGATGCTGAACGAACTCATCGCCATGCTCAAGGACACCACCCTGGTCAGCGTGATCGCGCTGAACGAGGTGATCCAGACGTCGACCGACATCCAGACCAAGACCTTCAACTCCTCGGCGCTGACTCTCGGGGCCCTGATGTTCCTGGTGATCATTCTTCCCGCGGCACGGGTGGTGGACAAACTGATCGCGCGGAGCAAAGACAGGCTGGCCCGCGGCTCGCACATCGAGGTCGCCTGAGATGGCCGAGCCGCTCCTGAAGCTGGACGGCATCCACAAGCGCTTCGGGAATCTCGAGGTACTCCGCGGCATCGACCTCGAGGTCGGCAGGGGCGAGGTCGTCTGCGTGATCGGCCCGAGCGGCTCGGGGAAGAGCACGATGCTGCGCTGCATCAACCTGCTCGAGCCGCCCGAGAAGGGGGAGATCTTCCTCGAGGGCCGGGACATCTGCAAGGGCCCAGGGTCCGCGGCCGGGGAGGCCGGCTGGGATGTCAACTTCCTCCGCCAGCGGGTCGGGATGGTCTTCCAGCAGTTCAACCTCTTCCCCCACCGAACCGCGCTTCAGAACGTGACGATGGCCCCCGAAAAGGCGCTCGGACGCCCGAAGGAGGAGGCGAGGAAGAAGGGCACGGCACTGCTCGAGCGGGTTGGCCTCGCCGACAAGCTCAACCAGTACCCGGAACGGCTCTCCGGCGGTCAGCAGCAGCGCGTGGCGATCGCCCGCGCGCTGGCGATGGACCCGCACCTGATGCTGTTCGACGAGGTGACGAGCGCGCTCGACCCCGAGCTCGTCAAGGAGGTTCTCGACGTGATGAGGGAGCTGGTCAGCGAGGGCATGACGATGATCGTCGTCACCCATGAGATGGGGTTCGCCCACGAAGTCGGCGACAGGATCGTCTTCATGGACGCGGGCCAGATCGTCGAGCAGGGGCCGCCGTCCTCAATCCTCGACCAACCGCGCGAGGAGCGCACCAAACGCTTCCTCGGGCTGGTGCTCGAACACTGAGCGGCTAACGGCCGCCGGCCATCGCCGGCAGGATCACGACGGTGTCGGCGTCGGCGACCGCGGTGTCGAGGCCGTCCAGGACCCGCACGTCCTCGTCGTTGAGGTAGACGTTGACGTAGCGGTTGAGGTCGCCATCCGGTCCGAAAAGCTGCTCCTCGGTCGCCGGATGCTGGCCGGTCAGAGCCCGCAGCACCTCGCCGACATTGCCGCCGGCCGCCTCGACCTCGGACGCGCCGCCGGTCTGCTGCCTGAGGACAGGGGGGATTCGCACCGTCGCCATCTGCTTCGGCAACCTACCGGGTTCTAGCCGGCGCAGAAGGCCTCGTAATCGGGGAACTTGCCGAGCTCGGAGTCCGGGATCTCGGCGGCGTTCTCGCCGCAGATCGGGCAGTCGGGGTCGCGGCGGACCTTGAGCTCGGTGAAGCGGGTGCCGAGCGCCTCGTAGAGGAGCAGGCGCCCGACCAGCGGCTCGCCGATCCCGAGCACCAGCTTGATCACCTCGTTGGCCTGGAGCGTGCCCATCGTCCCCGCCATCACTCCGAGGACGCCGTTGGCGGAGCAGCTCGGCGCCAGCTCGGCCGGCGGCGGCGTCGGGTAGAGGCAGCGGTAGCAGGGCCCCTCGAAGGGGATGAAGGTCGAGACCTGGCCGTCGAAGCTGAGGATCGAGGCCGAGACGACCGGCTTGCGCAACCGCACCGAGGCGTCGTTCAGCAGGTAGCGGGTCGGGAAGTTGTCGGCGCCGTCGACGATCACGTCGTAGTCGGAGATCAGCTCGATGATGTTGTCGGCATTCATCCGAAGGTTGTGCTCGACGACGTTGACGTCGGGGTTGAGCGCCTCGATCGTCTTCCGCGCGGAGGAGGTCTTCGCCTCGCCGATCCGCTCGGTGTTGTGGATCACCTGGCGCTGGAGGTTGGAGGCGTCGACGACGTCATCGTCGAGCAGCCCGATCGTGCCGATCCCGGCGGCGGCGAGGTAGAGCGCGGTCGGCGCACCGAGCCCGCCGGCGCCGATCAGCAGCACCTTCGCGTTCAGGAGCTTGATCTGGCCGTCGACCCCGACCTCCGGGAGAAGTGTGTGGCGCGAGTAGCGGTCGCGCTGCTCGGGGGTCATCCCGCTGGCGGCGATGACCGGCAGCCCCTGCTCCTGCCAGGCGAGGATCCCGCCCGCCATCGAGGCGACGTTCTCGTAGCCGAGCTCCTGCAGCTGCTCGGCCGCCTTGAAGGATCGGTTGCCGCTGCGGCAGTAGAGGATCGTGCGGGCCGACTTGTCGGGCGCCGCCTCGGCGATCTCGTCGCCGATCAATCCTGGCGGAACCAGCCGGCCGTTCTCGAGGTGGGCCTCCGCGTACTCGTGCGGCTCGCGGGTATCGACGAGGACGACGTCGCCGCCCTCGATCTCCGCCGCCGCCTCGAACGGCTCTATCTCCTCAATCTGCTGCTTGGTCTGCGCGCTGGTCGTCATCTCTTCAAATCCCCGAATCCGGATCGGCTTTTACTTCAATAAGTATAGCGCCAAGAAAAGAGGGCCCGCAAATCGCGGGCCCTCCTGGGGATCGACCGGGGGGACTCTTGCTCAGCCGAGGGACGGGCGCATCTGGCGCAGGCGGCGGACCCGCTCCTCGATCGGCGGGTGGGTCGAGAAGAGCCGCGAGAGGCCACCGCCGGAGAACGGCTTGACAATGTAGAGCGGCTCGGCCGACTGGTTGACCTGCATCGGGATCGCCTGTGCCCCCTGCTCGAGCCGCAGCAGTGCGCTCGCGAGCGACTCCGGGTTGCCGCAGATCTCGGCGCCGCCGGCGTCGGCCGCGTACTCGCGCTGGCGCGAGATCGAGAGCTGGATGATCGAGGCCGCGATCGGCGCCAGCAGGACCAGCGCCAGCGAGGCGACGAGGCCGAGCGGCGACTCGTCCTCGCCGCCGAACCACATCAGCATGTAGGCGATGTAGGTGATCGCGCCGCCGATCGCCGCGGCGACCGACTGGATCAGGATGTCGCGGTGCTTGACGTGTGCGAGCTCGTGCGAGAGGACCCCGCGCAGCTCGTCCTCGGAGAGCAGTTTCGTGATCCCTTCCGTCACCGCCACCGCCGCATGCTTGGGATTGCGGCCGGTCGCGAAGGCGTTGGGCTGCTCCTGGGGAATCAGGTAGAGGCGCGGCATCGGCAGGTCGGCGCGGGTCGTGAGTTCGCGGACGATCTGGTAGATGCGCGGCGCTTCCGACTCATCGAGCGGCTTCGCGCCGGCCATTTTCAGCGCCAGTTTGTCGCTGAAGAAGTAGGAGCCGAGATTGATCAGGAGGCCGATGACGAGGAAGGTGGCCGCCGTGCTGGGCCCGCCGATCAGGGCGCCGATCACCACCAGCAACCCGGTCAGGGAGGCAAGGAGGATCGTCGTCCGCAGGGTCGCGCCGAGATTGGACTGCTTGGTGGTGG